>NZ_JBEEWH010000011.1:0-123191 GCF_040140305.1 Proteus sp. fly-1008
GTGGCTCAAGTTCAATATTCCATGTGGGTTACAGGTAAGGATATCTGGCATTTTGCAAATTTTGACCCACGAATGCCAGCAGGGAAAGAAATTGCATATTTCCCTGTCGAGCGTGACGAAAAAATGATGAAAGAATTCGACGAGTTAGTGCCTGAGTTTATTGAAGCAATGGATCAGGGATTAAACAAGTTAGGCATTCAATTTGGCAATCAATGGAGTGTATATGGCAATTAACACAATAACGGCAAGTGGAAACTTAGGTAAAGATTGCGAACAACGATGGACACCAAATGGTAAAGCGGTTGCATCTTTTAGTTTGCCAGTGAAACAAGGTTACGGAGAACACGAAAAAGTATCTTGGGTTATCTGCAAGATGTTTGGTTCTAAAGCTGAAAAGTTACCTCCTCACCTAACCAAAGGGACAAAGATTACAGTTACTGGTGAGTTCGTTATGGAAGAATGGACAAGCCAGAGTGGTGAGAAAAAATCAGCTCCAGTAATTATCGTTAACCAATTAGATTTTGGCGGTAACGGTGGTAATCAGGCAGGAAGCCAGAAACCGCAGCAACCAGCACAGCAACCGCAGGCACCACAAAACGAACCACCTCAAGATTGGGATGATCCTATACCCTTCTAGCCACCCTACCCGTTTAACCAAAGGATATAACCATGAAAACACCAAACAAATTGCAAAATTTCATTTATTACTTAACTAAAGATGCCGCCAGGGATTCATTTAAAGAATGGCTAGAAGAAAATGAAATTAGCGATGATGAATACGAAGAAATAAAAGAATGGTTCAAGCAATTTGATATTAAGCCATACGTTTAATTACAGGAACTCAGTGCAGGGATGCAAACAGGAGGTAGATATGAACATTAAACAATTACAGCAACAAATTCATCAACAAAATAAATCTGCTGGATGGTGGGATAACCCACGCGAAAAAGGAACGCTACTCTGCCTTATTCATTCAGAAATCAGTGAGGCAATGGAGGGAGAACGCAAAGATTTAATGGATGATCACTTACCGCATCGAAAAATGGCAGAGGTTGAACTTGCTGATGCTGTTATTCGTATTTTGGATTATGCCGGAGCCTTTGGTTATGACATTGAAGGCGCAATAACTGAAAAGCTCGAATACAACAAACATAGAGCAGATCATAAACGGGAAAATAGAGCAAAGGAAGGCGGAAAGCAGTTTTAATTTAACTCGCAGGGATGCAATGAAGAGGAATGAATATGAATAGTTTTACACATTATGGGCAATTTATGAAATTCACACTGCCAGAACCAGACCCTAGGAATGCTTGTAACTTTTGCGGTGGAAGCGGTAGTAAGGACAATTTGATTCAAGGTCAGGCGGCAAATATTTGCTTTGACTGCTCAGATTTAGCGAAAGAAATTGCAGATGAAAAGCGTAAGGAATTGGCATTTAAGCAAGTTAGAGAATTAGGCGATTTTCTTGAAAGTATCGAAGGTGGAACTTCAATGTATGAAATAGCTGAAAAAATATATGACGCTGGATATAGAAAGGTGGAGTGATGGATAAATCAAGACAGCAATTTGAAGAGTTTATAAGTAAAGGTGATTACCCTTGGGTAAAAGGTATTATCCCTGTCATGTGGATGGTGTGGGAAGCATCACGCGAGAGTTTGGAGGTTGAATTACCAGATTTAGGTGACGTTATATTGGATGATTATTTCATAGATGGTTTCAATGATGCAATTTCAGAAGTAGAGAAAATACTAATCAGTAACGGAGTGAAAATAAAAAATGAATGAAAAATACAGAGCCGAACTAATTAACGGTAAACCAGTTATTTTATTAAATGGAAATATGATTGAAAAAGGATTCATTTCAATTGTAGGTGTAGAAAAAAGAGCTAATAACTTAAATTCTAAATTCAAAGTAGCTCACACATATAAAATTAAATAACCATGCAAATAATCGGATATGTATTACTCATGCTAATACAGGGCTCTGCTGTGCCTGTAACGGAAGATATATATACGCAATCGGAATGTAATAAACGTGCTGAATATTTAATGTCAGTGGGGAATTTTGAAGTTGTTTATAGAGAGGTATTCAGATGAATGAATTTAAATTTTATGCGGTGTGTGATGGCGACGATAATGTTGTCTGTATCAATAATAGTAAATATCCATCGCTAAAAGCAATATTCTATTTACGTGAAGATGCTGAAAAAGTTCTTGGTAAGAACACTGGAGAAAATCTTCATATTTCCGAAGTTACTATTTTTGAGGTTAATAATGAATAAATACACCGAACTGTCTGACTTGGAAATTAATAAGCGCGTATTCGTTGCTGCAAAAATAGAACATGAAGACACTGACTTGCATAGCAATAAAGTTTTCTATGGTGATGGTGCTAATTGGATTGAATTTAATCCATGCAACAACCCATCTGACGCAATGCCGATTATTATTGAGAATAATATTTCAATAACTTTGAGCGATGACAAAGATGAAGGGAAGTGGATGGCGTTTGATGGTGATTGGTATGATGAACGCTCCCTATCTCGAACATCAGTATCATATGGTGATAATTATTATCGAATTGCCATGATTTGTTTTCTATTAATGAAGGATGTGGAGAATGAAAACTGACTACGGAGGTAGCCACACACCAAAGGAATTGCGTGATAGATGGCAAACTCCCCTACCTTTATTCACAGCATTGGACGCTGAATTTGGTTTCTATTTAGATGCCGCCGCCGATAAAAATAACTCTCTCTGTTCTCATTACCTCACCGAAAAAGACGACTCGTTAAATTGCGATTGGGAAAGTTACGGAGCGATATTCTTAAATCCTCCTTACAGTGAAATTAAGCCTTGGATTAATAAAGCCGCTGAGCAATGTAAAAAGCAATTACAGCCTGTCGTGATGTTAATTCCTGCTGATACTTCTGTCGGCTGGTTTAATTCTGCATTAGAAACAGTTGATGAAGTGAGACTAATTACAGGAGGAAGAATATCTTTTATCAATGCAGGAACAAACAAACCAGTTAACGGCAATAATAAAGGCTCAATGTTTTTAATATGGCGACCATATATCAAACCACGAAAGATAATTAATACTGTCGATAGAGACGAGTTAATTAATATCGGTAATAAAATATTAAATGAATGGAAAATAGCATAGGTGAATTATGACATTTACTGAATTTTCAGGGTTAATAGCACTATATTTACTAATTTATTTAATTGAAACAGGGCAAGCGTAATTATGGACATTATCGACTCAGCAAATGAAACAAACGAATTATATATTCAAGTGTCATTATCAAATCGCAAGGTAGCAATTAAATCATATAACGGCATGTGCATCTGGTGTCACGAAGAACCAGTCGCACCTAATAGCGCATATTGTAGTAAAGATTGTGGTGATGATCATGAACAGCATAAAAGGAAGAATGGATAGGAGGGTAAAATGGAAGGGATGACCATGCCAAGAAAAGAAGCTGCCGCATATATTGGTATATCAGAAGACACACTCTCTCGTTGGTGCAAGCTAGGATTGATTGCATACACAAGAAAGGATCCATCAAAGAAAAACTCGCCATACCTATTTACGAGAGCTGCGTGTATTGCGGCAGCTAATAAATCAATTCACAATATACCAGTGAACGCTGGTGAGACACGAGAGGGAAAATCATGTCTTTATTCAGAAGAGGTAAAATATGGTACGGAAACTACACGACGCCAAGCGGTAACAGAATCAAGGAATCTCTTGGCACAGAGGACAAGAAGCTCGCGCAGGAGCTGCATGACACAAGAAAGGTCGAACTATGGCGCATAGAGAGGCTTGGTGACTTCCCAGATGTTACTTTTGAGGAGGCTATTGTGAGATGGATAGAAGAGAAATCAGACAAAAAATCACTGGATGATGATAAAGGTCGGCTTTCTTTTTGGTTAGATCACTTTGAAGGATGCCGCCTTAAGGATATTACAGAGGCCAAAATATATTCTGTTATTAATAAGATGGTAAACAGAAAGGCAAGAGAGAGATGGGAAAAGCAAGCTGGATCAGCAAAAAAAAGGGGAAAGGAAATCCCTGCATTTACTGATATTCCTGTCAGTAATGCAACCAAAGCAAAGCACCTTGCTATTATGAAGTCCCTGTTAAGAGCTGCTGAACGTGACTGGAAATGGTTAGAAAAATCTCCCGTTATCAAAGTTCCAACAATCAGAGAAAAGCGGGTTCGGTGGTTAGAACATCATGAAGCTAAAAGACTGATTCAAGAATGCCCTGAACCACTGAAATCCGTAGTTACATTTGCATTGGCCACTGGATTAAGGCGATCCAATATTATCAATTTAGAGTGGAGTCAAATTGATATGCAAAGGAAAGTTGCGTGGATAAATCCAGAGGATAGCAAATCAGGACAAGCAATTGGTGTGGCTTTAAATGACACTGCTTGTCAGGTTCTTAAGGAGCAAATAGGAAACCATCACAAATGGGTGTTTGTTCATACTGAATCAAAGAAAAGACCAGATGGAACATTAACGCCAAGTGTTAGAAAAATGCGAGTTGATTCTAACACAGCATGGAGGACGGCACTAAAAAGAGCTGGAATAGAAAACTTTCGCTTTCATGATCTGCGCCATACATGGGCGAGTTGGTTAATTCAGTCAGGAGTGCCGCTTTCAGTATTGCAAGAAATGGGTGGTTGGGAGTCAGTTGATATGGTTAGAAGGTATGCACACCTAGCGCCTAATCATTTAACTGAACACGCAAAGCAAATAGACAGTATTTTTGGCACTTGCGTCCCAAATCCGTCCCACTTGAGAAAAGTGGAAAATTCAAAATGAATGTAAGTATTTGATTTTAAATGGTACGCCCTACAGGATTCGAACCTGTGACCTACGGCTTAGAAGGCCGTTGCTCTATCCAACTGAGCTAAGGGCGCCTAGAAGAGATTAGACGTCAGCAATCACTGCTGATAACGGGTGTGAATTATACGTTCAACATTCTGAGAGTCAACGATTTTTCAACGATATCAGACTATATGGTTAAAATATGGCAAGTATTCGACTGACAGATTGCTCTTGATCTGACAAAATAGAGCAATACCGTAATTGAATAATTTGGATGTATAGATGTCAGCAAGAATTATAGATGGGAAATCGATTGCGCAGACCATCAGAAGCGAAGTTGCCGAAAAAGTAAAACAACGTATTAATGCAGGAAAACGTGCACCTGGTTTAGCTGTTATTTTAGTGGGTGATAACCCAGCATCACAGATTTATGTCGGAAGTAAACGCCGAGCTTGTGATGAAGTTGGTTTTATTTCTCGCTCTTATGATTTACCTGATACTACCAGTGAAGCTGATTTATTAAACCTTATCGACCAGCTTAATGAAGATAACACCATTGATGGTATTCTCGTTCAACTCCCCTTACCGGCCGGAATTGATAACGTTAAAGTACTAGAACGTATTCGTCCAGATAAAGATGTGGATGGTTTTCATCCCTACAATGTCGGTCGCCTATGTCAACGTGCCCCCAAATTACGCCCTTGTACACCTCGCGGTATTGTCACACTACTAGAACGTTGTGATATCCCTATGAATGGTTTAAACGCAGTTATTATTGGTGCGTCAAATATTGTGGGTCGTCCAATGAGCCTAGAGCTCTTACTTGCGGGCTGTACAACAACGGTTACTCATCGTTTTACTAAAGATTTGCGTTTTCATGTTGAACACGCTGATCTCGTCGTTGTAGCGGTAGGTAAACCTAACTTTATCCCCGGTGAATGGATTAAACCTGGTGCTATTGTCATTGATGTCGGTATTAACCGCCTTGAAAGTGGTAAAGTGGTTGGCGATGTTGAATTTGAAGTCGCTTCACAACGCGCAGGTTGGATCTCGCCAGTCCCTGGTGGTGTCGGTCCAATGACAGTCGCCACACTTATTCAAAACACTTTACAAGCATGTGAAGAGTATCACGACCCTGAAACAGGAAATAATTAGTCAATGGAAACATTTCAATTAGATGGGCACGACTATGTCGAGCTTTGTGATTTATTAAAACTTCAAGGTTGGACTGAAAGCGGAGCTGCCGCTAAAAGTGTCATTGCTGAAGGCTTAGTTAGCGTCGATGGCGTAGTTGAAACCCGTAAACGTTGTAAAATCGTTGATGGGAAAGTTGTCACCTTTGGTGAGTTCTCGGTCAGTGTCAGCAAATAATCAGCAAATCAGTTAAAATTAAAAAGTGCTACTACAATAAGTGGCGCTTTTTTTCTTTTAAACACTTTTCTTCTTTTTTCCTCTACTTTTCCTTCTTTAATCATCTTTTAAAAAAGATGATAATCATAACCAATTGAATTTAAATAAAAATAATAAATTTAGTTTAATTTAATTAAATTAAAATCATTATTTTTAGACATATCTCTTGGTATAATCCCTCTTAGATGTTCAGCACATTATACATTTCATCAATAAATAGATAAAAAAAGACCGTGTAAGTCATTATTTTATATAAAAATAACACTTTTCAACCATTACTGTAAAACTTCAGCAACAAACTTTTTTGCTGACACTTTTTACTCATTTATTCATGTTTAAATGCACTAAAATGTGATTTAGATCTAATTTATTTCTACTTTCATTAGGTAAAAGAACATTGTTTGTACTAAATTATACGTTATAATTTGAAACGATTCAGCTCAGTGATGCAATCTTAGTTATTATTTTATGATATTTAGATCTTTTTTGCCTTTCATCTAACAGGAGATTTTATGCTCGGCCTACCCACTCAAGGTATCTCTATCATTGCTGAACAACAGCAAAAAATGATGCCTATTCTTTTATTTAAGGTAAGGAACTAGCATGAAACGCAGAGTTGCGACCATCACACTTAACCCTGCTTATGATCTTGTTGGTTTAAGTAATCCTATTGAGCTTGGTGAAGTTAATCGTGTTAAAACAGCAGGTTTTCATGCTGCAGGTAAAGGTATTAACGTTGCTAAAGTCTTAAAAAGCCTCGGCGTTGATGTCACTGTTGGCGGATTTTTAGGTAAAGAAAATCAAGATGGGTTTCAAAAAGAGTTTAGTGATTCAGGTATTGCAAACCGTTTTCAAATGGTTGAAGGCCGTACTCGCATTAATGTGAAACTTACTGAGCCTAATGGCAAAGTTACTGATTTTAATTTTTCTGGTTTTGAAATTACAAAACAAGATTGGGCTCGTTTCGTGAATGACACACTAAGCTGGGCGGGTCAATTTGATATGATCTGTGTCAGTGGTAGTGTGCCTTCTAGCGTTGATCTTAATGATTTCACCGCATGGATGACTCGTTTACGCAGTGAATGCATGTGTTTGATCTTTGACAGTAGCCGAGATGCTTTTGTCGCAGGGTTAAAAGCCTCTCCTTGGCTTGTTAAACCTAATCATCATGAATTAGAAATTTGGGCTGGCAGGCCTTTACCTGAACTATCTGATGTTGTACAAGCCGCACAAGCATTACGCCAACAAGGTATTGCTCACGTTGTGATTTCATTAGGTGAGCAAGGTGCAATGTGGGTAAATGCATCTGGCGCATGGATGGCAACACCGCCTAAATGTGATGTTGTCAGCACCGTAGGTGCCGGTGATTCTATGGTTGGCGGCCTAATTTATGGACTGATGATGAGACAAACTAGCGAGCATACATTACGTCTTGCAACTGCCGTTTCTGCTCTTGCAGTAAGTCAGACCAATGTTGGTATTCATGACCGCGAACAATTGGCAAAAATGATGGCAGAAGTAAAATTAACCCCTCTAAAATTATAAGTAATAATACCAGTGGTATATCGAATAATATTAAGTAGAGTTACCACTGCTTCAATTAAATATATTAATATCATATTTATAGAAACTCTAAAATAGAGTCTCTTAAATTGATTAATATTTATTTATTATTAAATCAAACTTTATTTTTTCTATTTATTCGATAAACTTCACTTTAATAAAAGTTAATAAAGATATTCTAAAGCTAATAAAAACTTATTTTGTTTTTAGGAGAAATTATGGAAAGGCCCATAGTGCTTTTATGGATCCAAGTTATTTCAGTACTATTTTTAGGTATAAGTTTGTTTATATTGGTTGCTGGGGCACCCATTTATTTATTAGCAATGGCGATGGGCGGTGGTCAAACGATACTCCTGGGCCTATTTATTATGCTGTGCCTGATTATCACAATGATAATACAAGTTATTGCATGGATAAAACTCGCAAGAAACAGTAAAAATGCTTACTCTTTTTTAAAAATATCATGGGTATGTTTATCTATTTCGCTATTTTTTATACTAAGTGTTTCGATGTCATTAACCAATATGTCTGAATTTAGTTTTGTTGCTTTTTCTATTATAGTTATCTTAACTCATAGACTCTTTTTTTCTGAGAATGTCATAAATTATTTTAAAGATAAACAAAAAGATAATGAAAGAGAAATCCGTATTATTAGCCAATAAATTAAATAATAAATAGCAAAAAAAATATCGGATAATAAATATCCGATATTTTTATAAAAACACGTGTTATGTGTAATTACTCGTTAATTATATTAATTATTACGACGCCAAGTTGTTCCTTGAGGGCCATCTTCTAAAACAATTCCCATCGCAGTTAATGCATCACGCGCAACATCAGCAGCAGCCCAATCTTTATTTTTACGTGCATCGTTACGTTGTTGAATTAAAGCTTCAATTTTTTCAACTTCACCCGCATCGTCTGCTTTAGCACTACTTTGTAAAAAAGCTTCAGGATCTTGCTCTAACAGACCTAATACTTTAGCTAATTTGCGTAACACCGCAGCTAAACCGTTAGCTTTATTCATATCCACGCTTTTTAAGCGATTTACTTCTCGCGCTAAATCAAATAATACTGAATACGCTTCTGGTGTATTGAAGTCATCATTCATTGCTTCTATAAACAGTGCTTCAAACGCTTCGCCACCAGTAGGTTGTGCATTAGCATCAGTACCACGTAATGACGTATAGAGACGCTCTAAAGCGGTACGTGCTTGTTTTAGATTTTCTTCTGTGTAGTTAAGCTGGCTACGATAATGGCCGGATAATAAGAAATAACGCACCGTTTCAGCATCGTAATAAGCTAATACATCACGAATGGTGAAAAAGTTATTAAGTGACTTAGACATTTTTTCTTTGTCTACCATCACCATACCAGAATGCATCCAATAATTTACATATGGGCCATCATGAGCACAAGTTGATTGAGCAATCTCATTTTCATGATGTGGGAACATTAAATCAGAACCACCACCATGAATATCAAAATGGCATCCTAGCTCTTTACCGTTCATTGCAGAACATTCAATATGCCAACCAGGACGACCCGCTCCCCATGGAGACTCCCAACTTGGTTCACCCGGCTTAGACATTTTCCATAAAACGAAGTCCATAGGATTACGTTTCACGTTAGCCACTTCAACACGAGCGCCTGCTTGCAGTTGTTCTAAATCTTGACGAGAAAGCAATCCATAATCAGGATCGGTGTCAATCGCAAACATAACGTCACCGTTTTCAGCAACATAAGCATGATCACGTTTGATTAACGTTTCCGTTAATTCAATAATTTCAGCAATATGGTGTGTCGCACGAGGCTCTGAATCAGGACGAGCAATGTTTAATGCATCAAAATCTTTATGCATTTCAGCTAACATGCGAGTTGTTAATTGCTCACATGTTTCATTATTCTCGATCGCACGTTTGATGATTTTATCATCCACATCCGTTACGTTACGCACATAATTAACATCATAACCTAAATAACGCAGATAACGGGTTATGGCATCAAAAGCCACAAATGTACGTCCATGACCAATATGACACAGGTCATAAATAGTGATGCCACACACGTACATACCTATTTTTCCTGCATGGATAGGTTTAAATTCTTCTTTTTGGCGAGTGAGAGTATTAAAAATCTTTAGCATCGGTGGACGTTCCCGTTTTCAACTGTACGTGTTTATTACGTTTTTATATAAAAGAAAATAACGACTACTATAGCACGATATTAATTAGGATATTGGATCTTGGAGACAAAGCAAACTCAAGATCTGCGCTAATATATTACTCTGCTTAATCCTTATTTTCACTGTTCAATCCTTGATAGTGAACAATCAAACTTCTGTTATTGAGCTAAATTTTGGCGAAAAATGTGTTTTCCCTATTTTGTACGCCTGTTTAATTAGAAAAGCCGGGCAAAAAAAAGATGAATACTGACTAAATAAGGCAACTGTGATATAAAAAACGGGACTATTGTTTATGCCCAAATCTGGGTAAAGCTAAAATTATATTAGGATCTGAATATGGTTACTTTTCATACCAATTACGGCGATATCGTGATTAATACATTTGCAGACAAAGCACCTGCAACCGTAGAAAATTTTTTAGACTACTGTAAAGAAGGATTCTACGATAACACTATCTTCCACCGTGTCATCAATGGCTTTATGATCCAAGGTGGTGGTTTTGAACCTGGTATGAACCAAAAAGCAACCAAAGCACCTGTTAGAAACGAAGCAAACAATGGACTTGCAAATAATCGTGGTACATTAGCGATGGCTCGTACTAACGATCCACATTCCGCGACTGCACAATTCTTTATTAACGTTGCAGATAACGATTTCTTAAACTTCCGTGCTGAAAATGCGAATGGTTGGGGATATTGTGTCTTCGCTGAAGTTGTTGAAGGAATGGATGTTGTCGACAAAATTAAAGCGGTTTCTACAGGTCGTAGCGGTTTCCACCAAGATGTTCCTCGTGAAGATATCATCATTAAAAGTGTAACGGTTAGCGAATAAGCATTACTCTTTATGTGTACGCTTTTTATTGCAGACCTGCATTTAAGTGAACATGAACCGGCAATCACTGCCGGTTTTCTTCGCTTTCTAAAAGAGCAAGCCATTCACGCTAAAGCGCTCTATATCTTAGGCGATTTTTTTGATTTTTGGATAGGTGATGATGATCCTAATCCTTTACATCAACAAATTGCTCAAGCGCTAATGACATTAAAAAATGCAGGTATTCCCTGTTATTTTATTCATGGAAATCGTGATTTTTTAATTGGCTCTCGTTTCGCAAAAGAGAGTGGTATCACTCTACTTCCTCAAGAAAAAGTGCTCAAAATTTATCAACATCATATCTTGATTTTACATGGTGATACACTTTGTACAGATGATGAGGCTTATCAACGTTACCGTAAAAAAGTGCATAATAAATTTATACAGCGCCTATTCTTATTACTGCCTCTGTTTGTTCGACTACGAATTGCCGATAAAATGCGCTCTCGTAGCCAGCATGAAAACCAATATAAATCAGATGCAATTATGGATGTTAACCCACAAGCGGTGATTAATACCTTTAAACACTTCAATACACAATGGATGATCCACGGACATACACACCGACCGGCTGTTCATACTGTCCATATTGAAGGAAAAACACACTATCGTGGTGTATTGGGTGCTTGGCATACCGAAGGTTCTATGTTTAAAGTCACCGCTGAAAAAATAGAACTGATCCATTTTCCCTTTTAAGTTGTTTCACTTATTTTCTCTATAAAAAGCCTTTTTTTTCTTTACGCAAACGTTTTCCTTGGCGTGTTAGCGTGATACTATCATTCTCAATTTATTAGGCTATATCCGTTTATACTTACAGGAGCAGTTAAGTAATGTCTTCTCACGTTGGTCTAAATACCGCTTTTCCTCGTATCGCCATTGTTATGGGATCTAAAAGTGACTGGGCAACCATGTCTCATGCCGCTGATGTATTAGATGCACTACACATTCCTTACCATGTTGAGATTGTCTCTGCACACCGCACCCCTGATAAATTATTTAGTTTTGCTGAAAAAGCAAAAAGTAATGGCTTTGATGTCATTATTGCTGGTGCCGGAGGAGCAGCCCATTTACCTGGAATGCTTGCAGCTAAAACGTTAGTGCCAGTATTCGGTGTTCCTGTTCAAAGTGCAGCATTAAGCGGTGTTGATAGCCTCTATTCAATCGTGCAAATGCCAAAAGGTATTCCAGTAGGAACCTTAGCAATTGGAAAAGCGGGTGCTGCCAATGCAGCTTTATTAGCGGCTCAAATTTTGGCATTACATTCTCCTGCTATTTTAGACGCACTGACTGCATGGCGCACAGCACAAACCGATGATGTATTAAATAACCCAGACCCAAGAGAGGCACTATGAAACCGGTTTGTGTCCTTGGAAATGGTCAATTAGGTAGAATGTTAAGACAAGCAGGTGAACCTTTAGGTATTGCTGTTTACCCTGTAGGATTAGATGCAGAACCTGAAGCTGTTCCCTATCAAAAGAGCATTATTACTGCAGAAATTGAACGTTGGCCAGAAACAGCATTAACAAAAGAATTAGAACGTCATACTAACTTTGTTAACCGTGATATTTTCCCTTTACTTGCAGATAGATTGCCTCAAAAACAACTTCTTGATGAACTAAGCCTAGCTACTGCACCTTGGCAAGCCTTAACATCTCCAGCACAATGGCCTGATATTTTTTCTCAGTTAGGTGATTTTATTATCGTGAAACGTCGTGTTGGTGGTTATGACGGCCGCGGACAATGGCGAATTCACCCTGGTGAAGAACAACAATTACCCGCTGAAATTTATGGTGAATGCATTGTTGAGCAAGGTATTCCCTTTTCTGGTGAAGTGTCCTTAGTTGGAGCCAGAGATAAAAAAGGTCATTGTGTATTTTATCCTTTAACACATAACCTTCATCAAGATGGCATTTTACGTATGAGTGTTGCATTACCAACACCTGACCCAGAATTACAACAATCAGCAGAAAAAATGCTGACATCTATTCTTGATAAACTCAATTATGTCGGTGTAATGGCGATGGAGTGTTTTATTGTCGGTAATAAATTACTCATCAACGAATTAGCACCACGAGTTCATAACAGTGGACATTGGACACAAAATGGCGCCTCAATTAGCCAATTTGAGTTACATTTACGTGCAATCTTAGATTTACCGATGCCAAAACCTGAAGTTTGCCAACCCGCAGTGATGGTTAATTTGATTGGTACTGATATCAATCCTCAATGGCTTTCATTACCTTTAGTGCATTTACATTGGTATGAAAAAGAAGTTCGCCCTGTGCGAAAAGTGGGTCATCTCAATCTTGTTCATCGTGATAACCAACCGCTGAAAGACACACTTAAATCATTGAGTCTTATGCTTGATGATACCTATCAAAAACCCATTCAATGGGCTTTAGAAAAATTAAGCTAGCAGTCCGACTCATAAAGTTAGAGAATAATAGCCTTTAAATGAACAGACCTTGATTAAAGAGGTCTGTTATTCGCTATTTTCTCCTGATTATTCAGGTTACTGCACCCGTTTGATGGAGTCAGGATGCAAGCCACACAACAGAGTTTTGGACCCATTTATCAGTGGAGTATGCTGATATTACTGGGTTTGGTCTATTTTTTAGCTACCGCAACCACATTTACATCTTTGGGTGTTGTTCTTCCTAGCATGATAAGTGAGCTAGAGTGGAATTGGACACAAGCAGGCCTTGGTTTTACGTTATTAGGATTAACCTGTGGTCTTGCTAGTTTTTTACCCACTTTACTTATTCGTAAATTAAGTGTTCGCTTTACCCTTCTTATTGGACTGATTATTTTCGTTAGCGGTTTTTATTTTCTTTATGAAACCTACACCATTGCACGATATTTCCTTGGTACAGCACTATTAGGTATTGGTTTTACCTTACTTGCAACAGTACCCGGGACTTATGTAATTTCTCGCTTATTCGAAAAACAATCTTTTGCCTTCGGTGTTTATTTTACTATTGGCGGATTAGGTGGTGTGGCGGGGCCTTGGATCTACTTTTTAGCCACGCATTTATGGCATACATGGCGTATGCATTGGCTTATTTCAGCGATCACGCTTACCGTTATTACTCTTTTCACTATTCTCTTTTTACGAGAAGGAAGTAAAGAGCAAGAGCATGCCAAAAGAATTAGCCAACTCCAAAGCACAAAACGCATCTATCAAACCAAAGAAATTTGGACGGCACGCCATGCTTTGAGAACATGGCAATTTTATGTTATCGCTGCCACTTATACTGCTTTTTTATGGTGCGGTATTACCGTTAATAGTTTTGCTGTTGCTCATATTATTGAAAATGGCTTTGGTGAAACCATTGCCGCGACCTTATTAAGTAGCATGGCATTTATCAACGCTTTCTCACGCTTAGCCGGCGGCGCAATTGGTGAATGGCTAGAACCTAAAAAATTACTTATCGCTAGTTTAAGTATTATCATTATTGGGCTGTTAGCACTCAGTATGGCAAACTCTTGGGTTTACCTGATCCTGTTTACGGTTTGTGTTGGTATCGGCTATGGCATGACCTTTTTAGCATCAAGTATATTACTGGCTAACTACTTTGGTCGCTCTCCTTACCTTGAACTATTTTCAGTCATGAATTTAATTTCGACACTTGCTTGTTTAGCGCCGTTCTTTGCGGGTGCAATAAAAGACATATCAGGAAGTTTTACTCCTGCATTCTTAATTTTAACTGTACCTGTACTATTGATCCTAGCGGTAACACTCTTTATGAAACCACCGACTTACCCTAAATTTCAGCATGCTAGTGAACACAAAAAATAGCGATTGAATAAACATGGTAATAGATTTTGTATTATACAAACGCATTTTCTAAGGAGATGTTAAGCTGATGAATGATGCATTAATAATAAAATACTCAATAGGTGTAGGGATTGCTTTAGCCTGTTTTGTTGGCTTTGTCGCCGTCTCTCTTTTTCATGACAAAAAGAAAAAACGTCGTAGAAATATTATTATTCATATTAGCCAAGCCATCTTCCTTTGTAGTTTAGTGATCATCTTAAGCCAATACTGTGAAATGGCTGTTGTTGATTTTAATCTCCATTTTATCTCTTTTAGGATGATTAATTTCTTTACTTACGTTGGTATCGCCTTAGTTTTAATGCGTAAGTTTTTCTTACTTATTAATAGACTAGAGCAATCACAGATCAGAAAAGGTAGTGATCCCACCTCTGCCCGTATTATTTCTCGGATATTTAAAATCAGCCTTTTTGTCATCATCATCTTATTGTTTGGTGAACATTTTGGTATGAGCTTATCAGGCTTAATGACTTTTGGCGGATTGGGTGGTATTGCCATTGGTATGGCAAGTAAAGATGTGCTCAGTAACCTTTTTTCTGGGGTTATGCTTTATTTCGATCGCCCTTTTAATATTGGTGACTGGGTGCGCTCACCTGATCGTAATATTGAAGGTACAGTAGTAGAAATAGGTTGGCGTATTACTAAAATTATTACCTTCGACCATCGACCACTTTATATTCCTAACTCAATTTTTTCTTCCATTAGTGTTGAAAATCCGGGACGAATGACTAATCGACGTATTGAAACTGAACTCGGTTTACGTTACGAAGATTCAGATAAAATTGGTGTGATCGTTGAAGATATTCGCACCATGCTAATGCAAAATGACAAAATTGATACGCAACAAACTTTGCTAGTCTATTTTAATCAATTCGCAGACTCTTCACTCAATATCATGGTGTATTGTTTTACCAAAACAACCGTCTGGGCACAGTGGCTTGAAGCTCAGCAAGAAGTCTATTTGAAGATGATTGAGATTGTGCATAAACATGGCGCTGACTTTGCATTCCCATCTCAAACAATTTATATCGAAAAATCATCTTCTACCCCACAATAATAGAAATGGATAAGTTTAGCCTCTTATAAACTTATCCATTTACCAATCGCCAATGATGGTGATTTATGCATTTATTGTGCATAAGATTGTCAATATTATTGCTTTAATCCATTCCAATCATATTCACAACCAAGTATATTGTTCGCCAATTCTCCGATTGATTAAACACAAGTGTGTGTAATGAAAAAAATGAAGTTGGCATGTCGCCTCTCGCTTTCACACTATTTTTCGTGTGAACGCCCTATTATTGATATTGTTGATGCAAATTTAACACAAGTATCAGCGGTAATATTATCATTGCCAGATATTGAGTCAGGTGAATTAGCGCGTATTCAACAAACAGGCTTTGAATTACCTGTCTTTATTGCTGTTGATCTTAACGATACCATCGGTGCTGACTTGCTTAATCAAGTTTCAGGTGTTGTCATTACAGATGAAAGTGCACATCAAAAAAATAGTATTTTGATCAATAAAGCAGCCCATCAATATGAAGAAAATCTGACTACACCGTTTTTCTCACGCTTAGTCAATTATGTTGCCGAAAAAAATGTTGCTTTTGATTGCCCCGGACATCAAGGCGGCGAGTTTTTCCGACGCCATCCTGCTGGTGAGCAGTTTTATCAATATTTTGGTGAGAATCTATTTCGATCTGATCTCTGTAATGCTGATGTGGAAATGGGGGATTTACTTATTCATGAAGGTGCGCCCTACGATGCACAATCCTTTGCAGCACAAGTGTTTAATGCAGATAAAACCTATTTTGTCTTAAATGGAACTTCCTCTTCGAATAAAGTTGCCTTAAATGCATTGCTGGCACCAAATGATTTAGTGTTATTTGATAGAAATAATCATAAATCCAATCACCATGGTGCACTTATTCAAGCGGGTGCAACCCCTATTTATTTAGAAACAGCTCGCAACCCTTTTGGTTTTATCGGTGGTATTGATGCGCATTGCTTTGAAGAGAGCTATTTACGCCAACGAATTGCAGAGATTACACCTGAACGCCAATTAGATAAACGTCCTTTTCGTTTAGCCGTTATTCAACTAGGTACTTATGACGGTACTATTTACAATGCAAGACAAGTGGTTGATAAAATTGGTCATCTTTGTGATTACATTTTATTTGATTCCGCTTGGGTCGGTTATGAACAGTTTATCCCAATGATGAAACAGTGTTCGCCTTTGTTGCTGGCGCTTAATGAGAACGATCCCGGTATTCTCGTCACTCAATCTGTTCATAAGCAACTAGCCGGCTTTTCACAAACCTCTCAGATCCATAAAAAAGATGCACATATCAAAGGGCAATCTCGATATGTTAATCATAAGCGTATGAATAATGCCTTTATGATGCATGCATCCACCAGCCCTTTTTACCCACTTTTTGCCGCTCTTGATGTCAACGCAAAGATGCATTCGGGCAAAAGCGGTGAAGCAATGTGGATGAATTGTGTTAAACAAGGTATCGAGGCTCGTAAATCCTTACTAAGACAGTGCCAATTTATTAAGCCATTTATTCCTGAAGTTGTTGATGGCATTGCTTGGCAAGATCACAACACAGATGAAATCGCTCACGATCAACGCTTTTTCAACTTTATTCCTAATGATAATTGGCACTCATTTGAAGGTTATGCCACCAATCAATACTTTGTTGATCCTTGCAAATTAATGCTTACAACACCGGGGATCGATCCTCATACTGGAGAATACGAACCTTTTGGTGTGCCAGCATCTATTTTGGCAAACTATTTACGGGAACATGGCGTTATTCCTGAAAAAAGCGATTTAAATTCTATTTTATTTTTGCTCACACCCGCAGAGCATAATGATAAATTTGAGCGCTTAATTTCATTAATTATAAGATTTGAAAAACTGCTAATTGATGACTCCCCATTAGAACAGGTATTACCTTCTATCTGTCGTCGTTATCAATCTCGTTATCAGAGTTATACATTGCGTCAACTCTGTCAGGAAATGCATGATATTTGTATCAAATACAATATCAAGTTACTGCAAAAACAAATGTTTAGGAAAAATCATTTCCCTAAGCGAGCGCTAAGCCCTCAACAAGCTAATATTGAATTTGTACGTGGCAATGTAGAGTTTTTACCTTTAAGTCAATTAGATGGCAGAATTGCTGCTGAAGGGGCTTTACCTTATCCACCGGGTGTTTTATGCACAGTTCCCGGTGAAATTTGGGGAGGTGCAGTGTTACGTTATTTCCAAGCCCTTGAAGTCACCATTAACCAACTTCCTGGTTTTTCAACGGAGCTTCAAGGTGTTTATATTTATAATGAAGATGATGGTAGTAAGCGTATTTATGCTTATGTTATAAAAGAATAATTCTTTATTTTTTCCATAAAAAAATGCTGATATTTAATGATATCAGCATTTTTATTTAACTCTATTTATAGCTCTTGTTTCTTTTCACTACTCACCTTGAATTCGGCGATATTGCCCTTTATCTTGCAAAAGCCTTACACCTAACATACTGCCACACAGCGATAATAAAAGTGCCGCGATAATAGGTACAGTAAACCACATTCCCCATTGAGGTTGCCAAGGAAAATTAAATACAAATTTCTGCAATAGACCTAATGCCATTTCAGCGCCAATTGCTGCGGCTAAACCCGCCATTAAGCCCAATAAAGCAAACTCCGCCCAAAGTGTACGTCGTAATAATAATTTACCAGCTCCCAATGTGCGGTAAACCACCAGCTCAATACGCCGTTGCGTCATTCCTACTTGAATTTGGGCAATTAATAATAATGCGCCACAAATCATCACCAACCCAACCATTATCTCCAATGCTCGACTGACTTGCTGTAAGATTTGTTGAACTTGCTGAATTAATGCACCTGTGTCTAACACGCTTACGGTCGGGAATTGTCGATTAAGCGCCGTAATTAATGCACCATCTCCATTATAATAAAAACTACTCATCCATTTTTCTGGTTGATTATTTAATCCTTCTTCAGAAAAAATAAAGAAGAAGTTAGGGCGCATATTTTCCCAATCGACATGGCGAATACTCGTCACAACTGACTTAAACTCTCGAGTATCTCCCACAAAAGTTAATTCATCGCCCAGTTTAATCTCAAGTTGCTTGGCAACACCTTGATCAAGAGAAACACCATTACCAACAGGTGGCCATGTTCCTTCTACAATCACATTATCTTTAGGCAACTCACTGTGCCACGTTAAATTAAGCTCACGGCGCACTGTGTTATTACCTGCATCACGTTTATCAGCCCACTCTTTGGCATTATTCTCATTAATCTGCGTTAAGCGCGCTAATACTACAGGATAGGCGTCTGTAGGTTTGACGTTATGTTGTGCCAATAAGGTGTTAACTTCTTGGACTTGAGGTGCGGACATATTAATCAGGAAATAATTAGGACTATCTTCTGGTAGCTGTTTTTGCCATTTATCTAACAAATCACCTTGGATCAGCACCAATAGCGTTAGCAACATAAATGAAAGTGCAAAAGCAGCCAGTTGAGTCATGGTTTGAAAAGGCTGTCGCAACAAGCGAGTTACCGCCAACCGAGCACTAAGTTGGCGAAATTTGAACTGCTTTAATATCCACAATCCAAGCCAACCAATAACACCCAGTAAAAAAGCGATAACAACGATACCAAATAGAATTGACCACAATAAAACCCCAGTTCCGGCAAAAAGCGTTAAAGTACCGATAACAATTAATGCTACGAGTGGTAAATAAAAACGCAGAGGCCAGATCGATGCTGTGGTATCGCTTCTTAATACACGAGAAGGTTGGGTTGCCATTAACTGATAGTAAGGCCTTAATCCTGTTAATAAGGCGATTAACAATAAAGAGCCCACTGACCAAAACCACGGTAAAAAACTCGCATCAGGCAAACGTTTAGGCAAAACAGGAGCTAAAATTTGTAGCAGAATGCTTTCAAAGAGAAGTCCCGCCAATGAACCAACAATAATGGCTCCGATAAGAATAACGCCCCATTGCCCTACTATCCATTTCCGCAATGCATGTTTATCTGCACCTAAGGTTTTTAGTACCGCAATTAAGGTATGGCGGCTACGACAATAGTGTGCCATTGAAACCGCTACTGCCGATATTGCGAGCAGTAACGTTAACAGGGCTGAGAGTAGAAGAAAGTTCTTTGCTCTTTCCATCGATTGTGAAAGCGCACCGCTGTCTTGTTTTAAACTATTCCAACGCTGATCGGGTTTTAATAGAGGATCAAAGCGTTGTTGATAACTATCAATTGCTGACTCATTACCCGCTAACATATAGCGATAAGTTAGGCGACTCCCCGGTTGTACTGCACCGGTTGATTCAACATCATCAAGATTAATTAAAATACGTGGTGCTATTTGGAAGGGATTGAAACCACTATCAGGCTCTTGAATTAATACACCACTGATTGTAAATGTAGCGTCACCTACATCAATTTTATCACCGACTTTTATATCCAACAGCTCCAGTAATCTGGCGCCAACAAGCGCAGTTCCTTTTTCTGGTTTCAAACCCGCAGGTTCTGTTTCTAATTCACCATAAAGTGGATATAAATTATCAGTAGCTTTAACTAATGCAAGCTGTGGTGTATCTCCTTCTGGAGCATAAGACATTGTAGTAAATTGCATTTGGCGACTGAGCGTTAACCCCATTTTTTTCGCCTCAGCAAGCCAGTTTTCATCAACGGGATAAGATGCTCGTAGTACTAAATCGCCCGCGATTAAGTCTCGACTTTGGGCATAAATACTTTTATCAATACGATCACCTATGCGTCCTAAAGCAAGCACACAAGCGACCGCAAGTGCTAAAGAAAGCCAAACAATTAATAATGCAGGAGAACGCCATTCACGCCAGAACCAACGCCAAATCATGACTCCTCCTTAAGTTGTCCATCAACTAATCGTAAACGTCGCTGACAACGAGCGGCAAGCTCATTGTCATGAGTCACTAAAATTAATGTTGTTGCATAATCTCGATTGAGGGAAAACAGTAGATCAGCAATTTTATCTCCTGTTTTACGATCTAAATTTCCTGTTGGTTCATCAGCAAAAAGAATAGCAGGTTGAGTACAAAACGCTCTAGCCAGTGCCACACGTTGTTGTTCACCACCCGATAGTTGTGCTGGCATATGGTGCAAGCGTTCCCCTAATCCTAACAGCTTAAGTAAATCTACCGCACGAGAATAACTGTGTTTTTCGGACTCACCTTTTAATAATGCGGGCAATTGCACATTTTCGAGTGCATTCAATGTCGGAATTAACATAAAGGATTGAAAAACAAACCCAACATGTTGAGCACGCAACTTTGCACGCGCTTCTTCATCCATATTTGTGAGATCTTGCCCCATTAATTTCACACTGCCAGCGCTTCCATCATCAAGTCCGGCAATAATCCCTAACAATGTCGATTTACCCGATCCTGACTCACCAATTAACGCAATTGTTTGTGCAGGCTCGACAACTAACTCAACACCCTGCAATATAGAGATCTGACTATCACCTTGTCCTACTTGTTTGGTTAACTGATGAACTTCAAGAACCTTTTCCGTCGACATACGTTTTTCCTTATCGTTATGATGATGTTTAGCTTTAAGGCGATTGCTGCTGATACCTTTTTAATCTTTGGTGACAGCTTGAGTGCAGGTTATCGTCTTCCTCTTGAGAGTGCATGGCCACAGCGCCTTGCTGATAAATGGAAAACAACTCACCCTGAAATTAATGTTATTAATGCAAGTATCAGTGGTGAAACTGCATTTCAGGGTCAAAATAGACTGCCTGATTTATTAAAACAGCATCAACCACGTTGGGTTTTAATTGAATTAGGTGCAAATGATGGCTTACAGGGATACCCTGTTGCACAAACAAAAGACGCGTTACAAAACATCATTACACAAGTTAAAGCGTCGGGCGCAACCCCACTTTTTATGCAAATAATGATTTCACCTAATTATGGTAAACGTTATACACAATCCTTTTCAGCGATTTATCCTAAACTTGCTGAAGAGAATGCACTTCCTCTGCTTCCTTTTTATATGGAGCAAATCGCAGATAAGCCTGAGTGGATGCAAAACGACAGTATACATCCCAATGAAGATGCTCAGCCTTTTATTGCGCAATGGATGGATAAAACATTATCCCCTTACTTAACACGTTAGACTATTCTGACAGTAGTTAACGTAGATTAAACGAGATTAATTGTAAAATTATGCAAAAAACGGTATTGATTACAGGAAGTTCTAGTGGAATAGGGCTTTGTGCAGCTAAAGCGCTTAAGAAAAGAGGCTATCGAGTCCTTGCAGCTTGCCGTAAAGATGAAGATCTTAAACGCATGGGAACACTGGGATTAGAACCTATTTATCTTGATCTTGATGATGCAGAAAGTGTTGAAAATGCCGCTCTAGAGGTTATTCATCTAACAAATGGTCGTTTATATGGATTATTTAATAACGGTGGGTTTGGTGTTTATGGTCCACTAGATGCCATTACTCGCCAACAAATGGAGAAACAGTTCTCGACGAACTTTTTTGGCTTACACCAACTCACTACCTTACTCTTGCCTGCAATGTTACCCCACGGTGAAGGACGGATTATTCAAACGAGCTCAGTGATGGGCATTATTTCAACGCCGGGTCGGGGTGCCTACGCAGCCAGTAAATATGCTGTAGAAGCGTGGTCTGATGCACTAAGAATGGAAATCGCACATACGGGTGTTAAAGTCAGTTTAATTGAGCCAGGCCCGATACGAACCTGCTTTACAGAAAATGTAAACCAAGCTGAGAAAGATAAACCCGTAAAAAACCCAGGGATTGCGAGTCGTTTCACATTAACACCTGAAGATGTAGTGAAAAAGCTTATCCACGCTTTAGAAAACCCAAAACCTAAGATACGTTATCCCGTAACGCTATTAACTTATGCTGTCAGAATATTAAAACGTTTTCTACCTGATACCTTGATGGATGCAATTTTAAGTCGCCAAAGTGGTAAAGCTTGATTTTTTTGGTTTCACCCTTACTTATTAATGAAATAGCGTTATAAATCGCATCTATATTTAAAACACTCAAAAAGGGACAAGTTAATGTTAGCAACTGCACATATTGTTGATGTAAATGAATCAAATATTCAACAAGTTATAGAACAGTCCATGACCAAACCAGTCATGATGTATTTCTATTCAGAACATAGCCCTCATTGTGCAGAACTTGGCGCAACATTAGATAAACTGGCAGCCGAATTTGCTGATCAATTTATTTTAGCTAAATTGGATTGCGATGCAGAGCAAATGATTGCCTCACAATTTGGTCTACGTGCGATCCCAACTGTTTATATTTTGCAAGAAGGTCGCCCTGTCGATGGTTTCCAAGGCCCTCAACCTGAAGAAGCAGTCCGCCAAGTTTTAGCCAATGTATTACCAAAACCTGAAGAGCTAAAAGCGGCTCAAGCAGCGCAACTTCTTTCAGAAGGAAAAGCGGATGAAGCTTTACCTTTATTAAAAGAAGCACATCAACTCGCGCCTAAAAACAGTGAAATTACGCTAGCTTTAGCGGGCGCTCTTATTTCTTTAAATAAAAATGAAGAGGCACAAACACTGTTAAGCACTATCCCATTACAAGATCAAGACAGTTATTATCATAGCTTACTGTCACAAATTGAATTACAAAAACAAGCAGCTGATACTCCAGAAATTCAGCAATTACAAAATGATTTTAACCAACAACCTGCAAATACCGATCTTGCTATTCAACTTGCACTAAAATTGCATGAAGTTGCCCGTAATGAAGAAGCATTAGAATTACTATTTAGTTTTATCAAAAAAGACTTAAATGCAGGTGATGGGCAAGTTAAGAAAACACTGATGGATATTTTATCTGCCTTAGGTACTAATGATAATTTAGCGTCTAAATATCGCCGTATGGTGTATTCTTTACTTTATTAGTTTTATTTTCTTATAAAAGCAGACTCAGGACAGATATATGGAAATAGTCATTGGTATTATCATCTTATTCGCTATTATTTTGGTTTTAAGTGGTGTTAAAACCGTTCCACAGGGTTATCAGTGGACTGTCGAACGTTTTGGTCGTTACACACGAACACTCGCTCCAGGACTTCAAATTCTTATTCCTTTTGTCGATCGTATTGGTCGTCGTATTAATATGATGGAACAAGTACTTGATATACCTTCTCAAGAAGTGATCTCACGTGATAACGCCAACGTCAGCATCGATGCAGTCTGCTTTATTCAAGTAATCGACCCAGTTAAAGCGGCTTATGAAGTTAACAATCTAGAACTTGCTATTATCAACTTAACACTGACGAATATCCGTACAGTATTAGGTTCAATGGAACTTGATGAAATTCTTTCTCAACGTGACCAAATCAATAGCCGTCTTTTACTCATTGTGGATGATGCAACCAATCCTTGGGGTATCAAAATCACCCGTATTGAAATTCGTGATGTTCGTCCACCAAAAGAATTGATTTCTGCAATGAATGCTCAGATGAAAGCCGAACGTACTAAACGTGCCGACATTCTTGAAGCTGAAGGTATTCGTCAAGCCGCTATTTTAAAAGCTGAAGGTGAGAAACAAGGACAAATTCTGAAAGCTGAAGGTGAGCGTCAATCTGCATTCTTACAAGCAGAAGCCCGTGAACGTGCCGCAGAAGCTGAAGCTAAAGCAACACAAATGGTGTCTGAAGCAATTGCTAAAGGTGATATGCAGGCAATTAACTACTTTGTTGCTCAAAAATACACGGATGCACTCGCACAAATTGGCTCAGCCAACAACAGTAAAGTTGTGATGATGCCACTAGAAGCCAGTAACTTAATGGGTGCAATTGGTGGTATTTCAGAGCTCCTTAATACCAAAAAGAATGACTCTGGTAACAAGAGTAATTAATGATGATTGAATGGATTAGTGCCCACCCCGCACTTTTCTGGCTTTGTCTTGGTGGCTTGCTGTTAATTGCAGAAATGCTAGGAACAGCAGGATACCTTTTATGGTCAGGAATGGCAGCATTGTGCGTTTCTTTACTCGCATGGGTGCTACCTATTAACTGGCCTATTCAAGGTGTGTTATTTGCGATATTAACAGTTATTAGTGCTGTACTTTGGCACCTTTGGCTTAAACGCAGAAAACAATCAAAAGAAGCTGAGAACTTAAATCAGAAAAGTCATCAATTGATTGGTGTTCATGCTGTTTTATCATCAGATACGGAAAATGGGTTTAGCCGTGTAAAATTAGCAGATGGTAGCTGGCGTGTTTATTCAGACACGCCATTACAAGCGGGTGATCAGGTAGAAGTGATTGCTATTGATGGCATTACTTTACACGTTATTCCACTTAAACCGACTACTTCTGATGGTGGCAACACCCTGACAAATGATTGATGATAGGGCAATCAGCACCATCATCGCCAGGACATTCGCTGGCTAACAAGAGAAGACGTTGACGAATTGCGTTAAGTTCATTAATCGTCTTCTCAATTTCAGCCACCTTTTTTAAGGTCGCTTCTTTCACATCAGCGCTATGTCGTGATGGATTTCTTAATAACATTAATAATGCACGACACTCTTCTAGGTTAAAACCAACCTCTCTGGCTTGTCGCAATAATGTTAATTCTTCAATATGTTGCGCCTGATAATAGCGATAGCCGTTTTCACCTCTTCCTGGGGGTGTTATCAAGTCTTTTTCTTCATAAAACCGAATGGCTTTAGCTGTTAATCCTGTTTTATTTGCGATTTCACTAATATTCAAAATTCCCCCTTGACCTTCCCCTAGCGGAAAGGTTTAGCCTTTATCTCTGATAAGAAAAAACCTTTAAAGAAAGCAAGTTACCAGATATTGCGCAATAATAGAGGTAACGCTTTTTATTTCGGAGACAACTAACATGGCAAAAACTACGCTACTCTCATTACAAGGGCTTTCATGCTCCCACTGTGTTAACAGTGTAAAAAAAGCACTTGATGCTCGCAATGATATAGAACAGTCAAATGTGACTATTCAATACGCTAAAATTGACAGTGATGCAACTGCTGAAAGTTTAATCAAAACCATTGAAGACGCGGGTTATGAAGCTAAAATTGCAACACAGCCTGATGTAAAATTAAGCTTAAGTGGTCTTAACTGCATGAAGTGTGTAGGTAAAACCGAAAAAGCATTATTAGCCATTGAAGGTGTAGTAGCTGTTAATGTAACAAAAGAGTCAGCTGAAGTTTTTGGCAATGCTACTGCAGATACCTTAATTACAGCAATTACAGCAGAAGGTTTTCAAGCCAGTTTAGCCCCCACAGATAACACAATTCATTTAACCCTTTCAGGCTTAAATTGTGGCCATTGTATCGGTTCAGTCAAAAAAGCGCTTGAAGCTACAACAGGCGTTGATAGCGCTGAAGTTGAATTAACTCATGCAAAAGTAATCGGAACAGCCACCGCAGAGACATTAGTAACTGCCATTAAAGATGCTGGTTTTGAAGCACAACTAGCAGGTACTGATTTCCCAAAAACTGAGCCGCTGACGCAAACGCATGCACAGCTGGATGCATCGTCAGCGGCTATTTGTGACATTCCAGTTGAAAACTCTGACATTGAAATTAGCCCAGAAATAAACACTGACGATGACAGCAGTGTTCAGCTTTTAATTGATGGCATGACCTGTGCAAGTTGCGTAAATAAGGTTCACAAAGCATTACAATCTGTTGATGGTGTTGAGAATGTGCGTGTAAACCTTGCAGAACGCAGTGCATTAGTAACCGGTGACATCAATCATGATGCACTTGTTAACGCTATCGAAAAAGCGGGTTATGGCGCTGAAATTATTCAAGATGATGTAAAACGAAGAGAACGCCAGCAAGAAGTTGCAGTAGCAAATATGAAGCGTTTTCGTTGGCAAGCTGCACTTGCGTTAGTCGTTGGTCTTCCCGTTATGATTTGGGGAATGATCGGCGATAACATGATGCTTACCGAAGCAAATCATAGTATTTGGTTGGGTATTGGTATTGCAACACTCTTTGTGATGGTGGTTGCGGGTGGACATTTTTATCGTAGTGCATGGCAAAGCTTAAAAAACCGCAGTGCAACAATGGATACCCTTGTTGCATTAGGAACAGGAACAGCGTGGCTCTATTCCATTACAGTGAATTTATGGCCAGAAATATTCCCCGCTCAAGCTCGACATCTCTATTATGAAGCCAGCGCAATGATCATCGGTTTAATCAACTTAGGTCATATGCTTGAACAACGTGCGCGACAACGTTCATCTAAAGCACTAGAGCGCCTATTAGACTTAACACCGCCCACAGCAAGAGTTATCACTGAAAATGGTGAAGTCGATATGCCATTAGCTGATGTCAAACAAGGCATGACTTTACGGTTAGCAACGGGTGATAAAGTGCCTGTTGATGGTGAAATTATCCAAGGTGAAGTATGGATGGATGAAGCAATGCTAACGGGAGAGCCTATCCCACAGCAAAAAACCATTGGCGACTCCATTCATGCAGGAACAACGGTGCAAGATGGCTCGGTTTTATTTAAAGCTGCCGCAGTAGGAAGCCAAACAACACTGGCGCGCATCATTAAATTAGTTCGCCAAGCACAAAGCAGTAAACCTGAAATTGGCCAGTTGGCTGATAAAATTTCAAGTGTATTTGTTCCTGTTGTTGTCGCGATTGCCTTAATTGCTGGCGCTATTTGGTACTTCTTTGGCCCATCGCCTCAAATCACTTATGCACTCGTGATCATCACAACGGTATTAATTATCGCCTGCCCTTGCGCTCTGGGTCTCGCAACGCCAATGTCAATTATTTCAGGTGTAGGTCGAGCTGCGGAATATGGTGTTTTAGTTCGTGATGCAGATGCTCTTCAACAAGCGAGTAAACTTGATACTTTAGTCTTTGATAAAACAGGTACCTTAACAGAAGGATTACCACAGGTAACTGAAATACATACCTTCAATCAAGTCAGTGAAGAGGAAGCATTGGCATTAGCGGGATCGCTTGAAAACGGCTCTAATCACCCATTAGCGAAGGCAATTTTAACACGAGCTGAAGGTATATCATTACCTGAGATTAATCAGTTCCGTACCTTAGCGGGTATGGGATTAACAGGCGAAATCAAAGGTAAGACTGTTCTATTGGGTAACCCTAAACTGATGAGAGAATCGGGCATTGATATTAGTGAAATCAATACACTTATCGATTCTCAAGCAGCAAAAGGGGTTACTCCTGTTTTACTTGCTCAAGAAGGTAAAGTTGCGGCACTTCTCTCTATTAGAGATCCGTTAAGAGAAGACACCGTCAGTGCACTACAACGCTTGCATAATCAAGGTTATCGCTTAGTCATGTTAACAGGTGATAATCCGATTACGGCAAATGCTATTGCAAAAGAAGCGGGTATTGATCAAGTGATTGCAGGTGTTATGCCTGAAGGCAAAGCGCAAGCCATTACAGAGCTTCAAGCACAAGGTCATCGAGTGGCAATGGTAGGTGATGGCATTAATGATGCCCCTGCTCTCGCGAAAGCTGACGTTGGTATTGCCATGGGTGGAGGCAGTGATATTGCCATAGAAACTGCGGCAATTACTTTAATGCGCCACAGTTTGCATGGTGTTGCCGATGCGGTTGAGATATCAAAAGGGACATTGCGCAATATGAAGCAAAATTTATTCGGTGCCTTCGTTTATAACAGCTTAGGTATTCCCATTGCAGCAGGTATTTTATATCCACTGACAGGAACATTACTTAATCCTGTAGTTGCCGGTGCAGCAATGGCGCTGTCTTCAATCACAGTT
The DNA here is from genome assembly GCF_040140305.1 of Proteus sp. fly-1008. NCBI lineage: Bacteria > Pseudomonadati > Pseudomonadota > Gammaproteobacteria > Enterobacterales > Morganellaceae > Proteus > Proteus sp. fly-1008. The sequence goes on from NZ_JBEEWH010000011.1 coordinate 28,545, forward strand.
GTCAGTAATGCAAACCGTTTATTGCGTTTCAAGCCTAAGCAATAACCCTTAAAACCATCAAGAAATATTATATTTAAGCCGCTTTTACTTCTCAGTAAAAGCGGTTTTTTATTACTACTCATTAATGATTATTAATATTTTCAAAAGGTTAAAAAAAAGCCGATATTTCTATCGGCCAGTCAAAGAGGAATTTCTCATTATACAAGAGAGTCATTACTCCGCCCTCTTAGCGCTAGAATAGCAATATATTATAAATATTTCATTCATTTTTATGAATTCATATATAAAACACATTCTTGTAAAAAAGAAACAAATTCAAGGCATTAATTAATATATTATTGTTAATAATAAAACCAAATTTTAAAATAAAAAGTCAACTTTCAATATTAAAAGGATTTAAAAATGAAATATAGTAAATTATTTATTATTTTACTATCATCAATACTCTCCACAAATGCTTTATCTAATACTCATGCCGAATTAAATTCAAAAGAAGCACCTGTGAACTTTGATAATCATTATCCTGACATGCCTAATGAAATATCAAAATCAGAATTAGATAATTTTTATGATATTAGAAGATTATATATTAAATACTTCAACCCAATCCAATCCCAAAAAGAAAATTACGAGAATGCAAAAAAAATATTTTCAAAAAAATTCATCTATTCAATAGGTAGTAATTACTCTGTTGATGATAAATCATACAATAGTAATATATTAATAAACACTCAAATATTTAATGAATTAACTGATAACTATTTAATTCATAATGATCCTATTTTATATAACAAAATAATAGAAAATGATAATAAGATTATCATTAAAAATTTAAGTGAATTAGAACGCCTTAACTTATCTTATTTTTTTGAAAACATAGAGACATTCGTTACTGATACAGCTAATAATCCTACTATCAAAGAGCGCTCAACTAACATAGTCAACATAATTAAAAACTATAATTCAAACAGTAAGTCAAACCATGTTGTAATAACAAAAGATTATAGAAATAACGATACTATATCAGAATATAACCGCACAAATGATAATCTTGAAAAGAATGTAACTTTACTTGATTTAATTACTTTGTCAGACAATATTGAATATGTAGCAAGCCTAGAAAATAACAAAATAAAATCAATGACTGAAAAAAACATAATAGAAACAATAATAAATAAAAATAAAACATTAGAAAATAAAGAAATTACTGAGAAAAATAAAATCGATATAAAAAGTAACAAAGAAAATATTGAACAAAATAAAATTGACATCTCTAATAATAAAGAAAAAGTAGATAAATACTTAAACACTTTAGATATTGCCGGTTACCCTAGTGATATAACTGGTCATTTTTCAAAACTGTATAGCAAAGATGTCGTCACTAAAAGTAGACTTGATGTGCTTGAATCTGATTTCAAACACTTTAAATCAGATACTCAAAATCGTTTCTATAAAGTAGAAAAACGCGCCAACCAAGGTATTGCGTCTGTAGCTGCAATGAGTAATTTACCTTTTACCGATTCTGCTACATTTAGTACCGCTATTGGCATAGGTAATTATCGTAATGCCACTGCTCTTGCTTGGGGCATGCAGTATCGTATTAATGAAAATGTTAAAGTCAGAGCTTCAACAGCATGGAATGATTCAAATAGTTTTGTTTCAGCTGGTGGTATCGGTATTAGTTGGTAAATAAAGTAAAAACAGCGAAAACTAAGTAAAGCTTGGTTTTCGTTGTTTCATTCCCTTTCAAATCCGTTATGCTAAAACCTTGCGATTCAATCCCAAAGGAGCATATCAATGACGGGTATTTTTCAGAAAATCAAACACTGGGTTGGGATAAAAAACACGACCCATTACCCTTACCCCGCTGTTGATATTATGCTACCTAATAATGTCTCTTTGCACCTTGTGGGTAGTATCCATATGGGTGTTCCAACAATGACACCGCTATCGAATGTACTTATAAATGAAATAAAAAAAGCAGATGCTGTTATTGTTGAAGCCGATATTTCAACAGAGGTACAACCATTTGATCAATCTTCCCTTTTTAGAGAGCCTCTCGAAACTCGCATAAGCGAACCTCTCTTTTCTCAAATTACACAGCATTGCGAAGCGCTCTCCCTTTCTCTTTATCAAATTGAAAATAAGCCCCTTTGGCAAATTGCCCTTATTATGCAATCTACCCAAGCAATGCAGTTGGGTTTAGAACCTCAACATGGCATTGATTATCAAGTCATTCAACATGCTAATGAGTGCAAAAAAAATATTATAGAGCTGGAAGGTATTGAAAATCAGGTCGCATTATTATTGAACTTCCCTCACGATGGTCAGCAATTACTCGAAGATACTCTAAAAAATTGGCACGATAATGCACGTACATTGCAAATCATGATTAATTGGTGGTTAAATTATAATAGTCGAGAAAAACAGCTTCCTTTACCAAACACCTTTAGCAAAGCGGTATTTGATATTTTAATGGAAAGTCGTAACCAAAAATGGGCTAATCTATTATTAAAATTACCGGCCGGACGCTATGTAGTCACTGTAGGTGCTCTGCATTTATTTGGTGAAGAGAATTTAATTGATTTATTAAAACATCAAGCATAAAACCTTCTGAGTAGGAATAACTATGACTCCCGCTGTAAACTTATTGGAAAAACAGAAAATTAAATTTATCCTCCATCCTTATGAGCATGATGCTAATGTTCATAATTTTGGTGATGAAGCCGTTGAAAAACTAGGCTTGAATAATCGTCAAGTTTTTAAAACACTTTTAGTCTCCTTAAATGGTGATGCAAAAAATCTAGCAGTTGCAGTCACTCCTGTTTCTGGTCAGTTAGATTTAAAGCTTGTCGCTAAGTGCTTTAAAGCGAAAAAAGCAGATATGGCAGATCCACAAATTGCACAAAAGGTAACAGGTTATTTAGTGGGGGGAATAAGCCCATTAGGTCAGAAAAAACGGCTGCCCACTGTAATTGATGAACAAGCACTTGAATTTAACACTATTTTTGTTTCTGGTGGTAAACGTGGCTTAGATATTGAATTATCAGCTAAAGATCTCGCTACGGTATTAGGAGCTCAATTTGCACTGATCCGCAAGGAGCCTTGATCATTGTCGATTTTTTATTTTAAGGCTCATCCTCAAAATAAGAAATTAATGCGATTTACTATTCTTAAAGCAAAAGAAAAGGCGACATGAATGTCACCTTTTCTGCTTTTATCAATATGACAAAAATAATATCTCCTAATGAGAACTATTTTTTATAAACAATCTCACCTTTCGGTTCAAAGTCTGCGGCTTTCAGTGGAGAATGTGCTTCAATATAACCTTTCAACACTTCTGCATCCACGAAACCAGTATTAACATAACCTGGGTGAACATCGATCTTAGGATAGCCATCGCCACCAATACCGTTAAAGTTTAATGTCGCCATACGGTAAGACTTAGTTTTGTCTAATGGTTTGCCCGCAATTTTAACATCGCTCACTTTGCAATCAGCATCAACAGTTAAACTAACATTGTAGAACTGTGCATAAGCACCTGAGTCAACTTTCATGCAAGCTACTGCTGATAAGTAAGGTTCAACTTCTTCACCTTTAAAATCAACATAAACCAGTTCATTCGCGAATGGTTGAACTTTTAATACATCTTTATAAGTGATATCGCCCGATTCGATAGAATCACGCACACCACCACCACTCATAATGGCAAAGTCAGCATTAGCACGCTCAGCTTGTGCTGATAACAATAAACGCGCCATATTGGTTTGAACAAAACGAACTTTACTACGATCGCCTTCCAGTTTACCAACCACTTCACCGACTTTAACATTGAGTTGCTCACCGCCTTTTTCTTGATAAGGCGTCAGCAATTTCATCATTTCAGGATTATGAGGGATTTCTTTAGTGTAGTAGACAAGTTCTGTTGTGCCATCGTCTTTCTTCACTTTTTGATTTAAGTTGATTGGGATTAATTGGTAGTGTTTTAGCGTGAATTCACCATTACGGAATTCAAAGTCTGCACGTCCAACATATTTACCCCATTCATGGGCTTGAACAATCCATGTACCATTCTGATTATCTGGTGCGCAAGGTGTTCCCGGTACATAATCAGCTTGTTTATAGTTTTTGTTCTCTTGAGACATACAGACAGGATCTTGTGAGTGACCACCCACAATCATATCAAGATACCCTTTTGGTAACGCACGCGCCATTTCAACATCACCCGGAGCGTTAGAACCATGGTTACCATCATCATAGTGCCCCATATGTGTTGCCGCGATGATAATGTCTGGTTTTTCTGTGGTACGTAACTCCTCAACAACTTTTTTTGCTTCATCTGAAGGTTTACGGAATTCAGTGTCTGGGAAGTTTGCTGGGTTACCGATACGTACAGTATCGTCTGTGGTTAAACCTAATACGGCAATTTTTACACCTTGTTTATCAAAAATGGTATAAGGCTTAAATAAACGCTCACCGGTGCTCTTTTGATAAATATTGGCAGATAAGAATGGGAATGTAGCCCATTTTTCTTGTTGGCGTAAAACCTCTAAAGGATTATCAAACTCATGGTTACCCAGAGCCATTGCATCATAACCTACAAGGTTCATACCTTTAAAATCAGGCTCAGCATCCTGTAAGTCAGATTCTGGAACACCAGTATTGATATCACCACCAGATAACAGCAGTACGCTACCACCCTTTTTAGCCACCTCGTCACGGATATTATCAACCACAGTTTTCTGTGCTGCTAATCCATATTCGCCACGATCGTTATGCCAAAAATGTCCATGATGATCATTGGTGTGCAAAATAGTAATTTCGTAGGTTTTATCCTTTTCCCATGCCTGAGACAACGCTGGCGCCATAGCTAAAGAAACGGTCAATGCGCATGCCGATAATTTAAAAGATAAGCTCATGGTATATCCCCATGTATATTATTTATTGAGAAGGTTCTGCCATGGTTCTACTGTAGAAAAATAAGACAGAAGTTAAATACTTTTGCTGTATTTTATGACGTAGGTTATATAATTTTTTTATTATTTCATTGATCCAATAGTTTTTTTGAGACATGAATCAAATTCTATTTCTCACAAAAATACTCTATTCCAAATAGATGTAAACTAGATTAATAAAAACAGAAACAATTTATTAACAAAATGATGTGACAGGGAATTAAAATGAGCAATAGTGACCCAACGCTTCCTATAGAAGAAGCCAAAGCTTTACAACGAAAAGCCAATAAGCGTAATACGGTTTTTAGTATTTTAACGGCTATCAGCTTTTCACATCTTCTCAATGATATGATCCAATCATTGATATTAGCTATCTACCCTATGTTGCAATCAGAGTTCTCTTTAAGCTTTGTACAAATAGGGATGATCACCTTAACGTACCAAATTACTGCATCCTTATTGCAACCTTTTATTGGTCTCTATACTGATAAATATCCTAAACCCTACTCATTGCCTATTGGTATGGGCTTTACGCTAACAGGACTTATACTCCTCGCCTTTGCTGATACATTCCCAATGTTATTACTTGCTGCTGGGTTAGTGGGTACTGGCTCTTCTGTTTTCCACCCTGAATCATCACGTGTTGCCAGAATGGCATCTGGTGGAAGACATGGTTTAGCACAATCCCTTTTCCAAGTTGGTGGCAATTTAGGTAGCTCCTTAGGCCCACTTTTAGCTGCTTTAATTATTGCCCCTTATGGTAAAGGTAATGTCGGTTGGTTCTCTCTTGCTGCTCTATTGGCTATTGTTGTGTTATTACAAGTAAGTCGCTGGTATAAAATTCAGCAAGAAGTACAGAAAAAACAACCCAAAACCATCAAAAACACAGCAACACTGCCACGTAAAGCCCTACTTGGTTCTTTGGCTATTTTACTTATTCTAATTTTTTCTAAGTATTTTTATCTTGCAAGCATTAGTAGCTACTATACTTTCTATTTAATACATAAATTTGGTGTTTCAGTACAGAATGCCCAAATTCATCTGTTTGTTTTTCTTTTTGCTGTTGCTGCTGGCACCATGATTGGTGGCCCTGTAGGCGATAAAATTGGTAGAAAATACGTTATTTGGGGATCTATTCTAGGTGTTGCGCCTTTTACACTAATACTCCCTTATGCCAGCTTATACTGGACTGGCGTACTTACTGTATTCATTGGTGTGATTTTAGCTTCAGCATTTTCTGCTATCTTAGTTTATGCTCAAGAGTTAATTCCGGGTAAAACAGGCATGGTTTCAGGGCTTTTCTTTGGGCTTGCTTTTGGGATGGGAGGGATTGGTGCTGCAGTCTTAGGATATATTGCAGATCAGAAGAGTATTGAATATGTCTATCATATTTGCGCTTATCTCCCACTGTTAGGTATTTTCACCATTTTTCTTCCTAATATTGGGGTAGATAAAACTAAATAAGCTGTAATTACCCCTGTTATTTAAATGAACCAATAACAGGGTAACTCTTACCTTAAAAGACAAGACTTATTAAAATAACATAAAAAAGCGCATTTGCGTCATAAAATTCAATCAACTTGCTATTTTTATAAATAATCGATAATTTTTAGCGAATTTATTGCATGAATACGTTAAACTATCAGCCTGCTATATTACTCGCCCCCCGATACATGTAGTTTTATAAAAAGAAGGAGAATTGATGCCGCATTCAACACCCCTCATTACCACCATTGTTGGTGGGTTAGCACTTGCTTACATTTTAGGCATGATCGCTCAACGGCTAAAAATCTCACCTTTAGTAGGATATCTTGCTGCGGGTGTACTCGCTGGTCCATTTACCCCAGGCTTTGTCGCTGATACCTCTCTCGCCCCTGAACTCGCTGAAATCGGCGTTATTCTGCTAATGTTTGGCGTGGGTTTACATTTTTCTTTAAAAGATCTTATGGCGGTAAAAGCTATCGCTATTCCGGGTGCTATTGCGCAAATTGCAGTCGCAACACTATTAGGATTGGGATTATCGGCATTTTTTGGCTGGGGTTTATTTAGTGGCATTGTATTCGGTTTATGTCTATCAACAGCAAGTACCGTTGTTCTTTTACGAGCACTTGAAGAAAGAGGCCTGATTGATAGCCAGCGAGGGCAAATTGCTATTGGTTGGTTGATTGTTGAAGACTTAGCAATGGTATTAGCCCTTGTACTACTCCCAGCTGCTGCCAATATGCTAGAAAGTAGTGACCAAACCAGTATTTCTCAACTAATGATTAATTTAGGGATCACAATCGGTAAGGTTGTTGCCTTTATCTTAATCATGATGATTGTTGGTCGTAAACTTATTCCTTGGATTTTAGCCAAAACCGCAGCAACGGGCTCTCGCGAACTCTTTACGTTATGTGTATTAGCACTAGCCTTAGGTATCGCCTATGCTGCTGTAACCCTATTTGATGCTTCTTTCGCATTAGGCGCATTCTTTGCCGGTATGGTACTCAATGAGTCTGATTTAAGCCACAGAGCAGCTCAAGATACTTTGCCACTGCGTGATGCCTTTGCTGTACTGTTCTTTGTTTCTGTAGGTATGCTGTTTGATCCTATGGTCTTAATTGAACACCCACTCGGCATCTTAGCAACACTCGCTATCATTATTATTGGTAAATCAGCTGCCGCATTAGTGCTTGTGCGAATGTTTGGGCATTCCAGACGAACTGCCTTAACTATTTCTGCAAGTCTTGCTCAAATTGGTGAATTTGCCTTTATTCTTGCTGGCCTTGGTGTTGCGCTCAACGTTTTAGAGCCAGATGCACGTAACCTTGTTTTAGCCGGTGCTTTAGTTTCTATTATGCTAAACCCTGTTCTGTTCTCTCTATTAGACCGTTATTTGGCAAAAACAGAGACAAAAGAAGAAGTGGAACAACTACAACAAGAAGAGCTGGAAGAAGAAATGCCAGTTCCTGTCGATATTTGTGGCCATGCCATCATTGTCGGTTATGGACGAGCAGGAAGTATGCTTTCTGAAAAATTATTAGCTAAATCTATTCCGTTAGTTATTATCGAAAATAGCCGTAATAAATTTGCTGAATTAAAAGAGAAAAGCTTAAATACGGTACTGGGTAATGCCTCCACTAAAGAGTCGCTTGCTTTAGCACGTATCGATTGTGCTAAATCGTTATTACTGACTATCCCTAATGGTTATGAAGCCGCTGATATTGCTGAAACAGCAAGAAGTATGAACCCTAATTTAAATATCATTGTTCGTGCTCATTTCGACGATATTATTGTTCGGGCTAACTACGATGAAGAAGCCTCTTTTATCCTTGAGAAAGGCGCAAATCACGTCATTATCGATGAAGATCAAACTGCATCTGCAATGGCTGATATGTTAGTGAAGGAAGTAGAGTTTGGTTGTGCAATTGATGATACACCTGAAAATGGTCAGCAAATTATTGCTCCAAGTGCATCACAATAATCAAATATAGATAGCTTGTTAACGCTACAGATTTAACTCAATAAAAAACCTATCAAATTTGATAGGTTTTTTATTTCACACAGATAAAACAAAACTTAGAAATAATGTAAACTTAACGTTCCCAATAGGCTTCTTCTAAGCTGTCTTCTTTTTCAGGTAAACCACGCGTTAAACGTGGCGAATGCTGACTTAACACTTGATAACTCACTCGATTAGCATATTTACACACTTGTGCTAATGATGAGTAGGTTAAATAAGTTCGAGGATGCTTACTCGAATTCGGCACATTAATTCGATGATAACTATTTGCTGTAATATCATGCAGTAATGCTGATAATGCTGCATCACCCGCACCATTTGTATTCATGATTTTCTCAGGGCCCCCCATATAAGGCTCGATATGGGAATAAACTTTTTCAGGCTCTTCGCAATCTTTGTAGCGCATTGCGCGGCTAAATTCATAACGATTAAATTCAGCAATTGCACCAGGTAATAATGGATGCGTTGTTTGACGTTTAAAGCTTTGCTCCGTATAACCGCCCATATAAAGCCCTGCAGGGCCTGCGGTACAAAGAACTAGGTCAACCCATTCTAACGCCACATCAGAGGCAAGAAGAGGATCAGAATGCCCCGTTAACTCAAATGCTTCATCTTCGTTCATTGCCACAACAGACACATGCTCTTTTAAGAAATCACGCCACCATTGTGGATCATCCGCAATAACGTATTTAGTACCTAATGTCAGCACTACGGGTACATCATACTTTTTCGCATATTCAATTGCTTTCATGGTCGCCAAAGGCATTGGCTCTCCAGGCTTACAACGTACTAAATAAGCTGTTAAAACTAATGCTGAAGCTTCTGCAATCACCTCTTCAGGAATACTCTCAGGCTGAAGTTGGTTCATTTGACCTGGGCTAATTGCAAAAGTACGTTCACCATTTTCTGTGATCAGCGTAAAACAGCGCCCAATAGCACCATCGACACCTTGAAGGTAATTCAAATCAGTACGGCTAGACGTGTTACATAAATAGCGATAAGCATAGCTACCAATCTGAATGTTATTACACATAGTACCTAATAACACAGAGCGGTCATCAGCCAATACAGAGTAGTTATGCAACGTGTTACCAATGGTGCCACCCGCAAATTCGTGAGTAATTAAGTTATTATCTGTTAATTCACGATAAAGTGCTTCTGCAACATCATCTTCAATAACGAGAGAGTGTCCCTGACTCAAGTTATAACGGGTAATAAATGCCTCATCAACTTTCGCTTCGATATCCACCAATGTTTGGTCAATGCCGACAATATAGGCGCGAGAAGATTCGCTCTCCGTCATATTGATGATGGGTTGTAATAAAGGATCTCGTAAACTAACGGGAAAATAGTGTTTGGATTTTCGTTTGCCAGGGAATTTCATTGTGAACGATGCTACACAGCTAAAAAAGATGCGCAATGTTAACACAATATTATGGGAGAGACAGTAGGTGTACGTCTGTACACCTACTTATTTGGAGATATTTTTATGCAGCTTTACGACGGCTTCTCGCCATATAGCTCAGTAAAACACCCATTACAGAAAGGATGAAACCAACAAAAGCAGCTCCAACTAAAATCAGAGCACGTTTAGGGGCATCTTTTTTAGTCGGTTCGTAAGGCTTCAACATATATTTGAATGGTACAAATTGAAGCTCATCTAATTTCACTTTCTCTAACTGCTTCATGTTATATAAACGGTTTTTCAGATCAGCACTCACTGTTGTTGGATCAGTGATAGCTTCTGTGATAGCCAATTTACTACTTAACGCATCGGAACCCATAGCAATAGAGTAATCAGGGTCATCTTTAATTTGTGCGCCTTCACTTGAAATTGGTTTTTTTACACCTGCCGCATTAGCAATCTCTAACGCATATTTTAAGCGTTGGACATTTACATTACGTGCATTAGCAATACGTTCTAAGTCCATTTCATACGCTTTTTGAGCAAAGCTTAATTTACGCTCAATTTGGTCATCTATTTCGTCTTTCACTTCCATACGTACTTTAGTGGAAATAAAACGAATATAGCCTGAAAGTAAATCATAAGCCTCTTCTGAGGTTGGTGCAGTAAAGCTTAGATTAATTTCGCCACTAAACTCTTCTTCACTATTTTTATCATCTGAAGCTTTTAAATTAATATCTTTCGTTACTATTTCTTCAATTAATTTACGTTTATCCAGTGGCGTTGGCTCTTCCATTTTAGCCAGCAAACTTTTGTAATAATCCGTACTTACCAAATACTCTTCACGTAAAACACGAGAGTTATAGTTATTGATAAATTTTTGATAAACGGAAGAACCATTAACGCCCGTATCAACATCCACTAGGCTTAGTTCAGTCAATGTGGCTCTTAACTGCTTCATTTCATCGAGCATTGGCTTGGTAATTGCAGCTTGGCTTGTCCATTTTTGAGGTAAAAAGCTTGCAACAGTAAAGCCAACGATAGCAAATAATAACGTAATGCCAATAATGACAAATTTTGATTTATAAATAACAGAAAATAATTCAAAAAGATCGATTTCATCGTTCTGTTTTAGATAAAAGTCATCGAAATTTCCTTTATCAATTTCTGAAGATTGTGGTTTTGAAAGCTTACTATTCATTTTCCTGCCTAAATTTATGTAATGCAGTGTCCGTTTATCAGCATTTTAGTGATTAACACTAAAACACTTAAAAAATGAGAAAAGATAAGTTTATATATAACTGAAATATGATCAAATTAATATATCATCAAATCCGATAATTTTATTTATAGAATTCAGTAATTATTTTTTGCATATCTCGCGGATCATCGCCTCTAGCAAGTCAATATGCTCAGGATCATCATTTAATGCGGGAATATATTCATACTGTTTACCACCACCATGAATAAAGAACTCGCGGTTTTGTTCATTAATTTCTTCTAATGTTTCCAAGCAATCCGACGAAAATCCTGGACATACAACCTGAACATGTTTAACACCTTCACTTCCCAGCTTTTCCATCGTTTTATCAGTATAAGGTGATAACCAAGGTTCACGACCAAAGCGCGATTGAAACGTCAACATGACCTGCTCTTTAGGGTAGCCTAATTGTATTTCTAATTGTTCTTTAAGCTTTTCCGTTGTAAGGCAACATTCATCATAATAAATATCCCCTGTTTTGATAAAGCGCTCAGGAATGCCATGGAAAGAGAGAATTAAGCGATCTGGTTTTCCATATTGCTGAAAGCTCTTCTCAATAGAGGTAACAAGTGCTTTGATATAAAGCGGGTGTTCAGGGTAGCTACGAATAAAATTTAAGGATGGAATAGTGCGCATCCCTTTCAATATTTTGCTTACACCATCAAACACAGCAGCAGAAGTAGAGCAAGAGTATTGAGGATAAAGTGGTAACAAAATAATGTTCTCAACACCTTGGTGTAACAGTTTTTCAATCCCTTCATTTAGCGATGGATTGCCATAACACATCCCTAATTCCACAGGTATATTAGGTAATCGCTGAGCAAGCGCGTGTTGTTGAGCTCGACTATAAACTAACAGCGGGGACCCCTCTGTCATCCATATTTGTTGATAAAGTTTTGCTACTTTAGGAGAACGAAACGGCAATATCGCGCCCTGTAATATTGGTTTCCAAATTAAAGGAGAAACATCAACAACACGAGGATCGCTAAGAAATTGTGCTAAATAACGTCGGACAGCACCCGTTGTCGGCGCATCAGGTGTACCAAGATTAACGAGAAGAACACCATACTTAGCATGATTCATACCATGACTCCTTAGAGTTATTTTTATTAGGATAACCAAAGAGTAGAAGAATAAAGGAAAATAATGAATTGTGCTTGTCAATTTATTGGATCGAATTTTTTAACTTATTTTATACAGGCTAAATAAGATAAAAAAAATCCCGGCTAAACCGGGATTAATCATAGCGATGACAAATTAGCCAAGGATACTTTTCAGTTCAGCATTAATTTCGCTAACTTTTTGTGTACCATCAACTTTGAAGTATTTTGCATTGCTTGCTTTAGCTTCATTTTGATAATAAGAAACTAACGGTGCCGTTTGAGTATGATACTCAACTAAACGTTTACGAACGGTTTCTTCTTGGTCATCTTTACGTGTTGTTAACTCTTCACCTGTCACGTCATCACGATTTTCCACCTTAGGTGGATTAAATTTCACATGATAAACACGACCAGATGGTGCGTGAACACGACGGCCAATAATACGTTCTACAATGATGTCATCTGGTACTGCGAATTCCAGTACGAAATCCACATTGATACCTGCTTCTTTCATTGCATCAGCTTGTGGAATTGTTCTTGGGAACCCATCCAACAAGAAACCATTACGACAATCGTCTTGTTTGATACGCTCTTTAACTAACGCAATCACTAATTCATCAGTGACTAATTGACCATTGTCCATCAACGCTTTTGCTTTCAGCCCTAGTTCTGTACCCGCGCTTACTGCCGCACGTAACATGTCACCAGTTGAAATCTGCGGGATACCATAATTTTCTTTAATGAATTGAGCCTGAGTGCCTTTACCAGCGCCTGGAGCGCCTAGCAGAATGATACGCATCGCGTAAATCCCCTTGCATTTAATTTTTTATATTTAAACTCGAAAACGCATTACCATACCATTTTGTGAGGTCATCGCTCAAGAAATCACGGTAGCGATTGCATTTTATTTTTGTCGAAAAAGAAAAAACCACGCTCTCTTTTCAGAGAAACGTGGTTTAAATGTTTGAAAACGAAAACAGTTACGCTTTTTGAACTAAAAGTTGATTCACTAAGCGAATAAACTGGTTTGGATCTTCCAAAGAGCCTCTTTCAGCAAATAATGCCTGATCCAGTAATAAATTGACCCAATCAGCAAATAAAGCGTCATCAGTTAACTCTGCTGTTTGTTTCACTAATGGATGATTTGGATTTAGCTCAAAGTTATATTTTACTTCTGGCACTTCTTGTCCAGCTGCCGCAAACAATTTCGCCATTTGAGTAGTCATTTCATCCGCACTGGTTGTCACAATCGCAGGGGTATCTGTTAAGCGGTGTGTTAATTTTACCTCTTTAACTTTGTCACCCAGCAAGGTTTTAATGCGTTCAACGAAAGGTGCTAATTGTTTATCGGTTTCTTCTTGTTCAGCTTGTTTTTCTTCATCCGCCAGCTTATCAAGTGATTCATCGGCTTTACTGACAGACTGGAATGATTTGCCATCAAATTCTGTCAGATAATTCATCATCCATTCATCAATACGATCTGATAACAGCAATACTTCGATACCTTTTTTGCGGAATAGCTCTAAATGAGGGCTATTTTTCGCGGCAGCGTAGCTATCAGCAGTGATGTAATAAATTTTTTCCTGACCTTCTACCATGCGGCTCACATAATCTTCCAGTGAAACAATTTGAGCATCACTGTCGTTATGTGTTGATGCAAAACGCAGTAATTTAGCAATAGTTTCAATGTTAGAGGAGTCTTCTGCTGGGCCTTCTTTTAAGACTAAACCAAACTCTTTCCAGAACGTTTGATACTCTTCAGGCTTATTCTCTGCCAGTTTTTGTAACATTTGTAATGCACGTTTAGTTAATGCACTGCGTAAGTTACGTGTAACAGAGCTGTCTTGTAGAATTTCACGCGAAACGTTTAGTGGTAAATCATTGGAATCAACTAACCCACGAATAAAACGCAGGTAATTAGGCATAAACTGCTCAGCTTCATCCATAATAAAGACACGCTGTACATACAGTTTTAAGCCATGACGCTGTTCACGATTCCATAAATCCCAAGGTGCTTTTGAAGGTACATATAACAAACTTGTATATTCTTGTTTACCTTCAACTCGGTTGTGTACCCAGCTTAATGGATCAGCAAAGTCATGAGAGATATGCTTGTAAAACTCTTTATATTCATCATCACTGACTTCAGCTTTATTACGAGTCCACAGTGCTTGTGCCTTATTAATCTTTTCCCACGTTACTGTACCGTCTTCTTCATTTTTCGTTTCAATTTCAACAGGCAAAGAAATATGGTCAGAATATTTACTAATAATGCTACGTAGACGCCAGTCATCTAAATACTCATCTTCGCCTTTACGCAAATGAAGCGTTATTTCAGTACCGCGATCCGCTTTTTCAATATCAGCAACGGTGTAATCACCTTCACCTTCAGACTCCCAGAAAACGCCTTTATCAGCTGTTTCACCCGCAGCACGCGTGCGCACAGTAACTTTATCTGCAACGATAAATGCTGAATAGAAGCCCACACCAAACTGACCAATTAATTGACTATCTTTAGCTTGATCTTGTCCGATAGATTCTAAGAATGATTTGGTACCTGATTTTGCGATAGTACCTAGATTATCAATGACTTCATCACGAGTCATACCAATACCATTATCACTGATAGTCAGAGTTCGGTTCTCTTTATCAGTGGAAATGCGCACATGCAATTCACCGTTATTTTCATAAAGTGCTGCATCTGATAATGCACGAAAACGTAATTTATCAGCCGCATCTGATGCGTTAGAAATCAATTCGCGAAGGAAAATTTCTTTATTGGAGTAAAGAGAATGGATCATTAATTGAAGAAGTTGTTTAACTTCTGACTGAAATCCTCTTGTTTCCTGACCTTTCATACTCATTTTTACCTCAATTAATCCTAATTTGGCGAAAAAAATCAATATGAGTAAAAAGTGGGGATAGTTAAGCAAGTTTCAAGGGTAGAGTCATAAATTACATGAAGAAAATATATTAGCAGGCTAATATCGATTGAAAATCGACCAAACAAATAAAAAATACTGCTAAGCAATAGCGAAAACTTAGCAGCAAAAAATATTATAGTTGCTCACCATCACTAATAATTATCGCGTTTACACCTGCTTTTACTTCATCTAGCGCATGTTTGATGGTATCAGCATGTGCAAGTACAACCCCTAAGCGGCGAGAGCCTGTAATTTCAGGTTTCGCAAAAAGACGAATTTGACGGTTCGCCTTCAACGCTTTTTCAATACCAGAATAAACGATATTTGAGCTATGTAGCTCTGGCAAAATAACGGCTGAAGCACAGTTACCTAGCTGACGGATCCCCCCAATGGGGTAACCTAAAAAAGCACGAACATGAAGTGCAAACTCTGATAAATCCTGTGAAATTAGTGTCACTAATCCCGTATCGTGAGGACGGGGAGATACTTCATTAAAAAATACATCATCGCCTTGAACAAACAACTCTACGCCAAATAAGCCATAACCCCCTAAATTTTCCACCACTTTACTCGCAATATGTTCTGCTTTAGCAAGAGCTATATCACTCATTTTTTGAGGTTGCCATGACTCACGGTAATCTCCTTTTTCTTGTCGATGACCAATGGGAGCACAAAAATGGATACCATCAACAGCATGAATAGTCAGTAAAGTAATTTCAAAATCAAACGGGATCATTTTTTCAACGATAACACGCCCTTTTCCTGCTCGTCCGCCTTCTTGAGAATAGGCCCAAGCATGTGCTAAATCATTTTCACTACGGATAACACTTTGTCCTTTCCCCGACGAACTCATAACAGGTTTGACAATACAAGGAAAACCGATATCTAAAGCAGCTTTTTTAAAACTCACTTCATCATCAACAAATTGATAATTTGATGTTGGTAAAAGTAATGTTTCCGAAGCTAAACGACGGATCCCCTCTCTATCCATTGTGAGTTTTACAGCACGTGCACAAGGAACAACTCTTTGCCCTTTTTGTTCTAATTCAACCAATAACGAGGTTGCTATCGCCTCAATTTCAGGAACAATAAAATCAGGTTTCTCTTGTTCAATAATGAGATTTAATGCATTACTATCAAGCATATTCACCACATGATGGCGATGTGCGATATGCATCGCGGGTGCATTGGGATAGCGATCAACTGCAATCACTTCAATACCTAGGCGCTGGCATTCAATAGCCACCTCTTTACCCAGTTCACCTGCACCTAATAGCATTACCTTTGTTGCATTAGCTGTAAGAGCCGTACCCAACACAGTCATTTTTTACCCTCACTATTTATAAAAAACACAATGACGCAAACGATTGCCTTTGCGTAGCATAACGGATTTTACTTGATAGAAAAATAGGCAGGCAAAAATAATCAATCAAAGAAAGAAAACAATTACAAAATTTGGCTACGTTTTCCTTTTTGGATTTTTAGATAATTAAGACGTTTTCGGATAAGTGCCAAGATACAGCATAAAAGCCCCAGCCAAATTAGAGAAAAACTGACACCTTTAACTTCATCAAAAGCTTCATGAAATAAGAAAACAGCTAATAAAAATTGAATAGTAGGTTCTATATATTGCGCTAGTCCGATAACGGTTAACGTAGTTCGTTTCACCGCCGCAGTAAAAAACAATAATGGTAATATAGTAACAGGTGCGGTTAAAACATAATAAAAACGAGTCAGATTATCTGCTGAAGGTAGCGCGCTTTTATCTGTCATAAACAACCAAATGGTCACACCTATTGCTAATGGCATTAGCCAAAGAGTTTCCATAAATAAAGAGGTTATTACATCAAAACGAATAAACTTACGAATTAATCCATATACAGCAAATGCGCCCCCCATCATAATAGCCAGCACCGGTAATTCCCCGTACATCCACAGCTGGTATCCCACCCCCGCACAAATTAAGGTAACTGCCCACTTTTCTGCTGGATTAAGCTTTTCTTTCAGAAAGATCACACCTAATAAAATCGAGAAAAGTGGATTAATAAAATACCCTAAGCTCGCTTCTAATACTTGTTGATGCGTTAATGCATAGGTAAAGGTACACCAAGAAACCGCCATTGCCATTGAACTAAATAAACACATAAAAACAGAGCGTTTATCTTGGAAAACCGCGTACCATTGAGTTCTATTCTTGATAAAAAGTCGCACCAACAATAATAAAGGAATAGACCAAATTAAACGCTGGGCTAACATTTCTAAAGGTTGAGCACCAGGTAAAAGCCGATAAAAAAGAGGTGTGATCCCCCAAAGAATATAAGAAAAAATGGCTAATACTGCGCCCGATTGAGCCCACATTTAATATTCCATCAATAAAAGTCGATACGTTTTAATATCATACGCTTAAAACAGATAGAACAATATGATCAACATCGCTGATTGATTGATAAAAAATAGAAGCGTCTAATCGTAAAGATAAAAAAATCTCCACTAATAATGGCTTCGAGAAAAACCAGTATTAATGGAGGGCAAGAAAATACCATTAAGAGAAAGCGTGGTAAAAACCACAACCAGAAAAAATCAGTGAGTTATCAGAAAATCTCCCGAACATGTAAAGGAGGTTGTTGTTGAACA
This sequence comes from Proteus sp. fly-1008, assembly GCF_040140305.1. Lineage (NCBI taxonomy): Bacteria > Pseudomonadati > Pseudomonadota > Gammaproteobacteria > Enterobacterales > Morganellaceae > Proteus > Proteus sp. fly-1008. Next base: position 46,329 of record NZ_JBEEWH010000011.1, read on the forward strand.
AAATCATGTAATTTTTTACGACTTGGTGCCGCTGCTATCGCTCCTTTTTGAGTTGTGGCCAAAGCACCACAAGCAGCCGCTTGCGTCACTATTTTTGATAAATATTGTTCATCTTCAGCAAAACCATATTCTGCAAGTGCCGCCAACAAACCAGACATAAAGGCATCCCCTGCCCCTGTTGTATCAATGCATTCAACGGTAAAAGCACTAAATGCAACTTGAGTATTGGGAGTTAATACTAAACATCCTTTAGAGCCTTGAGTGATCACTTTTAAACGCGCGGGATAATCTTCTAATTTTTTAAGCGCATTATTCAATGTCACTTCTTGTGTCATCCACGTAAGTTCATCTTCTGATAATTTTAATATATCGGCCTTATGCGCATAATTATCGATAACTTCGCGCATTTCCTCATGATCACGCCACATTTGAGGGCGTAAGTTAATATCGAAACTCAGCAATGAATCCGTCTCTTTAATACTCTTTATCGCGGTATCCAAGGTTGAGCGACAAATGGGATTCACTAATGCTAAAGAGCAAAAATGCAAAATATCTTTTTCGAACGCAGGTAAAGATTTTTCAGTTAAAAATTGATCTGCAGATTCAGCAACTAAGAAAGTAAAATCACGCTCACCATTTTCTTGTAAAGAGACAAGAACTGTACTGGTACGGTGAAACTCATCAAATTCCATTGCTCGAGTATCAACACCCAAATCAAACAATGTTTTTTGCATAAAATGGCCGAACGCATCTTCACCTACACGCCCAATAAAACCACTTTGTTGACCCAGTTTAGCAACGCCCGCAGCGACATTGACAGGCGCGCCACCAGCACATGCTTCATATTGCATGTTTTGCAATGGGATCAGGTCAACAACAGCATCACCTAAAGACCAGACTTTCATAATCTCTCCTGAAGATAAGCAATTATTTTTCTTCACTATATTCTGTTTTTATGACTATTCATAACGATTAAAGGAAGATATTGCTCGTAAATCCACGCTGATAACGTTAACATAATGAGATATTATGATAAAGTCAATCTTATAAAAAGTGTTTTTTCACCTTGAAATGTTATCGTTAACAAAGAAAAGTAACGCATAGTTTAATCTGTTTTTTATTCTTTTATAACGTAAAAACGTGAGCTAAAGACACTGAAAATATAATAAGGATAATGATATGAAACACCGTTTAGAACAATCAACAAATGCCTTAAGTACCTTGATTGAAAAGCGAGGTAATACTTTTTATCCCCAATTTCATTTAGCCGCGCCTGCAGGTTGGTTAAATGATCCTAATGGTCTTATTTATCATGATGGTTTATATCATGCTTTTTATCAGCACCATCCTTATTCTCAAGATTGGGGTCCAATGCATTGGGGACATGCCACAAGCACCGATATGATCCACTGGCAACATCAGCCTATTGCGTTAGCACCGGGAGATGACTACGACAAAAGTGGTTGTTTCTCAGGATCAGCAATTAGCCACGAAGGCAAACTCTATCTTTTCTACACAGGGCACAACTGGTTAGCAGCCGAAGGTGATGATAGCCAAATCTATGAAGCACAATGTGTTGCAATCAGTGAAGACGGTATTCATTTTGAAAAAAAAGGGATCGTTTTACCGCCTCCCGAAGGTTATATGCATTTTCGTGATCCTAAAGTATGGTATCAAGACGGAAAATGGTGGATGGTTGTCGGTGCCAGAGATGAAAAAGATCAAGGACAAGTTTTGCTCTTTTCTAATGAAACCTTATTTGAAGAAGGGAAACAGTGGAGCACCGATTACATTATTTTGGGAAAAACTGACGATAAAAACGTCTATATGTGGGAGTGCCCTGATTTCTTCCCGATAAGCCAAGACAATGAATTTGCGATTGTCTTCTCACCCCAAGGAAAACGTACGGAAGGCTATCAATACCGGAACCTTTTTCAAGCGGGTGCGTTAATCGGTCAATGGTCACCAAACCAACCATTTAAACCACAAGGCCACTTTGTTGAGCTAGATAATGGCCATGATTATTATGCACCCCAATCATTTATGACTCCTGATGGTCGTCGTGTTTCTATGGGTTGGATGGATATGTGGAATTCCCCCATGCCATCAAAAGCGGAGTTTTGGTCCGGTTGCTTCACATTGCCTCGTGAAATTACCTTTGATAAAAGAAAAAATCGTTTATGTATGGTACCAGTCAAAGAAGTTGAATCATTACGCCAAGAAAAAAATACCATTAAACCTCTTACATTAAGCCATCAATCTATAGAGTTAATAGATAACGCATCAGCTATCGAACTTGATTTAACATGGTCTTTAGACAGCCAAGCTGAAAAGTTTGGCTTATGGCTAGGTGAAGGGCTAGAGCTTTTTGTAGATAATCAATCAAATCGTTTAGTGCTTAATCGTCATTACCCTCAATACAATATCAGTGGTGCTCGCAGTATTCCACTACCTGAAGGGTGTCAATTAAATTTACGCATATTCATTGATCGTTCATCAATTGAAGTCTTTGTTAATCAAGGTGAATATACATTAAGTAGTCGATATTATGCGCCACAAGATGCACGTTCTTTACGCCTTTTTGCAATGAGTGGTGATGCAATATTGTTATCAGGTGAATATTGGCGATTAAATCATATCGGCTAGTTTTGAAAATCATTCATTCTATTTTGATGATGATAAAACGTGAGTCCTATAACGACTCACGTTCAACTAATTGGCAAGGTACGTGTACCGTATTTTGATGATTTCGCTCTTGAATAATATGTAATGTTGCTTCTTTACCTAATTCATAATGAGGTAGTTGAACCGTTGTTAATGGCGGATAAAATAGATCGCCTGTACCAATCATATTGTCATATCCTAAAACAGCAACCTGATCTGGAATACGCAATCCCATAGACAACAAGACTTGATAAGCTAAAAAAGCAATACGGTCATTACCACAAATTAGGATATCAAAATCTGCTTTTTGATGAGTGCAATGTTTTTTCAATATTTCAATCACATCACGGTAATGCTCATCGCCAAACATCATCGTATATTGGCGTAAATGTGTTAATGGTAGCCCTGCTTCTTGCCAAGCATCTTCAACCGCTTTACGGCGAATAGGCCCCGCAACCGATTCTTCAGGTATATAGAAGCACAAAGGATGACGATATCCCTTCTCAATGACTTTTTTCATTGCATAATATTGCCCATGATAATCATCTGGAATATAAGTTGGAAAAGAGTGTGACTTATCCAAGCAGTTCGCTAACACTAGATTCTTATCATGCAATTTTTCGTGCACAGAAATTTCACGTAATCCCATCGTCGTGTAGATAATACCGTCTGGTCGCTGGGCTAAAAGCTGCCAAATAGCATTTTCATAACAATCTTGTGCAGTCAAATTGACCACAAATGAACTCCATCCAAATTCTCTTGCTGTTTGCTCAATAGATAAAATCATTTCAACAGAAAATGGTGTTGTTGCGGTATCAATTGCTAAAACGCCAATTGAGGAAACTTTTGTTCCTTGCCCACGAATTTTTCGTGCAGAATAATCTGGAACATAGTTAAGTTGATCAATAGCACTTTGGACTTGTTTCAGTGTTTCTGGTTTTAATAACTCTGGGTTATTAATCGCTCTTGAGACTGTCATCAAAGAAACGGATGCAAGTCGAGCTACATCTTTCAGTGACGCCATAGTATTGGCTCGATTGGTTTATTAAAAGGAATAGGTATAAATAAAGTGCTATTTTACAAGAAGTAAAGTCAAAAAGCCACAAAGGGAATTTTATTGTAACTAAATACAACTATTAATTTTCTCGCTAATAGACACCTAAATATATTATTTTTTTACTTATTAAGTGCGTTCAATATAGTTAAAATCACTTACGGTAAAAAACTTAGTTACAATTAATAATAGTTATCCGAACATCCATTATGGAAATAAATTATTCTTATCTATAAAATACAAATATTGAAACAAAACAAAGTTCTGATATTTTATCTATAATATAATACAGAAGTATTAATCATTTTTAATTTGATATATTCTGAATATGGCTCCGTTGCGTGAATGTTACCCTACATAAAAAACTTATAAATTAGTCAAATTTCGTTACTCATTCACTTTTAGTGAAAGAGCTGAGTAAAACCAGGAGCAACATATGGAATCAATAATCCACTTAATCACATTTGAAGATGACAGTACAAAAGTTCAACTTAAAGCTGTTCTTTCTTCTTTAGCTGCTAATGTGAAAACCTATTCAAATGAACAGGCTTTCTTGAAATACTATTTCTCTTCAACAAAAGGAGCACATAAAGAATGCATCATCATTAATACAAAAAGCAGTGCAGCACCATCAATTGCACTGATTAAAGAACTCAACAAATTGAAAAATATCATTCCTGTTATTATTATTTCTGGGGATAGTTCCATTGAAAGTTGTCGTAGTGCATTTAAATCAGGCGCTTTTGAATATTTAACTCGCCCTTTAAATGTAAATGAACTTCTTAATATTGTCTCAGAATCATTCCTTCATTATGAAAGTGAAGTTGAGCAATTCCGAACATATATATCTTTAAAAGATAAATTTGGTAAGTTATCAAATAGAGAAAAAGAAGTTATGGAAATGATCCTTGAGGGAAATACGAGCAAAGAAGCGGCGGAAAAACTTTCGCTATCTCCTCGTACTGTTGAAGTTCATCGCTCAAACATGTATACAAAATTGAAAATAAGATCACTACCACAGTTAGTTCAAGAATATGATTTCTTTAAGAAATATGACTTGAGAATAAACTAATTCCATCAAGTGATTTTTATTTTTCAATAGGTTGTATTATCTAAAGATATAACGATATGACCTGTTTAATTTTCATTATCTTTTATTAATGAGAGAAATCTGTACTTCTAAAACATTCTATTTTGGATGATTTGTACTTAATATGGGAATAATTAACACGTTATACTCCATTCTACGATAGAAGGGGGCGGCAACTTATTTTGATGCCACCCTTTCATTATGGTTCGTTTAATTTCGATTTAAAACACTCATATATTTTATTTTCATAATCGCTATTATTAATAACTATAATTACTGTTTTTTATTAGTAATAGCAATATAAGAATATGTGAAGCATTTCATTTGATATAAATCATTTTTTACTTTTTATAAAGATGAACATTCTCATTTTAAATTTCCATTATTCTTTATTCTTATTTTACGATAGAAATTATTAATGATTAAAAAATAATACAAAATAGATTCTGGTCTCTTTTTTTTATGTTCATTTAGAGATTGTTTATGCGATTTCATTTTCGATTTAATCGAAATTTTATTAATAAGAATATTCTAATTAATGTATTTAAATTATCGTAATTTTGGTCGTAAAACAAGAAAGAATAATAAGTATTATCCTTTATACTCCCTTTTACTTAAGAAATTTATTCTCTTTATAGTTTAAATAATGTAATACATTATTTGTCATTCCCACTTAATACCAATCCAATAAAGATCATCATTAAAAGATCATTACTGGTAAGTATAATAGACTATCACTGAATAAGTATTAACCCCTAGAAAAGTAAATATTTATTGATAATTTATTTATAGTCTTAATTTGAGTATTAGAAGATAGGATAAATATGTACTTTAAAAATATAAGATAAGCTTATACGTTTATTCTTATTCTCACTTTGACCAATAAGCCTTATGCTATCCCCTCCTAACTCGCTTTTTTACAAAGAAAAATGAATAACCAAGATAAAAATCGCCGTCCTATAAAAGCAAGACAAACAAACTGGGCAACAAAATCAAGCCGCTATTTACAGCAAAAAGGGGCTACGCCCAACGGTATTTCGGTGTTTAGCATCGTATTTGCATTGCTTGCTGGCCTATCGCTCTTTTTTGCCCTTTCTTATTCTCATGGCTTATTACGCTCGTTCTTATTGATCCTTGGTGCATTAATGATCCAAGGTCGTCTTATTTGTAACTTACTAGATGGTATGGTTGCGGTTGAAGGCGGGATGAAAAGCCCTGTAGGGGCAGTTTATAATGAATTACCAGACAGAATTGCAGATACGCTGATCATTTTAGGTGTCGGTTATGGTTTATCCAGCGACTTTTCAATGGCTATTACTTTAGGCTGGATAGGTGCTTTTTTTGCGGTAATGACTGCTTATGTTCGTGTGCTAGGCGGGAGCTGTGGATTAGAACAACACTTTACAGGCCCTATGGCAAAACAACATCGAATGGCTTTACTCACTTCAATTGCTGTAATTGCTGCTTTTATTCCTAACCTTTGGGGAGTGTGGCTCTTTTTTATCTCATTATGGATTATTATTTTAGGTTCAACACTAACCACAATTTTCAGAACCCGTCGAATTTTACGGGATTTAGCACAAGGTGTCTGATTAATGAAAAATGGAAAACTTGCTTTAGATGCAAAAGTGGTGTCATCCGTATTAGTCTCTATCTGTCGTTTTTTAACGGGTATTCGAGCAAAACAAACGTCTCCGATAGCGAAAGATACACCTTGTATTTATTATGCTAACCACTCTAGTCATCTTGATGGTTTGGTAATTTGGTCTTGCCTTGCGCCTGATATTCGTCCTTATGTACATCCCGTTGCCGCTGAAGATTACTGGAATAAAAATCGCTTACGTCGCTATTTGTCTCGCCGTATTTTTAGGGCAATCCTTATTCCTCGCCATGCTGCTAAAATGAATATTGCTGAAGAAAACAATCAATGTGAAAAGATACTTGAACAATCAACGGACGAAACTGCATCATCAACATCGAATAAAATGAATGCACTGGCTATCATGCAAGATATTTTAGACCAAGGTGAATCTCTAATTATTTTCCCAGAAGGCACACGAGGCAATGGCGAATCTATTCAGGATTTTAAAGCTGGCCTTTGGCATCTTTCTCGTAAAAATCCGAATGTTCAATTAGTCCCCATTTATCTTGAAAACTTAAATCGGGTACTCCCTAAAGGCTCCCGCTTAGTTGTTCCCGTTATTTGTAGTGCAATTTTTGGTGCCCCTATAGTAGCTACCCATGAAAATGAAAGTAAACAAGAGTTTCTGATAAGAGCCAAAAGCGCGTTAGAGGAGTTACACAATGGAACGTATTAATAATGAAGTCCTCTGGATATTTATCGGACTCTTCTCTTTCTTAATTGTTGCCAGCATTATTGGCGCTATTCTTGCGGCAATTAAAGGCCCTACATCAACAATTACTAACCTTAACTCAAGGATCAATGCTTGGTGGGTAATGTGTATTATTGCGGGTGTTGCAATTGGTATTGGCGCAATTGGCTCTGTGGTACTGTTTACTATTATTTCATGGCTTGCTCTTCGTGAACTCATTACATTAACCCCAACACATCGAGGCGATCATGAGGCATTGTTTTGGTGTTTCTTTGTGATATTACCTATCCAATACATTCTCGTTGGTGTGCAGTGGTATAATTTAATGGCGATATTCATTCCTGTTTACGCCTTTTTATTAATCCCAACACGCATGGCACTTTCAGGTGATACCCGCCATTTCTTAGAGCGTATGGCAAAAGTGCAATGGAGTGTGATGATCGCCATTTATTGCCTAAGTTATGCTCCGGCACTATTAATGTTGCCTATTGAAGGTTTTGAAGGCCGTAATATCAACTTACTGCTCTTTTTAATGATTGTGGTACAAGTTTCTGACGTACTCCAATATGTCTTTGGTAAATTATTTGGCAAACATCCTATCGTGCCTAAATTAAGCCCAAATAAAACAATCGAAGGATTTTTTGGTGGCATTATTTCCGCCAGCCTTATCGGTATGATGTTGTGGTGGGCGACGCCTTTTTCATGGTGGGCCGCCTTTTTACTCTCTTTAGTCATTACATTGGCGGGTTTTGCTGGTGGTTTATGTATGTCAGCGATAAAAAGAGACAGTGGCGTAAAAGACTTTGGCACAATGATAGAAGGCCATGGTGGCATGATGGATAGAATGGATTCACTCTGTTTTGCGGCCCCTATTTTCTTTCATGTTATTCGCTATTTTTACGTTTAGTTTTTACACTATTTAGTCAAAAATAAGCGAACTCAAGACAAACAAACATGCCGATATCCATATTATCGGCATGTTTATATATTCACTTTTATCTTATTATTCATACAAATTTAATATCAGATATTGATTATCAACATAATAATTAAACAATTGTTTTTATTTTAGACTAAAAGTAAATATTATTATTTTTATAATAAAATCAATTTATTAATTAATAACATTCTTAATCAAGAGGTCTGATTTCTGTATTTTTTATTCATTATGATAGCCTAAATGCCAGCTATCTTTTACCCTAACGCCCCTTTTCATTCTAAAATATCTATAATTATGATCACTTGGCTACTTCTCGCTGCTTCTTTATTATTTTTAGGTTTCAATCGCATACTTGCACTTATTACACTTGCAGTCACAGCACTTAGCGCATTTATAACAGGCATTATTACATGGCAAGTCTTGCCGATTATCTTTAGTATTCTGTTATTAACGTTTGCTTATTCCCGTTATAAAACACAACCACTGCTTCGGGCAATTATCATTCTTGCTCTTATTATCATTGCTAGTGGTTTAGCCTTTCATCTTCTTCCTGGCTTTAACAATTTACGTTACCTTTCATACACCTCTATAGGAATAAAAAGCGCCCCTTTTACGTTTTATTTCAATGCAGATAAAGCATTGATACCCTTTATTTTTCTCATTTTCATTCCCACACTTTTTGTCTGTCCTCCATTAAAAAAAGCGAATAAACTACAATGGATAATGTTGATTATTGCTATTCCTGCATTATTACTTATTGCCGTAAAATTAGGGGGATTAGCCATTGAGCTTCATTTACCACATTGGTTACCTGCATTTATTCTGGCAAACCTCTTTTTTGTCTCTCTTGCTGAAGAAGCTTTATTTAGAGGTGTTATTCAACAAACCTTATCACGTTACCTTCCTCCTTATGTTGCACTATTAATTGCATCCATAATCTTTGGCCTCGCACATATTGCAGGAGGAATATTGTTAGTTGTTTTCGCTTCGTTGGCAGGGATTATTTATGGTTTGGCTTGGATGTGGAGTGGTCGGCTTTGGGTTTCAACCGCGTTTCATTTTGTGCTTAATTTGACTCATCTACTCTTTTTTACTTACCCATTTAAAATAGCCTGATCTCTTTTCTTTCATCTTATTAAAGAATTTTTTATCCTGACTTTCACCGCCTTTTACTGATATCTTAACTTCATCGGTAAAAGGATGAGTGAAACGTGAAAGTAATCACACAAATGGAATATAGATATTCTTATTTACGCCCATCATCCGATAAAATTTTTGTTAGTATGCTTTATCGCTTATCTATAAATAATCGAAACTTCATACGGCACACAATATCAAACCAATAATAATAACATCCATTAACACGATAAGAAGTTGTCTTACTTTGCAGTATAGACCTTAGAAAAAATAGGTAAGCTTTGCTTTGTTTGCTTTTTTTAGTTCAGCATTATCTGCTGAAATTTTGCCTCTCTTATTACCAGGACAAAAGATATGTTAGACCAAGAAATGATCCGTACTTTTATACAGGTCGCCGATTGCCAAAGTTTTACGAAAGCTGCCGATATGCTTCATAAAACATCCGCAGCCATTAGTTATCGGATTAAAACATTAGAAGAAAATATTGGTACTCAACTTTTTAATCGTACAACCCGAACCGTAACATTAACCCCAGCAGGTGAATATTTATTAGAAAAATGCCGCCAATGGATTGTATGGTTAGAATCGATGCCTGTTGAGCTTCAACAAATGAATGCTGGTGTCGAACATCAAGTGAATATTGTCATTAATAATCTTCTTTATGATCGCACTGCGGTTGCCAGTATGCTGGCTTGTCTTCATCAACGTTTTCCTTCCACACAATTTCATATTACTCGCCAAGTTTATATGGGTGTTTGGGATGCACTTATTAATGAAGATTATCATTTTGCTATTGGCGTTACGGGGAATGAGTCCCTTAAGAATAATATCAATATTTGCGCCATGGGTGAAATTCAATGGCAATTTGTTGTCGCACCTAATCATCCTTTAGCCAATATCAGTGGGGTATTAAGTGATGATCAAATGCGAATGTATTCCGCGGTTAACGTAGAAGATACGTCTCGCCATCTTTCTAAACGCACAGCATGGCGCTTATCCGGTCAGCACGAAATTCGCGTACCTGATTTACACACCAAATTAGCCTGTCATTTAAAAGGCGTCGGTATCGGATTTTTACCATTAAGTTTGTGTAAACCTCTTATTGATAGTGGCCAGCTAATTGCCAAAGAAGTAAAAAATCGTCGTCATAATTCGCCGCTTTCTTTTGCATGGTGTGAAGATAAAAAAGGCGCTGTGGTCAGTTATTTAGTCGAGCTTTTTAAGCAAAATCATCCTAGCGTGCAATCGTTTTACGATCCTTTAAACTAAAAGGGCAAACCGAAGTCTGCCCTTTTACTGTTTATTCAATGACTAACTGAATGGTGAGCTATGCTTTTGCTTCTTCATTATTATTGTTGCTTTCTTTAATAAAGAGGCTGGCCACAATACCAATACAAATCAGAATAGCGGCAAAGTAGAAACCTGAGTCCATACTTCCTGTTTTATCTGATAAGAAACCCGTTAGTGTTGGTGCGAAAACCGAACCCAGCATACCAATACAGTTATAAACACCAAACGATGTACCTAACGCATGTCGTGGTGAATTATCAGCAACTACAGCAACCAATACTGGGTTTGTACTGATTTTACCTACAATACCGTAAAGGATCAGAGCACCAATTAATACAGGCATTGATTCTGACATTGGTACAGCAAGAATAGCGACAAGTGACAGTGGTAACATGATCAGCAATACAGGCTTACGACGACCAATTTTATCTGAAACCCAGCTAAAAATAAGTGAACCAGGAATAGCAAACCACGGCATTAATGATGCAATAGTTGAAATTTGTGTCCCTGTAATTCCACGTTCAGTTTCTAAGTAGTACGGTAACCAAGTGACTAATACGAAGAAACCATAGATTGAACAGAAGATAGTGACATACGCAAGGTTGATATTGCGATTGCCAAATAAGTCTTTAAATGTCAGTTTAACTTTCTGTTTTGGTGCGCCAGCTTCTGCCGCAGATTGTGCTTTGGGTTTATCTTTGATTATCCATAACATCACCAAACCAATGATGATAATAGGAACACCAATAATATAGAACGGCGCACGCCAGCTCATTCCCATCTCACCAACAGAAATACTTGAGATGTAATAACCAATCGACAGACCAAATGCCATACCACTATTGATAATCGCACTACCTAACGTAATACGATGTTTCGGTATCGCTTCTGAAGATAAACCATATTGAGGGCCATAATAGAAGCCTTGAAAGATACCCACCATGACCCATGCAAACATAAAGGTCACGTAAGTTGGCATCATACCCGCAATAATGGTGAACCCACCAAAGAGCACAACCCCGGTTACTAATACTTTTTTCTTACCTAAATAGTCACCAATCATGCCTGATGGAATATTGAGTGCTGTATATCCGATAAAGAAAATACTCATAATAGAACCAAGTTGAGCTTTAGTAAGATCAAACTCAGCACCAATATTTACCATTAATGGGCCGACAATAGCGCGGCTACCATAAAGTGCAATCCAACCAAAAAAGAAGATAATGGTCAGTTTGACCCAATAAGGGACTTTGCCTTTCTCATTCACTTGTGCATCGTTCATAATGACGCTCCTGAAAGAATTTTTATTAAGACTTATAAATTAAAGTGCCAGACTGACCTTCAATAACTTGTTGAATATTTTGTAATGCACCAATATGGGCTTGTTGCCCAGTTGCGTTAACAAAATCACTCACCGCCATAATTTTTGGTCCCATTGCGCCATCAGCGACAGCCATTGGTGCAAGTTCTTCTGGTGTTGCTTCACGAATTGCGGCTTGTTCTGGTGTACCCCAATTTTTATAAATAGCATCAGCCTCTGTTAAAATAACAAAGTGCTCTGCATTTAATTCACGAGAAATTAAAGCCGCGGTTAAATCTTTATCAATAACCGCTTCACTACCAATAAATTCATTATTTGTATTATTGACTGGAATACCGCCACCACCACCACAAATAACAATATGACCTTTATCTAATAAAAGTCTTACCGCTTCGATATCAATAATCTTTTTCGGTGTTGGTGATGGCACAACACGACGGTAATGTTTACCATCTTGTTTAAATGTCCATTGATACTTAGCAATCAATTCTTCTTTATCAGCTTCATCATAAATAGGGCCAATAAATTTACTTGGATCGTTAAATGCTTCATCATTAATATCAACAGAAACACGCGTCATTACCGTTGTAATAGCTTGATCTGGGTTATTTTGATTAATTTTTTGCATCATCATATAACCAATCATACCCTGGCTTTCAGCCACTAGAATATCCAACGGATATGCAGGAACATCTTGATATGCCAGATTTTGTAGTGCAAGTAGTCCAACTTGAGGCCCATTGCCGTGTACTAATACAACACGGTACTCTTTTGCTAATTTATTAATTGTCTCTGACATTAATTCAATATTTTTATATTGATTCTCAGCAGACAAAACTTCTCCGCGTTGTAATAATGCATTTCCGCCTAAAGCAATAACAATTGTTTTCATAATTATCCGTATCCGAATGTTTATATAAATTCTTTTATTAAAAAAATTTAATCAATATGCTGTCGTTGTTTTTTAGTTTGGTAACCAATCCATAATCCCAGTAATGTATCTGCACCGGAATGATGACCAATAGAGAGTATTTCCAACATATCCTTAAAAATAATCTCTTTATTCTTTATTTTTTTACCTAGTTGAATGAGATAGGTAGAAAATATTCCCTGGGTGGCATATTCCAAATAATGCTTACTGACAACGGTGGTCAATTCAGATAAAGGGGGAGTGTTATTAAAAAAATAATTAAGTTTTTTTTCTGGCTCTGCTAAATAATGTGCAAATAACATTCCCACTAGCATATCATCTGAACTTGGTGTTAATCCGGGGCCTTTCCCTGTAAAAATGGCCCAGTTAACCGCATTGCCCACTGACTGATTATGAAATAGCTTAATTAATAACTTAATTTCACTGAGTTGCGCGATTTGGCGATAATTTTTTAATGGTCCATACAACCCTGTTGCAATCGAGGGTGAGAGCAGAGAAAAAAAACTTTCTAACCAACGCAAATCTAGTTCCGCTTTATCTTGTAAACGTAAATTCTCACTCTGACCTGCGAGTAGAGTGAGTTTATTTGCAAGTATTGCTTGATGATCTTTTAGACTCATCATGACCGAGGGATGGCACTGTTTAGCAAAATAATCGAAATCATTTTGTTTCAATAACCATCCCATCGGGCTTAATCCTCTCCCTTCGCGATGAAAAGTGATTAAGCGTTGTTGAGGGCAAATGAAATTCAAAGCATGGTCATAAATGCCCACACATTTAATCTCACCTTCAAAATCAGTGATATGCTGGCTGGTTTGAAGTGCTTGAATTTGCATAATGCCCCCTTTATTGCTGTGATTTATCGTTACAAAGTACGATTAAGCGTCGATGCCTAACTCTTCTGCCAATGCAACAATCGCTTTTTCAAAGCAACCTAAAGGTGCGCGTACAGTACCTGCACCAATCTGGCCAACACCCGGCTCTTTATGTGCAATACCCGTATTAATCAGTGGTGTAATACCCGTTTCAACAACGCGACGAGCATCTAATCCTAAACATGCACCTTGGAAATCCCAAGTTGGAATTTGCAACATCATGTTACGAGCAAGGTAGATCTCAGCCATTTCTTCAGTCACTTCACGTGCGGCATCCATACCACCTGATGCACCAACAAAGCGTGTTACACCTGGTGCTGCAACCATTGCTGCGCCACCAATACCGAAAGTTTCAGTAATTGCACTGTCACCGATATCTGGGTTTGCATCTGCTTGACTAAAACCAGAGAAGAACAGACCTTGTGGTGTATTTACTGGAGCAGTAAACCATTGGTCACCCATTCCACTGATTTTGATACCAAAGTTGCTACCATTACGGGTCATAACCGTAACGATGGTGCCTTGTTTGATTTGAGCACCAGCATCCATCGCAGCTTTACAGTAAGCCATTGCTAAGTTCAGGAAGAACTGGTCTGTAATGCTCAGGAATTTTGTTACCTTTGTGATTTCAGCATCTTCAAAATCTAATGTGCTTAATACTGGTGCCAATTGACGCAGTAACAGGGCTGAAGCAGCGATATTACGTTGGTGGAATTCATCACCCATAGTAATTGCTTGGCCCATAATTGCAGTCAGGTCGATACCATTTTCAAAAGTGGCAATCGCTGCTTTTAACACCGGCGCTAAGCTTTTTTGCATCCAATGTAGACGCTCTTGCACGTCTGGGCCGTAAGCACCAAAACGCATTACTTTACCGATACCTTCGTTCATGTTGCAGTAAGCGTAGTTACCGTGAATGTGGTTTTTAATCACCAACATTGGCATGTGAGCAGAAGTAATACCGCCCATTGGGCCTACTGCATTTACGTTATGGCAAGGGATAAACTCAATTTCACCTGCTTCTAACATCGCTAATGCTTGTTCTTCTGTTTCTGCCCAGCCTTCAAATAAAGAAGCTCCGATACATGCACCACGAACAGGGCCACTCATTTCCCCCCAAGTTACAGGAGGACCAGCATGAAGTAATTTTTTGCCTGTTTCTAAAGCCGGTACAACTTCTTTTGCTAAGTTAACATCACACCAGTGAGGACGGGCTTCACGGATACGTTCGATAACTGCTTCATTCGCTTGTTCGATAGTTGAATACATATCTGCAATTCCTTATTTCAATTTCTTTAATATTTCAGCCAGTTTTTTATTACCACCTGCGACAGGTGCCCACTGATAATGCACAACAGGAGTCCCACTCGATTGCAGATCGTCTGCAAAACTACGTAGACCAGCGTTGATCACAGAGATCCCGTTAAGCAGTGGTGACACTTCAGCATGTGCTTCTGCTGGATGTGGCTGGATTAATTCTTTTGCTAATAAAACCGCTTCTGGCAACGTATCCATAACAATAATGCCCGCTTCTTTTAGCTGTTTTTGCTGTTCGCTACGGTTTTGTGGATCGTCTTCAGTACCAGTAATGGTTGCGATGGTGATTAATGGATTGGCTTCGCCACGTTTTTCATTCAGTTTTTTGATTTCTTGTATTAACGCACCGGCAGGATCTTGAGTTGCACCATAACCAATAACAAAATCAACCAGTAACACGCCAGCTTCTGTTTTATTGCTTAGCTCACTGATAAATTTGTTACGTGTTGATGGGTCAATCATTGGGTGTGGTTTACCCTGTGTATAAAAATCATCACCCATATCGATGATTTTGTGACCATCAGCATCTAGCATTGTGCCTTGCTTATGCTCGTTATCGACTTCAACATTAAGTTTTTCAGATAACAACATGGCGCATTCAGCCGCTAGCGTACCACCGGCATAAAGACCAATGATTTTCTTACTTGTAACTTTTGGTAACTCAGCCGCGATATCTTCAACACGCGCTAATTCAGCCGCAATACGCGCTGTTTCATCTAACGTGCGAGTAAAATAGATATTGTCGTCTTGGAATTTCTCAGGTGTTGTCCCTAAAAATTGCGCCACAATCGGTTTATTATGGCGTTTCATTTCAGCAATGATTTTTTGGCGCACAGCAGGTGCGGGTGGCTTAGAAACAAAAGCAATAACACGCGTATTAGGATCTGCTGCCAGCATATTGATAGCAGTGATTGCACTGATACCACCAATTTGCTCTGTTAAATCACGACCACCTAGGCCAATTGAATGAGAAATACCTTGGCGTTGTAAAACGATTTGAGAGGTAATTTCTTGAATACCTGTACCTGATGCGCCAACAATACCAATAGAGCCTTTAGGTGCAATGTTAGCGAAAGCAAGAGGCGCGCCTGCAATATTTGCAGTACCACAGTCAGGACCCATCACAATCAGACCTTTTGCGGCTGCTTTCTCTTTTAGTGCTTTTTCATCTGCAATAGAAACGTTGTCAGAGAACAGCATGACGTTACAACCATCTTCTAAGCCCGTGTCAGCCAATTCCGCGGCATATTCACCTGCAATAGAGATAAGTAACATATTGGCATTAGTGCTTTTTTGTTTAGCGGTACGCCAGCTACGTACTGTCGTTAATTTGTTACCGCCTTTCTGACCACTTGCAATTTCAGCTAATGCTTCTTCTAAAGCAGTCGAAATCATATCGATAATGGCAGGGTCTTCTGATTCTGCCTTAATCGAAACACAGATGTCATTCGGCGTTGCTTCGTTAAACATGTCATGCCAAAAGCCGGTGACATCAAGAAGAGATTTATTCGCTGGTGTTCCCATCATGACGGAAATTTCTTCCACCTCTGGGGCTTCACTTAATTTTCGGGAAATAATCATCAGGCTAACTGAATCCTGAAAGCTCCCTTTTTTAATAAAAGCATGGATCATTATGATATCCTTAATGCATTTAATATATGTAACAGCACATATCTATTTGCATTTCGTTTTTTTGATAATAAGAAGCCTATTTGCTTAAACTGTTAAGCAATATAAATAAATGTCTGATTTATTAATTTTGAATCTCTGCGTATAAACATACTGAAGAAATATCGAAATGTAGAGTGATTGAAGTCACACTTATTTATTGTAAAAAATTTTTATTTAATCGGATGATATTTATTAAATAAATTATGATGAGGAAAGTTTATTAATTCAGAGATAAAATCAAAAATAGAAAGGCAAAATTTAACGGATCAGAAACAAAACAATGGCAATAAAAATCATACAAAACAATAGGAAACAAAATCAAAGCAACAATTTCATAACATACAGCAATAAATCATTATTATCAACAATTAAAAACAAACTCTCTTTTAACTCTATTTTTAGAATTTAGCACCTAACTTAAATTATATTTATTGTTATATAAAAACAGAAAAGGCCTCATATTTAACAAGGCCTTTTCTATGAAATAAAAATAAAATATGACTTAATTTACTGCTTAATAGCTTCAACTTGAATTTTTAATGTCATATTATCAGCCATCCCTTCTTTGACCAAAAAATCCACGCCCCAATCTGAACGTTTAATAGTTGTTTCAAAATCACCACCACAGACTGATGCATTAAATACAGGACTTTCATAACAATTAAACTTGGTTGTTGTTAATTTAACTGGCAATGTTTTTCCTTTTATCGTTAATAGCCCTTCTATAGATGTGGGTTTATTATCCGAGAAATACCATTTTGTTGATGAAAACTGAATTGTTGGGTATTTATCCGCATCTAAAATATCTGCACTTTTCACATGATTATCAAATGCCGTTAATCCCGTATTTAGAGTTTTAACTGGAATAGAAACGTTTATTTTTCCTATATTTTTTTCTGGTGAGTATGTTAAATCACCTTCAATTTCATAGAAACCACCACTGTTGGTAGATGTCCCAAAATGATCAATATAAAACATTGCCTTAGTATGCGTTGGTTCAAGTTTATATTCATTGGCTTGTACTGCTGGCACAAGTAATAATGAAGATAATACAGCCGGTAAAATAAATTTCATTATAATTTCCTAATCTATTTTTATAGAATAATGCCCATAAAGAAAATACTTTATGGGCATTTTTAAACACAGATAATATAAAGTACAAAGAGAGTTGAGAATTAATTAACGCTGAGAATCTAATATCTCGTTATTTTTTAATACATCTTGAGCTTTGCTATAACTTTCAATTAATAATTGATAAGCTGGGAAAATTTGGGTATATGCTTGCGCCCATTGTGCAGCATCATCACGGTTCCATGTCTTCTGAATTTCAGAAGCAACCGCTGCGGTATCCATTGGCACAACCCCTGCTTGAACGATACGAGCTAAGGTAATTTCTTCCGCCATTTTACTGTAAGTTCCTGATGCATCAATAACTGCAAAGACTTGATAACCCTCAGCAACAGCACTAATAGCAGGGAATGCCATACAAACACTCGTAATAGTACCAGCAATAATTAATTGTTTTTTACCGGTCGCTTTAACCGCTTCAACAAACTCAGGGTTATCCCATGCATTTATTTCACCTTTACGTGCAACATATTTAGCATGTGGTGCATTTTGATGAATTTCAGGAATTAATGGGCCATTTGGGCCTTGTGGAACAGATGCTGTAGTAATTACTGGCATATTAGCTAATGTTGCCATTTTCGCTAATACTGAAGCTCGTGCTCGTAATTCAGTCATAGGCATATCACCAACCGTTTGGAATAAACCACTTTGGTGATCAATTAATAACATAACCGCATCTTCTGGATTAATAACAGGACGTTGGCCATTAAAATTTGCTGGAGCGCTCATTTGTTTATTCCTTTTAATTAATAAATATTGATTATTAACTGAGTTAAGGAGAAATATTAAAAGATGATATCTTTATATCGTTCCCCCCTCGTTGTAATAAACAATAGTCAATTAATTAAAATATCGCTAGAGTCAATTATGATAAACACTATTCTAAAAATAGAACACTGAAACATTTTGTTATTGTTCTATTCTTAGAATAATGAAATCTATTTTTAATACTATTTAAATATATTAATTACTTTAAAATACGTCCTATAGAAATTTTATAGGAATATCATTATGAAAAAAGTTATTGGTATTTATAAAGCACCTCGTCAACATTGGGTAGGTGATGGCTTTCATGTGCGTTCACTGTTTAGTTATGGTGATCATGGTAAATATTTAAATCCATTCTTACTGTTAGATAGAGCAGGACCAACCGATTTTCCTGCCTCTCAAGGCCATAACCGAGGTGTGGGTGAACATCCTCACCGTGGATTTGAAACAGTGACCATCGTTTATAAAGGCGAAGTTGCACATCATGATTCAACGGGTGAAGGCGGTGTTATTGGTCCTGGTGATGTGCAATGGATGACTGCGGCATCGGGTATTTTGCATCAAGAATATCATTCTGATGCATTTACCAAAGAAGGGGGTGTATTAGATATGGTGCAATTATGGGTTAATCTCCCATCAGATGCCAAATCAGCACCTGCTGGCTATCAATTACTGAAAGAAAGTGCGATCCCAGTACTCCCATTGCCTGATCATACAGGACAACTTCGTATTATCGCAGGTGATTACCATGAAACTAAAGGTGCTGCTAAAACCTTTTCGCCTGTGGATGTGTGGGATCTGCAATTAAAGAGTGCAAAATCAGCCACACTGCCAACGAAAAAAGGGCGTTATGTTGGCTTAGTCGTATTACATGGTAGTGTTTATCTTGATAATCAAACCCAATTACAAACTGGAGATTTGGTTATTTTAGATAATGAAGGAGGCTCTGTTAATCTTGAAGCAATTGAAGATGCCGTTGTCTTATATCTCAGTGGTGAGCCTATTAATGAACCTGTCGTAGGTTATGGCCCTTTTGTAATGAATAGCGAAGCGCAAATCAGACAAGCCATTGATGATTTTAACCAAGGTAAATTTGGCCGTATACCTAACGAATAACGTTGTTATTTCATACAAAAACAATAGAAATCAAACGGCTCCTTATTCTATTTGGAGCCGTTTTTATATCAATTTTACTCTTTCATTGGTGACATATTTTCAGCAAGGTATTCCAATAATACTTGGATTGCAGGTAATAGCCCTTTTCTTGATGGATAAACGGCATGGATCACATCTTTAGGAAAACGCCAACTTGGCAATACCTCAATTAACTTGCCATCTTGTAACTCTTTTTCAACCACACTCAAGGGTAATCTTGTTATACCCAATCCCTTTAATGTTGCCTTATAAAGAGTCAAAACATCGGTTGTGGCTAATTTAGGGGTAACATGCTGAGTGGAAACAGAACCCGTTTCATGTGTCAGCGTTAGTGTATATTGTTGTGAGTGTTCGCTATTTGCCAAAATAGGATAATCTGCAAGTTGTTCTGGTGACTCAGGGATCTCACGTCCTTTAAAAAGCAAGGGACTAGCGACTAATACACGTCGAGAATAACCTAGAATTTTCATTGTTAAGCCTGAATCATCTAGTGGCAATGCTCTGACTCGTAATGCAAGATCAAGGCCTTCACTAATCACATCAACTGGACGATTAATGGCTAATATCTGAATATTAATATCTGGATATTTTTCCATAAAATCGACCAAAATATCTTGAATATATATTTGTAATAATGCAACAGGACAAGAGAGTTTAATTGTGCCATGAGGGTACCCTTGTGCTGAACAAATAACCTCTTCTGCAATTTCAGCTTCTGCAACCACATTTTTACATTGTTGATAAAAAGTTTGCCCAATTTTGGTGACATGAAATTGACGAGTAGAGCGATAAATTAAAGAGACATTGAGTTTCTCTTCTAAATCTGCGATACGACGACTGAGTTTAGATTTAGGTATTCCGAGTGTTTCTGCCGCTTGAGAAAAACCGCCGAACTCAACAACTTTCACAAAATAGTAGAGGTCGTTTAAATCATACTTCATTGCGTATCACCTATTAGGTTATTTTCAATATTGAGCTGAATTGTTTCAGGCAACAATATTATAGCAAAAAAAGATATTATTTTTCTTTTCTATTATTCAATTATTGTTAAAAGTATTTTTATTTTCGTAGATTAATAGAACAAAGGCGATTAGAAATAATAACACAATCTATCTTTGTTAAATGTATGAAATATGATAAATGTGATATCAAATCACTTCACTTATCACAACTATATTTTATTTCCACCTATTATTGAATTTAATGCCAACCATTAAGAAACGACAAAAATCACAGAAAAAACAAAAGGATAAAGAATCGCTCTTTATTTTAACAACATCAAGTTACATAAAAACACTTATTAAGAAAACAAGTTAACAAATAATTTTATTTTTATGACATCAGTCAATGAATGTTTAATAATATGTTAATAAGATTACTAGCAATAAAAATACTTATTAGTTTCATTTTTACTTCTGATTATTTATTTAACCTGCAACTTAATGGAATAACCTGATGAACAAATTAACTCCATTACGACCCATACCTACTTTAATCGCTGTTTCTATTACCCTTATTATCTGGTTTTTGATTCCCGTTCCAGAAGGCGTTGATCCCAATGCTTGGCATTTATTAGCTCTTTTTGTTGGGACTATCGCTGCTATTATTGGTAAAGCACTTCCTATCGGTGCTGTTTCTATAATTGCTATTGCCTTAGTGGCTGTTACTGGTGTCACTAACCCTAATTCAACTAAAGCCGCTATTGGTGATGCATTAAGTGGTTTTTCTAATGATCTTATTTGGTTAATTGGTATTTCTATTATGGTTTCAATGAGCCTAAATAAGACTGGGCTTGGTGCGAGAATTGGTTACTATTTTATTTCACTATTTGGTAAAAAAACGATTGGAATAGCTTACTCATTAGCCATTGCCGAAACAATATTAGCCCCAGTAACACCAAGTAATACTGCTCGTGGTGGAGGTATTATTCACCCGATTATGCGTTCAATTTCAGACAGTTTTAACTCTAAAGCAGAAGACGGTACAAGTGGTAAAATAGGTCGTTACCTCTCTTTAGTGAACTACAATATAAATCCAATTACTTCTGCCATGTTTATTACGGCAACAGCGCCTAACCCACTTATAGTGAGTTTAATTATCAGTGAAACTGATCCTACACATGAACTTAGTTGGTCTATGTGGGCAATTGCTGCGTTTGTGCCCGCTATCGTTTCATTAATATTAATGCCCATTGTTATCTACCTTCTTTATAAACCTGAAATAACCAGCACCCCGAATGCGCCACATTTTGCTAAAGAGCGTTTAGCACAATTAGGACCTATTTCATTACCTGAAAAAATAACCCTTGCAGTATTCGCCTTATTATTAATTATGTGGGCAGGTGTACCTGCATTGTTATTTGGTGATGGATTTAGCGTAAATGCCACCACTGCGGCTTTTATTGGTTTATCTATTTTATTATGTACGGGTGTTTTAAACTGGGATGATATTTTAAAAAATAAAGGTGCTTGGGATACCGTCGTTTGGTTCTCAGCTTTAGTGATGATGGCATCCTTCTTAGGAAAATTAGGATTAATTAAGTGGTTATCACTCAGCGTAGGGGCAAGTATTGATAGTATGGGAATTAGTTGGGTCAGTGGCATGATATTACTGGTGTTAATTTATGTGTATTCTCACTATTTCTTTGCCAGCACTACCGCGCATATTACTGCAATGTTTGCCGCTTTCTATGCCGCAGGTTTAGCACTCGGCGCGCCACCGATGTTATTAGGGTTAATTTTAGCTTTTTCCTCATCATTAATGATGTCTCTTACCCATTATGGCACAGGTACAGCACCGATTATTTTCGGCTCAGGTTATGCCTCTTTAGGAGAGTGGTGGAAAGCCGGTTTTGTTATGAGTGTAGTGAATTTAGTTATTTGGTTAACACTCGGAAGCTTATGGTGGAAAGTATTAGGGTATTGGTAAAAAAGACAAGAAATTTATCTTTACTATTTAATTAATTTAAACTTAAATGCCTAAGTATCAGCGATTATTTCATTTTTATAAATGTTTATTCAGCTCTTAGGCATTATTTATATTTAACTTCATTTTAAAAATAATGATTCAGCAATATAGTGATTTTTATTACATTCAATCCTATCCTTATCTAACTTATTATCCTCAATCTGTAAATCGCTTAGAAAATACTCTGGATCAACATCAAAAAGGTAAGATAAATTATAAAGAGTATCAGCATGAATATTAGTTACTCCATTTTCATAACGAGATTGATGCTGCTGGCTAATGCCGAGTAAAGCACCAAAATCATTACCACTCATAGAGTATCGCTCTCTCAAACATCTAATTTTTTTTCCAACTATCTTCGATATTCTCTTGTTCACAATATATCCTTAAAAATAAATTAATATGTACTTATTTTTATAAATTTATTCATATAAAATATTTACTGTTGCGGTTGAATTAGCCGAACCAGCTGTTATCTTACTACCCGTTTTAATATAACGTGCTTTCCAGTTAAAAATATAATCTCCAGATGAGACGTTATTTTGTAAACTAAGCTTTGTATTTAACCTAATCGGATTATTATTACGGTCAACTAGTTGTATCCCTATTCCCGTAGCTCTGTTTGAACCCGACAAATTTAACTTTCCTGTATTTACGTCAATATATCCAGCACTACTTGTTACAGTTGCCTTTATATTTGTTCCTGCTGCACAATTTAAGGTGATCGGAATATTAACATTTTGACTAACATCTCCAATGTTTTTAAACTGGGTATCATACCATGTGCCTAAATTGATATTATAGCTATCCGCTTTAGTGGTGCATTTTAATGAATTTACCTTTATCGCACCGATAGGTATTCTTAATGTCGATAAAATCCATCGGCTATTATTTGGTAATGTATTCGTTTGTACCATTCGTGCTAAATTTCCTGCGGTTAAAGAGTTTGATTGAGTTACTCTACCTGTTTTTATTATTTCCACAGTCCAATAAGGATTTCTAATTTCATACTTAAGATTATCTGCGAATCGACTAAACGTGGTATTTATATAACCAATTTCTGTCATCTTGACTCTAATCCCTATACCCGGAATATTGGTTGCCGCTATTTTATTTGAATTAGTTACCCATCCATTAATATAATCACCTGAAATAACGGCATTTCCGCATTTACCATCTTTTCCTGAGAATGTATTAATAAAATTTTGTTTATACGTAATTTTAAGCTCAGCAAGTGTTCGTGTTGTGGTGTCGTCATATTGAATATTAAACTCTCGATTAGGCACATTAACAATAATGTTATTAAAGTTTGGATTTTGAATGCAAGCCGCAACCGAATAAGTGGAATAAAACAAAAAACCACTTAATAACAATGATTTAGTTATTGTATCTTTCATTTTTCATCTCATTTTTTTTCAATAGAATTTTTTTAATTTCACTATCGTCTTTTTCATCGAGAATAAAAAAATCCTTTAAGTGAACACCAAATATTTCTGCATATTGATTTAATCTATCTATATTAATTCTATTAATACCTCTTTCATATCTTGATTGTTGTTGCTGGCTAACACCAATTTTTTCCGCTAATTCATCCAATGAAATCCCATACATTTTTCTGTAGTATGCAATTTTTTTACCTATTGCTTTTGATACTGGATATTTATTTGTCACATTTATCTCCTAAATTAAATATTTTTTAATTATAAAGTAATGTAAATTCAAGGTGACTTTTAAATGAGCCTGTAGTTATTTCATTACTTGTTCTAATTAATCTAGCAGCAAAGAGATATTCTGCTGTTTTTGTTCCGCTATTAATCGTAGTTTCTAATTTAGTCCCATTTTTTACATTTGTTTTATTAATGTTTTCTATCAAATTTAATGAAATATTTTTCGCTGTCCCATTATTAATAAAATAATTTCCATTATTAGGATCTGCAACACCTGTTATTGTCATTATTGCTTTCTGGGTACTTATAGGACAATTTTTTAATTTTACTGAGAAATTAATCCAATCAGTATATTGTGTACTTTTTAACTCTCTGATATTTACCTTTTTAAAATCGATTAAATAATCTTTACTAACAACTTCGCAAGGTGATACTGTCACTGAACCATAAATATTGATATTGACAGTATTTGCCATTGTAAAAAATGAAAAAAAATACAATAAAAATATTAAATTTCTCATGTTTTTCTCTTTTATAAATAAACAATATTGGCAGTTACTTTCGCTGATATTGTCCCCGGCATTCCTTTTCCTGATGGACTAAAAGCACGTGTTCGTAACCATAAATTAACGTCTGTTTTCCCATTTAATGTGAGAACTAATGATTGTTTATTTCCTAGCTTCACCGTACCCGTTCCATTCTCTAATTGCACAGCGATATTTTTAGCACTTCCTTGGTTTTTATATAGGCTATTCGCATCTGCAGTATCAGCAACACCTGAAAATGTCAGGTGTATTTGATTAATAGCTGTAGAACAATTTGTAAAATTAATATAAAAGTTATTCCATTCAGATGAGGTATTCGCTTTCTCAAATTTAGCCGCAGGAATATTTTTCAAATCAACATTAATATTACTTCCATTAGATATATTACAAGTTGAAACCCTTATATTCCCAGAGAAATTCAAGGTAATATTATCTGATGCTTTAGACCAAAAACTTATTAAAAATATATTTATTAATATAAAACTACTGACTCTTTTTTTCATTTTATTTACCTACGCGCAGAGAACACCCTTAGCTATATTTAAATTAGCCAAAAAGAGATTATCTTATTAATATGTAAACTTATGTCAGTTTATTTTTGACAAATAGCAGTGATTTTATAAAGCCCTAAATAATTAGACACTCCTGATAAATTATAATTTACACTACATTGAGCATCGTTATATTTAACAATAAATTTCCCCGATTCATTAAGCCCTGATAAATACACTTCTCCATCTTTTCCAACAATACTGTTTAATTGTAAATTATTATTAAAAATAACCTGTGCCCCAAATGGAAGTGGTTCACCGTTTTCAAATGTTAATTTTACTAATGCTCTATATCCGACATTAGCTGCAAATTTTGCTTTAACTAAAGCACCTCGGCTTGGTGAAACGGTCTGACTTGTCAGCGCCATTTCGGTATCTTCTGGTAATGCCGAAGTATCAACATCAATTGTATTTTTACGATATGGCGTAATATAAGGTACTAAAGCATAGCCATTATCATTCGTTTTAACTCCCGCCTGATTTAAAATAGCAACATCTGCGGCATCTGGAATATCAACAATAGCCGCCGTTTCTCCAAGCTGTTGCCCTAAAACAATCCCGCCAGAGTGAACAACTAAACTTCCATTTGCGCCATAATATAAATTATAATTATCCTTGCTATACCCACTTCCTCCTGACAACTCCCCGTATTTTCCCTTATAAGATGCGTTTAAATTTCCAGAAGATCCTTGATCTTGATTCGTAAAAGCTTGTTGAAGATTCCAATTTAACCGATTATTTAACTGAGATGCGGAGATGCCCACACTTCCTGTGCTCGGACTATTACTACTGCTATTCGTATTAAAGTTATAATAAAAGGTATCTTCAAAGAAACTAAATGGCACACTAACCGAAAATGCTAATTGATGATCATCTTCATTCTTAGAATAACTATCTGATTTATAAGAATAGCGATTCGTATTTTTATTATAAATATAGTTCAGCCCATAGCTTATCCCCTGCCAACTATTGTTATAACCGACTGTCGCTGATTGTGTTTTTCTCTCACTATTCCAATAATTTTCTCTAACATAACCTACAGAAAGTGAACCATAACTTTCACCTAAATTTTGATTGATCGTAATTTCAGCACGATTACGACGTCGTTCAATCTCTGGTGCATTCATTCCACTACGATATTCATCAAAAACCTCAGATAAACTGTAATATCCACCAGTAGAATAACGATATCCTGCTAACGCAATATTTGTTCCTAACGTATTTAAATTCTTGTTATATCTAAAACGATAAGACTGTCCACGCTCTGTGCTACCGTTATTCAAGGTTGAATTAGCCTGAGTGACATCAATTGATATCGCGCCTAAAGCGCCTAAATTTTGCCCTAAACCAAGAGAGTATGATTGATATTTATTACTTATTTGGCTACCACCATAAGCAGTCGCTCCATAAGGTAAACCATAAATTAAAGTCGCCTGTCCAAATTTCTTTTTTTCAATATCTTTATCATAAGAGCGATATTCTCCCCCAGTAATACTATAAGATAAATACCCTTCTCGTTGTAAAACAGGTAAAGAGGCAAAAGGGATTATTTGATGTTGTTCACTGCCATTAGACTCTTTAATTGTTACATACAAATCACCACTACTTCCCGTTGGATATAAATCATCGATTTCAAAAGGCCCAGCGGCAACCTCAGTTTGATAAATTGTATAACCATTCTGTCTGATCGTAATTTGAGCATTACTACGGGCAATCCCACGTACAACTGGAGCATATCCACGTAAGCTTTCAGGATGCATATCATCATCTGTAGCGAGTTGTATTCCCCTAAACGGCACACTATCAAAGACAGATGAGGGAGAAACACCATCACCTAGAATTAATTGGCTTTTAATTTGGTTAATACTACGAGATAAATACGTATAAACGGTATCCCATTGGCTTGAGCTGTCACTACTATTTGACCAAGTTGTATAATTTCTCAAGCGCCAAGGTCCCAGATTTATACCGGGTCTTAAATTAAGATAATTTGATGTTATATTTGAACCATTGCTCTTCCTATCATAATTTTTTGAGCCACTGTAACTGTAATTTAAGAGCAATGCGGCTATCCCATTATCAACATTATCTAAATTAACAAATCCTCTCGGTTTATTATCTAACGCAATTTGGGGAATACTTAAATACAAGCGTTGAGAATTAAAATCAAATTCGCTTTTACTATTAGGAATAATCGATAAGTCCACACATTGATCATTCGATTTTAATTGCTCTTGGTATTCTTTTGTTTTAATACCAAAACTATCAAGATCTTTTATTGATAAACATGGGATTAATTCACCATTATCTTTCTTATCAAATTTGACTTTCTTAGTACCAATTAAGTTAGTGTTAACATAAATATCAACATAATAAATACCTGCTAACTGTTCATCATTATCGAATTGAGATAGATCAATAGAGCCTTTATTGGGTAACTCTAAAAAATCCGGATCGAAGTAGGTATTTTTTGAGTTTATCTCTTCTGCATATAATGAGGCTATATAGCCTAAATATAAAAATAGGCTAATACATACTTTATTTAATTTCATATTAAAACCTAAATTTATTAGATATTATATTTTAACTTCCGATAGTTCAGTGGTTGCACCATAGTCATTAATAATCTCCCAACTTATAATGCCATGATTTTCATTATTATTAATATCAAAAGATTTTGTTGAATAAGGTTCGACATATGAAACATCATTAACAGAAAAACCATTAAATTTGACTATTTGAAAATTAATAAAGTAAGGGGTCGGGTTTTTTACATTTATTTTATTCCCATTTTTTGACCACTCTAGTTTTTTCTGTTCTTCTATAAAATTAACACCTTTCAAACCTTCAGGGCGAAAAATTAATTTAATTTGTGTTTTAAAGGCAATTTGTAATGAGTTTTCCGTTTTTTCTGTTGCTGGAATTGTTTTTATATTTAACCAAAAAAGTGATTCTCTATCTTTAGGTAATTTATTTTCAGTCAAGAATATCCTTAACGCATTAGTATTCTCACTATTTAACCTAAATAATGGAGGAGTTATAGTAAAAAAAGGTTGTTCATTTTCATTAATATCATCAATCCAAGACTGGATTAAATAAGGAATAGCATCAGGGTTTTCAACACCAATACTAACGTCTTTTTTTCCCTCGTCATAAATAACCCGAGTACCACCGATAATGACACCAGCATTCGCAGTATTTATCAGAGGTAAAATAAAAATTAAAACATACAGAATATATTTCATATTATCACCATAATTTTAAAATAAAGGATCAAATCCCTTTAATCCTTTTGTTACTACTTAATTATTTTTAATTATAATTAATTGTAAATGTTGCATTACCATTTGCAGGACCTACAGTCACTGTGTCAGATTTTGCAATATAACGAGCACGAAAATCTAAATTATTTTCCACCCCTGTTTTTAATGCATACGCTTTAGATGCTGTAAATAATGGAACTACCGTATTTGTATCATCTGTAATTTGAATACCAACTCCTGTCGCTACCCCTGTATCCTTTCTTAATGCAATAACAGTGTCGTCACCTAAGTAAGAGTCAGCATCAAATTTTACGGTTGCACTATTAATAGTTGCAGGGCAATTAATTAATTTAATTGTAAATTTCGTTGCTGCTGCTGTACTTCCTGTACTTGGTAATGCTGTTTTAGAAACTTTACCAAGATTCACTTTTAATGCATCTGAACCAGCCGCTAATTCACACGCGTTATCGATGATTTCCCCTGTAAAATCAATAGTGCCATCCGCGGCTAATGTATTATTAGCGACAAAGATAGTGGTAGCAGCAATTAATGTTGCAAGTAAGTTTTTTCTCATTTTTACTCCGATTAATTTTTATTAATAAAACCAAATTAATTAAAAATACTTAATTAACTCAGAATGTGAGTATTATCTAATTGTTTTTTATAATAAACAAGTTTTGGTTATAGCGGTATAATATTCACTTTTTTGATTTAAATCAGAATTTAAAACCAAGTAAACTCTTCATTAGTTAATTAATGAAGTTTATTTTTAATTATTTTAAATTTTCATATATTGATACAACATTGTTAAATCAAAATAAAAGTTAAATACTATTTCTTATTAATAAATGTGTTTTTTATTTCGTTTTATAACGCATATAGTGTGAATAAAGAAAAGTATTATTTTCTCTTAACAATAAAATCTACTTTTTATTCTTTTTTGATTAAATTAAATCCTTAACTTGCTATTTTTGAACAAAATTCGATTTAACTTATCAGTTACAATTTGAATAAAAAAAGAATAAAAAAATATTGCATATAAAATATATGATTTTTTTTCATTTCCATAAGCAAAAAAAGAGCAAGGTTTCCCTTGCTCTGATTTAATATCGGAGTGTTTTTTAGATAGCTATATAAATTAAATTACAACGATTAATTTTAAAACCACTTCTTATTAATCTTAATCAGCGACATTCTTATCTGGCATATAGGAACCAATATTATAAGCTTCTAATTTTGGTGCTTTATCAGAATTCAAGTCAAAATTTAATATTGTTATTGTTCCTGGTGTTGCAGGTAATAAAAACTCTGGAGATAGATTTAAAAAAACTTTGCAAGCTGCTCGAATAACCCCACTATGTACAACAGCTAATAAATCACTATCTTCTTTACGTACCCATCCTTGTAATGCAGCCCCTATGCGATCACAAAAATCAAACCAATTTTCGCCTTTAGGTGGTGTATAAGTTCCAGCTCGCCAATTTTTATATTTATCTGCATGGTGTCTTATCAGTTCTGGTTTTCTTTGTCCTGTCCATTCACCCATATTTAGTTCTCGCAATAATGGCTCTTTTATAGCTTTTGGATGACCAACAATTTCTGCTGTTTGTACTGTTCTACCTAAATCTGATGTGATAATCCGAGCTGGCGATAATAATTTAATACTCTCTTTTATCGCCATTGCTTGATTAATTCCTTTTGGTGATAAACATGAATTAGCATGCCCTTGTAAGCGCGATTCCATATTCCATAAGGTTTCACCGTGTCTTAATAAAATTAGTCTCATTATTATTCCTTAATTTAATGGTTTATAGGCCATATCCAAGAATTTGGAACCAAGTAAATATCGCGATAGAAATTACCGACGCCCCAACAAAACAAGTAATTAATCCATATTTCATTTGCTCTAATACACTAAAGTAGCCACTTGAGAAATAGATAGTATTTACTTTTGAATGTGGTGGTAGGGTAATGGTATAAGTCAGTGTAAATGACGCAGCTAATGCTAATGTAACCGGATCCATGCCCAATGTTTTAGCAAGTGCAATAATGGCTGGAATTAATATGGTTGTTTTTACTGTTTTACTCGTAAAAATTAAATGGCTATACATACAGATAAAAACAACCACAATATAGACCATTGTAGTGCTCATATTTTCTAGCCCAAGCCCATAAACCATTTTACCAATTAACCATTGCGCACCTTCTGTAGATTCTAAGGTGTTACCAGCCGCATAAGCACCTGCTGCAAATATCATTAGATCCCATTTGATATTGGCTTCATTCCACGTTAATAAACCAATACGTGGCATCAAACAGAGAATGGCAGCAATGACAGCTGTCATATAGACGCTAATTTTAAAACCAAACATATCTTGGTGATAACTTTCTGTTGCCCATAAAAAGACCGCCATTAAAAAGATATACATGGCTTTTTTCTCATTCTTGGTTAATAAACCAAGTTGTGAGCGTTCTTTTTTTAATTTCTCTAAAGAACCTTCGAAATCGACCTCTCCTTTAAAAGAGAAAAGTTTTAATCCAATAAAAAAGGAGATAGTCATTCCCACAATTGCCAATGGGAAAGAAGCAATTAGCCAATCCATATAACCAATAGAGCCACCGGCTTGTGAGTTGATAAACCCAACCGCAATAATATTAGCCGCCGTTCCTGTCATCACTCCTGATGTTGCTAATGCATCGGCTTGCACACCTTGCAACATCATTAATTTTCCGTAATTACTTTTTCCAGGAATAGCCTTATGTATTTCTAATAAGATCATACATATCGGCACCATTAATGTTGCACGAGCAGTTGTTGATGGAACAAAGAAAACTAAACAGAAGTTAATAAGAATAAGAACAAAGAGTGCTTTTTTGGGAGTCTGACCAAAATTTGTGATCATCCACAAGGCAAAACGTCTGGCAATATTTGATTTGATCATTGCAGAGGTTAAAACAAATGCTGACACCATCAACCAAATAACGTCATAGCCTAATGTACCAAAAACAACTTTTTCTTTTGCTACAGTGCCTGTTAATGGGAGTAATACAATCACTAACATTGACGTTAAATAAATGGGCAACGATCCACACACCCATAAAATTAATGCCGCACAAAAAATAGCAATCGCTTTTTGTCCTTCAATGCTTAATCCATCTGGTGTTGGCATAAAGAACAGAGTGAGTAATACCAATAAAGCTAAAGGTATTCCTATTGTTTTTAATGTTATTTTTTTGCCGTTTTGTTCTGGTGATGATGGCGCTGGTTTAGCGATATCATCTCGCTTCGCAGTCTTTTCCATAACCGGTTCCTCTTAATATGTAGGGTAGGAAGTCCAGTATAGAAATATTGAGGTATAAAGATAATTGTATTAATATATTATCATTATAAAAATAATTTATGGTATTGATATGAACTTAAGCCAATTAGATGCCTTTCTATTACTTGCTAACGGTTTTAATGTGACTGAAACTGCGGAGCGCCTATTTTGCACTCAGCCTAGTGTCAGTATAAAAATTCGAAAATTGGAAGAAGAATTACAAACAACATTGTTTGAAAGGATCAATAATCGGCTTTATTTAACGCCTCAAGGTAAGGTATATCAACAATATGCAACTCAGATTATTAATTTAGTAAAATCCTCTTCCGAGCATATGCGACAATTTGATGATCCCTCTAAAGGCGAAATTAAGTTTGGCGCTAGCCATTTTGTTGGTGTTTACCTGTTGCCACAAATTATGGCTCAATTTAGAGAGCAGTATCCTGACGTAAAACTCAGCATGGATATTTCAAGTTCAACACAACTTATCCATAAACTTGATACCCAAGAATTAGAGTTTTTAATCATGTCAGATCATATCTATTTAGATCCGACTGAATATCACCTTGATACGTTTCTTATCGATCCTCTCGTGCTGATTTGTTCTCCAAAACATTGGTTAGCCAAAAAGAAACATTGCAGATTTTCTGATATTGCATCTGAAGTTTTTCTGATCAAACCAGAGCACTCTGCCACTCGTGATTTTTTATTAGACAGGATCAAAGAAAGTAATAAAGAGATCAAAAATGTAATGGAAATAAATAGTTTAGAGGGGATCAAGCAAGGTGTTATTCATGGATTAGGAGTTTCCGTTTTATCTCGCTTATCTATTTTACAAGAATTAAAATCAGGCCTTTTATGTGAAGTTTCTTTTGATGATATTCAATTTAGTCGAGGTATTCGTTATTTTCATCATAAAGAAAAGTATATCTCTCCTGCTACTAAGAACTTCTTATCAGTCTTACAATCTCAAGCTCAGATTTTAACTAAAGATCTCAATCAGTAAATTGATTATCTAATCTCTTAGTTACCTTATTTTAGGGATATTCGCATATCAATATCTCGGCTAAATCGTTATGATACATTCCCTATTCTCTACCTTTCTCTAATATCGTTTAAAAGGATTTTATGCGTAAAACACTCTCATCCTATCACCCTATTCTTTATACTTTGAGAGTGGCGCAACGTCGTTTGTTTCGTTCGCTAAGCTGGCGATTTTCAGGCCGAAAATATAGTAGAGATGTTCAACCAGAACAACGACTTTTATACCGTTATCTAAAACACACATCTAAATTAATTAGTCGCCGTGGCGAAAGTGATATTCAATTACAATACAATAAAATTACAAATCTTAAATTAGTTGAAAAAGCACTTGATGGCGTCATTATCCATCCTGGTGAGTATTTCTCTTTTTGCTATCTAGTTGGAAAACCTAGTTATAAACGAGGCTTTATTGATGGCATGCAACTTTCTTACGGTGAGGCTAGAAAAGGTGTCGGTGGCGGAATTTGTCAGGCAAGTAATTTAATTCATTGGCTAGCACTACATTCTGAGTTAACAGTGATTGAAAAAGCTAATCATAGTTTTGATCCTTTTCCTGATGAGGGAAGAGTTCTTCCTTTTGGATCTGGCGCTGCTATTTTCTATAATTATGTGGATTTAATTTTATATAATCCAACACCTTATGATTATCAAATTAAATTACATGTAGCAGAGCATCAACTAGAAGGAGAATTGCTCTGTAACAAAGCGAGGGAGTATCGCTATCATATCTACGAAAAATCCTCTGCTTTTA
Organism: Proteus sp. fly-1008; assembly: GCF_040140305.1. Classification (NCBI taxonomy): domain Bacteria; kingdom Pseudomonadati; phylum Pseudomonadota; class Gammaproteobacteria; order Enterobacterales; family Morganellaceae; genus Proteus; species Proteus sp. fly-1008. The sequence continues at coordinate 80,111 of NZ_JBEEWH010000011.1, forward strand.
TTAAAAAAGGAGAGCATGTGTATCGTTGCAATGAAATTTGGCGAGATATTTATACTAAGAATAATGTAGGCGCTTTCCCTAAATTACTGAAATCTGAATTACTTTATAAAAATAGTGTTGTCGTAAAATATGATATTCCAGATGAACAATTGGATTAATCACAATGTTTTTTAAAATATTCTAAATTAAGCATCTTATTATCAATAAAAAATTACATTGTTCTTAAAATTAAGATTTTATTAAGTTGCGGTCTACTTTTTATTTTAAAGTCATTGAGTTATAAAATAGAAACCATATCTATTTATTAGAGTCAAAGAATGATAATTATGCTTCTATTTAATAGGTAATATAATGATGATAAAACTTGATTATCCACAAGAATTAGAAGTTGGTGATATCGTATTTACATGTATTGGTACCTCTTTATTTCGTCAAATTTCCTCAGCTTCTTTATGCTGGAGCAACCATGTTGGCATTATTATTGGCCATAATGGTAAAGATTATTTAGTAGCAGAAAGCCGTGTTCCACTCTCAACAACAACGACATTAACTCGCTTTATTAATCGTTCAGCTGATAAACGCTATGCAATACGCCGTTTATCAACACAATTATCCAATGAACAAAAAAATGCACTTATCGCACAAGTCCCAGAAAGATTAAATAAGCTTTACCATACAGGATTCAAATACGATTCTTCCCGTCAATTTTGCTCTAAATTTGTTTTCGATATTTATAAATCAGCGCTTTCTATTCGTGTAGGTGAAATCGAAACCTTCCAAGAATTATTAAGTAAAAATCCTAATGCTAAATTACAATTTTGGAAATTATGGTTTATTGGGCAAATTCCTTGGGAAAGAACAACCGTCACTCCAGCAAGTTTATGGCAACATCCTCATTTATCTTTAATTTATCGTAGTCATGAAAGTATTAATTAACACATCACATTAATATGCTACAAAATAAAAAGAATAACATAGCCTTCCATTCTTTTTTTATAAAAATCAGGATAAAAACCTCTCCCTTTCTTTGTAATAGGGAGAGTTTTGGTGTAAAACTAAAAAACAATATTTTGTAAATATGACTTAATTATTATTCGTCATTTAGGGATCACCATGAAATACCAAGATGTTACGAAATCACCCTGTGAGAATGCCTATTTTTTAGTTTTTAACCTCATCCACTCACCTGAAAACCGCGAAATTCTGATCGATCTTTGTAATAATTTTTCTGGTCTAATACGTAGTATGAGAACACGTTTTCCTGAATTGGAAACAAGCTGTGTAATGGGCTTCGGTGCAAATGCATGGGCTACATTATTTCCCAATCAAGCAAAACCCAAAGAGCTAAATACCTTTAAAGAAATTAAAGGTGATACTTATACTGCGGTTTCTACTTCGGGCGATCTTTTTTTCCATATTCGAGCTCTCAAAGTTTCTGCCTGTTACGAATTAGCTTCTATCATCAGCCAAAAGCTAAAGAATATTGTTACACCTGTCGATGAAGTGCATGGATTTAGATATTTTGATGGGCGTTCTATTATTGGTTTTGTCGATGGAACTGAAAACCCTGAATATGAAGATGAGCGTGCTTCTTATGCTGTTATTGGTGATGAAGATCCTGAGTTTTCAGGAGGTAGCTACGCCTTTGTACAAAAGTATATTCACGATATGGAAGCATGGGAAAAGCAGTCTCTTATCGAACAAGAAAAAGTCATTGGTAGACATAAATTCAACGATGTTGAATTAACCGATGAAGAAAAAGAGCCCGGTTCTCATAATGTTGTCACCAATATTCAAGATGAAAACGGTGATGATTTAAAAATTGTCAGAGCCAATATGCCTTTTTCCAATCCATCAAAAAATGAATATGGTACTTATTTTATTGGTTATGCACGTTATTTTTCAACAACCCGTCGCATGTTAGAAAATATGTTTGCAGGCACACCTGAAGGTCATACTGATAAATTACTTAAATTCAGCACTCCTATAACAGGTACATTATTCTTTGTTCCATCACCCGAGTTTCTGGATGATCTAGTGTAATTTATTACAAGTAGATATATAGGGTTAGTATTTATATATCTACTTTTTATTCTCAGATAGCAGTTCTATCTCTTGATTTATCTTATCCAATAATAATTCAAAATTAGAGTAAACCTGGCCATAATTATTGATATATTTCCATCCATACCAATAATTTACTCCTATTTTATAAGAGGTATCAAATACGTTATTTAATAATTTAGCTATTTCGTCATTAAGCCCTGGTTCTTTATAAGAATGAACTTTTACACCAATATAAATATTCGAGCTATCTTTTTCGATAGCAACCGAAAATTTATTTTTGTTATAATTGATTAAAACACCAACATGCTTTTCATTTATTTCGCAGTTATCATCTGAAAACGCTAACTGAGGATAATCATTTTTTATTTTATTACCCCATAAAGTAAAAACTCTCTCTACTTCTCTTATTAAGAGAGTATTTAAATTTTTTCTTAATGATTCTGTATCATTAATGATTTTCTTTATCTCATCAATGCTGTCATCAATGTAATTTTCAGATATATTTATTTCATTAAGAATATAGTCATTTATTTCATCATTCATTTTGTTTTTTTCTTCTTCATGCTGATTTAGAAATTTAATTTTCAAACTATCTTTATATTGATAAACAAAAGAATCAAAAGCTTTATTGTTTTTATTTATATGAGGATAAACATCCTTTTCTAACCATGTTAATATTTCACTTTCAAATGAAGAAAGTTTAAAATAAACCTTATTACTTTCTTTATACTTACCAAGACTCTCAGGTCGGTAACTTTCTTTTTTATGCCCCGTTAAATATAAAATAAAAATCTTCTCTTCTTGATATCCATTAGAGATAAATTTCTCAATATATCTTTCCAATTGTCGTTCTTGATCTAGTGCATTACAAACTTTACTTTCTATTATAATTGCATTAAATCCATCTTCAATACTAATATCAACTCTATTAATTTCTGTTTTAATTTTTAATTCATTATAATTAAATATAATTTCTTTCTTTAAAACCCGTTTTAAAAAAGAAGGAATAAATTTATATTCATTACCTTTTTTATTGTTTAATATTTTCTTTAAAATAATACTATGTTTATTTTCATTAATATTAAGCACATCAACTAAGTTAGTAGAGCATAAAAGATTATCTTCTAATTCATCATGTTTTAGAGCTGTATTTCTTGCTAAATTTATAATGGCTGAGTATTTCTTTTTTACCGATTCATCACAAAAATCTTCCTGTTTATTAAAATCAGTCATATGCCCTCTTAAAATAAAAAACCATCATAACGATGGTTTTTTATCTGAATCAATTATAAACCAAATACATTGACGTAAAATTCTTTGCCATCATCCGTACTTTCGATGGTATAAGTAATTGGAATCGAGTTCTTACCGCCTTTACCTTCAAAAGAAAGTTCAGCCGCACACGAATAAGTATCTCTTTTTTCGTCATGTTCACGAGTACGCACGCTTTCCACTTTTATCTTAATTTGATCTATCACTGCGGCCATTTTTTGATCACGTAATTCATCTTTCGTAATATCGACCACTAAGTTCTTTGCTTCAGTGCTATCACAATTAGGTGTTCCATCACCACATCCAACTAAAGGTAACGTTAATGCGCCTAATAATGCTAATTTTAGAATTCGAGTTTTCATACTGATTATTTCTTCCTTGCTGACAAGATAAAATATTTTTTAATATTTTACCTAATAATTATCTTGCAACAATATCGAGTTATAATAGTTAGAATAAGATCACGATAGAAATTAATATTAAAATTTCAAGACAATCATTAAGTAAAATCAGTGGTTTTTAACACTAATATTAATCTACTTCTGCCACTTGTGTTCTCATCACACCAATAATATCAACTCGAATATTACGAGTGTCTGCTCGACCTTTATCATCAACGGCACGTATGCGGTAGCGGCCACTTTCTTTTGGCTGCCACTCTATTGAACGTTGATTGGTACTGTTTCCCAAATAAGCATCATCAACAAACCAGTAAATAATATTACTGTCATTATCTGCTGTTGCATTAAATACAATGGACGTATTTGGCACTGATGCTCGTCTTAAGGTATAGGTTGTATTTCGTAATGGCGATAATATGCGAGGAGGTGTCCCTGTCACGGCCATATCTCCATTTTTACAATGAGCGGTAGAAGGAGGTGTTCGCTTTGGTAGCCCTGCTTGAGCAAATACTTTGGCTAAATCAGAAGGCCAATATTCAAAAATTTCGATATTTACCTGATCTTCATTATATGGTGGACAGACAACCTCTCCTGTTATTTTATCAATTGCTAAAGGCCGATAAATAGTATCCACTTTAATCGGTGATTTTCCTGGAATAAACCATGTTTTACCCTTACGTTGACACCATGGTGTAGGTAAATTACCACTCGCCAAACAAATATCGACTTGTTTAATATTTTCAGGCAGTTTAAATCGAGGCTCTTTTAGTTTCGGATAGTCTGCAACTATATTATCTATAATATTAAAAAATAGAGGTGCAGCAGCTTCTGCGCCAATTAATGCGCTATTTCCTTTACCATCAAAGTTACCGATCCAAACCACTAAAACATAGGGGCCAAAGATCCCACTACTCCATGCATCACGAAATCCCCAAGAGGTGCCTGTTTTCCAATAAATGGGTAAAGTCATAGATTTTTGAGCAAGAGTATCATCGGGTCTTCGATGTTGCCCTAGCATATCTAGCGTGATAAAGCTTGCCTCTTCACTTAGCAATCGGATAGGTTTAGCAATAGTATCCGTACTTTGCATTCTTAATGGTTTAAGCTCTCCCCGATTAGCTAATATTCCATAAAGCTTTGCTAACTCTTGTACCGTAATTTCACCACCTCCAAGCACCAGCGATAAACCATAATGTTTTTCACTGGCCATATTACTGACACCCGACATTTGTAAAAACTGATAAAGCGTAGGCTGTTTCAATTGTGAAGCAATAGCTACCGCGGGAATATTTCGACTATAATTGAGAGCTTGAGTGGCAGAAATAGGCCCTAAAAAACGTAAGTCAAAGTTCTCTGGCGCATAACTGCCAAAGGTAGAGGGTACATCTTTTAAAATTGTTCGGGGATGTAAAATGCCTTGCTCTAATCCTAATGCATAGATAAAAGGCTTTAATGTTGAACCCGGTGAACGCTTGGCATTAGTTCCATTAACTTGCCCATGAATATCCACATTATAATAATCTGCCGAACCGACTAGCGCTTTAACTCCCATATCTCGTGTATCAACGAGGATCACCGAAGCATTTTTAACACCAATATGTTTATTTCGCTCAATAAAGGCATCAACCTGCTTTTCAACTAATCTCTGTAATGAAAGATCAAGCGTTGTCACTATAGTTGTGGGTTTTCTTGGATTAAATTTTTCTTGTTTTTCTATTTGTTCCACTAAATGAGGGGCTATATAAGGCATTTTTTCTGGTTGACGTAACTGAAGAGGCAATTGGAAGAGTGCAGATAAATTGGCATCTTTAGGGTGCTCTTTTAACCAATAATCATAAAGCTGGTTACGTGTTTTCATTAAAGAGAGACTAATACCATCGGTATTTGGTTCTATCCGGTAACTGGGTGATTGAGGTAATACGGCAAGTGTTAACGCTTCGGGTAATGTTAATTCTTTAGGATTTTTATTAAAGTAAATCAGGCTTGCTGCCCCAACACTCTCTATATTTCGCCCATAAGGTGCATAGTTAAAATACGCTTCCAAAATATCATGTTTTGAATAACTGAGTTCTAATTGGATAGCACGTAATACTTGAACCAGTTTTCCCCCTACATTTCGCGTATTTAATTGCCAATGCATACGCGCTAATTGCATTGTAATAGTAGAGCCACCTTGTAATCGTTCACCATAAATATAACTGACGAAAAAACCACGAATTAAACTGTAAGGGTTAAAACCTGTATGATAATAAAACCAGCGATCTTCATATCGCATGGCGCTCTCAACCATTAAAGGCGAAATGTCGTCTAAATCTGTCCATAACCGATAGCGTTCATCATTAGCAAGTGTTAAGCGAAGTAGGTTGCCATTGCTATCATAATAAGCCGTTGAAGATAAGAACCCCTCTGAAAGTGCTGGATGAGGAAATAATCGGAACACTACACAAAAGAGGGCGACTAAGAAGCCACCCATCAAAATATTTTGTAAAACACGCCGACTCCTGATCATTTTAAAATAACCAAAAACCGGCGTTTGAAACCCAATTTAATTTCATTTTACATTGCCATTATTTTGCGTCGGTTTATTAACAGTCATAACGCCTTTACCAACAGCTAATGCTTGTATTTCTCTATCATACATCGCTTCTGCAAATGCTGGCGGTATTGTAAACACCCCAGAATTAGTCGCTTTAATTTGATAAACGAATTCTTGTACCTGTTGGCTAGCTGTACCATAAATAATGACTCTATCTTCTCGAATATCACTGTATTCTGGTGACCAGCGTGTTCCTTTTGATCCGGTTGGTGACAACCATTCCACTTCAGGGTTATCAACATCATCCATTGATTGTTGTACAACCTCAAATCCTCCCGGAAGTAAGTCCACCAGCACAACATTATCAACGCCCTGCTTTGCATTGGCTCTAACTTTTATATGTACATAAAGCTTTTCGCCTAATGTTGCACTATTTACAGACTCACCCTTTTCATTCACGTAATCACGAGAAATTTCTAATCCTTGTGAAAGCGCTTCTTTAGGTTGCTCGCTATCAAAACCAGACTGTGTGACAACATACCAAGCAGGATTATTTGTTGGGTTATTAAACAAAACTTCGTTAATACCTGCACCAAACTGGCCAATCGCAGTTGCATTTGTCATCGATGAGATCACTATTGGCGGATTTTCACCTTTTTTAGCACTCACAGTTAATGGTTGTGCTGATGCTGTGGTGTTTTGGATCTGTTTAGTGTAATGCTCTAACGCCAAAATACTCATCGCTGATGATTGTGTGGTATAGCGCTCTTCTTTAAAGCTCAATACCATATTCTCTAAGAGCTGCGGTGGAATATCAGCTGCTTTTTCAGGGAAATGTTTCACAATCAAATACAATCTTGTACTGTCTAAAACCAGTGGATCTAAATAGTTTTTCGACCACCACGCCTTACTATAAGCCTTGCTTAGCTCTTGCCATGTGGGTTTTAACAACTCGTCAGCTTGTTTATCCATTTTCAACATTTTATAAGAAGCTGCTAAATATAAAGCACCTAAATCACTCTGCCATGTTTTTGGATAATTCTTTTGCATACGCGTTTGAATAGCTGCTATTTCACTGGTAGTGACTTTGCCTTGACGCGTTAACAAATAGACTGCAAAAGCACGCATTCTAAGTTCATCTTGATTATTTAACCCTACATTGACGGCAAGCTTAGTTAAATATTCATTGGATGATCGCAATAGCGTATCAGATACAGGGTAATTTGCTTCTTGTGCCTCTAGTAAAAATTGAACCACATATAAGGTGACAAAGGGATCTGTCGATGGTGTAGAGCGCCATGTTCCTATTGCTCCTTGCCCATTTTGACGAGTGAGTAATGTCGCCATTGTTTGTTCAAGTTGAGAACGAATTTTACCTTGTGAATAGATAGCCTTCATTTCAGGATTACGTTGATGGAATAATAACGGTACTGCCTGACTGGTTATTTGCTCTGAACAATTATAAGGATAATTAGCAAGGTATTGTGCTAATGCACTACTGAGCACCAAAGGAGAGTAAGAAACACGCGCATCTCTATTGGCATATTCATCATACATTTGGCGAATATACGTGACACTCTGCTCTTTTCCATCCATACGGCCTAAGCTTGATTGAGTTCGATAAGCTGAAGCAGGGCGAATAGAGAGAGCCACCGTCCGTTGAGTTACTTTACCTTCTGTATTCACTGAGAAAGTGATAGCGCCATTACCCAATTGCGATTTCGCTTTTAGTCTAAAGGAAACCACCGTTTCTTTTTTCTCACCTAATTCCAATTGATAACTCTTTTGTCCTATCACCTCTAATTGAGGCTCTGGTGTTATCATGACATCTAGTTTTGTTTCAACGCCATTAAGATCAGTGAGATTATTTGCAATACCTAAAGTCACATCAAATTCATCATTTGGTGCAACAGTCGTCGGTATATGTGGGCTTAATACAAAATCATCACGCACTGTAGTATAACGTTGTGCATTCCCTATACGGTTTGGGGTAACAGATACTGCCATTATGCGGATCTTGCCATTAAAATATTCAGGCACTTTATAATTAAAGACCGCTTCACCCTCTACTTCCGTAATACCAGACCAATAGGCCACAGGTTCTTCTTTTTTACGTTTGAATGGATTTAAATAGAGATCAACACCTTCTCCTGCATCTCCACCCGGTGCCGAAGTCAGTGACATCATTTTGCTAAACTCAGGCAAGATAAGATCGAGTATTTGTGTGCTTTCAACTTCTAATGATCGTTTACGGAAGAAGTAATCCAATGGATCTTTTAATTTATATCGTGCAACTTGTAAAATGCCTTCGTCAACAGCAAATACAGCAACTTGTTGTGGAGTCTCTGTTTTTACGGTGATCGGCAAAGTCTCGCCTGGCTTGATAATCTCAGGTGATTGCAATTCAATATTAGCTTGAAAATTTTCACGACTCACTTTAAACGGTATAACACCATAGCTAAGTGGACTCATAAATATTTCGTCAGAGTTAATATCTCGAACAAATTGGACATTGATATAACCATTACCTTGTAAATCATCTGGAACACGGATCTTTTGTACTGAACTTGTTGTTGATGATGTAAACCACTGCCAATGATAAACCTTATCTTTTTCTATAGTGATAATGCCACTGCCGATATAAGGCGCATTAATGGCAATTTCTATTTCTTCACCAGCTTTGTATGTGTCTTTGTTTAAAGTAAGTTGTAGCTCAGCTTCGCGATCAAGGGATCGCGTAACATTCGCGTTTCCTGCGACCGTATAATTGATGCGGTTGAGTACATTACCTGCTTTATTTTTGACTAATAATACAAAATTACCTGGTGTTTGCGTCTCTAATAAAAAGTGGCTACCTTTTTCATCAATAGAAAATGGGACTTCATTAATAAAAACTTCTTTTAATTTAGACTGATATTTATAAACACCCGAATTTTGACGAGTTAAAACAGAAAGGTATTTTTGCTCATAACGTTCTAGTGTGAGTGCCTCTTGAGTAACTTGTTTTAATGTTGGATCAATGGCGATAAAATTGAGATTACGTTGTGCATTTTGATTGATATAGTCAAGTGTTCCATCTGCTTTTACCCCAACGAGATAATCATGAGGAGATACCATTACACGGGCCGCCGCAGTGACTGAGCGACCACTTCCTGCATCAAAAGCTTCAGAGATAAGTTGTAATTGATAAGTTGCATCATCATAGGACTCTAGCCCTAAATCAATATCAGCTATCCCTTCATCATTTGTTGTCGTCTCTTCTAACTCTGTTTCAAAACTATCGTGATTACGGCGGTTTTCATAAAAACGATAATCAGAATAGCGTGAGAAATTAGGATAAATTGGTCGTAACGTTAATTTGGACACAACACGTCTATTTTGTGCAGGCGTACCAAATAAATTTTGTACGTCAATTGATGCTTTTAATTCAGAAGGTTTAACCCACCCTTGTTGCCTATTAGGTTTCAGATTAAGTGCAACTTTAAGTAAGTCAGGTTCAAATTCTTTAACGACAATACTCGTACTGCCTAATAAACTGGCATCTTCGTTATTCTTACCCACCAAGTAAAGATAAATATTCCAATCTCCAGTAGGCGAGTTTTCTGAAGTGGTATAACTCAATTCATTAAAACCAAATTCGTTTAATGTCATGGACTTATTTAACATTAATGTATTACGAGGATCACGAATTTCAACACGTAGAGGTACTCCATCAATAGCCGTTTTCCAGTCAAATGTCCGTGTAATTAGCCCTATATTGAAAGTTTCACCAGGCCTATAAACACCTCTATCAGAAAAAAGAAAACTATCAAGAGTGCGGGGATCTTTGGGCGTATCATCGCCATAAACATCAAAGCGAGAAAGGTTTAATTGTCTATCGTAATAAGCATTTGTCGGTAAAAATGAAATATCCCCTTCTTTTTCAACTAAAAAGAGAACCGCAGTTTGTTCATTTCTAAAGTCTTTAAGCGTTGGAAAAGCAACATGTCCATCAGCATTAGTTATTTTGCTAAGTAACGTTGTTCCATTTTTAGCAATGACAGAGACTTTCGCATTACTAACAGGTTCACCACTATAAATAGATTGTACAAAAACATCTCTTGAACCGTTAATCGAGGATTTCGCGATAATGCCTAAATCAGTGACAACAACAAAGCGAGCATCAGAAACCACTTCATCATCGCCCTCTTCATAATACTCTTCGTTTTCATCATCTGTTCTTGATGCTTTATTCGGATCCCAAGAAGTCAGTTTTAATAAAAATATGCCACGCTTAGCATTAGGATCAGCAGATAAATAGCGACTTAAATCAATTCCCTTGTATTGAGTTTCACCTTTATTTTCGTTGTTCAGTGCTGTTTGATAAGTAAAATGCTCTGTAAAATATTCATCATTTAGACGGTTAAAATTCGTTGAAGTAAAATATTTATCTTTAAAAGAAACAATATGCTGTAACTGATTTGGAATAACTCGCTTAATATCTAATTGTAACCCCGGAAGATTACGAGCAGAAACGGTGATCCGTTTATCTCCTGTCATAGAAAGTAAAGCACCTTCAGATACAAAACTCAGCATTTGTGGGTAATCAGGGACGCTGACGATTTGATAACGATCTTCTTTTAATTGGTATCCTCCAACAGAAGTTATTCCACTTGAGATTTTAACCAATAGATAGCGATAAGCAGGTGCATTATATTTAAAAGCAAAGGTAGCCTGATTTTCTTGCTCATTATCACTTATCTCAAGTGTTAATTTTTCTGACTGAGCAAGAATAGTTTTACTAACATCATTCAAATTCCAATCGTAATAATCATCTTCACCTTGGTTAAGGTCAGCATTTTGTATTTCTAAATTGTGTTGAGGTAATAACCATGCACTAACTTCATTTTTTATCTCTTTCTCATTCAACGCATCATTTAAAGAAACAATAAGCACACGCGCATCTTTACCATTTTCAGACTCAACAAGCTCACTTTCTATATTGGAAACACTAAGGCTATATAAACTTGGAACATCCACACCATAGGTTTTTTCTTTTGATGTTGAGTTTGCTGTCACTGTACTCGCAACACCTGGTGCAATCTTAAGGAACACTTTGCTACTAATATCTTTTAGCGCTAACTGTTCAGAATGAACCCATGCCGTTAATTTTTTATTATCATAATTAATAACGTATTTTAGCTTCTCATTATCACCATATTTCATTGAAAGCCGTTTTTCAAAGCTCTGAATATCAACAGGGGCATTAAATGAAATTTTAATAATGGCATGCTTTTGAGCAGGATTTTGAGGATCTTGATAAAACTCACTATTTCCTAAACGATAATCAAAAATAGACGTTTTAAATTCATATTTTTTTAATTTAAGTGAAAACTGGGGCGCTAATAACTTAGCTTCATCAAGTTCTATTTGATATTTGCTTCCCATTGCAAATGGTTTTTTCGCTGTAAAAACAAGAGTCGAACCATTTTGCCAATGCCAATTCCCTTCAATAGCTGGCGTTAATGTCACGCCTTCAGTGACTTCTTTATCAATAAGTGTAATAGGTGCAGCAGAACGTGAAAAAGATAACGTTATTCTCTGTGATTGAGGATTGTCGCTGGCATAATTAATTGGCGCAGGGGCAGTCAGTTTTATATCAACTTTTTGTACAACAATGGGAGCAACATCAATAGGAACAGGGCGATTAAGATAACTGTGGTAACCGTAGTAACTACCAAATGACATGACTAGAAGAAAAATAATAGAACCTAATACCGTTTTCGGGTGGTTCACCATACCCTTTTCAATATTTCTCAAATGCCGAGCAACAAAACTAACCCATATAGGTGTACTCCATTGTATTTGTCCTATAAACGGGCTAAGTATTTTCTCAAGAAGACGAATACAAAAAACAATAATCCAGCCAAATAAACGGATCAGTTTAAACGGAAGACTAAGTAAAAAGCGCAATACATCCATATAGGTAGTCCTAGATTGCCCTGATAAAAATATGTTATTTTTATCAATAAAATTAAGTCAAAATCGAAATAAATAGGGTTGCTGTAAGTGAATAAGCATTAATACTTATTAATAAATAAGTCTATAAAGACAGATTACATTTTTAATATTTTTTTCCTAGCATTCAACTCTATTTCAAGACTCTTCTGAACTTTAGTTTGAGTCATCTTTTTCTAATAATCATTTTATGTTTAATAAAATACAGAATAAAAGACAAATTTTGCGAGAAGAATCGCACTATTAAAGTGCGATTTACATTTTTACAGCGTAAATATCACTTCGCTATTAAAGAATTATAATTCTCTATCAAATATTTATACTCATTTGAAATAGTATTTATGCTACTTGATATATCTTTCTTCTCATTGAGTTTTTTCTCTAATACTTTTAACTCAATGACAAGTTGTTGATATAATTCTAAATACTTTTTAACTGAATAATCAGTACCTTTCATATTTTCTTTATTCAGCAACGCTTCATTACCAAATGTTTTTTCTAATTCAATTGATTGCGCTTCAATTTTGGTAATTGCCGCAGAGAGTGTAGCCACATCTATTTTATCTGGGTTCATTGAATCAAGTGTGTTGGTTACTGTATCCAGTGATTGCATAATTTGATAGCGAACAACCAAACCTTCTTTTTTCACTAATTCAAGCTCTTCAATATGCATTGCTTGATAATAGTTTTCATATGCGTCAGCAGCTTTTTCTTTCTCATCGATTAGTTTGGCATAAGCATTTTTCACGTCTTCATACAAATTACTGGCTTGTGCAAAATCATCTAAACGATAAGTCTCCTTTACAACCAGATAATCCCCAAGCTTTAGCAATTTTTCATATAAATCAACATAACTTTCACCATAAGCATTACCTACAGCATCTAATTCTGGAAGTGTAGGGGAAAGCGTTTTCATAAATTCAAAAGATTCTTTAGCTCGCTCTGCTCCTGAAACACTCAAATACATAGAGAAAGCACTCCTAACAGGCATTATCGCACTACTCGCTTTCATTTTTTTTATTTGGTCTGTTTCTGTTTCAAATACTTTGAAAGGTGTTAAATCAATGCTTTCACCATTATCAGAACTTAAACTTGTTAAAACTGTTTTCGTATTATCTAAAAGATTAACGTTAATTGTACCTGAAATTCTGCCCGTTTTTTTCTGTATAATGGTGCCAAAATCTTCGTTAAACGTTGCTAACCACAAATTACCTTTTTCAATTTTCTGACTAAACTGAACTTTATCAGTTTGAGTATTTTTTGAATCAGGCTTAGATTGTGTTGTTTGCTCTGTTTTATTTTTATCTTGCGAGGATGTTCCTGTATTCGAATTTTCATTTGAATTATCACAACCTACTGCTGATATTAATAAAATACTTATTATCGATGCTAATATGCTCTTTTTCATAATCCCTCATTATATTATTAAGTAATTTACTTGCTATAAACTATAATGAGTTTAATAATTAATGACTATTATTTATTACATTTATTTCAAACATCACAGCAACACTCTTTATAAGAGTATTTTAAGACGATTAATAACGTATATATACTTAAGTGCGTTGTTATATCTTTATAAATATTTTTTAAGCGTTTATATATATCCTATATAAGTGTTTCAACTGGCAACTTAATTAACTCTGTAGGCGATTTACTTAAAATAACAAATCACCATAATCGTCCCATTCGACCATTTCCATCAGAATTTACGACTCATAATGTGACTCTTTATATTTATTTTTTGTTTAATTATCCATAAGATACCCTATTACTCTTATAGACTCTGGTTTTTTACATCTATTAAAAATTGAAGAATAGTTAACAAACTCTTTTTATGCGGGTTGTACCGCGAAAGAGATGATTTTCTGATGTTTAATATTTAAATATTTACCTTACTTTTTAATTTGCGTATTTATTGTGTAAAAGATATCCCATTTTGTTTATTAATGTAATTAAATATCTTTCAAATCAATATGTAATAAATTAAAAACAATGAATTTTCAGAAAAGTGCAGATTGCCATTAACGGTTAATCAACGATATTATAGTGAATAAAATTATTCCACTCTTGGTCTAAAAAGATATTTGTATCATTAAAACAACAGACTGAAACCTTGTGATATGATCGAACAAAGCTTGTGAAATAAAGCGACATTCAGTGTAACAATAGATTTTCACAAATAACTTAAAATTCAATACGTTAAGACAGACAACAACATGACTGACATTCAACATTTAGACTCCCACACACCAATGATGCAGCAATATCTGAAAATTAAAGCAGAGCATCCTGAAATCTTGTTGTTTTACCGTATGGGTGATTTTTATGAACTGTTTTTTGACGATGCTAAAAAAGCCTCTCGCTTATTAGATATTTCATTAACAAAACGAGGTCAGTCTGCGGGGCAACCTATTCCTATGGCAGGAGTTCCTCATCATGCTGTTGAGAATTATCTCGCTAAATTAGTACAATTAGGTGAATCTGTCGCTATTTGTGAGCAAATTGGTGATCCTGCAACAAGCAAAGGCCCCGTTGAACGCAAAGTTATTCGTATTGTGACCCCCGGTACCGTCACAGATGAGGCCTTACTTGAAGAACGCCAAGACAACCTTTTAGCCGCTATTTGGCAAGATAAAAATGGTGCATTTGGTTATGCTACATTAGATATCACATCCGGGCGTTTTCGAGTTACTGAAATGCCTGATAGTGAAAGCATGATGGCTGAATTACAACGTACCCATCCAGCAGAATTACTTTATCCAGAAACCTTTGAATCAATGGCATTGATTGAGCGCCAACAAGGCTTGCGTCGTCGCCCTATTTGGGAGTTTGAACCTGAGACAGCAAAACAACAGCTCAATCTACAATTTGGCACTCGTGATTTAACAGGTTTTGGTGTTGAGAATGCACATCTCGCGCTCTGTGCTGCTGGCTGTTTATTACAATATGTGAAAGATACGCAACGCACCTCTTTACCTCATATCCGTAGCATTACCATGGAACGCCCTCAAGATTCGATTATTTTAGATGCGGCAACTCGTCGCAACCTTGAATTAACACAAAATCTTGCGGGCGGCACTGATAACACACTGGCATCTGTACTTGACCTTTGTGTTACCCCTATGGGAAGCCGTATGCTAAAACGTTGGATACACACACCATTACGCCAACGTGAACAACTCATTAAACGTCAAGATGCAATTAGTGCATTGCAGCCTCTCTATTTTGAGTTACAGCCTTTTTTACGCCAAATCGGCGATTTAGAACGTGTATTAGCACGTTTAGCGTTACGTTCAGCACGCCCTCGTGATCTATCTCGTATGCGTCACGCTTTTCAGCAATATCATGATATTCACCAAGTGCTTGAACAAGCGGATATGCCTTACATTAAAGAATTACAAAAGCGTATTAGCCAGTTCGATGAATTATGTGAACTACTTGAACAAGCTATTGTTGAAACACCGCCGGTATTAGTACGTGACGGAGGTGTTATTGCATCAGGTTATAATGCTGAATTAGATGAATGGAGAGCATTAGCCGATGGAGCAAGTGATTACCTTGATAAACTTGAAATTCGTGAACGTGAAAAATGGGGTATTGATACACTTAAAGTTGGCTTTAATGGTGTACATGGCTATTACATTCAAGTAAGTCGCGGGCAAAGCAATTTAGTACCTATGCACTATGTTCGCCGTCAAACATTGAAAAATGCTGAACGTTATATTATTCCTGAGCTAAAAGAGTATGAAGATAAAGTCCTGACCTCGAAAGGTAAGGCGCTGGCGATTGAAAAAATGCTCTATGAAGAGATTTTTGAAAAATTATTGCCACACCTTACTGCATTACAACTCAGTGCAGAGGCTTTAGCAGAAACAGACGTTCTCTCTAACCTTGCAGAGCGCGCTGAATCATTAAATTATACTCGCCCAGAATTAAGTGAGAAAACAGGTATTCAAATCTCAGGAGGACGCCACCCTGTTGTTGAACAAGTCCTTAGTGAACCTTTTATTTCTAACCCATTACAATTGGCACCTCAACGTCGCTTATTAATCATTACAGGCCCGAATATGGGGGGTAAAAGTACTTACATGCGACAAGCTGCTTTAATTACTTTACTTGCCTATATAGGTAGCTTTGTTCCTGCAAAAAAAGCATTAATTGGCCCTGTTGACCGTATATTTACTCGTGTGGGAGCTTCTGATGACCTTGCTTCTGGCCGCTCTACCTTTATGGTGGAAATGACCGAAACAGCCAATATTTTGCACAATGCGACTGAAAACAGCTTGGTCTTAATGGATGAAATTGGTCGGGGTACATCAACTTATGACGGATTATCTTTGGCTTGGGCTTGTGCTGAAAACTTAGCTAATCGTATTAAAGCAATGACACTCTTTGCGACCCACTATTTTGAATTAACCACGTTACCTGAAAAACTTGAAGGCACTGCAAACATTCACTTAGATGCTGTCGAACATGGTGACACCATTGCCTTTATGCATAGCGTTCAAGAAGGTGCCGCAAGTAAAAGTTATGGTTTGGCTGTAGCCGCATTAGCGGGTGTTCCTAAAGAGGTTATTCGCCGGGCTAAACAGAAATTAAAAGAGCTTGAAATGCTATCTGGCCACTCTGGTTCCGGTCACGTTGAAACGTCACAACTGATGTTGTTAACAGAGGCTGAACCTTCTGCGATTGAATTAGCTTTAGATAAAATCGATCCTGATGCTCTAACACCACGACAAGCTTTAGAACAACTTTATCGATTAAAAGAAATGTCCAAATAAGACATAAAAAATCAAATAAATAAATGATAAAAAATGGCGCAGTGTTTATCTTCATTGCGCCATTTTTATAACAGTTTTCTATTTTTATCACTGATAATTACACTGTTTCACTTATGCAACTCGCTGTTATCTCGTTTTTTATTTTGTCATTATCTTTTGAGACTGCATTTTTAAGCTAAAATAATCAGAGATAAATCCCACGTCAATTGATTGATGCATGACTATATTTCAGTCGCTCACCCAATAACAATAAAGTGTCATCATCACCATAGTTGTCAAATAAACGAATAAATGAAGATAACGCGGGATTAAACATCATATCGTCAGTGATTTTCTCATAAGAAGTATAATTTTTTGTTTTTAATGAAAAAATCAGCGTAACTTTATCATCATTACGGCCTTTATTTAAAATCAAATCGTTACTACTTATCATCAAATCATTTAGATATTTATAACCACTTTCATAGAAAGTTTCTACATTTCCATCAGCTTGGCGCTGAACAACAGAATAGAGCTCACGAGAAGCATGTTGAGCAATAAAATAGATATCACCTTTATCATTTTGAGCAACTTCTTTAACACGCAAAGGAAGCCAACGTGTTTTTGTCACTTCTTTATTAACTAAATTTAATGTGATTTCTAATGTGTTTGTTGTGTAATGATGATTATAAAAAATAACGAGAGAATCACCCGATAAGGCATAATGGAATTGTGTAAATTCACCAAAGTCCTCTGCATAATACTGCTTAACAAGATCTTCTGTATTAATGGAATATTCCCAACTCTCTCCCTCATCTAAACTTGTCATTATTGTTTTATTGTCAACTAACACTAATTGCGATGTAGCCTCTGAATATAATAATTTCCCTCCAATAAGCGCTAAAGGAAAACGGTAATAGCCATTATTACTCTCTTGCCAAGGAATTAAATCATCAAGCATAAACTTAGTTAAGTTCATTACTTGCCGTCCCTGCTCTGTAAATAGAATACACTTTTCAGGAATACAATAGGCGTTATAAAAGCTACCTTGCCCCTGTGACACAAAACGAGTACCTTCTTTGTCAGAAAAATAGAGTGTATATTTTCTCTGGTTATCTTGGCGATAGAGTCGGCCATAAAGATCAACATCATATCGCCCTTGATCCGATTCTGTTTTAATTAAGATACCACTTGGTGCATTAAATGTATTACGCCAATCATAACGAGAATAATGATAGGAAGATAAATCCGCATCTTTTTCATTTTTCCATTGCCACTTAGTGGCAAAACCGTGAAAAAGTACGCCATAAAAAAGGAGCAAGCTTAAAATAAATAAACCAGTGATGATAATAAAGGGTTTACGGAAAAAAGGATTCATTGACTTAACTCCGTAACATAAAGCAGCTTTTTATTTTCAACACATCGCTGTTGGAGCAAAAAATAGGTTTGATAACTACAGTTACCCTTTTGTGATAGTAAAATATAAAGATTCGAAAATAAGGCAATTAAAAAAGCAAATCCTGTCATTATTGAACCGTAGATGATCCCCATACCTAAAAAAGTATCACCAACAAAAAACCAGTCCCATTTATCCCAATAATTACCATTATCGTAAACATCTGAAATAGAAAAAATAGCGAACAACGAGAAAATAAAGGCGCTGATTAATCCTGTAATTAACAACGATAATCTTTTAGTTCGCTGATGTCCAAGATACATCTGCCCTGAAATTGAATAAGCACCATTATCAGTATGATTATAAATACCTAAGACAACTGGCCCAGAGTTTTTATCTTCTTCTTGCCAAAAGAATAATTCAACATCATCACCATCAGTCAAAAATAAATTATGATCAGAATAAAATAAACGTTCTTTATAACTAAATATAAATGGATGTTTATCAATCTGACAGGATATTTGCATCACCACACTCTCTGCGTTGCGGGAGTGTATTTTAATTCTATCAACATGATGAAGTTTTATTTTCCCTCGTACTTGCTGTACTTTACTTTGTTTGATGTGAAAGGTTGGTTTTTTGCGTGTTATATGCTTTAACAGTGGTATTGTTTTTATTTCAGGAATAATCAGTTGTTCACCATCTGGAGCAGTAATATCTTGTTTAGCCATTATTTTATCCAACGCTTTAATTCTTTTTTTATGCTTAGGTCTAATACGCTGAAAAAAACGATAGGCTTTTTCTCCGATATAACTCACTCCAACCATTACAGCACCAAATGAAATAACCATGGAAACGATGATGAAGAAATTAGTCTCTAGATAAAGTAAAGAATAATAGCTCCATCCACTCCCAATTACAGTAAGAACAAAAGCAAGTAATAACCATTTTTTCTGTTTAGTGGTAAGTGTAAAAGTTCTTTCTGGCTCAAGCCTTCCTTTGCTGTCATGATAAATCCATTGCACCCATAAACTGCCGTCATTAAGCAATTCAGCACAAATTTTAAGCTCATCGCCTTGTTTTAAACGTTTCAGAAAATCTTGAGAGTGAGTGAAATCATCTTCATTAAGATAAAACACTTTACCTGATGCTATTAATCTCACCATTCCTTTCGGTGAGGTTTTATTTTGGTCAAAATGGCAACTCTCTAATTTGACGTTTAAAAAATAATCTTTCATATCTTCCTTTATCTCTTTTACCAGATTAACGAGATGCAACACCACGCTCTTGTTTTATCTTGTTAAATCACATAATACAAGATAAAGAAAAGCCGATTAGCAACTTACTAATCGGCTTTGGCAATAACAATATATTGGAAGCTGTAGACAGAAATAAAGGCTAGTTATGCTTTGAAAAGAGCTTCAATACATAACCCCTGACTTTGCAGAATGTCTTTTAGTCGGCGTAATCCTTCAACTTGGATTTGACGAACTCTTTCTCTTGTCAGACCAATTTCTCTACCAACATCTTCTAAAGTTTCAGCCTCGTAGCCTAATAATCCAAAACGGCGCGCCAATACTTCACGTTGCTTAGGATTTAATTCAAATAACCACTTTATGATATTTTCCTTGAGGTTATTATTTTGAATTGTCGCCTCAGGCCCTTCTTCATTTTCGTCAGAGATAATATCGAGTAAGGCTTTATCTGAATCCCCCCCAATTGGGGTATCAACAGAAGTAATACGTTCATTTAAACGCAACATCTTACTTACATCTTCAACTGGTTTATCAAGCGTTTGTGCAATTTCTTCAACACTAGGCTCATGATCAAGCTTATGTGCTAGTTCTCTTGCAGTTCTTAAATAAACATTCAGCTCTTTAACGATATGAATGGGCAGACGAATGGTACGAGTTTGATTCATAATGGCACGTTCTATGGTTTGACGTATCCACCATGTCGCATAAGTTGAAAAACGAAAACCTTTTTCAGGATCGAATTTTTCAACTGCACGGATCAGTCCTAAATTCCCTTCTTCAATCAAATCAAGCAGGGCAAGACCTCTGTTTGTATAACGACGAGATATCTTAACAACTAAACGAAGGTTACTTTCTATCATTCGTTGTCTTGAAGGAATGTCACCACGTAACGCTCTACGGGCAAAAAAAACTTCTTCCTCAGCGGTCAGCAACGGAGAATAACCAATTTCTCCTAAATAAAGCTGAGTTGCATCAAGCGCACGCTGATTGACTCCTTCAATTAGTTCAATTTCGTCTTGAGCATCAGACTCATTTTCTGCCTCTTTTGCAGCAACTTCATCGAACTCTTCCATGTTCTCTTCAATTTCATCTGTATATAACTCGTCTACTCTTAGCGTACTTTGGCTCATCAGCTGCTCCTACCCTTGATAATTTAGGTAAACGACGTTTGATTAAAGTCTGTTTACCAGTTTATCGCTGTGTCACGACACAACGGGTTTACTGATTTTCCCTTGTAACGAATTACAAAATAAAAGATAACATAATCTATTTTACTGTTAATTTTATCTTTCTTTATTCAATAAATAACTTAACTATTGAGTGCAGGTTATTAACAGTTTTTTTATTATATTTACGTATGTTTATCTATACGTAAAATTACTTCACTTAATGCGCTAGCTGTAACTATTTGTATCTAAAAAAATAAATAAAAACCCAGAATAATAAAATAATACCAAATAATTTTTATTATTTACTATTATTAAAAAGATAATCTAATAAAGAAAATACCCTTTTAAACAAGAGGTTATTTTATAGCTCATCCTTTAGTAATAACGAATCTTTATTCATTTTTTATATAACATTTTTTAGCATACGCATTCATTGGTTGAGAATCAACCGTCTAATTTAACGTTATCTATAATTTTATATCGACCTCTCATTTTTACTTATCATTAATTAAGCAGTTTTACTTAGTTAAAATGTATTTTTTTTCAATATTTTAATTAATTACAGATAACAAAAAGCCCTCTCCTTTTTATAAAAGAGAGGGCTTAATTTTAGGATTATTCACTATACGAGTTAAAAAT
The DNA here is from genome assembly GCF_040140305.1 of Proteus sp. fly-1008. NCBI lineage: Bacteria > Pseudomonadati > Pseudomonadota > Gammaproteobacteria > Enterobacterales > Morganellaceae > Proteus > Proteus sp. fly-1008. The sequence goes on from NZ_JBEEWH010000011.1 coordinate 101,607, forward strand.
CACTTATTTATTTTTTAGGTAAATAGCTCATTGGATTAAGTGATTTTTCTTTATAACGGATCTCAAAGTGCAGTCGGACAGAGCTTGTTCCTGAGCTACCCATCGTCGCAATTTGCTGACCTGCATTCACATTTTGTTGCTCACGTACCAAGATGGTGTCGTTATGCGCATATGCACTAAGGTATTCATCATTATGCTTAATGATAACAAGGTTACCATAACCACGTAATGCGCTACCGGCATAAACCACTTTACCTGCCGCCGTTGCAACTATTGGGGAACCTTTAGTACCACCAATATCGATACCTTTATTGCCTCCTGGAGCACTTGAATAACTTTCGATTATCTTACCTTGTGCTGGCCAAATCCACTTACCAGAAACCGCTGTTGGTGCTGGTGTTGCTGCCGTAGTGGTATTCGTGTTGGTTGTTGGTGGCGGAGTCGTTGTTTTCGGCGGTGTTGTTGCCGGTTTAGTGATCAATGGCCCCATTGATGTGTTATTTGTCGGTTTCGTTTGAGCCGTTTGAACACCAGCACTACTTGGTTGATTGATAACGGATGTATTCACATTCGTATTGGTTCCCGTATTGACTTGACGGTTACCAATATTCAGCACCTGTCCCACATTTAAACTGTAAGGTTCTGGAATATTATTCATTGATGCCAGCTCTTTTACATCGCTATCTGTTATCCACGCGATATAGAACATGGTATCACCCCGTTTTACTGTATAGGTATTGCCGCTGTAATTCCCTTTAGGAATACTGTCATAATTGCGGTTATACACAATACGGCCAGAACCATCTGTACCCACATTTTGAGTCGCTACTGATGTTTGTGAACGAGGTTGGTTTTGAGGCTGATATGTGCCCTCATTAGATGAAGTACTATTCACCTTAATTGAAGGAGGAGGTGACGATTGTAAAGGGGTCGTTCTTTCAACCGGTGTCGCATTACTGTTAGTCATCACAGGCGCGGTTGAGACCGTGTTATTTGAAGAGCTATCATTTACAGAGGTAATGGGTGCAGGACGATAAGGTGTATCTGCACAGCCTGTTAATGCAAATCCAATTACCGAACACATGATTGCCCAGCGGACATGCTTAATTGGGCTTTCTGAATTCATACTTCCTTCTCCCTTTAAAAAGGCATTAGCATCTAGCAATTTGTCGAGTTAAACAAAAAGACTGCAATTTTTTGAAAATGTTTCATTTATTAGTGCAGATTACGACAAGCTATTAAAAAGCAGTAATAAAAAGCGGTCAGATTTATCTGGAAGTTATGCTAACTCACCTGAAATTAAAGGAACAAACCTAACAGCTTCTATAGATTGATAGTGAAAATCATTACCTAAACGTCGGATAAACTTCAGTATTTGTTGCTGTTCGCCTACAGGTATTATCATCCTGCCACCATCAGCTAATTGCATCAATAACTGTTGTGGTACTTCTGTTGCACATGCTGTCACTATTATGGCATTAAAAGGCGCTTTTGATGACCACCCTTCCCATCCATCACCATGGCGTGTAGAAATATTATGTAAATCAAGATGCTTAAAACGTCGTTTAGCTTGCCATTGTAATATCTTTATACGCTCAACAGAGCTGACATGATGGACTAAATTTGCTAAAACAGCCGTTTGATACCCAGATCCTGTTCCAATTTCTAAAACAGAATCCGTACTTTGTAATTCTAGTAGCGTTGTCATTTTAGCAACAATATAAGGTTGTGAAATAGTTTGGCCATTACCAATAGGTAAAGCTGTATTTTCATAAGCCTTATGAGAAAGCGCTTCATCAATAAAGAGCTCTCTGGGTACTTTACTCATTGCTTCCAGCAGGCTTTCATCCTTGATACCATGCTGTTTTAACATTGTCAGTAAGTCTTTCATTGACCGACTTAACATGTTTTTTTGACCTCTGCTTTATTTAACCAATTTTGTAGTAAATCTAGTGCTTTGTATGCTGTTAAATCGACATGTAAGGGTGTAATCGACACATAACCTTCGTCAACAGCAGCAAAATCTGTATCAGGGCCTACATCGTTTTTTTCGCCTGGAGGCCCAATCCAATAAAGGCTATTTCCTCTAGGATCAGTGTGAGTATAAACGTGCTGTGAAGCATGACGACTCCCACAACGTGTGATACGAAACCCTTTTACTTCATTTAGTGGAATATCTGGCACATTAATATTGAGAATATTCCCGGCTCTTAAAGGTACTTGTTGTAACATTGCCAACACGTCACAAGTGACTTGAGCCGCCGTCTCAAAGTGCGTTTCACCATCTAATGAGACGGCAATCGCAGGTAAACCTAAAAAACGCCCTTCTGTTGCCGCTGCCACTGTCCCTGAATAAATAACATCATCACCTAAATTAGGGCCATGATTAATACCGGAAACCACAATATCAGGACGAGGGCGCACTAAATGATTAACACCAAGATAAACACAATCTGTTGGTGTTCCTTCAACAATCGCGATATCGCCATTTTCCAGCTCTTGCTTGCGTAATGGCCGGTCAATTGTTAAAGAGTTAGAGGCGGCACTACGATTACGATCAGGTGCAACAATTTGTATATCATAGCGCTGGCGTAATGCTTTAGCGAGGGTCTGTATTCCTTTCGCCATCACACCATCGTCATTACTCACCAATATTTTCAGCATCATCATTCCCTAATAAAATTAATTCACGTACAACGCTAGTTGCAAAGCTTCCTGCAGGTAAAAAGAATGACAGAGAAACAGTGGTGTCGTCTACCCAATTCCATGACATATTTTCTGGTAACACATTGATAGCACGTCTGGTATTATCAACTCGCTCTTGTCGAGCCAATGACCATAATGTTTCATATTCTGCCAGATTTTCAGTTTCAAAATCCAATGCTTGTGCTTGTGTACCTAAATCACCCTTGCCCGGTAAAGGTGCAGTAATATGAACATCATGTTCTTCATAGCGAGTTTGTGTGGAAGTGAGTTCAGCTTCATCGACAACAAACCAGCTGCCTCGTCCATGAAGTTGCATTGCATCTCCGAGTATCACTTTTGAGTATAAATCACACTCTAATCTTTTACTGACAAGATGATTGAACATGGCACTGCGTGCTGCTGAAAGATAAAAACTGCGTTTACCACGCTCTTTAACACGAATTTCATCGGTTGCCCAACGCACCGCTTGGCGTAAGTTTTCACCATTACGCCCAAATCGTTGAGTACCAAAATAGTTAGGAATACCTTTAGCTTTAATTTGAGCTAAACGTACATCAACAAAAGTACGGTCTGAGATTTCTCTCAATACCAATGTAAAGTGATTACCTTTTAATGTTCCTATACGTAATTTACGTTGTTGGCGAGTTGTTTCTAAAATTTCACAACCTTCTAAAACAAACTGACTTAAGTCGGGCATCTCTTTACCCGGCATACGCAGACAAAACCATTGTTCGGTAACAGCATTTCTGTCTTTTAGTCCAGCATAGCTTGCATCTCTAGGGTGAATACCCACAAATTTTGCCAGTTTTTCAGCAACAAAAGCGGTGTTACATCCGGTTTTCCTGACTTTCACCATGACATGCTCACCTTCACCATCGAGGGTGAAACCAAGATCTTCACGGACAATAAAATCTTCAGGAATTGACTTCAATAAACCTGTTGCTTGTGGTTTTCCATGTAACCAATGGAGTTCTGGTAATTCACTCATTCAGGTAATGACTCTTTTATTAATAAAACAACAGCTTCACAAGCAATACCTTCTTTTCTACCCACAAATCCAAGTTTTTCAGTTGTTGTCGCTTTTACATTGATATCATCAATATGACAATGAAGATCTTCTGCAATATTGACACGCATTTGTGGTGTATGAGGTAACATTTTAGGAGCTTGAGCAATAATAGTGACATCTAAGTTACCAATTCGGTAACCTTTGGCTTTTACGCGTGAAAATGCTTCTCGAAGTAATACACGGCTATCAGCACCTTTATACGCCGGATCAGTATCAGGGAACAACGTACCAATATCCCCCATTGCCACTGCGCCTAAAATAGCGTCAGTCACCGCATGCAATACAACATCGCCATCAGAGTGAGCTAATAAGCCTTGTTCATAAGGAACTCTGACGCCGCCAATAATAATAGGACCTTCACCACCAAATTTATGTACGTCGTAACCGTGTCCAATTCTCATTTTATTGTGTGTTCCTTATATTGGTGATTTGGCGTGAAAGAAAAAACTCTGCAAGCGCCAAATCTTCTGGCTGAGTCACTTTGATATTGTCTGCACGCCCTTTCACTAATAGAGGTTCATATCCAGCAAATTCCATCGCTGATGCTTCATCAGTAATAGTTGCATTTTCTGAGAGTGCCATTTCTATATTTTGTTTTAATAACGAGGCAGGAAAGAACTGTGGCGTTAAAGCATGCCATAGTGTTGTTCTTTCTACTGTTTGTTCAATATGATTATCTTGTTGATGGCTACGTTTCATCGTATCACGTACAGGAGTTGCAAGAATACCACCGCAAAACTGTGGATCTGAGAAGTTTTCATCAATTAATTTAATAAGATGATCAAGGTCGCCAAAATACAAGCAAGGCCTCGCTGCATCATGGACAAGAGCCCAAGTCTTTTCAGAAAAATGCTGAGTGACGTACTCTAAACCCGATAATACAGAGTCCGCTCGCTCTCCTCCACCATTAACTGTAATGATCCTTTCATCTTGTGCTAAAGGTAAGGCTTGAAAATAATGATCATCTGGGCTAATTGCCACAATAATTTTCATTATGCGTGGGTGTTTTAATAAAGCATTAATGGTATGTTCAAGAATAGTCAATCCACCAATCTTCAAATATTGTTTTGGGCAGATTGATTGCATTCGACTTCCGATACCAGCTGCTGGAATAACGGCAACAATAGGAAGAGTAGAGTTTGTTATATTCATTATGGTATTTGTATCAGGACACACTATTAATTCAATAAATTAACGACGTGGTTGAGACTTATCATTCACAATACGGAAGAAGGTCTCATTAGGCTTAATCATCCCTAATTCACTACGAGCGCGCTCTTCTAACGCTTCTTGCCCGCCATTGAGGTCATCAATCTCTGCAAATAGACGATCATTACGCTCTTTTAACTGCGTATTTTGCGCCAATGCAGATTCAACTTCTTGACTTACTTTGTTGTAATCATGGATACCATTTTTACCTAACCACAATGAATATTGTAGCCAACCAAGTAAAATCAGAAGTAAGACTGTTAATTTCCCCATTACCACCCCCAAGATTAATGGGCTAATCATCCCACAACTCAACCACAGACGCCACAAAAGCGCTGGAATATATTACATTATTATTTGTATTCAGCTCACTATAAACGTGAGGCTCTTTTGTAATATTCAGATAAAGGCTTAATTTTTTCTTATTAAGATAAGCCAGAATAGAGTTAATTGATAAATAAATCCATTTTAGATGAAAAGACTTAATGATATTTAAACAGGGGGTGATGATAAATGTGCCTCACAAAATTAATGTATTGATATCTCTACACATTTATCCTTTTTATGCGATATTTGTGTAGAGATAATTAAATTTCACTTCAAAATTAACGGTAGATTTGATTTTGCTGTAGATAAATGAGGATTTGCTGAGTAAGTTTATTAATAGAGAGTGTACCATCTAAATGTAATTCAGGGTCAACAGGGCGTTCATAAGGTGAATCAATTCCTGAAAATTGTTTTATTTCACCACGTCTTGCCTTTTGATAAAGCCCTTTCGGATCACGAGCCTCACAAATATGAAGGGGGGTATCGACAAAGATCTCAATAAATCGACCTTGCTCAAAATGGCTCCTAACTTGTTGCCTATCTTCTCGATAAGGTGAGATAAAAGCGGTTAAAACAATAAGCCCCGCATCTACCATCAATTTAGCTACTTCACCCACACGACGGATATTTTCATGCCGATCCTCTTCGCTAAATCCAAGATCACGGCATAATCCATGACGTAAATTATCGCCATCTAATAAATAAGTGTGAATTGGCGAATCGGAGTGTTGATAAAGTGCTTGCTCTAATGCATCAGCCAACGTGGATTTACCCGATCCTGATAGCCCAGTAAACCAAAGCACACATCCTTTGTGTGCCTGCTGTGATTCGCGTTCGTTTAATCCAATTTTATGCGAATGCCAGATAATATCTTCGCTTATCATCTTTATTTTCCTCCAAGAAGATCTCTTGCTCCCCAATGAGGAAAATGACGACGAATAAGCTGATTAAGCTCAACTTCAAAAGCATCGTATTGTGTCGTAGTTTGTATAGGCGTATTGCGAATTTCTCGGATAAGCCCAGCCCCTACCGTGACATTGCTTAACCTATCAATAAAAATAAGCCCCCCCATATCGGCATTGGCTTGATAGTTATCAAGCACCAAAGGCTCTTCAAATGAGACTTCAACACTACCTATTGCATTTAAACTTAAGTTATCTGTAACTTGTTGAGTAAGCTTATTAACATCCACTTGATAATGAATATTCTCTATTTTTGCTCGGCTCTTTTTACCTGCAATCTTGATATCAAGTATGTGCCCTTGAACTAAGGGTTGCTCTGACATCCATACCACATCTATCAATGCATGAGTGCTAACATTGGCAGTTGTATCACTACTATCAACAATAATATCGCCACGACTAATATCAATTTCATCAGTTAAAACTAGTGTAATAGCTTGTCCTGCACTCGCTTGTGTTAAGTCACCATCAAAAGTAACAATACGTTTGATAGTAGAACGTTGCCCCGAAGGTAATACTTTGATTTGTTGTCCTTGGTAAAGAACACCAGAAGAAATTGTGCCACTATATCCTCTAAAATCTAAATCAGGGCGATTTACATATTGCACAGGAAAACGTAGCGATTGTGTAGATGCTCCCAATTTAACTGGCGCATCTTCTAATAATGAAAGCAACGTTTTCCCTTGATACCAAGGCATATTCAAGGAAGGTGAAACGACATTATCACCATCAAGCGCAGAGATAGGTACAAATTCAATGGTTAGATCTGTCGGAAGTTGATCGGCAAATTTAAGATAATCTTGTTGGATCGAATTAAAAATAGCTTGTTGGTGATCCACTAGATCCATTTTGTTAATTGCCACAATCAGATGGCGTATCCCCAAAAGTGTGCTGATAAAACTGTGACGTCGTGTTTGCTCTTGTACACCTTTACGAGAATCGATCAGCAGAATAGAAAGCGTACTGGTTGATGCGCCTGTCGCCATATTACGGGTATATTGCGCATGTCCGGGTGTATCAGCAATAATAAACTTGCGTTTTGCCGTTGAGAAATAACGGTAAGCAACATCAATAGTGATCCCTTGCTCCCTCTCTGCCGCTAATCCATCCACCAGCAAAGCAAGATCGAGCTTTTCACCTTGAGTACCTATTTTTTTACTTTCCGTTTGTAATGTAGAAAGCTGATCTTCATAGATCTGCCTTGTATCATGAAGCAAACGTCCAATTAATGTGCTTTTACCATCATCAACATCACCACAAGTTAAAAATCGTAATAATCCTTTGTTTTGTTGCATTTTAAGATAGCTTTCCACACCACCAAAATGTGCAATTTCGCCAGCAATAAATTGATTTGTTTTCACGGCTGCAAGTCCCATATATCCTCCAATTAAAAGTAACCTTGGCGTTTTTTCAGCTCCATTGAAGCGGACTGATCACTGTCAATTAAACGTCCTTGTCGTTCACTGCTGGTGGAAATCAGCATTTCCTCAATAATGGCGGGTAGCGTTTCGGCTTGTGAAGGAATGGCTCCAGTTAATGGCCAGCATCCTAAAGTTCTAAATCTCACTTGTTGCTGAGTGATAACTTCACCCGGCTTAAGATCAATTCTGTCGTCATCAACCATAATTAATGTGCCATCACGCTCAATAACAGGTCTATTTTTTGCAAAATAAAGAGGAACAATATCGATATTTTCTAAATAGATATATTGCCAAATATCGAGTTCAGTCCAGTTAGATAATGGAAATACTCGAATACTTTCGCCTTTATTAATTTGACCGTTATAGTTTTTCCATAATTCAGGTCGTTGATTTTTCGGATCCCAACGATGAGATCTATCTCTAAATGAATAAATACGTTCTTTGGCTCGTGATTTTTCTTCATCACGACGAGCACCACCAAATGCCGCATCAAAGCCATATTTGTCTAAGGCTTGCTTTAACCCTTCTGTTTTCATGATATCCGTATGTTTTGCACTACCATGAATAAACGGATTAATTCCAAGCTCTTCACCTTGCGGATTGCGATAAACCTTAAGATCAAAACCATATTCTTTAGCTGTTTTATCTCGAAAATCATACATTTCTCGAAATTTCCAGCCAGTATCAACATGTAACAAAGGAAAAGGTAATTTAGCGGGATAGAACGCCTTGCGTGCTAAATGCAACATCACCGAGGAATCTTTGCCTATTGAATAAAGCATGACGGGATTTGCAAATTCAGCGACAACTTCACGCAGGATATAAATACTTTCTGCTTCTAATTGCTGAAGGTGCGTTAACTGTGTTTCATTCATAACAACCTCGTTTAGGCAAAATGAACCAAAGATGAATGGTGCGAAGGTAAAGACGGATAAGCGTGTCTATCGCCAAACCACGCAAGTTGATGGTGCAATGCAGCAACCTCTCCTACAATCAGGAGAGCCGGAGTTGGTGCTTTTTCTGCCAATTGTGCTAATTGCGTTAGGTTACCCGTGAAAACTTGCTGATCACGGCGTGTGCCACAACTGATAACAGCGATAGGCGTTAATGGAGAACGTCCGAGTTTAATTAAACGCTGACTAATCAGTTCTGCTTTTGCCGTTCCCATATAAATAGCGAGAGTGTGATTAGCTTGTGCCAATGATCCCCAATCAGGTTCAATACCATCAGCTTTACAGTGACCCGTCATAAAAGTAACGCTTTGAGCGTATTGTCGATGAGTTAATGGTATCCCCGCATAAGCGCTTGCTCCGCTGGCAGCTGTGACTCCAGGTACAACCTGAAACGCAATCCCATGCGCGATAGCAATTTCAATTTCTTCGCCACCACGTCCAAAAATAAAGGGATCTCCCCCTTTTAACCGAACAACTCGTTTACCTAATTGCGCATATTTCACAATCAGTGCATTCGTTTCCTCTTGAGAAACACTGTGATGTCCAGCTCTTTTGCCCACACAAATAGTGTCAGCATCACGTCGTACAAGCTCTAAAACCTCTGGACTCACTAAACTGTCATAAAGGACAACTTCAGCTTGTTGAATAACCTGTAAACCGCGCAGTGTTAATAAACCTGCATCACCTGGCCCTGCTCCAACTAATGCAAGTTCACCTTGTTGGCTCTCTTTTTGTTTTAGTTGTTGTTCAAGATGGGCTTCTGCTTGAACCAATTGATCACTCGCCACTAAAGTGGCAAATTTACCACCGAAGGCTTGCTCCCAAAAACGACAACGCGCTTGAAAAGTATCTAAGTGTTGTTTCACTTTATTGCGCCATTTTCCTGCTATAGTCGCCATTGTGCCTAATGAACTTGGCAATAAGGCCTCTAACTTTTCACGTATCATACGAACTAAAACAGGCGCTTTTCCCGCAGATGAAATCGCGATCAAAATAGGATTTCTATCAATAATGGCAGGAAAGATAAATGAGCATTGAGGTTGTGAATCCACAACATTGACAAAAATATGTCGTGCTTGTGCATCAAGATAAACTTGCTGATTAAGCACATAGTCATCCGTAGCCACAATAACCAGCATCATTCCTAATAGATGTTCAGATTGATATTTTGCTGACACCCATTCAATTTTATCTTGCTGATAAGCAAGATGTAATTCATCACACAACTGAGGTGCAATCACTCTTAAGCGAGCACCTGCTCTTAATAACAGCAAAGCTTTACGCGCGGCGACATGACCACCCCCCACCAATAACACCGGGCGTTCTTTTAATTCCACAAATAAGGGTAGGTAATCCATACGCGTATCTCACCTTCGTTGTTCACTTTATGAGTAATGACTATAAAAGGTGCTTTAGGGCTTATGAAATGACAAAAAGCTATGTGATGGAACAGAAAGGAATAAGGAAAAATAAAATAATTTCAATAAGTTAATTTTTTAAAAACGACAAATAGGGCAATAGATTGAACTATTACCCTATTTATTTTATTGATAAATAATGGCGTTATTCGTGTAACCCACACTCACGTTTTAAGCCAAAAAAACGAGTTTCTTCTTCACTCATACCCTCTTCCCATTTTCGGGTTGTATGAGTATCACCCACAGAGAGATAACCTTGCTCCCATAAGGGGTGATAGGGTAAATCATTTTCTTTAAGATATTGATGAATTTGCTTATTATCCCAATCTACTATCGGTAAAAACTTAAAGATCCCTTTTGCGATTGAAAGCACTGGCAAATGCTCACGACTTTTAGATTGTTGTCGGCGAAGACCTGCAAACCATGTTTGAGCCTGTAACGTTTTTAATGCTCTTTCCATCGGCTCAACTTTATTGATGTTGTTATATCGCTCAATACCGTCTATGCCATTTAACCAAAGTTTACCGTAACGGGCTTCTTGCCAAGATGAAGATAATTCAGCTCGATACACCTTTAAATTAAGTTGTAACTGTTGAGTCAATGTATCAATAAACTGATAAGTCTCAGGAAACAAATAACCCGTATCTGTCAAAATCACGGGGATATCAGGATATTGCCTTGTGATTAAATGCAAACAGACTGCGGACTGAATACCAAAACTAGAGCTTAGTACATAAGCTTTAGGCAAATGAGCTAAAGCCCAAGTAATACGTTCAATAGCGGTGAGTTGCTCAAGTTGTTGATTAATTTCAGCTAACGTTTTTTGTTGTTCTTCTATCGATAATAATCTTAATTGTTCAAGCTGAAATAAACTCATACCGCCTCCTGTACTTCATAAAAATCCACGGCAGAGTTGAGTACAGGTTTAACAACATCAGTGCGAATAAGAAAATCGCCGAAACCTTCATTATTATCACGAGAAGATGCCCATTCACCAATCAGCGTATCAAGTATTGCGATGATTTCTTGTGAGGTAATATTTTCACGATACATTCTAGGTATGCGTGTACCAATACGATTACCGCCTAAATGTAGGTTATAACGATCAGGGGCTTTTCCCACCAGCCCCACTTCTGCAAGCATTGCTCGACCACAGCCATTTGGGCATCCAGTTACGCGTACAACAATGTGCTCATCACTGATGCCATGTTTTGTCATTAAGCTATCAAGTGTGTCGGTGAATGAGGGTAAAAAACGCTCAGCTTCTGCCATCGCTAATGGGCATGTTGGGAAAGAAACACACGCCATCGCATGTTCACGCAGTGGTGTAACTTGGCTATTGATCAAACCATATTGACGAGCAATTGCCTCAATATTGGCTTTTTCATTCTCAGGTACACCTGCCACAATTAAATTCTGATTAGCCGTAAGGCGAAAATCGCCTTGATGAATTTTAGCGATTTCAGCGACACCTGTTTTTAATGGAGCATCAGGCGTATCAATCAACCGGCCACTTTCAATAAATAAAGTAAGATGCCATTTATCATCAACACCTTTTAACCAACCAATCTGATCGCCTCTATGTGTAAATTCATAAGGTCGAATAGCCTCAAAAGTGACACCTGAACGGCGTTCAACCTCTTGTTTAAACGTCTCTACACCAACGCGTTCTAATGTGTATTTTGTTTTTGCATTTTTGCGTTCAGTTCGATTTCCCCAGTCACGCTGAGTTGTCACAATCGCCTCAGCAATTGCTAAGGTTTTTTCAATAGGGATATAACCAAATTCACTGGCTAAGCGAGGAAAGGTTTTCTTATCGCCATGTGTCATGGCTAAACCGCCACCCACCAGCACATTAAATCCGACAAGATGCCCATTTTCAGCAATCGCAATAAAATTCATGTCATTCGCATGCAGATCAACATCATTATGAGGCGGGATCACCACTGAGGTTTTAAATTTCCGTGGTAAGTAGGTTTCCCCCAAAATAGGCTCTTCGTCTGTAGTTGCAACTTTCTCTTTATCTAACCAGATTTCCGCATAAGCATGAGTGCGAGGTAATAAGTGTTCTGATATTTTTTTCGCCCACTCATACGCTTCTTGGTGTAATGAAGATTGTACTGGGTTTGAAGTACATAGGACATTACGGTTAACATCATTCGCAGTAGCTAGAGAATCCAATCCTGTGGCGGCTAACATTTGATGAGCAGGTTTTACATTGCCCTTTAAAATGCCGTGAAATTGAAAAGTTTGGCGATTAGTAATTCGAATACTACCGTAAAGCGTATTTTCCGTCGCAAACTTATCAATGCTAAGCCACTGTTTAGGCGAAATAATGCCACCGGGCAAACGACAACGTAGCATCATGGCATGGCGAGGTTCTAGCATTTGCTCTGCACGTTCAGCTCGAATATCTCTGTCATCTTGTTGATACATGCCATGAAAACGAATTAACAAAAAGTTATCGCCTTCAAAGCCACCGGTTAAACCATTTTGTAAGTCTTCTGTAATAGTGCCGCGTAAAAAGTGACTCTCTTTTTTCATGCGTTCACTATCAGCCAGTTTCCCTTCAACCACTAAGGGCGCTTGAGTGTGTGATTTCATTTAATAGACATCCCTCTGATAACGCCTTTCTAGACGTAGCTCACTTAAGTATTCATCTGCTTCTTCAATATTTTTATTGCCACACTCCATCACAATATCTAACAACGCCTGTTCAACATCTTTTGCCATTCGTGACGCATCACCACAGACATAAAGATAAGCACCTTGCTGTAACCATTGCCAAATCTCATTGCCACGTTCACGCAATTTATCTTGTACATAAATTTTATGTGCTTGATCTCGTGACCATGCTAAATCGATATGAGTTAACAGACCGCTTTTGACATAACGTTGCCATTCCACTTGATAGAGAAAATCTTCTACAAAATGAGGATTACCAAAAAATAACCAATTTTTACCTGTTGCCGCGTCATTTTCGCGCTGCTGCATAAAGCCCCTAAAAGGTGCAATGCCTGTGCCTGGACCAATCATAATGACAGATGCAGTGTTATCTTCAGGGAGACGAAAATGTGCATTTTTCTCGATAAAAACATTGACACTATCGCCTTCTTTTAAGCCATCAGCTAAAAAACCAGAGGCGCCGCCGGTATAAGCGCGCGAATTAACGTCGTAACGTACAACCCCTAAAGTAAGGTGAACTTCCTCTTCTACTTCTTGTTGTGATGAAGCGATAGAATAAAGGCGTGGTGTTAATGGGCGTAAAATATCCACAAAATCTTGTGCCGTTGGTTGAGCGCAATATTGGCGCACCATCTCATTAATAGGGTGTTTGTCTGCATATTGCTGAAGCTTTGTTTTATCAGCCACCAATGACAATAAATCTTCATGTCGTGTAAGTTGTGCATAAGCCTTGACGATAGGCGCGCTATTTTGTGTCAGTTCACAATGATGTAATAAGGCCTCTTTTAAGGTGAATGTTTGAGATTTTAACGTGACAGGTTCATCACCCTTTAGCCACAACAAAGCAATAAGTTCATCGACTTTTTCAGATGAGTTATTAAACCAAACTCCCAGCGCATCACCGGGTTGATATTGTAAATCAGAACCTTCAAGACTGATTTCAATATGACGAATATCTCTATCTGAATTTCGACCTGTGATTTTTTGATTAGTCAGTAATGTGGCAGTAAAAGGCGCATCTCTATGATAGATAGAGGCATTAACTGTATCTGTCGTGCCTGACTGTGTTTGTTGTAAGACTTGCGTACTTTGTGCCGGTACTCTTGCTGTTAAGAGTTCTGTAAGCTGTTTTATCCATTCATCCGCAACAGATTGATATTCAACATCAGCATCAACTCTAGGTAATAAACGCGTTGCACCAAGCTGGGTAATTCTTTCATCAAAGTCTTTGCCTGCTTTGCAGAAATATTCGTAAGAGGTATCGCCTAAACTGAAAACTGCATAAGCCGTTTCTTTCATTTCAGCGGCTTTTTTAGAGTGCAGGTATTTATAGAAAGCAATCGCTTCCTCTGGAGGTTCGCCCTCTCCTTGTGTAGATGCAATAATAATTAAAGTTGTCGCTTTATGGATCTGCTTAAATTTATATTCACTGGCAGAGTACAACTCGACATTCAATTTATGCGCAACTAGGTTATCTCGTAATTGTTCTGCCAGATGGCGGGCATTACCAGTCTGAGAGGCTGAGATTAATGTTATTGTCTCTTGTTCAGGAACTTGTGGTGAAACAACCGCTGTTGGTACGGATGCGGCAGCATGATCCAATTGCCCCCATAAATACCCAGATAACCATGCAATTTGCGCAGTTGAGAGATCTTTTGTTGCGTCCTGTAATTTATTCAATTGCTCCGATGTTAATGGAAGCATTGATAATAATGGGGGTTGATTGCTCATTTATCCTGCCTTAAAAAAGCGAAGCACTTATCTGTGCTTTATTGTTCTTTGATAATATTTCTAATATTGAGAGGGTATCTCACGACTAGAAGGTGAATTAAAGACCTGTTGGCTCTATCTAATAACCTTAAATGCTAAATTTATTTATCGGTTTCCTTTACCAATATAATTAATAAGCAAAAAGGAACATAACAAGTCATTAAGATTAAGGGAGATTAGGCGTGATACGCTAAATCGGCTACACTGATAGACTTCGTTCTATTTGTGTCTTTTTTTTACTAATTAAGTCAAGAGAGTTTTGATGACAACCACCATCTTTAAAGATTTTCAGTTTGAAGCCGCCCACCATTTACCGAATGTTCCTGAAGGCCACAAATGTGGACGCCTGCACGGACACTCCTTTTTGGTTAGATTAGAACTAACAGGTGAAGTTGATACGCAGTCAGGTTGGCTTATTGATTTTGCTGATGTTAAAGCCGCATTTAAACCTACTCTTGATCGCCTTGATCACTACTATCTTAACGAAATTGAAGGCCTTGAAAATCCGACCAGCGAAGTGCTCGCAAAATGGATTTGGCAGCAAGTAAAACTGGTATTACCATTATTATCTGCAGTAATGGTGAAAGAGACGTGTACAGCAGGATGTATTTATCACGGTGAGTAGATTTGTATTAACATTAAACCGTTATCATCTAAAAAAATCAGCCTTTTATTGGCTGATTTTTTCATATTAAAATGTGATCACGCAATATTTAAATATTTATGCGTTTGCATTGAGAAACGCCAATTACGTTCAATACAAGTTTTAATACACAATGCCGTTGCACTTTCTTTACAACTAATGGGTTGTAAAGCAACAACAGGTGCGGGTTGTTCTGTGCGTAATGCCAGTAATGTATCCAAAGCTTCAATATCTTTTTCACGTCCAACTGGATGTTTTATCTCATTAGCGCGATTGATAGCGCTTGATAAAACACGAAAACCACCTCGCATTCCTACTTTAGGTGAAAGTGTAACCCATGTTTTTTCACTACATAGAATGTCATGAGTACCGCTGGTTTCTATCTGGCAGGCAAAACCGGCTTGCTCTAACCCTTGCGTTAAAGGACGCAAATCATATAAACAAGGCTCCCCTCCCGTAATAACAACGTGTTTTGCACTATAACCTTGTTGCTGAAAAAGTGATAAAATTTCAGCAACACTGGCTTCGCCCCAAGTATCGCTTTCTTGCGTTTTAATCGGGATATCACCAAGAGGAACTTTTTTTTCGTCCTCTTTTTCCCAAGTATGCTTCGTATCACACCAACTACAGCCAACTGGGCAACCTTGTAATCGAACAAAAAGCGCAGGAACGCCAGTAAAAACACCTTCACCCTGTAAGGTTTGAAACACTTCATTAATGGGGTATTGCATAAGAAACTCTGATATCCAATGAATGCTGATGATTATTACAGATAACTATCTCACCGTAAGAGGCTTTATGATAAGGTACATGGTTTGTTTTGAATAGCTAACGTGCGAGAAGACACTGAAAAAGAGGATAGAGTTCCTCCGTTGGACAGAGATGGGAATACTTTAGATGCAAAAAGAGAATCAACTTTCACGAGGATTATCAGGGCGGCACATTCGTTTCATGGCGCTAGGCTCTGCGATCGGGACTGGTCTATTTTATGGCTCAGCTGCAGCCATTGAAAAAGCAGGTCCAGCAGTATTATTGGCTTACCTTATTGGTGGTGCTGCGGTATTTATGGTTATGCGTGCATTAGGGGAAATGGCCGTTCATCATCCTGTTGCGGGCTCTTTCTCACAATATGCTAGCCATTATATGGGGCCTTTAGCAGGCTTCTTAACCGGCTGGAACTACGTTTTTGAAATGCTGATTGTGTGTCTGGCTGACGTCACAGCATTTGGTTTTTATATGAAACTTTGGTTCCCAGATGTCGATCAATGGATATGGGTATTAGGCATAGTTTGCTTTATTGGTGCCTTAAACCTTTGCCATGTGAAGATATTTGGTGAAATGGAGTTTTGGCTTTCTATTGTTAAAGTCACCGCTATTATCGCAATGATCATTGGTGGTGTTGTTATTATGATGTATGGCTTTGGCCAACAAACTGAACATCCTATTGGTATCTCTAACTTATGGGAGTTTGGTGGTTTTATGCCAAATGGTATTGAAGGGGTTATCGCCTCGCTTGCCATTGTGATGTTTGCATTTGGTGGAATTGAAGTAATTGGTATTACTGCTAGTGAAGCTAAAGATCCTGAGAAAACCATTCCTAAAGCTATCAATGCCGTACCGTTTCGTATCTTATTATTCTATGTTCTAACGATATTCATTCTAATGTGTATTTTCCCTTGGCAACAAATCGGCCATAACGGTAGCCCATTTGTACAGATTTTCTCGAATCTAGGGATCAATTCAGCGGCAAACATTTTAAACCTAGTGGTTATCACAGCGGCTATTTCCGCAATTAATAGTGATATCTTTGGGGCTGGTCGTATGATGTACGGCATGGCTCAAGAAGGACAAGCACCTAAATCCTTTATGAAGCTTACCCGTAATGGCGTGCCTTGGATGACAGTACTTGTGATGTCTGTGGTACTGTTACTTGGCGTCGTGCTTAATTACCTTATTCCAGAACAAATCTTTGTTTTAATTGCCTCTATTGCGACATTTGCAACAGTTTGGGTTTGGTTAATGATTTTGCTTTCTCAAGTCGCTATGCGCCGTAAGATGAGCGCCGAAGAAGTAAAAACACTTAAATTTCCAGTACCGCTATGGCCAGTTGCACCTGCGCTGACTATCGTCTTTATGGCGTTTGTTATCGCAATCTTAGGTTATTTTGAATCAACTAGAATGGCATTGATTGTGGGTATGATATGGGTAGCGATTTTAACTATCGGCTATTATGTTGGTATCAAACCAAGAATGAACCAGAAATAAATCATATTTCTGAATTAACCAATATATAAGTTGAACAATAAAGGCTGTGGATAATTTCACAGCCTTTTTCTTTATTACATAATAGCTACTGTTACTAAGCCAGTGCTTGTTCTAGATCTGCAATTAAATCATCCACATCTTCCAGACCTATTGATAAACGAACCAAACCGTCACTAATACCATGCCTTTGCCGTTCTTCTGCACTATAAGTAGCATGAGTCATTGTCGCTGGATGTTGAGCTAAAGATTCACAGTCTCCTAAGCTCACAGCTCGACTAAAAAGATTTAAGCGATTGAGAAATTCTCTGCCGGCTTTAATGCCCCCTTTTAACTCAATAGCTATCATACCTCCAGCTAATCGCATTTGACGTTTGGCTAGTTCATATTGAGGAAAAGAAGTCAGCCCAGGATAATAAATAGTTTCGACTTTAGGATTATCTTCAAGGTATTGAGCTATACGTTGTGCATTTTGGCAGATCTGCTCCATTCTTATACCTAACGTTTTTATGCCTCGTAATATTAACGAGGCATCGTGAGGAGATAAACAAGCCCCTGTCATATCCTTTAAACCCTCAACACGTATTTTATCGGCTAATTCATGTGTAGTAATAATCGCGCCCGCAGTTACATCACCATGGCCTGATAAATATTTGGTCATTGAATGTACAATAATATCTGCACCAAGTTTTAAAGGTTGTTGTAAATAAGGTGAACAGTAAGTGTTATCCACTATCACTGAAATATTATGCTGATGAGCTATTTCTGATATTTTTTCTATATCACTGACGCGCATATTAGGGTTAGCAGGCGTTTCAAAAAAAATTAATTTTGTTTTTTCAGTAATCGCTTCTTTCAATTTTTCAAGATTAGTTAAATCAACGTGCTTTATTTTAACACCAAACTTAGCAAGCCCATGATTAAAAAAAGTAAAAGTGCATCCATAAAGCGTCATATCAGCAATCAATTCATCACCAGGTTGAAGTAACGACCAGCAAGTTGACGTAATTGCACCCATTCCTGAAGAAAAAACAACTGCACCTTCGCCACCTTCTAATTGTGCTAAACGTTTTTCTAATAAATTTAATGTGGGATTAGAAATCCGTGAATAGAAATGTCCTTTTCGCCGTCCTGCAAAACAATCAGCTCCATATTGAGCCGTCGGAAAAACAAAAGTAGACGTTTGAAAAACAGGAGGCACTAATGCCCCCTGAGAATCTAACGGAGAATAGCCATAATGTATTGCTTGAGTATTAAAATGTTTATTATCTTGCATCATTATATCTCCTAATTACTAATTAATTTTCTATTCGTTGATTATTTTCCCCGATAATTTGAACTGTTCTTAGAATAATAGAAATTCCTTTAAGCGTATCAGGGTTTTTTAATAACGAAAAAGTTGATCCTAAAGTATATTTTTTATCTTGATAAATAGATTCTTTCTTTGCCATATTATAAGCAGTACTTAACTCCCATACTGGAATTAATGTTTCCTCGAATGCAACTGACAATTTTTCAACTGTCGCATTATCCATAATATCTATTGAATCTGATATTAAAGATAATAAATCGACGATATTATCAAACCGCTTTAATGCTAATAATGGTCTTGCTTTTTCTAATAAATGTTGAAGGTGTAATTTATCTTCATCCGTTAACAGTTGAATATCTTCTGGGCTTAAATTATTTTCACTCATTATTGTATCCCCTATAATAATCCTCTAACTGTTGCCCAATATAAGCCTCTGTTATAACTATTACGCAATAATCCCCCTAATTTTGTTGGCGGTGTCGGTATTACGTCGTGCTTATAGTCATATTGTAATGGCATTCCTGCTGATAGCCCCATTTGTGCAACGGCTTGTACTCGACCATCGTAAATGGCGGCAGGATAGCCATAGCGAAGTTCACCACAGATATTATTAGCAATCACACCTGCTTGGTTATGGCAACTACCACCGGCTTTACTGATTGGTAAATCAACGGTATCACCAATAACATAAACTTGGTTTAATCCATAAACTTGCAATGTTTCAGGATCTGTCGGTAACCAACCTTCACCATTATTATGCTCACTTAACCCCGTGTTACGAATAGCTTCAACCGCAGTAATTGGCGGAGTGCTCATCAAAATATCAAACGGCTCTGCTTCCCCTTCTTTTGAGTAAGCTATCTTTTTATCTGGATCAACATGGCTTAATGTAAATCCACGTTTAGCTTTAATATCTCGCTCTGAAAATACCGCAGGAAGGACTTCACAAACCTCTTGTTGCATAAACAAACAGTTTCTTAAAAGTTGAGCAACTGTAGGATAAGTATAGACAATTTCAATATTGCTTCTTACTCGACGTTGACGTAATAGTTCATCAAGCATCAAGGTTGTTTCCATAGGAGCAATACCACATTGATGAGGCACATTCGGCGTTTCAGGGAAACTCACTGTAATAAATACACGCCCTTTTTCAATTGTCGCAAGTTTATCAGCAAGCGCTCTTGCTGCTTTATATTGATAAAAATGACTTCCTGCTTCTTTTAAACCTTCAATTCTATGAGGGCTAGGAACACAACCCGTTGCTAAAACTAAGAAATCATAATTATATTTTTTCTTAGACTCGCAATAGATAATTTTATTGTTAAAGTCAAAGTGCTCAGCTTTATCTATAACAAATTCAATTTCAGGCCTTAATAAACTTCTTTCTGATCGCATTAACTCTTCTTTTAAAAAAAGATTAAATGCAATATACATAAATGCAGGCTTGTAATAATGATGAGGATTATCTGAAATAAGTGTTATTTTGATTTTATTTGAAAAGATTTCTTCATTTAATTTTTTAGCCAGGATATTAGCAAGAATAGTTCCGCCGGTACCACCACCAATAATAACTATATTTTTTGTTGGCATTTTATTTCCTATATCTAGTGATATTAGATAGACAAAAAAAGTATAGTAAAAGGTATTGATATAACAAATAGATTAAATAGATAGATAAACTATCATTAAAATAATTATTCTAATTGATACTAGATATAATCATACCAAATTTAAATATTTAAATTTAATATTAAGTATAGTTATTATCACTCACTAATAAAATGTTGCAATTAAAGGATGATGGTCTGAAGCATCAGTGATCAGTACTTCTGCATTATTTAGCGATAATCCACGATAGAAAATATAATCTAATGGTTTACCAAATGCTTTAGTACGCCAATCATTATCAAAAATAACCTCTTTAAGTCTTAACCTTCTAGCAAAACGCTTTAATACATTCACTCTAGGACGACTCCATGCATTAAAATCCCCCGCAAGAATAATGGGGCCTTTATGGTGCATGATATGAACGGATAAATTACTTAATTGACGCTGATACACATCAACACCAAAACTAAAATTAATCGCATGTACATTAATCACCATTAAATGATCACCCGTAATCAACGGATATACCGTAATTAATGCTGATTTTGATAAGCGTAGAAAAGGTTCTTTTTCTCTTAGAGGACAACAATAGATAGGATGAGAACTTGATAAAGTCATTACACCCGCAGGATGTTGCTGAAAAGCTAAGGCGGGAACTTGATCTGCAATTAAATGATGGGTTCCTGCAAAACGAACAAGCTCAGGCGTAGTTTGAGCCTCTTGCAATAAAAGTAAATGCGTATCGGTTGATAAAATCTCTAACATATTACGCCAATTGGGTCGTTGCTGTTTATAGATATTCCAAACCGCAATTTTTAGTGTGCCTTCTGTATAAAGAGGCATTCCAATAGGTAATGTATCTTTTCTTTCACTTAAAGGCGGGCTTGGTTCAATCCTTTCTACAGGTTGACCTGCCACAAAACGTACTGAATAAGTCGGTTTCTTCGCCATTCACAACCTCAGATAAGCAGCAAGATTTCTTGCTATGACTTAAGTATACCAAAGCCTAGCGCTACCCTCATCTTTTAAAAGGACGTCATAATCAACAAAAGTAATTATTTTTATATAAATTAGTTATTTTTACTTAATTTTAGAAATTTAATATCTATTTATTCTTAAATTTTAAGCAAAAAAAAACCTAAGTCGTTAGACTTAGGTTTCTTAATGTTGGCGGAACGGACGGGACTCGAACCCGCGACCCCCTGCGTGACAGGCAGGTATTCTAACCAACTGAACTACC
>NZ_JBEEWH010000012.1:0-119843 GCF_040140305.1 Proteus sp. fly-1008
CGTTCAACTTCGGACGCAACAACTGGCATATTGAGTCGTTCTTTATATGCGACACCACTTGCGGATAAATCGACATTAATCTTGTCTTTTTCTTCTTGGTGGAGTTCAGCGAGGTTTTTCATTTGATAAGCTCTATTAATGAATTTGAGGGAGATTATAGCATAGGAATATGACAAGAATTGAGCTTTAACTCTGGTAAATCTGATGGGGGTTTTACCAGAGTTTTACCAGAGTTTTACCAGAGTTTTACCAGTGGCAAATTTCAGACATAAAAAAACCAACCATAAGCGGTTGGTTTTCTTAAATATTGTTGGTCGGCATGATAGGATTTGAACCTACGACCCCCGACACCCCATGACGGTGCGCTACCAGGCTGCGCTACATGCCGTTTGTGCCCTGTATATTACTGTTTTTAGCTACTAAAGCAACCCTTTGCTAATTAAGTGACGTAATTTTATACATCACTAAATGTGTTAGCGTTCAATAAAACGTTTTTGTTCGGCAAGAACTTGTAGTAATAATTTTAAGTCAGGTTTTGCAGAGCTAATTTCTTTTCCTGATTTATCAAATAAAGCATATCGGCCATGTTTATCTATCAACAAAGTATTGTCTTGTAAAAAGACCACAAATGCTTCGTCATCACCAGTAAAAATCCATGGATGATTACGAGTGCTTGCAAATAAATCTTCACCTTGTGAATAGTTATCCGCAGGGCTAATCACACGTAAAACATGTTGCATTAAGGTTGTCATGATATCTTGATGACTAGTCATTTTATCAATCAACTGTGGTTTCATGTTTGGCCAGTGGATCATTAGAGGCACTTGTGATTGGCTTAAGTTAAAGGTGGTTTTATCAGAAAGCCATCGGTTATTTTGTTGTTTATCACCGTCTTGATGATAGCTAGAAGTGACAACCACAACGGTATTATCGAGTACTTTGGTTTCTTGCAATGTATTAAAAACGCGCTCTAATTGCTGATTTAATGTCATACGTTGAGACGTTTTATTGGTGTGACCATTAATTTGTAAGAAAGAGAACCAAGGTGTTGTTTGGTTATTTTTTATTAGCCAATTGCGCCAGCTATCAATGGTGGCATCGTTATTACCACTGCGTGATGTTGGAATAGAGAAATCTGATAGCAACGCTTGTTTAAACAATGGTGTTTGAAAGCCATATGTTGAGAACATTGCTAATTGATAGTTTCGATAACTTAAGGCATCAAATAGTGCAGAGTTTTTTCTGCTACTCAATACACTATCTAAATAAGAAGGTGAGATCCCATAAAATAAACCAAACAACGCCGTATCATTATCAATACCCGATGAATAATGATGGGTAAAATTGAGATTATTTTGTGCAAATTCTTGCAAGCTTGGTAATTCAGGAACTTCTTCATTACCTAATCCATCAACAACGATGACTAATAGATTATAAGAATATGTTTCTTTTGAGTAAATCAATGGTGCAAGAGGGTAGGCAATACCTTGTGCGGCTGGGTTACCTTCACTGATCACTCGTTGTTCATACTCTGATTGGTTAATAAAACCATGGCGCTCCAAGAACTTACGTGCAGTCATCGGGTAGGATAATGGTAAATTGGCGCGTTGCATTGTAATCGGGCGATAAAAATTAGCATCAGCCCAAATTGACATAGAGTGAGATAAGACAAAACAAGTAATAAAAATACCCGCTAATGGTTTACCCCATCGCTGACGGTTTAAACTGCGTAATTTTTGCCAACTCCATGTTGCAAAAAGCATCTCAACAAGAAAGATAATAGGAATGCCAATAAAAATAAGTTGCCATTCTCGAGCCATTTCACCTTCATCTGGATTAATGACTAGATCCCAAACAAGTTGAGTCAGATGAAGCTGAAATTGCTGGTAAACAGCCATATCAAAGATAAGGATAGTGAGTCCCGCACTGGCAAGAGCACAAGAGATCACCCTAAGTAGCCGTTGAGATACGACTATAAAGGTAAGTGGAAAAAGAACAAGAATATAGATAGCAAAAACAATAAAACTAAAGTGTCCCATCCAACTTACAATTGCGTAAAAACGACCCGCAAAAGTTGCAGGCCAATCTGAAATAAACAGGTAACGGCTTCCAAACAATAAGCTTAGAATAATATTAAATAGCGCAAACCAGTGACCCCAACTGATCATTTGGGATACTTTTTCACGATAGGACTGAGGTCTCGTTACCATGTCTATAAATAATTTTTCTATGTTTATTAGTGAATATTGCCTTCATCAATTGAAGCACGCAATGCGTGAACAAAAGAATCAGCAATCAGCATCCGTTGAGCAGGGGCAATACTTGTATTAATTAAGTTTGTCACCATGTTTCCCAACACCATCAAAGAAAGATCTGTAGGAGTATGATGTTTTTCAAGAACGCTGACAAGTTCTGCTAATAACTGCTCAACTTGTTCATCACTATAACGGGATTTTTGTGGCATAAAATCAGAATTCCTACTAAATGAATAAAACGCTATATATTACCGTATTACTGGGCCTTTTTCCGCTATTAAATTAATTAATTTTCCCTTGATACTGAAAGTGGGGAGTGTTTGAATACGCGCATGAGAAAGTGAAGGAATAAAAGAGGACGACCATGAGTCTAGATATTAGTCAGTTAGTCTTACATCAGCTTATCAAGCGAGATGAGCAGACATTAGAAGTTGTGTTACGCGATTCAGTATTAGAGATTGAACCTGTTGTTCAGGAAATGATTGAAGAGTTGCATCGTGTCTACAGTGCAAAAAATAAAGCTTATGGTCTGTTTAATGAAGAAAGTGAATTAGCGCAAGCATTACGTTTGCAGCGCAAAGGTGAAGAAAACTTTTTAGGCTTTTCGCGTGCCGCCACAGTGAGATTAAAAGATGAATTAGCAAAATACCCCTTTGCAGAAGGGGGAACGGTTCTCTTTTGTCATTATCGTTATTTAGCGGTGGATTATCTTCTAATTGCAGTATTGAGTAGCTGCAATAGTATGTGGGTGAATGACAGTCTTGATGTTTCATCAACACGCTATCTAGATATTCCTCATGCAGATATTATTGCTCGTATTGATTTAACTGAATGGGAAACGGCTCCAGATTCTCTGCGCTATTTAACTTTCTTAAAAGGTCGAGTAGGACGCAAAGTCTCTGACTTTTTTATGGACTTTTTAGGTGCTCAAGAAGGTTTAAACGCTAAAGTTCAAAATAAAGGTTTATTACAAGCGGTTGATGACTTTTGTGAAGCTTCTGAAATGGACAAGCAAGCACGTCAGACTTGTCGTGAACAAGTATATAGTTACTGTAATGAGCAATTACAATCTGGTGAAGAAATTGCCTTAACTGAGCTTGCTGAGGAATTACCATCTTTGGGTGATCAAAACTTTGTTCAATTTACCGAAGAGAAGGGCTATGAATTAGCTGATACTTTTCCGGCTGATCGCAGTACTTTACGCCAATTGATGAAATATTCTGGTAGTGGCGGTGGATTAACCGTTAATTTTGATGCGAAATTATTGGGTGAAAGAATATTCTGGGATCCAGCAACAGATACACTCACGATCAAGGGTACTCCACCTAATTTACGTGATCAATTACAGCGTAGAGCATCAGAAAAATAATAATCTAGTAGAAACAAATAACGCCACATTAAGTGGCGTTACATGCTCGGCGTCCCGAAAAATAAAGCTCGAAGGGTGGCTTATTAAGCGCGCAGGAAGTCAATATGAGTAATTTTTGGCTTATACTCGTGACGTTGCACTGCTTTAACTTTAACTTTAGTTTCTTTACCATCGATTACCAGGTTAACGAAATCAGAATAGAATTCAGATTTGTGTTCTTGGTTGATCACTTCGTTGTGATCTAAATCGATAGCGATTGGCTCTTCATTTCCGCCATAAACGATAGCAGGAAAACGGTTAGCCACACGCAGGCGGCGGCTCGCACCCTTACCCTGCTCTTTACGTACAGTTGCATTAATAGTTAACATCTTTTTTCTCTTATAAAAAAGAAAGAAAATACATACTTGTTACAGGCGACCCAGCAACAAGCTCGAGATTTGGTTTATCTAAAAATAGATAAAGCGGGGCGCATTTTAACGAAAAAGTCCACTAACAGCAAATATAAATCCAGATTAATATAAGGTATCTGCTTTTCGATAGCGTCCTGTATAGTCAAAAATCTTATTTCTTATCTTCCAAAAATGTTCTTTTTTACCTTTATGGGCGACAATAAAATCAGGATGGCGTAATAAATCGAACTGCTTAATGATATCGTTAGCATTATGCCAAACAAAAGGAACAGCGGGTGCTCGTTGGTGTTCACGTAGAAATTTCAACTCAAAAACTTTACGTTGTGCTGGGGTGGTTAAGCGAAAACGCTCTGATACAGAAGTGCCTTCTTCATCGTAATAATTGATGTCTAACCATTCTCCTTTAACATCATTCCCTGATTGAAATTGCATGCCACCACAGCGCAAAACAAGCGCTCCTTTTAGCTTTAATGCGGCTTTAAGCATATCATCAGGATCAACTAATATTTCATCACAGTGAACACAACGACGCGCGGCAATATCATTTTCTTCATTACAATAAGGGCATAATTTAAAGCGGAAGCGGAATTCACATTGCTGTTTTTGCCCATGTTCATTTAGTTCCCAGCCTTGGCAACGCCGTCCATAATGTTCAATGATATCGCCATCAGCATCTATTATTCCCCAAAAAGTATTAGCAAATTGGCAAACAGGACAGAATACTTGTACGGGTTTGCTATTAGGGTTGGGTTTTTTGGTGCCAACTTCAGGAAGATAAAGATCATGAGGATTACCCGCATAGTCCAATATCAGACATTCGGTTTTTCCTGCAAATAATCTTAATCCTCGTCCTACAATTTGTTGATATAAGCTGACTGATTCTGTAGGGCGCAAAATAGCAATTAAATCAACATGAGGTGCATCAAAGCCTGTTGTTAGCACGGCTACATTGACCATATAGCGTAACTGTTGCTGTTTAAAACGAGAAATCAGCGTATCTCGTTCATGAGAAGGCGTATCTGCACTCACTAATGCCGCTTCATCTTGGGGCAAAAGAGAAAGAATTTCCTTTGCATGTTCAACGGTGGCTGCAAATATCATGACGCCACGGCAGTTTTCTGCATATTCAATAATCTGTGAAACAATGTGGGGAGTAATACGTTTTTGTCTTTTTATTTCACGATTAAGATCTTCTTCATTAAATATTCCATTTTGACTTGTTCGGACTTGGCTAAAGTCATATTGCAAAATGGGCATATCTAATCGAGTTGGAGGGACTAGAAAATGATTGCTTATCATATAACGCAATGGTAATTCATAAATACAATCACGGAAAAAACACTCTTCAGTACCTCTAATCATACCGTGATAATGATATTGATAAATCCAACCTGTAGGCAAACGATAAGGTGTTGCAGTTAATCCTAAGATCCGTAATTTGGGATTAATGGATTGTAATTGTTTAATAACTTGTTGATATTGGCTATCTTTAGATAAACTAATACGATGGCATTCATCGATTATAAGAAGCGAGAACGTATCATTAAATTGCGATAAATTACGTGCAACAGATTGCACGCTACCAAAAACAACTTTTCCACTACTCTCTTTTTGTTGTAAGCCTGCGGCATAAATATCCGCAGATAGACCATAAGCTTCATATTTGTTATGGTTCTGCTCGACTAATTCTTTTACGTGTGCCAAGACTAAGACACGTCCTCGCGCTCTTTTAGCAAGTTCAGCGATAACTAAACTTTTTCCTGCACCAGTGGGTAAGACTATCACCGCGGGTGTGTTGTGTTGACGAAAATAAGAGATTGTCGCGTTAACGGCGTCAAGTTGATAAGGTCTGAGTGTAAATGCCATAACTCTACATAAGAAATCAAACAGGGCGTCAGCGTAGCATTTTTTTATAGGTAGCGCGAATAAGGTAAGTGCTGCTTGATAAGTAAAGGATGTAATAGTTTATTTATAAATTAATTAGTTGTTTTATTGTTAATATTCATTTTTAATAGATACCTCATATCAGATGGTATTCATCCATTTTTCAGAGAAATTCATGCGATTAGATAAATTTTTATCCCAGCAATTGGGGATTAGCCGTAGCTTGATACTTCGTGAGTTAAGAGCTGGGCTTGTAACAATTGATGGTGAAATGGTGAAAAGCGGCTCGACCAAAATAGCACCAGAACAAGAAGTGGCTTATAACGGTAATGTGTTAACTCAAATTTTAGGGCCCCGTTATTTTATGTTGAATAAGCCCATTGGCTACGTGTGTTCAACAGATGATCCAGTTAATCCAACTATCCTTTATTTTATTGATGAGCCTCTGGCATATAAATTACATGCTGCTGGGCGTTTAGATATTGATACAACGGGGCTTGTATTATTGACTGATAATGGTCAATGGTCACATCGTATTACAGCGCCAAAACATCATTGTGAAAAAACATATCATGTCATATTGGAAGAGCCGATTGCTGAAGGTGTCGCTGAAAAATTCCAAAAAGGTGTGCAGCTGAATGGTGAAAAAGATCTGACTAAACCCGCCAAATTAGAAATTATTACACCTACAGAAGTGAAACTCACAATTAGTGAAGGCAAATATCATCAAGTAAAACGTATGTTTGCAGCTGTGGGTAATCATGTCAGCGCATTACATCGTGAGCGTATTGGGGATATTACATTAGATGAAACTTTAGCTGAGGGCGAATATCGTCCATTAACAGAAGAAGAGATCAACAGCATTCACTTACCTCAATAATTATTATCTGTCCTGTCGTTTTTGGGAGTTTATTTGCGTGCAACAGCAACGTTCGTCGTACCTTAGTCTCATTTTAATATTGGGACTCATTTCCATGCTTATGCCATTGGCCATAGATATGTATTTGCCAAGCTTACCTACTATCGCGCAAGATTTTGGTGTGCCTAGTGGTAAAGTGCAAATGACATTAAGTATCTATATTTTTGGTTTTGCTATTGGGCAACTAGTTTATGGTCCTATGGCGGATAGTTTGGGACGTAAGCCTGTCATTTTGGGCGGTGTGATTGTTTTTGCTTTTGCCTCTAGTGCATGTGCATTATCTGAATCTATTGATATGCTAATTGGTATGCGTTTTCTCCATGGCTTTGCGGCAGCTGCTGCGAGTGTGGTTATTAATGCATTAATGAGAGATATGTTCTCTAGAGATGATTTCTCTAGAAGTATGTCTTTCGTTGCATTAGTGATGACGATTGCGCCTTTATTAGCACCATTACTAGGTGCTTGGGTGATGAATTGGTTTTCATGGCATGCTATTTTTTGGAGTATTGCGATAGCCGCTGTGATTGCAGGTGCATTAATTGCATTTTATATTCCTGAAACCTTACCCAAAGAGCGTCGCCAGCGCTTTAGCTTAAGAGTAACATTTAGCCAATTTATTAGTTTATTTAGAACTCGTCGTGTTCTTTGTTATATTCTGGCATCAGGTTTTTCTTTTGCCGGCATGTTCTCATTTTTGAGTGCAGGGCCTTTTGTTTATATAGAATTACACGGTATCCCATTCGATCAATTTGGCTTGTACTTTGGTTTTAATATTATCTTTTTGATTATCATGACAAGCATAAATGGGCGATATGTTCGTCGATTTGGTGCGTTGAAGATGTTGCGTTTAGGGCTAACTATTCAATGTATTATGGGGATCTTTTTACTATTAGTTGTTGCCCTTAATTTACATTTCTATTATCTCGTTGTGGGAGTAGCGATGTATGTTGGTGGTATTGCAATGATCACATCAAACGCTATGGCTGTTATTCTTGATGATTATCCTCATATGGCAGGGACGGTTTCTTCTTTGGCAGGAACTGTGCGTTTTGGTGTTGGGGCTTTAGTTGGAACGGCTATTGCTATGTTTCCAGCAAAATCAGAATGGCCAATGGTAAGTGCTATGGCTTTTTGTGTGCTATTTGCTATGGGCTTTATTTTACTTGCACGTCGTTACAAATAAGAATATCACGCTATAAATAAGAGATATTTATAGCGTGCTTCTCCTTTTTCTCCTTTATTCCCACTGAATAAGCCACATTTTCCTCTGCTGTACTTTATGAATCGTTTCAAATTAGTATGCTTTTTTGATTTGAATCAATACTCAATGTTGTTGTTTTGTTAAATTAAGTGAAATTTATTTTAATAATCATCTATTATTGTTTTGTTGGTATGAAGCATAGTGATAAAAATTGATGAATTGTTTTACTTGAATGCGTAATATTTTATACAATTATTTTATATGGTTGATAAAATGTTAAAAAAATGAAAGAATAATTGAAGAGATTAATCATCGTAGAAATGAATACGTACAAACGCTAAGCTAAATAAATGGTTTGATACGTCTCTTCGCTTTTATTGTAAAATAATTGTAATAATTATGTTTTATGATTAGCAAGGTTTTAATATGACGTGTGAGCAAGTCAGTTCAAACTCGTATTGATGATGTATTAAATTAACGTGTTGATGAAACAGGATTGATTTGTGGATAATGTACAACTTTCGGTAGTTCATAAGCTGCCGCTGAGTTATCGGTGGCTAGCAGGCTTTGCAGGTACAAGAGTAGAGATACTGCCTGAAAATGATGCTGGAAAGCAAAATACACTGATTGGCTTAAAATTATTAAGTCATGATGGTATGACACTGGATGAAGCAATACAGAATTTGCGTCAGTATCTGAGTAATCTCCATATTGATAGTGTTGTGATCGAGTGGGATGGCGTGCCATGCCTTTTCTTATGTAGTGATGATGAATGTGCTGCGTTATGTTGCTTGAAGAATGCAGGTGTTGCTATTGCTGAGCCCTTTCCAACGGCGTACTCTTATTTATAACACTACCTATCGTTATAAAACTAACGTGATGATTGTGTGATTTACAAAATGATTAAAGAACACAAAAAAGCCTCATTTATTTGATAATGAGGCTTTTTATTTGCAATAAGATATAAGGGAATTAGTTATCTTAATACACTTTTTGAAAAGTTGTTCTCAGCAAGGGTTGCATCATTATTTTCTATAACACGTCTTGCCGCGTAAAAACGTTTATTCCAGTAGACATTAGACATTTCTGACACCGTCACCCCATTGCTGGTGGATGCGTGTACAAATTTATCATTTCCTATATAAATACCAACATGGCGCATAGTACGGCCTGTCTTAAATAGAACTAAATCACCTGCTTGTAATTTTGATTTGTTAACCTGAGTACCTGAGAATTGTTGGTCTGAGGTTGAGCGAGGTAGTTCTACACCGAATTGGTCAAGGAAGGTTCTTTGTACAAAGGCAGAGCAGTCGATGCCTTTTTTAGTATCTCCACCTAAGCGATAAGCGACGCCTTTCCAGTCTGCATATTGGTCAAGTATCTTAGATTTTATATCGAGATTCTTCACCAATGATTCAAATTCATCTTGAGATGCTTGGGAAATAGAAGTGCTTGATGATGTATTAAGTGGGGTAGTGCTTGAATTCGCTAAGCGTGAATTTGCGTTCTGTGAGCTACAGGCCGATAGCGTAGCTACAACAATGAACGCCGGTATGAGCTTAAGCATTCTCATATACGGTTTTGTTCTCATTGTGACAGATTTCCCTTACATCCTTACGTGCAGAAGTGCACCTGAATTATTCACCAAATAACCAGAGAATATAGTGTAATTTAACTCTGGCAACCCTATTTCGCGAAAAACGTGCTCTAAAGCACGTAAATATCCACATTAAACAATAAATAATGAGGAAACCAGAAAAGTGTACAGAAAGAGGCGTTAAATGGCGAGAGAAAAGAGGTTTAATTTACAAAACATTAGATAATAAAGTGCTAATACTTAAAATAGATCTCATTTGTCATCATAATATCATTCAAATGTCAAAAAATGACCAAAAGAATAAGTGCCATTATGTTTGCACTTATTCTTTTTTAATTAATCTGAGGTATTTTTTCTTTTATTTTTTAAAAGGAAGATATTTTTCTAATTGTCTGACAATAACATCTGATAATGGTGTGATTAATAACCAACTTGTTGTGATTAAAGTTAAAGAAATAGAACCAACTAATATATCAGAAGCCCAATGTGCGCCAGCCATTACTCGCGGTAATGCGAACACAACGGTAATAAGCAGTGCCCATAAGAAAGCGCGGAATGAAAGATAACGTAATATAAAGCTACAAAAGATAAGTAACATTAAGCCATGATCGCCAGGAAAGCTGTCACCAGAGGCATCTTTTGTTGGAATGCCAGTCACAACTCCCACTCTATGTGCATCTTGAAAATAAAGTGTTGGGCTGGGTCTTTCTATTGGAATATTTTGTCCAATTTGATTAATCAGTACAGCGCTGATTACCATCACTAATCCTACAATTATAAGATGGCGTTTACCTTTATAATCTTTTTGACGAAAAGTATTGTAATAAAGTACGCCCATAGCTAACAAAATGACTAAATCAAATTTTCTATTATTAACGTAAGCAACAAAAGTCGCGAAAAAAGTATCAGGCAAAATATGTTGATTAAAATAATAAAAAATATGAGTGTCTATTGATAGCCAAAATCCATGTTGTGCTGGAAGATACCAAGAGAGGAAAATAATGATACTCACAAGGTTAAGTAGAAAAATAGCGAGAGCTTTTTGGTGAAAATTAGAAAGTTTCATAATAATTAAATAACAAATTTCACATGTTTTTGGTGATCTAGATCACAATAAATTTAAGTTTGATTATAGGACTATAGTCAAAATAAAAAAATATATCTTTGCAATTTATTGCTTGGATAAATGTTACCTATTTATTTCATTTTTGTTATCCCCATTCGTTCTCACTTAACTTAAATTTATAGTGTTTTTTTTGGGTAGTCTTAATTTGAGCATTCTATAATTTTTTTCTATTCTTTTATTAAAGATAAAAATTAAATAAATAAAGTAACAAGCCGATATTAGTTATGACTTTAATAACATATTGGCTTGTCAGATTTCTACGCACAATAATCAGAGGAGATCAGTTTTGAAGAAGCTTTATATTGCAGCCATGTGCTTACCTTTATTATTAAGTGCACCTTCTTTTGGTAAGGAAAATAAAGTTATAGGCTCCGGAACAATCACTTTTGTTGGTGCGATTGTTGAAGGTAATTGTTTAATGGATACAGATAAAAACACTTTTAAAACAAGGTGTTGGAATGGAAGTAAAATGCAGGAATCTCAATATCAGTTAGAAAGTAATAAACAATTTAGCTCGAAATTGATTAACAACAAAGGTTCTATGGATATTAAGTGGATTAATGACAATTTAGCTATAATGAATATTGTTTATAATTAATTACACGAGAATAGAATAATAACAATAATTGTATTTATTAAATAAAATTTTAATGATTTTATAAAACAGTTATTAAAGTTACAAATATTTGACTTAAGTTTGATCAACGTTGATTTCTTATTTATAAATACCGAACAATTATATTTGATAGACATCAAATATTCTTCTTATGTCTATATGAATGTCATATTTTATTGCTATGATGAAAATATGTCGGGTGGGTGTGATCCTCATACCTACTAGCGCAAACAAGAAGTGAGGTCGTTATGAGAAAATATCTGACCGTAGTATGCAGTCTTCTCGTTTCCAGTTCGATATCATTAGTTTGGGCATCTGATCCCATTCAAACAACAGGGCAGATTTATCTGCGGGGTGCGATTGTTGATCCTGCATGTGAAATGAATTTCACTTTAGATAAAGCTGAATATCAGTGTTACAAACACAACAAAGTGTTTACATCTACTCAATCCATTGTTCCTGCTTCTTTTGATAAATCCCAACAAATAATAATTTTGCCTCAAGATATGGGCAAAGCTGAGATCCGTTGGATGGATAATACGCAAAAAAATGGTGTTATTGACGTTCAATACTTTTAAAGCATCAATGGGTTGTAGAGAAAAGTAACCAAGATAAACAAGTCAAATAATCGTTTGTCACATTGGGTTTCTTACGATTATCTGACCTATTTAGAGCAACATTAGCAATACGCTAATGAGTAGATGTTTTGACCATTAATTTTAGTCAGCTCGTCCCATATAGCGACGTTCAGCAATATGGATACGCACTTTATCGCCAGTAGAAAGGTACTCAGGGACCTGAATAACTAATCCTGTAGGTAATGTTGCTGGTTTAGTACGCGCACTTGCTGACGCACCTTTAATACCTGGAACAGTTTCAACAATTTCCATATCAACAGTTTGTGGCAGTTCTAATGCTAAAACCTGACCATCCATTGTTAATACTTGCATTCCCGCTAAGCCTTCCTCAGGAATAAACAGTAATTCGTCTTCGATTTGATCTTTTTTGAAGGTATAAGGAGTGTAATCTTCGTTGTCCATAAAGATATACTCATCACCATCAATGTAAGAAAAGCTAACAGCACGACGAGTTAAGTTGATGGTATCAACCATATCATCGCCTTTAAAACGCTCTTCTACTTTTTGGCCTGTACGGATATCGGTAAAACGCATTTTATACAGAGTACTTGCGCCTCGAGCACTGGGTGCTTGAATGTCGATATCTTTTACCAGTAATAATTTGTTGTTATAACTAACAGCCATACCACGTTTAATTTCATTGGCTTTTGCCATATAAAACCTTCCATTAAATAACATTGACGATAATGGCGACAAAATTACTCGCAGTGCAGAAACTTGGCAAGTTATTCACGCAATTTTTTATAAGATTTGATGAAAAAATAAAGCCAGCAATGCTGGCTTTTAGTGAAGTGATTAGCGGTAGATAGGAAGAAGATTAAAGTTTGCTAAAATATG
The DNA here is from genome assembly GCF_040140305.1 of Proteus sp. fly-1008. Lineage (NCBI taxonomy): Bacteria > Pseudomonadati > Pseudomonadota > Gammaproteobacteria > Enterobacterales > Morganellaceae > Proteus > Proteus sp. fly-1008. The sequence goes on from NZ_JBEEWH010000012.1 coordinate 12,853, forward strand.
TGCACTAGCATTGATGATGCCGAATAAAATAACAAATCCAATCATAAACATACCACCTGGAGCTTTAAAGCTCTGACCTTGATGACGTTGGCGACTGGCCTTTGCCATTAAGGCTGGAATAATTGCTGCCCAAATAGTTGCTGCGAGTCCTGCAAATCCAATAGCATATAAGAAACCATCAGGAAAAATAATGGCCAAAATAGTCGGTGGTATAAACGTCACTAGAGCAGATTTAAATCGACCACTTCCTGTATTGGAAAATTTAAAGAAGTCCGCTAAGTAATCGAATAATCCTAATGAAACTCCTAAGAATGAGCTTGCTAATGCCATATAAGAGAACAAATCTAGTAACAATGATACAGTAGCATTGGCCGTTGTTGAACGCATTTGTGCTAGTAAATTACCAATATTCCCACCATCAGCAATGACTTGCTTGAATCCTTCACGAGGAATATTACCTTGTACAACAAACTGCCATAAAATATAAATTGCTAGTGAAATCAGTGTACCAATCAACAAGCTTTTCATGACGGCTTTGCCATCTTTACGGTAATACGTTACTAAGCCTGGGATATTGCCATGATAACCAAATGAGGTCAGTAAGTAAGGGAGTGCGGCTAAAGCATAGGGTAAATAACTCGCATTACTTTCATTTGTATTAAACAACACAGGCATTTTTACTTCTGTAAATAATCCACCAATGGCTAATACAAAGGCAATTACCATCCCGCCAATTAAAATGGTGCTTAATCTATCCACTGCACGTGTTGATAACCAAACAAAGAAAGCAACAATTAATGCAAAGACTAAACCTGCAATAGCTTGTGGTACGCTGACCACCTCTGCAAAGTTCTGCACAATAATGGAGCTACCCGCAGAAATATAAGCGTAAGTTAAAATATAAAGAACAAACGCAATCGATAGTCCATTAATAGTACTCCAGCCTTTTCCTAATAAGTCTTTGGTAATGGTATGAAAGCTTGAGCCTAAAGGATAATGAAGGTTCACTTCTAAGATCATTAACCCAGACATAAATAAACAAAACCAAGTGTAGATCAAAAGAAAAATAGAACCGGTAAACCAGACACCGGAAGTCACAATAGGGATGGAAAACATGCCAGCACCGACAGCGGTGCCTGCAATGATCATTGCGCCACCAAGTATGGATGGACGCTTTGTTATTGATGTGACTTCTGACATAAGATGTCCTTATTAAATTGACTCAATGTACTAGCTTGATAGTGTAAAGAATACACGTTTGTATTCAGAGTGTAAATAGAGGTTATTGTGCTTTATAAAAGAAAAAAGTGAATAAAAATAATACAGTAGAAGGAGGCGATCATATAAATCAATAGATTAGTGTAAGCATTATCAGAAATGATAAAGAAATCGAGAATTAAATAAGTAGTTTTTTAGGCAAGATCAAACGTTGAAAACATTATTCTGAACAAAAAACATTCAGAATAATGAAGGTGATAGATGGGTTCCAATTAGCTTTGGTAAAACTGTTTATTTTTCCATAATGCAATGGAGTTACGGCTGGCTTCAAAATGAGGTTCAGGTAAATCATTCGGTGAACACCAGCGGATCTCAGAACATTTGTCTGGCTCCATTAATTTAGGCTCATCGCCTTGGTATTGTGCAATCATGCAAATAGAAACAGTGTGTTTACCTTCTAATTGGTAAGTTTCTAAATTATTACTAATGCCAATTACTTTAGGTGATGTAATAGCTATGCCGATTTCTTCTTTTATTTCGCGAATGGCGCATTGTTCAAAGGTTTCGCCATCATCGACATGACCACCAAAAATTGACCAATAAGGTGCGTGAGTTCCACAGCGTTTTCCTAATAATACTTCACCTTTTTCATTTACAATAATCACGCCAACACCGACCACGACTGACATTCTAGGCTCCTTATTTTTTATATAGTTATTGATAACGGATAGATAAGTCATTTTTTATGAGCATTATTGTCCTTGGAGAAGAGTGAGAGTCAAGAAGAACCGATGCAATTTCACTGAACTTAAGGTTAATTAGTGCTATATATAGCCCCTAAATATTCATAATAAAAACGATTGGAGAGTAAAGGCATGAGTCGCCGTGTCGCTACGATCACTTTAAACCCTGCCTATGATCTTGTTGGTGCTTGCTCCGCGATTGACGTAGGTGGTGTTAATTTAGTCCGAACAGCTGGGCTTAATCCCGCGGGGAAAGGTAATAATGTCGCGAAAGTCTTACGTGATTTAGGGGTAGATATTACTGTCAGCGGATTTATGGGGCGCGAGAATCAAGAAGAGTTTCAGCATTTTTTTAGTGAAAATGGAATGGCTAACCGCTTTTATTTGGTATCTGGCCGTACACGTATTAATGTGAAATTGACTGAGGGAAAAGGGCAGGTTACTGATTTTAATTTTTCAGGGTTTACGGTATCACCACAAGATTGGCAGCGCTTTGCAACAGACTCACTTAATTGGCTGGGGCATTTTGATATGGTGGTTGTTAGTGGCAGCCTACCTAATGGTGTTGACCCTGAAGCCTTTACACGGTGGATGATTAAATTAAGGCAGTTGTGTCCTTGTATTATTTTTGATAGTAGTCGTGATGCACTAGTGGCAGGGTTAAAAGCCGCACCTTGGTTAATAAAACCAAACCATCGGGAGTTAGAAGCCTGGGTTGGACATTCACTGACTGAAATGACAGATGTTATTAAAGTAGCGCATCAATTGAGGGATAAAGGCATTGCACATGTTGTTATTTCATTAGGTGAAAGGGGAGCATTATGGGTAAATGCTTCTGGTGCTTGGCTAGCTAAACCACCGCATTGTGATGTAGTAAGCACTGTGGGAGCTGGTGATTCAATGGTTGCGGGATTAGTTTACGGTTTATTAATGAGCCAAACTAGCGAACATACGCTACGTTTAGCAACGGCCATTTCTGCGTTATCTGTGAGTCAGCCTGATGTAGGAATTAAAGATAGAAGCCAACTTGCTCAGATGATGACTAAAATTGAGTTAATACCAATAAAATAATGCTATTTGCGGTTTATTTTGGGATAAACCGCAAAGAATACCAAATTTAGGCTTGTTGTGATTTTAACCAAGCGATTTCATCAGGCCAAATATCGGGGTTAATAGTTTCTAAAATTAGTGGAATACCGTCAAAACGTGCATCTTGCATAATATAACTGAAAGGAACTTTGCCAATATTACCTTCACCTAAGCTATGGTGACGGTCAACTCGACTTGCTAATTCACTTTTAGCGTCGTTTAAGTGCATCGCTTTTAAGTATTGGAAGCCGACTATTTTTTCAAACTCAGCAAAGGTTTTTTCACACTCTTCACGGGTTCTTAGATCATAACCAGCAGCGAAGGTGTGACAAGTATCAATACAAACGCCAACGCGAGATTTATCTTCAACACCATCAATAATCGCCGCAAGATGTTCGAAACGGTAACCCAAATTAGTACCTTGGCCAGCTGTATTTTCAATAACAGCGGTAACATTTTTTGTTTTTTCTAAAGTGATGTTAATTGACTGAGCTATTTTTTGTAAGCATTTATCAACATCAATTTTATTTAAGTGGCTACCAGGATGAAAATTAAGTAGTTCAATGCCAAGTTGTTCGCAACGTTGCATTTCATCTAAAAAAGCGTCTCTCGATTTTTCAAGCGCTTCTTCTTCAGGATGGCCTAAATTAATTAGATAACTGTCATGGGGTAAAATTTGAGAAGGGCCATAACCATAAAGTTCACAGTTCTTTTTAAATTTATCAATGACTTCTGTGGATAATGGAGCGGCTTTCCACTGGCGCTGGTTTTTAGTAAAAAGAGCAAACGCAGTAGCTTTGATTTCATGTGCGCGTAATACCGCCTGATCGACGCCACCAGCAGCACTGACATGTGCGCCAACAAATTTCATTACTTCTCTCCTTAGATTTATTTCACACCACGATAACAAACATACAAGCGTATAACATCATATTGAGATAATAAAAGCAAAAAAGCGCAACTAAAAAGTTGCGCAATAATAAAAAATACTTCTCAAGGCGAAAATTTAAGGGGAGGGTAATTTTTATCGATATTCCTATTAAGACATCAGCACATTTTGAATAAAGATATTAATTATCGCACCACCAAGGGTTAACCAGAAAAATAAGAATAAAGCTAACAATAATGGTTTGATACCGGCTTGTCGGATAGCGCTAATATGCGTTGTTAAACCTAATGCCACCATTGCCATTGCTAATAAAATGGTATCGATAGTCACAATGTAACTAACAATAGACGCTGGAATTAAATTTAAAGAATTGAAACCAGCCATTAAAATAAAGAATACGGCGAACCAAGGAATAGTGATTGGACTTTTTTCAGTAGTTTGTGCGTCATTGTTTGCCTTACTTTTCTTTTTACTTAAATAAGTTGAAAGAATAATTAAGAATGGTGCCAGCATCATTACGCGGATCATTTTACTAATAACTGCTGCATTTTCAGCGTCAGGGCTAATTGAGTGTCCTACGGCAACGACTTGAGCCACTTCATGAATTGTTGAACCTGAAAAAATACCAAAAGTTTCTTCTGTAAATGGTAACCAGCCTGCAAATGCATTTAAATGATAGAACCAAGGATAAAGAAAAATACCAATAGTCCCAAAAATCACAACCGTAGACACCGCAACCGCTACTTGGCTTGCTTGTGCTTTGACAACCGGCTCTGTTGCCATAACAGCCGCCGCACCACAAATACTACTACCAGCACCAATTAAAATCACCGTTTGTTCATCTAGCCCAAAATATTTTCGACCGATCCACATTGCAATAAGAAAAGTCGATGTCAGCATAATTGCATCTATAATTAAACCGGTTGCACCCACATCAGCAATTTGCTGAAACGTTAGTCTGAAACCATACAAAATAATACCTGTGCGTAATAAATAGTGTTTGGCGAATTTGACACCTTCATCACTATAGGGTTTTGCAACAGGATAAAGCGTATTACCAATAATAATACCGAATAAGATCGCCAGCGTTAATGCACCTAAACCCATGTTAGAAAACCAAGGGATGTCACCAATATAAATAGCAAGCGCAGTTAATACGCCTGTTAATAATAAACCAGGGAGCCAGCGATAAATTGGAGTAACACATTTTTTCGCCAATGTAATAGGTTGACTTTGCTCTGACATAGAAAAACCTTGCTTATATGAATTTTGCATAAGCATATAACAACCAATCTTATTTATTAAACTCATTATTTTTATAATAATAACCAGTAAAATTAATATAGGTGTATTTTCTTAAATGTGCTTGGTATGTTACTGGTTTGTGGATAGTATGTTATTACAATGACGGCTCAAAGGTGGAATGGACATGCGAATTACGTTGCGGCAACTGGAAGTCTTTACTGAAGTTCTTAAAAGTGGTTCTACAACGCAAGCATCACAACAGCTTGCTCTATCTCAATCTGCTGTCAGTGCTTCTTTAACTGATCTAGAAAGCCAATTAGGAGTACAGCTTTTTGATAGGGTGGGAAAACGTCTTGTTACGAATGAACATGGTCGATTACTTTATCCCAGAGCATTATCTTTACTTGAACGTGCAATCGAAATTGAACAACTATTTCAGGCTGGAAATGGTGCTTTACGTATTGCTGCTAGTACCACAATAGGTAATTACATTCTTCCAAAAATGCTGGGTAATTTTCATCGTAATTACCCTGATATTCCATTAGAAATGAGCATTGGGAATACAGAAGAAGTCGTTAAGCTCGTGAGTGAGTTTCGGGTTGATTTAGGATTAATTGAAGGTGCTTGTCAAAGTTCTGAGTTAATTAGCCAAAAATGGCTTCTAGATGAAATGGTTATTTTTTGCTCACCAGATCATCCCTTAGCTAAAGCAACAAAAGTGACTTTAGCTGATTTACAATCAGCACCTTGGATCTTACGAGAGAATGGTTCAGGAACTCGAGATGTTCTTAATCATCTTCTTTTTGCTTCTTTGCCAGGCTATCGCATTGAAATGGAATTAGGTAATTCAGAAGCGATAAAACACGCAGTTATGTATGAAATGGGTATCAGTTGTTTATCTCGTCGAGTTATTGAGGAACAGATTAATAACGGCTCATTAAAAGAGATAAAAGTAGAAGGGTTGGCATTACAACGTACCCTATATCTGGTGTATCACCGCCAAAAACATGTCTCTGATGCACTGAAAAAACTGCTGACATATTGTAATGCTGAACACTTAATCAGCAATTTTTCATAAATTGCTAATAATTGACGCCCGATTATGAAGGTATCTTATAATCATGGATCCTTGCTATTCACGAACGACAGATTTGCTACAATCCTCGTCAGAAAAGTGAATATAAAAGTGGAATGTTATGTCAGAACAACAAAAAAGTACTGCTAAGTCGGGCGCAGTACAGCAGACTTTGCGCCGAGAATTAAAGGCGCGGCATTTAGCGATGATCGCTATTGGTGGTTCAATTGGTACAGGGCTTTTTGTCGCATCAGGGGCTACGGTTGCTCAAGCTGGGCCTGGTGGGGCATTACTCTCTTATGCTTTAATTGGGCTGATGGTCTATTTTCTAATGACAAGCCTTGGTGAGTTAGCCGCATTTATGCCCGTATCCGGCTCTTTCTCAACTTACGGTTCTAAGTATGTAGAAGAAGGCTTTGGTTTCGCATTAGGTTGGAACTATTGGTACAACTGGGCAGTTACCATTGCAGTTGACCTTGTTGCTGCACAATTAGTCATGCTCTATTGGTTCCCTGATGTTGATGGTTGGATCTGGAGTGCTCTATTCCTTGGCGTTATATTCTTGCTTAACTATATCTCTGTAAAAGGATTTGGTGAGGCTGAATATTGGTTCTCTTTGATCAAAGTTTCCACCGTGATTATCTTTATTGTTGTAGGTATTGCGATGATCACTGGCATTATGAAAGGAGCTGAAAACGCAGGTTGGCATAATTGGGAAATTGGTGATGCACCTTTTGCGGGTGGATTTGCAGCCATGATTGGTGTCGCTATGATTGTTGGTTTCTCATTCCAAGGTACAGAGTTAATTGGTATCGCGGCGGGAGAATCTAAAGATCCGGCTAAAAACATTCCAAAGGCTGTGCGTAAAGTTTTCTGGCGTATTTTGCTGTTTTATATCTTTGCTATTTTAATCATTAGCTTAATTATTCCTTATACTGATCCAAGTTTATTACGTAATGATGTTGGCGATATCAGCGTTAGCCCATTCACGTTAGTCTTTAAAAATGCAGGATTATTGTCTGCTGCTGCAATTATGAATGCCGTAATTTTAACGGCGGTTCTTTCTGCGGGTAACTCAGGTATGTATGCCTCAACTCGGATGCTATTTACACTAGCAAGAGAAGGCAAAGCGCCAAAATGCTTTGGTAAATTGTCTAAAAATGGTGTGCCACGTAACGCACTTTATGCAACAACCGTTGTTGCAGGTCTGTGCTTCTTAAGCTCAATGTATGGAAACCAAACTGTCTACTTATGGTTATTAAACACCTCAGGAATGACAGGATTTATTGCATGGTTAGGCATTGCAATTAGTCATTATCGTTTCCGTAAAGGTTATGTAGCACAAGGGCGTGATTTAAATGATTTACCTTATCGCTCGGGTTTCTTCCCAATTGGTCCAATTTTTGCCTTTGTACTGTGTTTAATTATTACATTAGGTCAAAATTACCAAGCATTTTTGGAAGATACAATTGATTGGTATGGTGCTATTGCAACGTATATTGGTATCCCATTATTCTTGTTAATCTGGTTTACTTATAAAATTGTGAAGAAAACCCGTTTTATTCGTTATAACGAAATGGAATTTCCAACACATATTGCGAATAAAAAATAACCGATAATTCAATATATTAAAACGCCTGTTTTGTGATTTGGTTCACATTAAAACAGGCGTTTTTTTATTTTTCAATTTAATCATTATAGAAAATATACAAAATCTTCAATTATATTGGCAATCGCATTGATAATTATTATTATTTGCTTTATTGTTAGCGCGTGATTTATTGGCTGATAAATAAAATAGCGGCGCTATTGATTGTAAATAATATGCTTAATGTAATAAGTCTGATCATTGTTAGTCCTTCTATTGCTCATTACAGCAGAACTGTCACTCAGCATAGTATAATAAATTACATAACGAATATGTTTCACCGTATAATGATTTGGCGACTCATTTCTTTGTTAGATAAATAGTCCCTGATTGATAATTTGCTCCATGCAATAAAAAGCATTTGATGAGTTGTACGGTATGCTTTTTCCAACGTAAAACACAGGTAAAAAGCAGAAGAACGTAAAAAAAGACTAGGTACAACAATTGATATGAGCATTATGCCAGAGCGACTTACCACAGAAGAACAAGCAAAAAGTACATCAGATAATGTAAAGGTACATTATCGAAAAATGATGAATAAACGCATGTTATGGTTAGGAGTAATTGTTTTAATTATTTGTGGTTCGGTGGTGTTAGATTTCACCATGGGACCTTCAGGTTTATCACTGGATAAATTATTAACAACACTTTTTCAGCCTGAGCTTGTTGATGCAGGTTCAAGAGTAATTGTATGGGATATTCGCTTACCCTATGCCTTAATGGCAGTGGTGGTCGGCATGTCGCTAGGGTTAGCGGGTGCAGAAATGCAGACCATTTTAAATAACCCTTTAGCAAGCCCATTTACATTAGGTTTATCAAATGCGGCATCATTTGGTGCGGCATTAGCCATTGTGCTTGGTATTGGTATTCCTGGCATTCCTGATCAATGGTTTATTTCAGCCAATGCATTTCTTTTTGCATTGTTATCAGCCTTGTTATTGGATGGAATTACACGTTGGACTCGTGTTCCGACATCAGGTGTTGTGCTTTTTGGTATTGCCATGGTGTTTACTTTCAACGCATTGGTTTCAATGATGCAATTTATTGCGACAGAAGATACTCTTCAAGGACTTGTTTTCTGGACAATGGGAAGTTTAGCGCGTGCAACATGGATAAAACTTGGGGTTATGGCTGGGGCTTTCGCTGTCATTATGGTGATTTCATGGCTAAGTTCATGGAAACTAACCGCATTACGATTAGGTGAAGACAGGGCGATTAGCTTTGGTATTGATGTAAAACGCTTAAGATTAGGCTCATTACTGCGGATCAGTATTTTAACGGCACTGGCGGTTGCTTTTGTTGGACCAATTGCTTTTATTGGGTTAGTTGCACCTCATATTGCCCGTATGATGTTTGGTGAAGATCATCGTTTCTATTTACCAGCAAGCGCATTAATCGGTGCTTTAGTTTTATCATTGGCGTCGATTGCATCTAAAAATTTAATACCTGGTGTTATTATTCCTGTTGGTATTGTGACATCGCTGGTGGGTGTGCCATTTTTCCTCAGCATGATTTTACGTCATAGAGGGAATATCTAATGATTGAAGGATTAAAAATTCAAGATTTTAGCGCTGGTTATGCTAAACATCTCATCATTAAGGCACTTGATGTTGAGCCATTACCTAAAGGAAAGGTCACTGTACTATTGGGGCCAAATGGGAGTGGAAAATCAACATTATTAAGAGCATTGGCTGGATTAAATAAATCATCAGGTGTTATCAGTTTAGATGGGAACGATCTGGCGTCGATGAATTTTGCACAACGTGCCCAAAATGTCGTCTATTTGCCACAAACATTACCAGCAGGTGTTCATTTACATGTTTTAGAATCCATTATTGTGGCGCAGCGTGCTTCTGGTGGATTAAATAATGAACATAGTGAAGCTCAGGTAATGCACTTATTACGTCAATTAAGTATTGAGCATTTAGCGTTACGTTATTTAGATGAATTGTCAGGTGGTCAAAAACAATTAGTTGGGCTTGCACAATCATTGATTAGACAACCCTCTTTATTATTATTGGACGAGCCATTAAGCGCATTAGATCTTAATTACCAATATCATGTAATGGATTTAGTCGCTAAAGAAACACACCGTAGAAATATTATTACTGTCGTTGTTGTCCACGATATTAATATAGCCTTACGACATGGTGAACATATATTAATGTTAAAGCAAGGGCAGTTAATGGCGCAAGGTGCACCAGATAAAGTTATTACAGCACAAAGCCTTGCTGATGTTTATGGCGTTCAAGGTCGATTGGAATATTGTTCACAAGGAATACCTCAAATTATTATTGATGGTTTAGTGGATAAATTATAGAGAAGTAAAAAAGAAAAAAGTAAATATAGGGATGCAGTAAATAGGGATATAAAAATAATATTAAAATAACTAAGGGTAACTAAATTTTATTTGTTACCTTAATTTCTGAGCAATTGTCGATCTGTCCATCTATATAAAATGTAAAGAATATATATTCTTGGAGAATCGGGAATGGTAGTGTTAAATAAAAATAAAATCGCGCTTGGCGTTGTTGCTGCTATTGCATCAAGTTTTGTAATGACTGCAACAGCTGAAAATGTAGAAAAACTACTTGTTACAACTGCTTCTGGGTTTAAACAAACGGTTGAAGATGCGCCTGCGTCAGTTTCTGTTGTTACACGTGAACAATTAGAAACTAAGTCTTATCGTGACGTGACTGATGCGCTAAAAGACGTTCCTGGCGTATTAGTAACAGGTGGTGGAAGTAGTTCTGATATTAGTATTCGTGGTATGGATGCAAAATATACCATGATCTTGGTTGATGGTAAGCGTGTTGCATCGCGTGAGACGCGTCCTAATAGTGATAACTCGGGTATTGAACAAGGCTGGTTACCGCCTTTACCTGCCATTGAACGCATTGAAGTTGTACGTGGCCCAATGTCTTCTTTATATGGTTCTGATGCAATGGGTGGGGTTATCAATATTATTACCCGTAAAGCGCAAAAAGAGTGGAACTTTAGTTTACGTGCAGACAGCACTATCACAGAGCGTAAAGATTCAGGTAACACTAATCAAGGCAGTTTTTATGCGGGTGGTCCACTAATTGATAATGTGTTGGGCTTGAAAATTCAAGGTCAATATTCACATCGTAGTGAAGACAAAATTGTGAATGGCTATAACCGTCAGATCACAGCAACAGGTGGTGGTACTTTAAGTTGGACGCCTGATGAGCAGAACACGATTGATTTTGAATTTAAAAAAGATAATCAACATCGTGACTCTCGCGTGTGGCATTCTAAATCAGGAGCACCTAGTCGAGGAAAAGCCCCTGAAAGTAGTTTTACCGACTATGAACTGACACATTATGCACTTACTCATGATGGTGTTTATGACTTTGGTACGATGAATACTTATGTTCAGCGTGATGAAAGCCGTAATCCATCCCGTAAAATGGATTATGACGACACAACAGTACGTAATCAGACAGTTTTAATGTTCGGTGATCATACCTTAAGTGTTGGTGCCCAGTATCGTTATGAAGAATTAAAAGATGAAGGGAATAAACTTAAAGGTAGCAATAAATTAGACCGTTATAGTTGGGCACTATTTGCTGAAGATGAATGGGCGATGACCAATGATTTCGCTTTAACGGGCGGTTTGCGTATGGATAAAGATGAAAACTTTGGTACACACTGGACACCTCGTGTTTACGGAGTCTGGCATCTTGCTGACGAGTGGACATTAAAAGGTGGGGTATCTACCGGTTATCGTTCACCTGATTTACGTCAAGCAACAGCATCATGGGGACAAGGTACGGGTGGTGGTAACTATGATGCGGTTATTTATGGTAATCCAAGCTTAAAACCTGAAAAATCAGTTACCGAAGAAATCTCGATTATTTGGGATAACCGTGAAAACCTGACAGCAAGTTTTGGTCTGTTCAATACCGACTTTAAAGATAAGATCATGGAAGAGCGTCGTTGTGATAGCCGTACCAATAAAGACGGCTCTAAAATGACGGATCTACGTGATTGTACATTAGCAGATGGTGTCGGAAATAGTGGCGGCCCTTATGACTTTGTAAGCGATAGAACGAATGTAGATAAAGCTAATATGCGTGGTATTGAAGCCACCTTTAACTGGACAATATCACCAGAGTGGAATTTAGCGGCTAACTATACTTTTACAGATACTGAACAAAAAAGTGGTGATTTCAAAGGTAAGCCATTAAATAAACAGCCACGTCATATGGCTAATGCAACTTTAAACTGGGAAACAACGCCAGAAATGGAAACATGGGCGCGTATTAACTTCCGTGGTAAAACCTCTGATTACTTATCACGCACCTCTATGTCACATGGTACGCCTTCTTATGCATTTGTTGATATTGGTACCAGCTATAGCTTAACCAAGCAATTAAATGTGATTGGTGGTGTTTACAATGTGTTAGATCGTCGTATTGACCAAGAACATTTTAATACTACATTAGAAGGTCGTCGTTACAATATTGGTCTGAACTATAACTTCTAATTAATTACCCCTCAGTTTGTGTCATTAAGACTCCACTTGTGGAGTCTTTTTTTATCTCTTATTTTCTTTTATTTGCTCAGAATTAATACTGGAAAGTTTAAATGTTGAGGTCTATATTTAGCTCAATAAATTATCTTATCAATCGCTTTATTCTGACTATCATATTGTTATTTCTACGTATTATTTATCATTTTGTTCTTAATTTGTTTACTGACATTTTTATTATGCGAAATAAACCTATAAAAAATAGGTGTTTTTTATTAAAAAACGTTTTATTTAAAAAATGGAAATGAATTTTAACAAAATCATATCATTAGTTTTATTAATGTATTTTAAATGCTTTATTTTGATGATTTGATATTGATGGTAAATTTAAATTCGCTTTTAGTCTTATTTATCAATTGGTTGTAGGTGTGTTTTTTTTATGGTTATTCTATTTTTTTAAATGTTTGCATTTCAATATTTGTGATAAAAGCACGAACATTGTTAATTAAATGTGGCGTTATATGTTGACTTAGTTTGCGAATTGAAAAGATCGTAAAAAAAGAGGGCTTTTTGATGAAAATGTATTGCTATTTAAGTCTGAGACGTGCAAAATGCGCCCACTAAAAATATGACTGATGCGTTTAAAGTGCATCGGTTTTTTTTTGCATTTTTATTTATTACTACACCAAGAGGTCAGATTCATTTGAGTCTGAATAGATAACATAATTTGATTAGCAGCCAGCCCCTTAGAGAAAGGGTTGTCATGATAGAGGAATGCTAATATGGTACAATTATTCTCTTTCGCAGTCGGGCCAAACGGCACCTGCGGTAATGATGACTACGGAGCACGGCGTCTCCTAAACACATACACATCCTTAAAAACTTCATTCTATTCTGTTTATAGGCAGATGCGAAGTCTTCCCAGTAACTGTCGGTTGAGTTTATTGAATACTCAAACCGAAGTTATGGGAGGGTTCGCGAATGTCAGATAACGTCATCTCCTCTATCGGCACTAACCAAACTGGTGCTAACAATCGAGTTCAACTACGTAAAACCTTGACACTAATGCAGGTAGTCATGATGGGGCTTGCTTTTTTACAGCCTATGACTATTTTCGATACATTTGGTATCGTTTCTGGCATTACCAATGGTCACGTAGCAACATCGTATGCAATTGCTTTAGTTGCAATTTTATTTACTGCAGTAAGTTATGGAAAATTAGTTAAGCGTTTTCCATCAGCCGGCTCGGCGTATACTTATGCTCAAAAATCCATGAGTCCATATGTGGGCTTTATGGTGGGTTGGTCTTCTTTACTCGACTATTTATTTATGCCAATGATCAACATCTTATTGGCGAAAATCTATTTACAAGCAATATTCCCGGGTGTTGAACCGTGGATCTTTGTATTTGGTTTAGTGGCTTTAATGACGTTCTTTAACCTACGTGGTATTAACGTTGTCGCTAACTTAAATACAGCAATTGTTATTGTGCAAGTTGCGGTAATGGTTGTATTTGTAGGGTTACTTATCCACGGTGTATATAACGGAGAAGGTGCAGGGGAGTTATGGACCTTTAGACCATTTGCGTCTGTTGATGCAGAAGTTATACCGATGATAACTGGAGCAACAATACTCTGTTTCTCATTCTTAGGTTTTGACGGTATCAGTACATTGTCAGAAGAGACACCAAATGCAGGTAAAGTTATCCCTAAAGCGATTTTCTTAACAGCGCTGATTGGCGGAATTATCTTTATTGCGGTTTCTTACTTTTTACAACTGTATTTCCCTGATATTTCACGATTCAAAAATCCAGAAGAATCACAACCAGAAATAATGCTGTATGTTGCTGGAGCTTTATTCCAGTCCATTATATTAGTGTTCTCTTGCGTAACAGTATTAGCATCAGGCATGGCGGCTCATGCAGGTGTTGCTCGTTTACTTTATGTTATGGGACGCGATGGGGTATTCCCAGAGAAGACTTTTGGTTATGTACACCCTAAATGGCGTACCCCAGCATTTAACGTGCTATTAGTGGGTTTCTTAGCCTTAGGTGCAGTGTTCTTCGATTTAGTCACTGCAACGGCATTAATTAACTTTGGTGCGTTGGTTGCGTTTACTTTCGTGAACTTGTCTGTAATTTCACAGTTCTATATTCGTGAGCGCCGTAATAAAGGAATAATGGACCACATTAATTACCTGATATTACCTATTATTGGTGCAGCGACAATGGGGGTCTTGTGGATAAACCTTGAGCCAGGTTCTATGGAATTAGGCCTTGTTTGGGGCGCTATTGGTATACTTTATATGGTGTGGATCACACGTCGTTTCCGTCGCCCAATGCCACAAATGCCAGAGAAGTAATATTCTAAGAATTGTCATTATGATAAATAAAATGGCCTCAGTAATGAGGCCATTTTTTTGCATTGAATAAATAGTATTAGAATTGAACAGGATAATAAATAACCAACTGATTAATTTGAATACAATAAAGTTAAGGGTATTTACTCATTTAAATAAAAAAATTAAAAATAATTTTATGTGGGATCTAAGTTTATTCTTAAGTATTTGTATTTAGTTATATTTACCTATTTAGATTAAATTAAATTATTATTTATATTAACATAAACATATCTATATATATGAAAAACAAAGTATATATATTGGAAATATACTTTTTTATTTTTTAAGTATTATATCGATGCTCAATTAAAGATTAGCTGAATATTCTAAAAATAAAGAAAATGTTTTATAAATAAAGAATTTTAAATAATTATCCTTATGTAATTTAAGCGTGTTATATAAGTAAGCTTTGATTGTTGTGCTACGCTTTAATAAGAATTAGAAAATATATTTTCTTAGTTCACATCTAATTGAGGTAATTAAGGGAATAATACTAATTCCAATAGACGATTTATTTAAAAAACGAAAGGTAACAATATGTCTTTAATTAAGAAAGTTGCTCCGTTTATCGTGTTGTCTGGATTTATGGTTGCAGGTAATGCTTTTGCTGCAACACAGGGTACAACTGTGTCATTCGAAGCATTAATTCGTGCCGCAAGTTGTGATGTTTCTTCAACAACAGAAGGTTCTAGAATTGATTGGGGAACCTTCACGAGTGATGAAGTTTCTGGCAAAAACGTCGGTGATCAATTAGGAGATAACAAGACGTTTAATTTAGAGCTTTCTAATTGTACAGCAGCACTAGCAGCTGATGGAACAATCAACCTTTATGCTCGTGGTAATAAATCAAACTTTGATTCTGAAATGTTTGCTAACGCAACAGCCGCTTCTTTAGCTGTAAAATTGCTAGCAACAGCAAGTAATACTTTAGTTAAACCAAATGTTGAAACAGGTCTGAAATTAGGACAAGAGATCATTAAAGATGGTACTGGTCGTATTCCGATGACTGCTGGTCTGTATTTAACAAATGGTGCAGTAACAAGTGATGAATTAAAAGTACCTGTTACTTTTACTGTTGCTTATAACTAATATTACTTAATTTTTAGAGGCTCTATCTAATAGAGCCTCTCATTAAAGAAGAAATATAATGATTAAAATTACAAATAGAATAAGAAAATTTTTTGTTATTTTACTAATGATTATATCTCCACTTGCTTATTCTAAAGGTGTGGGTTTAAACGCTACACGTATTATTTATCCTGAAGGTGAGAATAGTGTAGGTGTTATCATTCGTAATGAAGAACCAAAAATGAATTATTTGGTACAAGCCTATATTTCCTCTGATGAAAACCCAATTGTATTTCAAGTCACTCCACCTCTTTTTAGAATTAATAGTTTATCAAGGCATGAAGTGAAAATTTATGCCATGAGTAATTCTTTACCGAAAGATAGAGAAAGTATTTTTTATTTTCATGCAAAGATGATCCCTGGACAAAGCAATAATTCTGACACAGCGGGCCTAAGTGTGGGATTTGATAATGTTATAAAACTTTTCTACCGACCTAAAAATTTACCGATGACATCAGAGGATGCGCAAAAGAAATTAGGATTTAGTGTGGAAGGTAAACAATTAAAGGTAGTTAATAATTCCCCTTATTATGTCAACTTTGCTGGGTTTTCTGTCAACAATATAAAGCTAGATGTTAGTTTGGCCAATAACAATGCCATGATCGCGCCTTATAGTTCGATAAAATATACCTTACCTACAGGTGTAACTAAAGGAAGTGTTCAATGGCGTACAATAGATGATTTAGGTGGATTTAATGAACATAAAGCCACATTTTAAACCAATTGTATTGGGTGCATTATTAACTTGTATCTCTTTTTATGGATATAGCGCTGTTGATGATTCTGCGGTTGTAATAGTAAAAGGCTCAGTAACAAAAGGAACGTGTGCTTTTACTTTATCAGACCAAGCGGTGAAGTTTTCTCAATCAATATTAATGCAAAATGTTGATGAAATAGGTGTAAAAAAAGAAAACAAAATACCTTTTTCAGTTAATTATCTTTGCCAGGATTATGTTGATGAAACACCTGATATGGAAGTTGTTATAAAAGCGGGATCAGGAACACAAATTGCAAATAACAAAATATCACCGGTGAATAATCCAACTAATGCGAGTTTTGCTCTATACGATTGTAAAGATGATCATTGTTCTTTAGTTAATTTTAATGCTGGAACAAGTTCTGTTTATATTACAACAGGAAATGGTAATAAAAATAAAGACTTTGAAGTCGAGCTCGTTAAGAAAGACAGTTCAGCGGTTAATCCCGGTACGCTAAAAGCAATATTAGCATTAACACTTATACAACCTTGAGAAAGTAAATATGAATATATTTCTATTGAAAAGGAGTTTGTTAAGTTTATTTATTACACCAATACTATTTATTAGTTTTAGTGCTCAAAGTATTGAATTTGATTTTAAAGTGACCATTGATAAACAGACCTGTAAGCTATCAGTTTCAGGAACAAGTAGTAATGAAGTTGATTTTGGCAGTATTCAATCGAATAAAATTAAAAATAATCTTATAGAGCCTATTCCGATAAAGGTATTACTGAGTGACTGTAAAACGAATGACTTTTTTGATACTTATGTGACGATGAAGGCAAAAAGTACTTTAAATACGATTACTTTTAATGATGATCTCAATAAAAGCTTTGGTATTAGAGTATCAAGTAAAAATAATGTTGCTCAATCTAATACTAATACGGATTTTTTTAAATCTGAAGATACTGTTTGGAATAACATAAGTAAAGATAAATTAGAAAAAACACTTTATACCTATGTCAAATGCAAAGATCCCACTGTTTGTGATCCCGAATCTGGAGAGTTTTCGGCAACATTAACTTTTTCGTATATCGTTGATTAAGATATTATATGAATAATTTTTTTATAAAAATCTCTGTCATTTTAATATTAGCTTTTAGTTATTTTAATGCTAACGCTCAAGGGGTTAGTTTAGGCAAAACACGGGTTATTTTTTCTGAAGGTAGTTCAAGTGAAAGTGTATATATTTCAAATGATGATAATCAACCTTATTTAATACAAGCTGGCGTTACTGAAAAAATTGATGGGAATTTGTCATCTAATTTTATCGTTACTCCTCCTGTATTTCGTTTAGAAAGCAAGAGTGTATCATCTTTACGTATCTTATTAAAAGACACTCAAGATTTATCCAGCAATAAAGAGTCACTCTTTTATTTGAATACAAAAATTATACCATCTACTAAACGACCTAATGAAAGTGAATTACAGGAATCAAAATTAGTATTAATAACTAATTTTGTGATTAAAGTAATTTATCGACCTGAAAATATAGCTAGGCCTTTAGAACAAGATTATAAAAAAGTTTTTATTAAAAAACAGGAAGGAAAGTGGTTTTTAGATAATCCAACTCCATATTATATGACATTGACATCAATTACAGTTAATAATGAAAAGTATAATAAAACTTTCTTGTTGGCACCTTATAGTAAAACTGAATTAGTAGAACTTTCAATAAAAGAAGCTAGCTGGCATATAATTAACGACTATGGTGAGTTATCAAAAGAATTCAAATATAAGGATTAATGAAATGAACGTTTTGAATAGTCGTATTTTTTTTATTACTATTTTGGTCTTAGGTTTTTTTTATTGCCAATTAGCATGGCCTGCAAATAATGCATTTGAATTTTCATTACAAAGAATGACATATAATGAAGGTAGTAAAAGCATCTCTATCGGTTTAAGAAATAATGAAAAAAAAGCGTATCTTGTTCAAGCTAGTATGAGATGGTTAGATGAATCTACAGGGTTACAATTAATTGATAAAAAAGAGAATCCTCCTTTTATTTTAACTCCGCTATTACAAAAAATAGAACCTGAAGAATACTATGAGTGGGTAATTAAGTTTACTGGTTCAGAAAGTGCGTTATCAACAGATAGAGAGAGTGTTTATATTTCTCAATTTCGATTAATACCATCCACATCTGAAGAAACACCAAATGTGCAGATGAACTTTATTAGGGCATTAAACTTTAAAGTATATTATCGACCAAAATCTCTTGAAGGTATAAAAATAAAAGATGCAGAAAAAAAATTAACATTCTCAATTGATGGTAATAAAATAATTGCTAAAAATGATTCACCTATTTATCTAGCTTTTAACACAATAAAGATAAATGGAAAAGAGATCGAACTGCAAGAGTTATCGAAAAATGTGCCTCCATTTGGTACGCAAGAATACTTATTTTTAAATAAAGAAAATATTACATCTATTCATTGGCAAGTATTAGATGAATTTATGTTCCCATTAGATGAAAAAATGAAAACAGTAAATTAATAAATTTATAAAGCCAAATATTAAGAGTGTAAAAATGAATAAATCAATGGCAATGTTTAGATACAGTTTTTTTACATCACTTATTTTGCTCTCATTTAATTCTTTTTCAGAGGATTATTTTGATCCCGCATTACTTGATGGACAATTAGGTGCATCTGCAAATGAAATTGATTTAAGCCAATTTTCACAAAAAGATGCGTTACCTGAAGGTGAAATATCTTTGTTAGTTTATGTCAATAATAATAACAATGGTGAATTCGTCATTAATTTAGTAAAAGGGCCTAATAATAAAGTGGTACCTGAAATAACCAGAGAGTTATTAGATAAATTAGGTGTTAATACTAAGGTAATACCTAAATTAAATGCGTTAAAAAACGATCAGGTGATTTATGATATTAACGAATATATTCCTGATGCATTAATAAAAGTAAATTTATCTGAATTAAAACTAATCACTAGTTTTCCTCAAATTGTTATGTCTAATGATGTCGTTGGCTATATTGATCCAGCCTCTTTTGATAGTGGTGTTACTGCCATGTTTATCAATTATATGTTTAGTGGAGGCCATTCTTCTAACGATAGTCATTCTGATAAAATGAATAATAATGGAAAACAAAAAAATGATAATTTCTTTGCTCAACTAAGAGCTGGGTTTAATCTTTATGATTGGCGTTTACGTTCTACAATGACACAGACGTATACCCGAAATTCAAATAATGCAGAGACTCAAAGTAATAATAGTAATAAATTTTCTAATACATACCTTTCACGTAATCTTTATTCTTTACGGTCGGAATTTATAATTGGTGAAACTACAACTGGAAATGATGTCTTTGATAGTATTCCAATGAAAGGTATGCGTTTAGTTTCTAACGAACAAATGTTACCAGCGAGTCAACAAGGTTTTGCTCCAGATGTGAGTGGGATTGCTCAATCTAATGCCCAAATTACTATCCGACAAAATGGGAATGTTATTTATCAAACTTATGTTGCACCCGGCGCATTTAAAATAACGGATCTTTATGCGAGTGGCTCAGGGGGGAACTTGGATGTCACAGTGAAAGAAGAAGATGGTTCAGAAAGGACATTTACCGTTGCTTTTTCATCATTACCCGTAATGTTAAGACCGGGGGGATGGAAATATGAAATTAGTACTGGGCGATTTGATGGTGGCACAACGGTTGGCTCTAAAAAGGCAGATTTTTTGCTTGCCAGCGGTATTTATGGTTTACCTTATGATGTCACTCTTTATGGTGGGTTATTAGGGGCGAAAGATTATTACGCTATTTCCTCTGGGATAGGAATTTCATTAGGTAATTGGGGGGCTCTGTCTACAGATATCACCCATGCTCATGCTGATTTTAATACTATAGGCTCTCAAAATGGGCAATCTTATCGATTCCGTTATTCTAAAAATATGACTACTACAGGAACCTCTGTTGACTTAACGGCATTACGTTTTTCAACTAAAGATTATTACGATTTTAATCAATTTAATACTGAAGATTATCGGTTAAAAGATGGTACTTCACCGTGGTTAGGTGAACGAGAAAAAAGTCGTTTTACAACTTCATTATCACAATCATTAGGTCAATACGGTAGTATTTATTTATCTGGTAGCCGTTATAATTATTGGGAACAAGATAAGAATGTTACTCAACTTACGACAGGCTATAATGGTAATATTCATGGTATTAACTTTGGCATTAATTACAGTATTGATAGAATAAAATCAGATGATAGCTGGCCTGAGAACAGGCAAATTAGTTTTAATGTGAGTGTTCCATTTAGTGTGTTTAGTAATTCGCCTGCGCTTAGTAATTTTAATAGCACTTACATGATAAACCATGATAATAATGGAAGAACTAATCAGCAAGTTGGATTATCTGGTAGTGCATTTGATAACTCCTTATCTTATGGTATTTCTCAATCTTGGGCTAACCAAGGCCAACCTAATAATGGCTCAGCATATGCTAATTATTCAGGTAACTACGGTACATCCTCTCTAAATTATAATTATTCAAGTGACTATTATAATGTTAATGGCAGCATGAATGGTGGTTTACTTTTACATTCAGATGGTTTGTTGCTGGGTAGAAGTATGGGTAATAGTATGGCTATTGTTGAAGCGCCTGGAGCAAAAGGAACTGAGTTAAGTTCAGGAAATGGTGCGATTAATGGTCAAGGATATGCGTTATCACCATATCTTACAGAATACCGCCAAAACACAATTGCATTAAATGTCAATACATTGCCTGATAATACGACTCTACAATCAACATCTCAAAATGTAGTTCCGACAAAAGGCGCTATTGTTAAGGTTGCCTTTAAAACAAAGATTGGCTTCCAAGCTATTTTAAATCTTTCTCAGAATAAAAGTGTTGTCCCATTTGGTGCTATTGCTACGTTAATTGATGCTGATAATCCTAATGATTTGAATACAGGTATTGTTGGTGAAAATGGTCAGCTTTATATGAGTGGACTTCCTGATAATGGCAAGCTGTTAGTGAAATGGGGTAATAAAATCCAGCAAAGTTGCAACGTTTCATATAGTGGCTTAAGTAATATTGAAGTCAATAGCAAGCAACCAATAAGAATTTTATCTCTTTCTTGCCAATAAAAAATAATCCTTATTTTATAGGTGGATGCAGAACTATGAAAATACGTAATTTAATGATGGCATCACTGACTTCAGTATTAATGACTTCGTCATTTAATATTTTAGCTGGAACAGATAGGGGGGCTATGACATTAAACTTAACTGGGGTGATTGATATGAACATTAGCCCCACTCAAGTTCAATATATAAATGGTACATTGAGTGGAACTAGTAGTTTTCCTGGGAGTCCTGTTTATGATAGTAGCAGTAACTCTTCCTGGGATACTAAGTATGCGATTATTTCATTAAGTCAGTCAAAAACGAGATGTGATGCCACATTTGTTTCTAAAATTCCTGGGCAAACTAATAAATATGGTCTGAAGTTAACGCATGCCAATAATTCAGGGACTGCAGTATATGTAACACCACAATTTAACTTCAATGTCAGTTTATCTAATTTTAGCTCTAATTATCAAAGTGCTTATTCAGGACAATTTTTTCAGGTAAACAGTAATCTTGTTGATAAAGAATCATCTAGTATTAATGTATGTTTTGTGCCATATAATTATGCAACAACAGCAGTTCCTGGTGGTGGTTCAAAAGTTATTAGCGTCACAACACCAAGTTCATTTCCTGTTTATATTGATGCTAATTTAACGCCAGGTAAGTTAACGTATAGAGGTACTCCTTTTTATGTAGGTAGTTTTGGTCGGAGTGCTAGTGGTGACTTTTTTGCACAAGTTAACGTAATTGCAGATGTAACAGTAAAACGTTCTTGTGCTGTTACTGGTGTATCTAATCAACAAATTAATGAAAATATGACATTTACGAATGAAGTCATTAAAGATTCTGTATTTACACTATCCTGTGGTGGTACAGGTAACCCTGTAAATATGTCTGCGGTGATTAAAGAGGGAAGTTTAGATCCAAGTAATGTAAATAAATTAGTCTTAGCACCTATTAATGGTACTGTATCTAACAAAAAACCTTGGGTTATAGGATTGCCTTATAAGCAAACTTCAACACCGAATTTAAAATGTGCTGATGAAAATAATAACAATTTATTAAAGTTCAATAATACAGATATCGAGCTAAAAGGAACCAATATGGGGAATAACCAACCTGATATATTTGGTATCAAATGGGCTCTTTGCAAACCAGATGGCACAAAAGCGGGTGAATATCGCGGAAAAGTGGATGTGAATATTTTTGTCCGTGGATAAAGATAGTGTTTTAAAAAAAGTGGATCATAGGGTCCACTTTTTTTATGAAAGATATTTTTACCTCTATTAATTCAACTTAAAATTTTATTTCAAATCGAATAAATATTTCAATTACAAACTATTTTAAATTAGATTGTTTAAACTAAATAAATGATCAATTTTTTATTTTAAATAAAATTTATTTTAATTTTTATAATTAAATAAGCTTAACATTAATTAACTTGTTAAGTGATTTTTGTGATTATATAAGACTAATTTTTTAACATAAGTTGATTTTTTTAATCTTTATATTCTAAAAGTTATGGTGTTTTATTTGTTATTCATTTTTTGATATTTACTTTATATATTTTAATATCAATAATGTTAAAGATTAGATGTATCATAAATAAATATGATTAAAATCACAGACCCTATTTATTGCACAATATGAAAAAAATTATACTCTTTTTAAAATTATGGTTATTTTTTGCGCTATTTAATATTCCCATATCTTCAGCTGATACTTCTGAGAAAACGACTGAAATATTTAATCAGCAACAACAACATAATCAAAGTCAACAAGAAGCGCTTTATCAACAATTAATACCTGAAGTACCTAATATATATTTTGATATTAGCCAATATGAAAAAATAGAGCATAAAACAGAAGAAAAGCTTTGTTTCCAAATAGAGCATATTGAAATAACCAATGCAGAAGTTATTCCTCATTGGGTTAATTTATCTCGTTTTAAAACAGAATTTATAGGGCAATGTTTGGGTATAAAAGGAATAAATACCGTCGTCACTCGAATGCAAAATCGTCTATTAATGCATGGGTGGATCACCACACGTATTGTTGTACCTGAACAAGATATTAGTCGTGGAACATTATATTTAACAATAGTTCCGGGGATTATTCGTAATGTTAAATTTACTGATGACTCTGATAAATACGCCTTGTTGTATACCAGTATGCCTGCGCATAAAAAACAGTTACTCGATTTACGAGATATTGAACAAGGGCTAGAAAACCTACAGCGATTGCCGGTTGTGAGTGCTGAAATGGAAATTAAACCAGGGAAAAATGCAGGGGAAAGCGATATTGTGATAAAACGAAAACAATCTCGTTTCTGGCATACTTCATTATGGATCAATGATGCCGGATCGCCTGCAACAGGGCGTTATCAAGGTGGCTTAATGTTAGCACTAGATAATCCTTTAGCGCTGAGTGATTTGTTCTATTTATCAACAGAACGTGATTTAGACTTCGCTGGGAATAAAAATAATCAAAATATTATGGCGCATTACTCTGTGCCTTTTGGGTATTGGCTATTTGATATTAACGCTTCTAAATATGATTATTCCCAAACAGTTGCAGGTCATATCAAAGATATTCTCTATTCAGGTGAAAGTGAGAGTATTAATGCGGGTGTGTCATACACTCTTTTTCGTAATCAGAAAAGTAAAACGACCTTACGTTATGCTATCCAAGCTAAAGTTTTACGCAATTATGTTGATAATACTGAAATTGAAATTCAGCGGCGAAGGGTTAGTCACTGGTTAATTAACTTATCTCACCGCCAATATTTTAGTTTTGCGACCTTTGATGCCAGTATTCATTATCAAAAAGGCACACGCTGGTTTGGTTCAGTCGCAGCGTATGAAGAACAATATCGTGATAATTATTATGCAACAGATAAAGCTGATATTTTAACATGGCGTGCTGAATTAGATATTCCAATGTCTATTGCTCAGCAGCAATTTAAATACCAAGTAAGTTATCGTAAACAAATGACGCACGATGCATTAACGCCCATTGATCAGTTTGCAATCGGAAATCGTTGGACTATTCGTGGATTTGATGGTGAAAGAACACTGAGCGCTAATGAAGGTTGGTATTTACAAAATACATTAAGTTGGCAATACCCTAAATCAGAACAATGTATTTATTTTGGTACTGATTATGGTGAGCTAAAAACCAACGCGAATAATCCTCGATTATTAGGTAAACATCTTGCGGGTGGTGTCGTGGGCATAAAAGGCTCGTTATTTTCATCCACAATAAAATATGATTCGTTTATTGGTACGCCATTATCTAAACCAGACGGATTTAAAACGGATCATGTTAATTTAGGATTTAGTATTAACTTTAATTATTAAAATACAGCATTAACTTAAATATTAAATAAAAAATAATAATTAAATGAAATTTATATTGTCTTTTTGGCAAGGATCTCACACATGAATAAATTATGTTATCGCGTTATTTATAATCGTACTCGACAATTAATGGTTGTCGTTTCTGAATTAACGAAATCTTGTGGCGAAAGCAATAAGCGAAATAGCCTTTTTGCCTCATCTATCCGTACTTCACTTAATAGTGTCGCCTTTATTCTATTAGTGATGCAGGGATTAGTGAGTTTTTCAGCACAAGCGAGCCAGATTATTGCTGATCAACAAGCTCCTCAAAATCAACAAGCCACAGTATTGCAAACAAGCAATGGTTTAGCTCAAGTTAATATTCAACAACCCAA
The DNA here is from genome assembly GCF_040140305.1 of Proteus sp. fly-1008. Lineage (NCBI taxonomy): Bacteria > Pseudomonadati > Pseudomonadota > Gammaproteobacteria > Enterobacterales > Morganellaceae > Proteus > Proteus sp. fly-1008. The sequence continues at coordinate 38,373 of NZ_JBEEWH010000012.1, forward strand.
TCAACATGGTGTATCACGTAACCAATTTACGCAATTTGATATTGATAATAAAGGCGCGATCCTTAATAACAGTCTACAAGATACGCAAACTCAATTAGCGGGCATGGTAACGGGCAACCCTTGGCTTGTTAATGGTGAAGCTAACGTTATTTTAAATGAAATTAATAGCCAAAATCCGAGCCAGCTTAATGGTTTTATTGAAGTTGCTGGCAAACGAGCTGAAATTATTATTGCCAACCCAGCAGGAATTAGTTGCCAAGGATGTGGGTTTATTAATGCGGTTAACACCACACTCGTTGCCGGAAATGCGTTAACACAAGAAGGTGCAATAACCGGATATGAAATTAACAATGGTAAAATTGTTATTTCAGAAAATGGATTAAATGACACTGGTAGTGATTACACGCGTATCTTAGCGCGCGCCGTAGAAGTCAATTCACGCATTCAAGCCAATAAATTAGAAATTACGACGGGTAAGAATACCTTAGATAACGATGGCAATGTGATTAGCCAAGACAACTCGGCAGCTAAACAAAATGATTATGCCATTGATGTGGCACTGGTTGGTGGTATGTATGCCAACAAAATTAAATTGGTTGGTACAGAACATGGTGTTGGTGTACGCAATGCAGGGGAAATAGGCGCAGATATTGGAGGGTTAACACTCAATGAAAATGGACAGCTAATAAATACGGGGCTCATTCAGTCTAAAACACAATTACAAATTAATACGGCAAGTGTAAATAACCAAGGTGTCATTGCAGGCGATAAAAACCTAGCGTTAAATACCTCTGGTGATCTTGTTAATAGTGGCACGCTACAAGCTAAAAATAATATTCAGCTAAAAACAACAGAAAACATTTCTCAAACCGCATCAGGCAAAATAGTCGCTCAAGAGAATATTCAAATTGATGCTAAAGGTTATTTGGCAACACAAAAGAGCCAACTAGGTGCAGGTGTCGATAATAGCGGTAATGCAGTTAATTCGGCATCGCTAACATTGAATATAGCGGATGATATTATTTCTGCAGGTCAGCATTTAAGTGGCGATAAAATTAAGCTGACGGCTAAAAATGTCAATATTTCAAACAGCCAAACGCAAAGTAAAGATCTACAAATTACGGCATCAGTAGGGCAAATTAAAACAGAGCTTGCTCAAGTTAATGCCAATACGGTAATGCTTAATGCCAAAACAGACATTATTAATCATAAAGGCGAGATCAGCGGTGATAAGCTTCAACTTATTGCGCCTAACCTTATTGATAATCGTGAAGGTAAATTAAGCCAATCAGGTCGTTATGATTTAAAACTCAATTCTGTTGTATTTAATAACCAAGAAGGTGAAATTAATACTGCTGGAAACTTCTCTTTAAATCATCAAAAGCTGAATAATCAACAAGGTGATATTCAAAGTCTTGGTCGCCAATTAATGATTAAAACAACAGTGCTTAATAATCAACAAGGCACAATATCACTCCCCCAACAAGGTGCTATCACCCTAAAAACCGAAATGCTATTAGGTAAAGAAGGTTCCTTATTAACAACGGGGCAGCTTGCTTTGCAAGGGCAAAATTTAGATTTAGAAAAAGCCACAACCCAAGCGAAAAAAATAGAAATTAGTGCCGTTAATCTTAACCATAATGACGCTAATTTAAAGCAAACGGGTACTGAACTTACATCGATTAACGTAGAAAAAACACTCAGTAACCAACGTGGTAATATTCAAACGCAAGGTGCATTAACACTCAATGCCCAAGAGATAGATAATACACAAGGTAAAGTGAGAGCCTTAAATCAAAGTCGCCTAGATATAACCGCCAAAGAAACCATGACTAACAATAAAGGCGTATTGATATCCACTGACACTCTTAAACTTAATACCAATATATTAACTAACCAGCAAGGCAATATTAATGCTGATAAAACCATTGTTCTCATCCTGAACAATAAGCTTGATAACACGGCTGGGAAAATTGTCAGTAAAAGCAATAGTGAAATAAAAGCGAGTACATTAAATAACGCTAAAGGTGAAATTGGCGCTAATGAGTTAAATATCACTTTAACGGGAAATGCAGATAACCAACAAGGTGTAATTGTTTCACAAGACAAACTACGATTAACGGCAAATAACGTTGATAACAGCCAAGGGGTTATTCAATCAGAAAAATCTTTGTGGTTAACAACACAAGACGGCGAGTTAAATAACCAAAATACGCATCAATCTGGCGGTATTATTAGTCGAGGAGAATTGCATCTAGACGTTGGTGACATTAACAATAGCCAAGGGATTATCAATGCTAAAAATAGTCTTGATCTGCGAAGTAAAACGGTTAATAGCCAACAGGGTAAAATCGTTACACTAGGCGATTTTACGGCTAATACGCAAGGATGGAATAATACATCAGGGTTAATACAGGCATTTAATATCACTATTAACTCAAATAACCAGCAGCTAATTAATCGTAATACACAAAAAGATCAAGGTATTCAGGCAACACAAAACTTACTACTGAATACGGGATCATTAGATAATAGCCAAGGTGAGATTAGTGCGAGTCAATTGCAATTAAATACAGCCAAAGCGGGTTTTATCAACCAACTTGGTCAATTAATATTATCTGATCATGCAACGTTAAAAACAGGTGCGATAAATAATCACGCTGGGCTGATTATTACCGGTAAAGATCTCATTATTGATAGCCACCAGCAAAAAATAACCAACAGTGAAACACAAAAAAGTGGCGGAATAGTTAGTCAAGGTGGATTAAATATTCACAGTGGTGATCTTGATAATCAACAAGGACAAATTCTAGCAAAGCAACAAGTTGACTTACAAACTAACACGGTGACTAACCAATCGGGCCAAATTCTGAGTGAATTAGCGAATTTAACATTAAAAGGAATATCGCTAAATAATAGCCAAGGGCATCTGTTTTCTCCTCAACAATTACAATTAACTTTACGTGATAACCTGATTAATCGTCAAACGATTGATGGTAATAAGGGGATAGAAGCAAAAGGAACATTAACTATTCATAGTGGGGATATTGATAGCACACAAGGTCGTATTATTTCTGCTGATCAGTTAACTGTTAAAAGTGGCAACGTAATCAATCAACAAGGCATATTAGGCAGTCTAAACAGCGATTTATCACTTACGACGAAACAACTGGTTAATGATAATGGCTCAATAAGTGCCAATAATATCACCATTAATACACAAGGTGAGCGTTTAAGTAACCAAAGTACTAAAACCAATAGTCAAATATTGAGTAAAAATGCACTCAATATTACAACGGGTGAATTAGATAACACCAAAGGAAAGTTGATTAGTAATGCTTCAGTTAATATTTTAACTAATGGCGAATTAAACAATACTCAAGGAGAAATAAGTGGTCATGAGACGTTAGAAATTGAGGTAAAAAAAGCACTAAATAATACGCAAGGATCACTTGTCTCTAATAAATTAATGACACTTATAATGGAGAGTGAGTTAAATAATACTAAAGGAAAAATCACTAGCCAAGATGCATTATTCATTGAAATTAAAGCAAAATTAGATAACTCGCTCGGTAAAATAATTGCGCGCAATAGTGCGAGTGTTTTATCTTATGGCGATTTAATTAACTATCAAGGTCGTTTAGGAAGTGAGAAGTCATCACTGACTTTAAATACACATCAAATTGACAACCGTAGAGGCGTTATTTCTGCTCAAGGTTCTCTGCAATTAGATTCAAATAAATATGCTATCGATAACTCACAAACCTTGAAAAGTGGCGGAATTGTTAGCCAAAAAAACATCACCATAGATAGTGGCGCACTCAATAATCAAGATGGTCAGTTAATTGCAAAAGACAATGCAATAATCAACACGTATCAGCAACAAATCGTTAATAATAAGGGGGTTATTTCCGCTGATAATGGCACAATTTCTATTGATTCAGCCTCAATCAAAAATATTTCCGGGTTAATTTACTCCCTAAAAGAGATGGTAATTAATACCTACGGGAATGTTATTGATAATAGTAACAGCAAAAATATGGGGGGTATTTTAACCAAAGCTAATCTAATTCTTAATGCCGGTGATATTAACAACAATGAAGGGAATTTAACGGCTGAGAATGGTAGCAAAATTACCTTCAATCAGTTAAATAACCAACAAGGCAAACTGGCAAGCCTTAAGCAAAATTTAGTATTAGAAGGCAGTGAACTTGATAATGATGAAGGGTTGATTTATTCATCAGAAAAACTGCAAATAGAGCTATCTGATCAGTTTAGTAATAACAATACGTTAGATGATCTTGGTGTGATAAGTCATAGTGATATCGAAATAACAGCCAAGTCATTAAATAATCAGCAAGGTCGCATTATTGCGAAACAAGAAAATAAGCTAACATTAGGTGAAATTAATAATCACCAAGGCACACTAGCAAGCCAAGCTGGAAAACTGGCAATAGAAAGCGCTCAGTTACTTAATCAATCAGGATTAATTACAGCCAAAACAGAATTAAAGATTAATACCAACAGACAGCGACTAGATAATACGCAAGGTGTATTGGCAAGCCAAACAGGCAAGTTAATTATTGCCAGCCATGAATTGTTAAATCATGCAGGTCTTATCACGGCGAATACAGCATTAAATATTAATACTGACAAACAGCGCATTGATAATACTGATACAGCAACAAGTGGCGGTATTATAAGTAAAGGCGAATTAGAAATTAACGCCGGTAATATTGATAACCTTGAAGGTAAAATCACGTCAACGGCTAAACAGTCACTGTTTGTTGAAGATATTAATAATAAGAAAGGTAAGATTGGTAGCATAGAAGAGCGGGTATTAATCGAAAGTGGTGCTATTAATAACCAAAATGGTCTTATTAAGGCAAAAACACAATTAGATATCACAACGAAAAATAATCAATTAGATAATAGCAACACGTTGTCTCAAGCCGGGATTATTAGTCATGGGGTATTAAACCTTGTGACAGGTAACTTAAATAATCAATCTGGCTATATCTTTTCTGCTAAATCTTTATTGCTTAATAACTTAGGGATGCGCAACCGTGGTGGCGAAGTTATTAGTCAGGCAAACGGCTTTAAGTTAACGACTCAAACATTAGATAACCAGCAAGGCACACTTTATTCAGCAGATAATTTCACTTTAGATACACAAGGCTATGCGTTAAATAATAATCAGACGCTATCGGGTGGTATTATTAGCCAAGGAAAATTAGATCTAAAAAGTGGTGAGCTTAATAATACTCAAGGGCGCATTATTTCTGATGACGACTTAAATATTTCTAGTGCAAAATTGATTAATCACCAAGCACAATTAGGCAGCAAACAGGGTGGGTTAAATTTAAAATCAGCTGAAATTGATAATAAAAAAGGTGTGATTAGTGCGAGTCAAAATGTCGTTATTAACACACAGAAACAAAATATTAATAACCAAAATGGACTAATAAGTGCATTAGCTAACCTGACTATTTATAGTGGACAACTGGTTAATCAAACAGGAAAAATAACCACCAATAAGCAAGCAACGATTAATGTGACCGATCTTGATAATAGACAAGGGAGCATTGCCAGTAATAGCCATCAATTAACCATTAATGCCAATAATATAAATAATGCGAAAGGGCTAATTTACGCGGTTAAAGCGCTCACCATTAATGCCGATGGTAAGTTAACGAATACGGATAACAAAGCGACTGCAGGCATTATTACTCAACATAATCTGAACGCAACGGTTAAGCAACTAGACAACCAAAATGGATTAATTTCTGTCGCTGGTATGCTGAAATTAATTAGCCCTGAAAAATTAAATAATCAGCAAGGGCTAATAACGGTGGGGCAAAAAGCAGACCTACAAACAGAACAGTTAAATAACTATCAAGGAAAAATTTCTTCTGGCGATTTATTAACGATTAGCCACTCCAATACACCACTTATTAATCGTGAAGGGACGCTTGTATCTTCTGGTGCGATTTTATTAAACAGTGGCGATATTGATAACCAGCAAGGGAAAATAACTGCGCTTAATGCGGTCACTATTAACAGCGGTAAGTTACAGAATAATCAAGGCACTCTATACGCCAGAAAAGCGTTAAATATCCATTCTCAAGAATTGGTTAATACCGATGGTTTATTGCAATCAGATAGCCAACTTAAGTTAAATACCAGACAAAATGATCTGATCAATTTAAATGGCAAAGTTATTGGTGCGACTGAAACTCAACTTAATGTTGCAGGGCTTAATAACCAAAAAGGGCATATTCAGGCAACTGACAAACTGAATATTCAGTTAAATCAAAGTGAGTTAGATAATCAGCAAGGAACACTATTATCAGCTAATAACTTACTGATCAACGGTAAGCGTATTGATAACCAACAAGGCGTTATTCTTGCGGGTAACAATACCGAAATCACGCTAAGTCAGGAATTAAATAACCAGATAGGTCAGATCCAATCTCAAGAACAACTCACTGTAACGGCTCAACGGCTTGATAATCAGCAAACAGACGATGAAAACCTAGGATTAAAAGCAAATAATATTCATATTGCAGTAAACGATTTGCTTAATCATCAAGGTGTTATTCAAGCCAGTGAGCAACTCAAATTAATTCCTACTGAAAACCTGAATAATCAACATGGCTTGATATCTGCTGCAATGTTGGTCATTGAAGGTAAAAGCGAAAACAAATTAGCTATTGATAATAAAAAGGGGCTATTAGCCGCGACACAACAGCTTCGTTTATGGGCTGAAAAGCTGAGTGGTAATGGCGAAATTATTTCGGCTGGTGATAGTGAAATTCAATTAAAAACCGCCTTTAAGTTAGAACAAGATGCCAAAATTAAAGCGCAGAACTCTTTAACACTTTCTTCAGAGGATGAAATTCATAATGCTGGATTTATTTATGCGGGTGAGAGGCTTTCACTTCAAGCGACGAACTTAAATAACAGTGGATCAGTAGCACCAGTAGAAAGTGATGATTTGGTGACGACTCGCAGCAAAAGAAGTATCGATGATAATGAAAAACGTAACGGCGAAATGAGTGCAAAGCAGTTGACATTAACTATTTCAGAACAACTGCAAAATACAGGATTGATTGATGCTTTTGGTGGCACACTCACATTAGTTGCTCATACTATTTATAACCAAGCGGGTGGGCGCATTTATGGTGATAATATCCAGCTAAAAAGCCAGCAATTTGATAATTATGCACAGCTTGAAGATCTTGCCCCGGTATTAGCTTCTCGTGAAAATCTACAACTATTTAGTAATACAATAAATAACCGTAATCACGCCCTTATTTACAGTGGTGGCGATATGGCTATTGCGGGTTTTGAAACAGAGAATCGACCAGAAAGTGTTGCTGCTAATGTATTAAATAATGAAAGCGCATCAATTGAAGCGAGTGGAAATTTATATGCTCATGTTTCAGAAATTAATAACCGTGACCTCTATTTAAAAATCAGTGATCCCGAAAAAGTATCTGAAGTACCAATGTATCAATTTGGTGTCGATCATAGTGGTGATAAATTTGATTCTGATGATGAGCGAATTTGGTACAACATCAATACGCGTGAACATTTATTAAATATTAATGGTCATCAATATAAAGACTTCTATGAGTTTAAATATAAGATAATTACAGAAGAGTCAAAATTATTACATCGTGATCCGGCATTAATATTGGCGGGTAAAGATATCACGTTAAAAGGTGATAATTTAAACAATATTGATAGCCATATTATTGCAGGTGGCAAATTGATTATTGATGGTATGCATATTAATAATCAGGAAACCGCAGGTCAGCGTATTGAATACCATGAAGGTACAGCAATAAAGCATAAAAGACCGGGTAAACGTAAAACGGGTCGTAAGAAGAAAAGCAGTTCAACGTCAAGTAGTGATTATGGTCCCTTTGAAGTAGTTAAATCCTTATCATTAGGATCACTTGAATATAAAGAAAATACTGATCTCACCTCAGATAAACGCCCTGAATTAAGTGAACGGAGTGAAATAAAAGTATTCACTACCCGAAAATTTGGTCAGTTAATTGCTCATCATAATCAAGTCGATGTTGATACTGAGGAGCTAACCGCTATTATGCCTGAAAAAACAGATTATGATTTGGGGGACTCTCTATCATTAACAAAATATAAAGAGGGTTTATTAACAGACCAAAGTGATCTTGCTCTCTTTAATAAAATAACTACGACAAAACTTGATGATGCGATTAAAGGTAATCAATCGACCGAAATTGTATTAGAAAGTGGTGACACCGTTTCAATATTTAACGCTGAACAAACTGCGATTACGCAACCGGATAGTGTATTACCAGAAGTAAAACGGGCAGAAAAACAACCTGAATTTCCGATTGGTAAAGTGATTACCGTTCCTCAGTTAGAAAAGCCAACGGAAGAGAAAACCATAGAAGTTAAAATTCAGACCGTAGCGCCTATATTAAAGCTTCCTGAAAACCGTTTATTTACTTTAAACAAAGGAACCGATAGTCAATATATTGTTGAAACAGACTCTCGTTTTACCAATAAAAGAGAGTGGTTAAGCTCAGATTATATGCAAAATGCATTATCTGTTGATCACAATAATACGCATAAACGTATTGGTGATGGTTTCTATGAACAACGCATAGTCCGTGATCAAATTATTCAGCTGACTGGTAATCAATATCTTGATGGGCATAATGATAACGAACAGCAATATCATGCCTTAATGGATGCAGGTATTCGTTTTAGTGAAGAGTTCGGCATTAAACCGGGTGTGACATTAACGGCTGAACAGATGGCAATGATCACAACGGATATGGTGCTATTAACCCGTAGAGATATTACATTACCTAATGGCTCCGTTGAAAAAATATTAGTGCCTCAAGTTTATGCGCGTGTTCTACCGGGTGATTTACAAAACAGTGGTGCATTACTTTCAGGTAGTGAAGTTATTTTAAATAATATTCCTGAGTTAAAAAATGAAGGTACGATTTTAAGTAAAACAGGATTACAAGCTTCAACCGATAATTTAATTAACCAAGGGCTAATTAAAGGGCAAACGGTAGATTTACTGGCGTTGCAAGATATTAAAAATGAAGGTGGACAAATTGCAGGACAAAACCGTATTAATCTGCAAGCGGGTAATGACATTATTAGTACAGCAACCGTATCGGGTAATAGTACCGACCAATGGCTAAACCGTGGTGCGGCTATTTATTTAACAGAGCCAGAGGGTGAGATTGCATTAAAAGCAACGCGTAATTTAGCGTTAACCGCAACAGATATTCTAGCGAATGGTGATAACAGTCAATTGGCGTTAACCGCAGGTAAAAATATTGAATTAGGCACTATTAATACGCGTCGCCAAGAGAATATTGATTGGGATAGTAATAATTATCTGCATAAAACTACCGAAGAGGAGATTGGAACTCATCTTTATGCAGGTGATATCTCAATAACATCGGGCGAAGATATTCATCTTACTGCCACAGATATTCAAGCTACAGGTTCGCTAGGATTAACTGCCGGTAATGATATTTCATTGAAAAGTGGTTATTCCTCTATTGACCAAATCGCACACAGTGTGGCGAAAGATAAATCGTTTGGTTCTTCGGAAACTCGCACTACACATGCTGAAATTCATAATAAACAAGCAACAGGAACGCAGTTAAAAGGAAATGAAATCTCTATTTCTGCGGGCAATGATTTAATGGCACAGGGTAGCGAGATTATTGCGACACAAGATATAAATCTTGATGCGGGTAATCAATTATCGCTGACTACCGCACAAGAGCTTGCTTTCCAATCTTATGAAGAAAAAATTAAAAAATCGGGCATTGGGGGGACAGGTGGCATTGGCTTTACTGTCGGGAAATCCACATTTGAACAGCTGAATAGTAGTGATGCTATTACCTATAAAGGCGGTGTAATCGGCAGTACTGATGGCAATATTCGCATCAGTTCAGGGAATAATCTCACCATGGATGGCAGTGAAGTAATTGCCAAAAAGGAAATATCTCTTACAGGGGACTCCGTTGATATTCGTTCATCTGAAAACAGTTACACCGAGCTAAGTAAAACCAAAACTAAGCAAAGTGGTTTTACCGTCGCACTAAGTGGTACCGCAGGAAGTGCAATTAATGGCGCTATTTCAAGTTACAAGGCATCTAAAGAAACTGATGATAGCCAAATTAGCACACTTCAAGGCATTAAGGCGGGGCTTTCTGGTGCTCAGGCAGCAGGTGCAGTGGCGTTAGATAATGCCCAATCAGGCACTGATAATGAAAGCACAACGTTGATTGGTGCTAATGTTGCTTATGGTAAAAGCACCTCTGAATCTGAGCGTATACAGCAACAAGACATTGCTCAAAGCAGTAGCTTAAGTGCAGGTGAAAACCTCTCTATTACGGCAATAGGAAAAGAGCAAGGCGATATCACCATTACAGGCAGTGAGCTACAGGCGGGAGGTGATCTTACCTTAAATGCTACGCGTGATATCACATTACAATCAGCACAAAACCAAGAGACGATAGACAGCAAAAACAGCAGCAAAAGCGCTTCCATTGGTGTAGGTGTAACGGTGGGCTCGGGTGGCATCGGGGTAAATATTAATGCTAATGGTAGCCGAGCGAAAGGATTTGAAGAGGGTGATCACACCTATTACACCAATAGCACATTAAATGCAGGGCAAACGCTCACATTACAAAGTGGTCAAGATACGACCTTAAAAGGCGCGCAAGCGCAAGGCGATAAAGTTATTGCTAAGGTGGGCGGTGATTTACATCTTGAAAGCCAGCAAGCGATTGATGATTACAAATCGAAGCAATCGAGTGAAAGTGCCGGTGGTAGTGTCAATGTAATGGGCACACCGGGTGGCTCGGCAAATATTTCGTTTAGTCGCGATAAAATGGACAGCAAATACCGTTCAGTGGAAGAACAAACGGGCTTATTTGCAGGTAATCAAGGGTTTGATATTAGCGTGGGTAAACATACCCAACTTGATGGTGCCGTGATCAGCAGTACCGCAGAGGCTAAAAATAATCAGCTCGATACAGGCACATTAGGCTTTAGTGATATCCATAACTACGCAGAATATAAAGTTGAGCATCAATCTGGTGGTGTAAGTACTTCAGGTGGCGTTGAAGGCAATATGCTGGCGAATATGGGGCACGCTTTAGCAATGGCAGGCAACCATAGTGACAGCGCTGAGAACACCACTCAATCTGCGGTATCACAAGGCACATGGACAATACGTGATAGCGACAATCAACAGCAAGATATCGCGCAATTAAGCCAAGATACCGACAACGCCCACAGCACGTTAAATAAAATTTTCGACAAAGAAAAAGAGCAAAACCGCCAACAGAAACAGCAATTAGTGGGTGATATTGGTGCACAGGTTATCGATTTGGCAACCACGGTTGATACCATTCGTGGTACTCATCAAGCGAAAGAAGATTCAAGACTCGACAATCTTTCTGATACGGCTTACGACAATATTTACCAAGCCCTTTCTGAAACTAAAGATAACGTTACTGAACGTGATGTTCAAAATTACCTCTTCCAACAACGTTTACAAGATTACACCAACCAGTCTGACTTTGGCACGGGCGGTAAATATACCCGAGCTATTCAAGCAGTCACGGCATTTACGCAAGGTATAATGGGTAACAACATTGTTACCGCGATTGCCAATGGTTCCGCCCCTTATCTTGCCCATGAAGTGAAAAACCAAATCCAAGGTAACCGTGTTGAAAGTGATATTCAGCGCACGATAGCGCATAGTTTACTCAATGCGGGTCTTGCACTGGCAAAAGGTGAAAATGCGGCAGCACAAGCCGCTGGTGCGATGACCGGTGAAACGGTGGGTATTTTATCGCACTCACTTTATGGCAAAACGCCAGAGGAACTGACCGAGGCTGAAAAGCAGAATATAAGTGCATGGGCAACGTTAGCTTCCGGCATTGCAGGAGGTTTAATCAGCGATAATAGCGCCGGTGTCGCCAATGCCGCCCAAGCCGGGAAAGTGGTGGTTGAGAATAATTATCTGACTAATAAAGATGTGCTCGATATGAGGCAAGCGCTGATAGAAGCGAGCAAAACGGGTTCAGATAAAGAAATAATTTATGCAAAATATCGTGAAATCAGTGAAAGGCGTAGACAAGAAGCAATAGCAGAGGGTAAAGAGGGAAAAATTCCTGAGACGATTGCTTCATGGGAAAGTACAAAAACCGGAATTGACCAAGCAGATGCGTTAAAATGGATTGCTTGGCTTGATTCTTTAAGTGCAGAAGATAGACGGCAACTGGTTAATTTCGTAAAAAATGAAAATGAACAAAGCGCCCAAAGTATTTTCAATTCAGCGACTTTTGGGGCAAGAGTTGCTTTAGGAAGCAAGGAAGGTTTTGATAGTATTGGTATGTCAGGACCCTCTAAAGATTCAGGGATAACAGTTAGAACGACGGCGATTAGGGGTAATGAGAATAATAAAAAGCCAACACCAGAGCAGGATAATAAAGAGTCTCAGAATAAGATAGATCCAGGAAAACAAGTCTCTGGTAGTAAAGGAAAAGATGTCTCAGAAGTAGGCCGTATAGATTACCCTAATGGTATAAATTTTGATATAGAAAAATTGCCGGGTCATGTATCTAAAGTCGATGGTTTTAGTCAAAAAAGAGGAATTTCTGGAGGTCATAATTCTGACTCATTTTATAAAGCTGTAACTGATAATAGCATAAAGATTTTGTCTGAAACACTTACTGACGTAAAAGGAATTACTCATATTACTTATCAAATACCAACCAAAGATAGAACGGGAAAACTTGATGGGGGCTATAAAAATGAAATCTTTGAAAAAACAGTTTATGATCCTAAAGTTTTTTCAGATCAAAGAATACTAGACTTAGGTCAGAAAGCGTCAGCAAAAGGATACAAAGAAGCAATGAACAGCAGAGATGGACAAGCTACAGCAACAGTTGATGGTGTCAGTTTTAGAATATACATTGATAAAACAACTGGTAAAGTTCGTAATTTTCATCCTAATTGAGGTGCTATATGAAAAAAGAATTATTTGAACGGTTTGATGTTAATGCTGGTTTAAATCCAATCATTATATCATATTTTGATAGAATGTATAAAGATGGAAGGTTTGTAGAGGCAATAGAGCTCTTATCAAAAAAATGGGCACTAAATACAGATGGAGCTTATTGTCACTTTCCTGATATGGATAGTTTTGATGTCGAAGATCATTTTAAAGGCGTTGAAATTGCAATAGGTTATCCGCCAACGGAGGAAGATACTGTTATAGTTGATGAAAATACTTTCTATCATTATGTTCGCTTGGCTTGTGAAAAATATTTAAAGTTGCATCCCGAAAACAAAGAAATTATAGATAGTTTACTGTTAAAAATGCCATTCTAGTGTAATAATTTTGACCCAGTCCCACTCAGGGTTCTCCTTAGCTGTATTATTCCTCCTCAGCCAGCTATTTACCGCTTAAGGTGAGTTGTGGTATCTCACTGTTATATTCAGCGCACGGTTTACTCAATGCCGGCCTTGCATTAGCAAAAGGTGAAACCGTGGGCATTTTATCGCACTCACTGTATGGCAAAACCCCAGAAGAACTGACTGAAACTGAAAAGCAAAATATAAGTGCATGGGCAACGTTAGCTTCAGGCATTGCTGGTGGTTTAGTGGGTGATAATAGCGCAGGCGTCGCCAATGCCGCCCAAGCTGGGAAAGTGGTGGTTGAGAATAATTATTTAACAGCCAAACAAATAATTACATGGCTTGAAAAGTATTATCTTGCTTCTACGGATGAAGAAAAGAAACATTTAGTTGGCTTAGGAAATAATGTTGATGCAGAACAACAGAAAAAAGCGATAGAAACTAGGATCACTAAAGAACATTTGGTTCAACAACAAGATGAATTGATCTTACTTATTCAATCAGCAAATTGTAATGCTCATTGTAAATCAATTACTGAATCTAATATCAAAAAACTGGATCCTATCATTGAACATTATAGTGAGTTACAGCGAGGGAATAATATTCCACGAGCTATTGTTGCGACGACAACATTAGGCTTACCAATAATGAGTAAGGCAATTAGTCCCTATGTTTCTAGTTGGTTAGGTAGCACAACTGTCGCTAGCCGTGTGATAGGTGTAACAACTACAGGTACAGCAAATTTAGGCATGCAAGGGTATAATATTTACCAAGACCCAGAAACTAGCTTTAGCTATGCAAGCTTTGGTTCTTCTTTGTTAACACCAGGAATAACACCAGGAATGGGGTATTGGGGAACGCTCACAACCAATACAAACGCTCACAACCAATACAACTGGTGCGGGTATTTCAAGTTTAATTGATGGACAATCACCTTGGGTCTCAATGGGAGGCGCATTAGCTGGTTCAACAGTCGGCTATGGAGGCACAAAATGGTTAACTCCTCGTCTTGAAAATAAATTTAATCCTTTCTAGTGGGTTTAAAGAACGCCCATTTGTCGTAATGCCATCAATGACAGCTCCACCGAGTGTATCAGTAGTACCAAGTATTGTTGGAAGTGGTGCTGGTGCTCTAGGTGCTGAAGGTGCGAATAAAATAGTTACAGATAAAATAGAAAAATTGAATGACAAGGAACAAAAATGAAATTGTTTAAATATTTTATTCTACTTTGGGTTGCATTCTCTTTTATGGTTTTTTTTATTCTATTAATAATAAAAACTCTAATAGAATTAATGTTTTATTGCTTAATAGAATATAGTCTTTTTTCTCTTACTAAAGAGAATATTATAGATTATATATGCTTGGGAATAGGATTTGGTTTTTTCTTTAGTATAGTAGCTTGCTTAGTTAGTTATCTTGAACATAAAAGACACTAATATTCTTACAAAGAAAAAATTAGCGTCACACTGGGTCTTGTATGACTACCCTATTTTTCAGCCAACTGGATTATTAACAATCTGGTTTGGCGTATGAAGGGGGTAACATTAAACTCATTCAGTTAATTACCTATAATAGTTAGTTAGAGGTTCGCTATTTAGTACTAATCCTTTGGCGCTAGTTTTTCAAATCTAAATTACGACCAATTTCTATCAAGCCCTTTCAGAAATTAAAGATAACGTCACTGAACGTGATATTCAAAACTACCTTTTCCAACAACGTTTACAGGACTATACCAACCAATCTGACTTTGGTACGGGCGGTAACACCCGAGCTATTCAAGCTATCACGGCATTTACGCAAGGTATGATGGGTAACAACATTGTTACCGCGATTGCCAATGGTTCCGCCCCTTATCTTGCCCATGAAGTGAAAAACCAAATCCAAGGTAACCGTGTTGAAAGTGATATTCAGCGCACGATAGCGCATGGTTTACTCAATGCGGGTCTTGCACTGGCAAAAGG
This sequence comes from Proteus sp. fly-1008, assembly GCF_040140305.1. Classification (NCBI taxonomy): domain Bacteria; kingdom Pseudomonadati; phylum Pseudomonadota; class Gammaproteobacteria; order Enterobacterales; family Morganellaceae; genus Proteus; species Proteus sp. fly-1008. The sequence goes on from NZ_JBEEWH010000012.1 coordinate 53,799, forward strand.
CGAAAATGCGGCGGCACAAGCCACTGGGGCAATGACCGGCGAAACGGTGGGTATTTTATCGCACTCACTTTATGGCAAAACCCCCGAAGAACTTACCGAGGCTGAAAAGCAGAATATAAGTGCATGGGCAACGTTAGCTTCCGGCATTGCCGGCGGTTTAATCAGCGATAATAGCGCCGGAGTTGCCAATGCCGCCCAAGCCGGGAAAGTGGTGGTTGAGAATAATGCGATAGGTGCTACTAAGCCAATCATAAAAGGCTTAGAAAAGGGTTACGAATCATGCATGAAAAATGTGACCTGTCGAAATAGTCTTATGCAATTAGGGGTAAATTTTGGTTTAACATCAGCACAAATTCAAGAAGCCATAGACGCAGGAAACGCTGCTAGAAATGGTGATATAGAAGCTATGAGGAACCTTTTACCGGAACAGGTTGCTTATATTGATGAACAAATAATTCATGACAAAGGGCTCGCAAGGTTAATATTTGGATCTGAACCTTGGGGTGACAGACTTGGTATACCATCACATACTGGTGGTAATCAGATACCAGACCAAGGGCAGAATAATACTGGTGGTAACCAAATACATGATCAGCTTTGGACGGATACTGGTGGTGACCAGATACCTAAACCAAGAGATAACTTTACAGAAACACCACTACCCGAAAAACCAACACTAGATGATGTTGTCTATCTGGACAAGATCACTCAAGGTGAACATGCAATAGAAGATGCTCTGAAAAAGAATTTAGAAGTAAGTCAGAAAGGAAATGAATCTTCGAAGTTTGGTGATTATTTAACTAAAGAAGAACAAATATTTGCGACTAAGGCTCATCAAGAACTTATCAATGAAATAGGTAAGTTTAAATCTAATACTCAAGCTGAAAAAATTGCAACAATGATTGGTGCTTACGATTCTAAAACAGGTAAAACAGCCGTAGGATATAGCAATAAAGAAATTACTGCAGATTCGCTACACCCAACAACAGTAGATTATATTAAGAAACAGTTAGGAGTCGAAATAGGTGAGTTTACTCATTTTTGTAAAAATAAAGTTGGTGCATGTGCTGAGGTATCGGCGGCAGATTCATTGGTTCGCCAAGGTGCTAAACCTGAAAATATTAAATTTACTGATGCATTAAGACCTAAAGCATTTAGGCAAGCATCTAGTCAAAAGAATGGAAATTTAAATTCAGAAAAGATAATTATTGAAACATGCGATAATTGTAAAGTCACATGGCCAAAGGAAATAAAATAATGAATACATCAAACAGTCATTGGGAACCCGGTTTTGGTACTATTTATACTTGGTTTGCAATGGATAAAAATGGAAAGATAGCTGTAATGGTTAATAATTGTTGGGGCTGGTTACCTAACTCTCTTTTATCAATTAATAACTTTGAAAATTTATTAGATGAACTCAATGAATTTAAGTGGGAAGAATCAGAAAAATATACTACATATCCTGAAAATAAAAATGGAAAAACTATTCTTGATTTATACTCATCTCTTGTATATCGAGGTTTCAAACATAGAGAAGATATTGAATATTGGGTAAATAGGCATCTGAGTGGAGAACTTAATGAAATTAATATGCCATCTAGAAAAGGCTTTTTTATATATCACGGTATAGAAGGTAATATGGAAGGGGAAGATTATCCGGTTGGTTTTACTGGAAAAACTAAAATGGGTGATTATTTTAGGTACTTAGTACCAACGATATACGCTTCAATCTATGACTTTCCTGAAGAATTACGTCATGGAATAGCCGTTTCTGATACAGTAGATTTTACTCTCAATAGAGTATTGGATAACGATAAAATTGATGAATACTTTCCAAGAATGTATAGCAAGTAATAGTATTACTAAGGATATTTTAGCGTAAGCGAAGATCTCCTTAAGTTTTTATACGTTACTCACTCCTTATTCAACCAGATAGTCAACTGTTTAGTTTAGCCATGTTGGGGAACCGTATTCCCACATGGTTCCGTGTTAACTTGTTATTTAATCAGCCTTATTTGCAGGCAATCAAGGGTTTGATATTAGCGTGGGTAAACATACCCAACTTGATGGTGCCGTGATCAGCAGTACCGCAGAGGCTAAAAATAATCAGCTCGATACAGGCACATTAGGCTTTAGTGATATCCATAACTACGCAGAATATAAAGTTGAGCATCAATCTGGTGGTGTAAGTACTTCAGGTGGCGTTGAAGGCAATATGCTGGCGAATATGGGGCACGCTTTAGCAATGGCAGGCAACCATAGTGACAGCGCTGAGAACACCACTCAATCTGCGGTATCACAAGGCACATGGACAGTACGTGATAGCGACAATCAACAGCAAGATATCGCGCAATTAAGCCAAGACACCGATAACGCCCACAGCACGTTAAATAAAATCTTCGACAAAGAAAAAGAGCAAAACCGCCAACAGAAACAGCAATTAGTGGGCAAAATTGGTGCGCAGGTTATCGATTTGGCAACCACGGTTGATACCCTTCGTGGCACTAATATTGCCAAAGAAGAGTCAACATTAAATCGCCTTTCAGACACCACTTACGACGATATCTATCAAGCCCTTTCAGAAACTAAAGATAACGTCACTGAGCGTGACGTTCAAAATTACCTTTTCCAACAACGTTTACAGGACTATACCAACCAGTCTGACTTTGGCACGGGCGGTAAATACACCCGAGCTATTCAAGCTATCACGGCATTTACGCAAGGTATGATGGGCAATAGCATTGTTACCGCGATTGCAAATGGTTCCGCCCCTTATCTTGCCCATGAAGTGAAAAACCAAATTCAAGGCAATCGTGTTGAAAGTGATATTCAGCGCACGATAGCGCATGGTTTACTCAATGCGGGTCTTGCACTGGCAAAAGGTGAGAATGCCTTAGTGCAAGCCGCTGGGGCAATGACCGGCGAAACGGTGGATATTTTATCGCATTCACTTTATGGCAAAACCCCCGAAGAACTTACCGAGGCTGAAAAGCAGAATATAAGTGCATGGGCAACGTTAGCTTCCGGCATTGCCGGCGGTTTAATCAGCGATAATAGCGCCGGAGTTGCCAATGCCGCCCAAGCCGGGAAAGTGGTGGTTGAGAATAATTATCTGAGTTTTGATGAGGCTCGTGCGTTTGATAAAGAAATGACAATATGTAAAGCAGCTGGTGAGAATTGCCAGCCTATCATTGACAAATATGCCAAAATTCATGGAAAAAATTCAGAAGAATTTAGAAAGGCATGCCAAAGAAACTCATTAGAATGCACAGCTGGCTATGAAAGGCTCAAGCTGAATGGAGGAATTTCGGCGGCCGAGAGACCAACATGGCTTTATGGTTCTTTAGATAATGAAGATGTTAGAAATGCTGTATTGTATATTAATAATCAGGATATTGAATTTGCTAATAAACACTCAGATAACTGGGACAGATTTGCCTCCTTTGTTGGAGAGCCAGAAAATGTTTTCGGATTGTACCTAGGTGGCAGGGCATTATTTAATTCAGCAGCCTCAGCAGAGGCTAAACTGATAGGAACTGGATTGAGTATGAGTGCAAATGCAGGTGTACAAATATACAACGGTAATACTGGTGATAAATTTGATTATCTAAGCTTTGGGCTAGCAGGCTTTACCGGTTGGACAGGAACAGGTCGAAATCTACATTCCAATGTTCAATTAAACGCAGGTAGTGCTTATTTAGGGAGTAAAATAGCAGGCGAAAATTCAGAAGCTGCAGTGGTTGGAGCTATATTTGGAACAACGCTGGGGTATGGGCTTGGTTTTGGGGTCACTAATTATTGGGAAAAGCAATTGATTAAGCGTCATTTTGGTATGCCAGTAAGCCGTTATGCATTAAAGTATACTGAAATACCTTTTTATTCCAATTATATATCGCAGGAATTTACATTACCCCCATTTCCTGGGATTGCAGGAGGTGCTTTGGGTTCTGGTTTTCTGGAATATAGTGGAGCAGGGATGAACAGTAATATTACAAGTGATCAAATAATAGAAAAAAATGATATTAGTAATAAAATGACTAGTGATAAAGTGAATCAAGAGGATAAACGTTAATGAAACTATCATTTAACCACTTAATTTTATTGATTTTTATTTGTATTATTACATGTTCGTTAGGTTTTGTAGCGTCTGAGTGGCTACTGACTAATAAGAGCGTATATCAGCTTAATTGGATAGATAGCTTGGAGCTTGGTAGTCTACTTGGTGGGGGGATTGGCATTACTTTTTGGTTAATGTTTCACTTTAATATTAAATGATGCGTTTGTTTAAATAATTATATTCATCAGTAGTATTATCTTTTTTTTAGTAGAATTTTTTTATTTTATTCAGATAATCCAAATTTACTTAAAGTCAATGAAATAAAAAACATTATAGAGTTAGCGATATCAACCGAAATGACTAATATAGAATCCCAAGAAAAAATTAACAATATTAGTGAACAGAAAAGAGACTAAATAATAAATTAATTATATTCTATAAAAAATTTTTTTGTTCATGTTTTTAGTGTCTGGTGAAAAATAAACATAGTGTAAATGGATTCTAATTTAAATCGTACTGAATGGAAAAAATGGAGAATATATGGGCAAGATCGTTAAAAGATAATAAAGAGATAAGTGTTAAGATAGAGCCTGTATATATAGAAAATGGTGATAGACCAAGTAGTATTAACGTTACATACAAAAAAGGGAATGAACCTCATAAAGAAAAAACGTTTATTAATGAACCTAAAGGTGAAAAATGAAAACAGATCAGGAAATATATAATAATATAGGTGTGTTATTATATGATATAGCTCCTAATGGTGCTAAAAAGATAAATATGAGGGCTAGTTTATCAGTGGAAGGTAATACATGTGAATATGAATATGATTATATTGATAATGAAAATTTATTAAAATGGTTTACAGCTGGTGGTGTTGCAAATACAAAGATGCTTCACTATTTGGTTGAATTAAGAAACTATTATATAGAAAATAATTTAACTAATGGTCTACCTATTTGGAAAGGCTGTGAAGTAACTTTAGATTTGGAAACAATGAAAATTAATATGGATTTTAGGTACGAAGATTAAAGTAAGATACTCCAAAATTGTAATTTATATTGTGTATTTGCCTGCTTTTGATGTGTTAGTTTATAATTAAAAGTAGGCAACTTTAGACGAAGTTTTTTAGAGTGTTTTTTTACCTGCGTTCGTAAAAGAAATGAATAATCGAAATTGACTTTAATAAGTTGATTCGAAAGCCTCTAATTAAATTGTTTAATGTGAGTTAAATAGCGAGTAGATATAGTATTTGGAAATAATTATTTAAAACTGAGCTGTTTATAGTATTGGTTATATTTAAATGAAAATATTCTTTGGGCTATATAGAAGAACAGGTTAAGAATATGAGTATTCTAATATTACCTACGGCTATGAATGGAGTGCAAATATTCAAATTTTATGACAGAAAGCTTTAAATTAAGTCCTCTCCCAGGGATTGTAGGTGGGGTAGCTAGTTCATTTGAATTAGAGCTAAGTGGTAGTCTATTAGGATGATATATTATGAAAAATAAGGATGTTAAAGAGGATAACAATGAAGATCAACATTATTTAGAATTAGATAAAGGTGCATATTAATGAAACTCTCAATATATTCCTTATTTTTTATGATTTTTATATATGGTTTATTTTTTTCTTTTTTATCTTTATCAGGAGAATGGCTTTTAACAGATCAAAGTATAAACCAATTAGATTGGGTGAATTCTATCAAACTAGGTGGCTTCATTGGTAGCAGTGTTGGAACAGTCGTTTGGATTGTTATGAGATTTAATATTCGTTAGCTTTTGATAGGTTATAAATATAAAAAATTCGCTACAGCGCTACAGCGCTACAGAGAGTATAAAACCACAGTGACAGCGCTGAAAACACTACCCAATCTGCGGTATCACAAGGCACATGGACAATACGTGATTGCCAATGCCGCCCAAGCTGGGAAAGTGGTGGTTGAGAATAACTTTTTGGGGGATATTTCATGTGAGGCATTGGATAAAAGCCGTGAGGCGTTACGAGAAAACAAATATACGGAGAGGGATGTTCGTGAGTTGCTGGCGCTGGAAGTCCGTGACCAAATCAGCGATGAGCTGCTAAATCAATATCGGAAAGATCCTGCGTCTCTGACGCCGGAGCAGCAACAGCGATTCGTGCAGGAATTACAGCAATATGCCTATGAAAAAACTCAGTTGTACGGTACAGAAACTGCTGAACAGTTGGTCATTTTGTTGTTAAAAGAGGGAGACTCATCGCTGATCCCAAACAAAGGGTTCCCATACGCGGGTAGCACCGACGCGAAAAATGCTTGGGCGGATCGGGAAAGACTACAGGTGTATGAGCAAGACGGATGGCTGGGTGCTCTGAACTGGACGCGTACACAAACAGAAGAAGAAAAACTATTCAAAAAAGCCAATAATCTAGTCAATACGTATGGTTACCATAGAGATAATGCGGCTATAGGCGATGCTCCCCTTCAGGTATTGCAGGGAGGTGTAGCAAGCAAAGTTATGGCGCCGTTATTGGGTGGGGCAGGCAGAATGGCAACATATTTCTTGGGGGATGGAGTAGGCAAAATGATGCTTACAACCGGAACAATAGGAGCTACAGCAAATGCTGGGATTCAATATGTGTTTACAGGAGAAGTCAACCCGGTGGATGTGGTGTTTGCTTTTGGGACGGGCAGCATGACGGTGTACACGAAATTAGGGGGAACTGTTGCTTGGAATGCAGGCATGGGGGGAGCTTTAAGCATATTTAAAGGTGATGATCCTTCTGCAATCTTTACAAATACGTTCAGTGCAGGTCTTGGTTCTAGTATGGGGTATAGCTTCGCGGGTAAGCCTATCAGTTATGGATGGAATCAATATAGATTGTGGAAAACAGAAGGTTGGGATCCCAAATACAACCCTAAATTGCAGGGGGGAGCTATAAACGGATTATACGGACTTTCGAAGGATATGAAACCGAGCATAGTTCCTGGTCTTTTGGGAAATATGGGGGCTGCTGGTCTAACTGAAACAACAAATGCTCTGATGCAAGAGGAAATTAAAAAGATTAAGGAGAAAATGGATGAGAGCAAAAAATGAACAACTAATGTTTGTGGTTATAATGAGCATTATATGTGGGCTTGCCATGTTTCTAATAATTATAATATTCTTTTTTATTGGCAAATGCCTAATTTGGTGGTTTGTAAGTGGAGAGTTTACTTTTTCTTATGAGTATGTGAAAAAGGCTTTTAGGGTAGGTTTGATCACAGGTCCAATAGCTGGAGTAGGGACTTGGTTTGCAGAATATAAGTTACGTAGATGATGTTAAGATCCCAGTCCAAGTGCTGGGATTTTCCTTTTAGCTACTACTCTGTCTCAATGATCCGGATAATCAACTGCCTGTGGTCAATGCACAGACCTACACCGGTTGCCCAGCTACAAATTCTGCCGTTTTCAGCAAGTATGACAGGATCACACCAACCAATCTGACTTTGGTACGGGCGGTAAATACAACCGAGCAATCCAAGCTATCACGGCATTTACGCAAGGTATGATGGGTAACAACATTGTTACCGCGATTGCCAATGGTTCCGCCCCTTATCTTGCCCATGAAGTGAAAAACCAAATCCAAGGTAACCGTGTTGAAAGTGATATTCAGCGCACGATAGCGCATGGTTTACTCAATGCGGGTCTTGCACTGGCAAAAGGCGAAAATGCGGCGGCACAAGCCACTGGGGCAATGACCGGCGAAACGGTGGGTATTTTATCGCACTCACTTTATGGCAAAACCCCCGAAGAACTTACCGAGGCTGAAAAGCAGAATATAAGTGCATGGGCAACGTTAGCTTCAGGGATTGCCGGCGGTTTAATCAGCGATAATAGCGCAGGCGTCGCCAATGCCGCCCAAGCCGGGAAAGTGGTGGTTGAGAATAATTTTTTGCATGCTGAAAAAATCATTACTTTCGTTGGTGAATTCGCTAATGCAAAAACACCAGAAGAGAGAGAAAAGTTACAACAAGATATTGATAAACTAGACAATAAACTTCAGGCACAGGCTGAAGGATGGGGAATATCAACCAATGAGATGAAGAGTGCTTTAGATAGCTTGAAAACATTGGAAGGGTTACCTGATTGTAATGTGCAATGCCAAGAAATGGTTAGAGATTCAATATCTAAACTCAAGCCTGCATTAGAAAAAAGGATCGCTAATCATTCATCGCAAACAGAGAACCTAAAAGAGCTAACGGGTATTTTAGCAGCTGTGATTGTGATGAATGAAAATGGATTGATTGATGGACGTTCGAAAGGGAGTAATACATCATCGACGGCAAAGCCAGGTGTAACACCAACAAAGCCAAATGAAAAAATACCGCCGAAAACTACGCCTAGTCAGATTAATGGTGATAAGTTAAATAACTATCAAGTTCACGACTTGAAACAAGTGACTGATCCTGCACTGAACTTAAATGTAATTAGGCAGGAAACAAAACAATATCTTAAGTTAGGCGCCCAAAAAGAGGATGCTGCGGTGAGTTATGCTACAGCATCGGTAACTGTAAATGGTAAAACAGAGCATTATCTTTCAGTGAGTGGTAAATCTTGGTCTGGTCAATCACCAGATACAGTGAATATTGGTGGGATAAACTATAAAGTTATACGGGATGATAAAAATAGTTTTACTAGTATTGGTGATATTGATGCTAAGAAAACAAATTTTAATCATGCGGAACAAAAATTGTTTAACCATATTCAAGATGCTTATAAAGGAAAAGAAGCTGATGTGAATATGGCAATACAAAATACATCTAAACGAGATCCAGGAATGTGTGTTGGTTGTGGTTATACAAGCCAAAACTTTGCTGAGAATAATAAAAATCTTAATGTAACTATTTATCAAGGCTCTACGGGAGGAAATAAATGATAAACCATGAATTAATCGAATTTCTACACTCAGTTTATCCAGAATTACCTATCGATGTTAGCTATATGCGAGGTTATTCTGATGATGAAATAAAAAAAATCGAACGTTTATATGATATCGAAGTGAAAGATCAGCTATATGATTTTTTAACTAGCATAGGGCGTTGTAGTGGTGGTCTTTTTGGTGATGACCCTCTTGTTTTTTATCAAGGACAAAAAACAATTAGAGGTGATATTTTGTTTCAAATAGGATCGAGGCAAGACTTGGCCTCTATACAGAGACATGATTTATTACCACAAAAACCATTTTTTATCTCAGTAGAAAGCTATACACAGTACTTTTTTTTACTCACAAATTCTGAATTTCCTAATCGTGTTTATCAGTATGATGAGAATGAGGAAACAGTTAAGGCTACTGATTGGGATCTAAAAAATTATTTGAGGCATATTATTAATGTGTATACTCGAAATTATAAAATAAAAGCGCCTTTTGATGAATGCGGAGAACTTATTTTAATTTAATTGGTATTTACATTGGAGCCTGTAGATAACTTTGTGTAAGTAACCCATGTATTATTTGTAGGTGGTCATTTATTCAACTATCAAAGTGGATCATAAACCAGTTCATTGCTGAGCGCCAATTTTGTATCAGCATGGTCCACTTTTTTACTGATTTATCCGATGAAAATATCTTTCTTTCCTTTGTCATATGCCTAATAACGCTGTTCAGTAATTAGCTGGTTCAACATTCGGCTACGGAGGCACAAAATGGTTAACTCATCGTCTTGAAAATAAATTTAATCCTTGGTCTAGCGGGTTTAAAGAACGCCCATTTGTCGTAATGCCATCAATGATAGCTCCACCGAGTGTATCACCAATGCCTGGAATTATAGGTAACCTCCTTGGATCTGCGGGTTCAGAATATTTAAATAAAGAGACTAGCGAAGTATTGAAGGAAATCACAATAGAGAACGAAAATGAAAGTAATTAATTATTTTTTAATGTTGTTTTTTGTTACTTTATACTGGTTTTTATTACATTCTTATTGCTTGGTTTTATTGTTGAATTTATTCATTATATGAAATTAGGTGTTTTTTATATTGATATATTTTTTTTAAAAAAACCGATTGTTTTTGGGGGGAGTATTTGGTTTGAGTTTTAGTGGTATTCATCTATTTGTGAATTATTGGGAAAATAAACATTGAGTGGCTAAGTCAATCATTAAATAGATATTAACTTTGTAGTGTCCAGCCAGACATCAGTCTGTAATTATTATCACTAAAGGGCGCAAGACATAATGCTGATTATACGTGATTGGGTAGTATCAATTGTACATAATCTCCTAGTGTTATGTTGAATTGCCCTGTGGTGATGAAGACCATAGTTAATTGAATTATCAACGATCCAGCGTAGCATGTGAGGATAAAGCGATTTCTAACCATAAATTTTAGTAAATTCGATTAATTATCCATGATGTCAGTTTTGGAATCGCTATTTAGTACTAATTCTTTGACGCTAGTTTTTCAAATCTAAATTACGACCAATCTCTACCAAGCCTTTATGATTTTTTAACCAGCATAGGGCGTTTTAGTGGTGGTCTCTTTGGCGATGATCCTCTTCTTTTTTATAGAAATCAAAAAAACAATAAGAGGAAGTATATTGATGTAATCAGGAATGAGAGAGGAACTACCTACTATTCAATAGTATGATTTATTAGATAAAAAAATCACTTTTTATCTCAGTGGAAAGTTATACTCAGTACTACTTTTTACTTACAGCAACTGATGATCCTAATAAAATTTATCACTATGATGTAAAAAAACCTTTTGATAGAGATAGTGAGCTTATTATCATTTAACTAAAATATCTATTTCCATATACAAAGTGATTAATTCTCAAGGTGCTTATGATGATGAAGTCTAGTGATAATTTAAAATGGTTGAAAGAAAGTGAACATTATCTCTATGAAAATAATGGTGGAGATTTATTCTACTTATTAGAGACGATGTATAAAATGGAAAAAATGAATTTTAGACAATTTATTTATGATGCATCTAGGGGAATTGGTAATGTTATTTGTGAAGGTTCTGAATATGTATTAGATATGGATTTAGATGATCCCGCTGATTTTCAAGAGGTAACTTTTTTTATTGGTGATTATGAATCTTCAACTATATCACCTAAAAATTTTGTTGAATTAATGCGAGTTATATCAAAAAACTATATAAAAGAAAATCCTCAAGATAAAGATTCGGTAGCATCTTCGATGTCAAAACTTGAATTACGTTATTTATAATTAATAACATAAATTTTGTATTATTAGTAAAATAAAAATCAATTAATTGTAAACTCATGGAATTATAAATTAATTTATATTTTACTATGTTATGTTTACATCTAAATAAAGCCTAGCTAAAAAAGATTAAAATAATAGCTAGGCTTTTTTATAGCCTAATAAAATGAGTTTATTTAAGATTTAGTTTTACATGTTTACGTTAAAACGAATAAAGCGAATCTTTAGACTCTTTTAATTTTTGTGCTAATTCAGAAGCTTCATATCGCTCTGTTACTATTTCGATGTAAGAGGCACTTTCTATTGATTCGGCTATTTCAAGTGCTTTATTTAATTCATCTATCGTTGTAACTTTCTCACAATGCCAATCTTTTGCACCGAAAGCTTTAGGCAATTGATGATAATTCCATTGAGCAAGATCGTTATAATAAGCTTCGGGATAATCACACAACAGTCGTTCAATTAAATAACCGTCGTTATTTAAAACAAGAATGATTGGTTTTAGTCCAAAGCGAACAAATTGGCTAATTTCTTGTACGGTTAATTGATGTGAGCCTTCACCTGTAATTAAAATAACGCGTTTTTCAGGCGCGGCAAGTGCAGCACCAAATGAAGCTGGTGTTGCCCAACCAATAGAGCCCCACAGTGTTTGATTATGAAATTGTGCACCTTCGGGTAATAAAGTAAAACCTAATCCCATTGATGAGGTGCCTGTTTCAGCAATAATAATATCATTAGGTTTAAAGAATTTTTCTAAACGAGGATAAAGATATTGAGCCGTAATTTCACCATGTTCAGATAAAACCGCGTTGTTTAACCCTTTAGCCTTTATCTGATGATATTTTTTATAAGGTAGTTGTTTTGTGAGCGCGGAGAGAACATCTTCCATATAAATATCGTCATAAACAACAGAATCAATTTCAACATAATCTGACATGATGCTGATAAATTGCGTTGGTTTAATACTGGCGGTAAAACTACCGGTATTAAAGTCTGTCATCATTGCACCGATCCCTAATATATACTCGCTATTTTCGACAAACTCTCTGACATCAGGCGTCATTAATTTTCCATCGTACATCCCAACATATTGAGCATTAGATTCACTTAATATACTTTTATCCATAAACATAGTGGCGTAAGGTAAACCTGTTTTATCAATAAAAGCTTGGACATTATCTGATAACCCTAAACGTGCGGATAAAATACCGGGTAATACGCAGATATTATTGCTTTGTGTAAGCTTATCAATAATCAGTGATGCCACTTTTTCTAATATTTCTTTATCACTTATTGGTTTTTTCGGTGTGGTAACAGATGTATTTTCTATTACTGGCATCACTGCATAATCAGATGGTAAGCCAATATAAACAGGACGACGTTCTTTTAATGCTGTTGCAATTAAACGCTCCATTTCAGCAATACAATTTTCAGGCGTTAATATTGCATGAGCACACGCAAGACGTTGGGCTAATTGATAGAAAATATCAAAATCGCCATTACCTAAGGTATGGTGAACGAGACGTTTGCTTTTTTGTACGCCACTTGCTGGCATACCCACTAAATGAAAAATAGGTAGATTTTCTGCATAAGAGCCTGCAATAGCATTAATCGCACTTAATTCACCCACACCAAATGTTGTCGATAACGCTGCCATACCTTTAATTCGAGCATAACCATCAGCAGCATAAGCCGCATTTAATTCATTGCAGTTACCAATCCAACGCAGATGGTTGTTATTACAAATTGTGTCTTCAATAGGAAAGGCGTAATCGCCGGCAACGCCAAAAATATCACTTATACCTAAGTCATATAATTGGTTTAAAATATATTCAATAACGGTGTTGTTCATATTATCTCCATAAAATCAGAATAATAATCTCTAAAAATAGAATTATTCATTTATATTATGCTTAATGTTTTATCGCGGATATTATTTGATATGAAATGGTTTATTATTATTGATGGTATAACTAAATGTAATAAGGTAAGTATTGCTAATGGATATTCGCACGCTTCGCTATTTTGTTGAGGTTGTTCAATTAAATGGGTTTAGCCGAGCAGCTGATGCATTGTTTATTACGCAACCTGCGATTAGTCGCAGTATTAAAAAATTAGAAGATGAATTAGGTGTTGTTTTATTAGTGAGAGAGGTCAATGGTGTAAGGTTAACTGATGATGGTGCAATACTTTTTGAACATGCAAAAAAGATACTCACGCAATTTAATAGTATGAATAAAGCTATACAAGACAAGTCTGGACCATTGACAGGGGCATTAAATGTGGGATTACCTCCGGTAATAGCTTCGACATATTTTGCCGACATTATTATGGCATTTAGTTCTCTACACCCTCAGGTTGAACTAAAAATATTTGAATTAGGAACTAAACAAATGGCAGAAGCGATGATAGAGGGAAAAGTAGAAACCGCGGCCGTAGTATTACCTTTTAATAATGATATATTTGAATTAACACCTTTTTCAGAAGAAAGCTTGATGCTATTAGTGTCTCCATCACATCCTTTAGCCATCAAAAAAGAAGTACATTTTAACGAGTTGATTAATGAATCATTTATTTTCTTCTCTGAAGATTTTCGCATTAATGATTTAGTTTATAGTGCCTGTGGTATTTATAATACAACGCCTATTGTTGCGGGACGTAGCAATCATTTAGATTTAATTATAGCGATGGTAAAAGCGGGTGTAGGTGTAACGCTACTGCCTAGGAGTATGTGCAATAAAAATCCCATAGGTGATTTAGTGGTACTTCCTGTTGTTGAACCTATATTGTCATATCAATTGGCATTAGCAAATAATAAAAATGGTTATAAAAGTCGAAGTTGCCAAGCATGGGATCGACTAGCAAGAGAAAAGCTAATAATAGAATAAAATAGCAAATTGAGGCTTATCTATATTCTGTTTAAGAAATAAATATCAAAAATATTTTTAAATAACAAAAATGGCTGAACACAAATTATGTTATTTTTTTTTGGAAATGTGGATAGCAGTATAAAAGCAGTTATATAAATGATAAGTTTATATTTTGCACGTAGCCTTATGAGTAATAATAAAAGCGAGCAAAATACAAATTAATCAGACAAGACAGGAATAGGATAGGGAAAATGAATGAGAGTAATAGCTCTGTAAATCAACATTTTATTCGTAAACTTGAAAGTATTGTTGGTAAAAAACAGGTATTAACACAAGCACATAAAACAGAACGTTATCGTAAAGGCTTTCGTTCAGGACAAGGAAAGGCATTAGCAGTTGTATTTCCTGCCAATTTATTAGAACAATGGCGTGTTTTTAAAACCTGTGTTGAAGCTGATAAAATTATTATTATGCAAGCGGCGAATACGGGACTAACAGAAGGTTCGACGCCTAATGGCGATGATTATGATAGAGATATTGTGATTATTAGTACATTACGTCAAGATAAAATACAGGTTCTCTCAGAGCATAATCAAGTTATTGCCTTTCCTGGTAGCACGCTGTGGCATTTAGAAAAAGTATTAAAGCCATTAGGACGTGAACCTCATTCTGTTATTGGCTCGTCTTGTATTGGTGCTTCTGTTATTGGAGGGATCTGCAATAACTCCGGCGGAGCTTTAGTTCGTCGAGGACCTGCTTATACAGAATTATCGCTGTATGCACGTGTTAATGAAAAAGGCGAGGCTGAATTAGTTAACCATTTAGGAATTGATTTAGGCGAAACCCCAGAAGAGATTTTAACCAATTTAGATAATCGTCATTACCATGAGAAACAAATACAAGCGACAGAAAAATTAGCATCCGATCATGAATATCATGAACGTGTGCGTGATGTAGATGCCAATACGCCTTCTCGATTTAATAATGATGAACGCCGTTTATATGAGGCCGCGGGGAGTGCGGGTAAATTATCTGTTTTTGCTGTGCGATTAGATACATTCCCAGCGGATCATCGTACTCAAGTCTTTTATATTGGTACTAATAATCCTGACGAGCTAGAAGATGTTCGTCGCCATATTTTAAGTCATTTTAAAAAGCTTCCTGTTGCAGGAGAGTATATGCATAGAAGCTACTATAAAATGGCTGAAGTGTATGGAAAAGATACATTTTTAGTGATTGATAAATTGGGTACAGATAAAATGCCTATTTTATTTACCGTGAAAGGGCGAGTAGATGCGGTATTAAATAAAGTCCCTTTTTTACCTAAAAATATGGTCGATAGAACCATGCAGTTTATGAGCAAATTATGGCCAGCTCATTTACCCGAACGTATGACAGATTTCCGCGATAAATATGAACATCATTTAATGTTAAGAATGGCTGATGAGGGCATTGAAGAGGCATCAACCTATTTAAAAGAATACTTTAAACAAGCTTCGGGTGATTATTTTGAATGCACTGAAGAGGAAGGGAATAAAGCATTCTTGCACCGTTTTGCTGCTGCTGGTGCCGCTGTTCGTTATCATGCTGTTCATGTGAATGACGTTGAAGATGTATTGCCATTAGATATTGCATTGCGTCGTAATGACAAAGATTGGTTTGAAAAATTACCACCAGAAATAGAAAGTAAATTACTTTATAAACTCTATTGTGGTCATTTTATGTGCCACGTTATGCATCAGGACTACATTATTAAAAAAGGTGTTGATGCGAAGGCGCTAAAAGAAGAAATGTTAGCGTTATTAGATAAACGTGGAGCAGAGTACCCCGCAGAGCATAATGTTGGCCATATGTATTATGCGAAGCCTCAATTAAAAGCGTTCTATAAACATAACGATCCAACCAATAGTATGAATCCAGGTATAGGTAAAACCTCGAAATTAAAATATTGGGGAGAAGAGTGTGGCTGTGGGCATGCACATAGTGAACCTAAAATAAGTAACATTGAGAATAAAGAATAAAATTTTATTTCTTTGTGATTGAAAATAATAAAGGCAGGATAAAACCTGCCTTTTGTTTATTTAGTCATTAGCCCATAATGCTTCACTGTTATGAGCAATAAAATGAACATCAATTTCATCAGGGTTAATAAAATGACGAATGCGAGAATAAAAATAATCGCATGTCTCTTCGTAATTATCATTCATAAAAATCACGATCCCAAGATGGTTGATTTTATCAAAAGGGATTTGTTTTAAAATATGTTCATCTTGAGTACCCATACTCCAGCCTAAAATGAGTAAACTATCATTAATGGTTGGAATAGCTTCATGATAAATACGTGTTAAATAGTTACTTGAACGTATGGTTTTTAGTTTTTCCTCACTTGTACCTTCAGAGATAAACAGCGGAGAGTAATTATGATCATCCCAATTTTGACTAATTTGATCGATAAGATGGTTATCACCTTGAATACTTAATTTTAACTCTTCATCATTTTCATTCTTTGCAAGAATAAGATTACCATGAGGATAAAAAACAAGATTAGAACGATTACCTCTGTATTCGCGGTATTCTTCAAAATCTTCATAAAAACTACTACGATTGAAACAATCTTTAAAAAGTGGATATGGATGATTATCATTAACTTGCATGATAGTCCAATAAAGCATAATGTCGTAATTCAAACTGAATATTGTGTCAAATTGCCTAATAAAACTAGCACAATTATTAATTTTATCTCTCACTTTATCAATGCAAGGGTGAATACCTTTCACTGTATTAATTAAGGTTTTTTTCACTTGACTGTGAGCAATATGAATATCATTACAATCAATGTTGAAGATGCTATTAATTACTGTAGCTTGGGTGAACTTTCTTAAAATATATTCAAAATCTTGAGAGTGAAAAGAATCAAAAATATTTTTTACATTTTTTGGCAACTTTGCATTGGAAAATAAATTAGAGTAATTAAAATTAGGATCTATAGCAATTGATGATCCATTTCCTAATAATAAACTTCCTGTAAATAACTCAGAAACAGCATTCCACTCTTTTACATTAAAACGCATAATAACCTCAGTATAAAATATGAGTGGTTATTTTATTTATTTGCATTTAGTTTTTATGCGTAGCTATTCGTAAATATATAATCAATTTATACCTAAAAAGGTGTGTTAATACCAGAGATTATAATAATCTCTGGTATTGATTAATAATTTATTGAATAGTGTTAACTCGCAATTTCTTGAGCATATAAATAAAGCTCTTGTAATTGTTTTAGTTTTTCTTCGTTATCGCTATGTTCTTCTGCTAAAAGCTGGATCGTATTGATATATTCAGTCAGCTTTTCGGGCGTTAACACTTCTTTTCTATGCGCGAGCCAACGCTGTTGCTCATCATAATTTAATGTTGATGGATAATTTCTGGCACGATAACGGAAAAATAACGGCTCCATTCTTGCATCTTCAAAGGTTAAATCTAAAGCAGGTAAATTCTGTGGTTGTGTTGAGCGAATAATGTCCATTGCACTACGATCATTTTCACTGAAAAAACCATTATAAATTTGAGAATCAACATCATCAGAGACAACAAAAGGTGCCTGTTGAGCGAAGAGTTCTACGACTTTATTGCGTATTTCAGGATGTGAAAATAAAATAGCTTGATTATTTAAACAAGTATCAACATCTAAACCAATTCTATCTGCATCTTGTGGTCTTAATGTATTTTGTGGAGCCACAATAGGGCATTTATTAATATGCAGTAATTTAATGGGAACAGGTGGCTCATCAACTGACAATTCACTGCGTGGTGTATATAAACGCTCACGTAATTGGTCTGATGTTAAGGTTAATAATGGGGATATATCGGCAGATAAATCGCACACAATAACAGCATTACGATTATCAGGATGCCATGCCAATGGTGCCACAAGACTTAAATTAGAACGAGCAGCTCCAAACATACCTGAAACATGTACAATTGGCGTCATGGCGGGAATATCAATTAACGCCTGAACTTTACGTTTATCGCGTAAATTAAAGAAATAATCAAACATCCGCGGTTGTGCTTGTTTTAATTTTTTTGCCATCGCAATGGTGGCGTAAACATCAGACATTGCATCATGTGCATTCTCATGAGAGATGCCATTGGCTTTAGTTAATAGCTCTAGACGAAAGCTTGGGAAACCGTCTTCATTTTCAGGCCAAACAATACCTTCTGCACGTAGTGCATAGCAGGCTCGTAATACATCGAGCAAATCCCACCGAGAATTCCCTTTTTGCCAACTATAGGCATAAGGATCATAAAAATTACGATAAAGGATATTACGGGTTACTTCATCATCAAATCGAAGGTTGTTATAACCCATAATACAGCTATTGGGTTGGCTAAATGATTGGTGAATTTGACGAGTAAATTCAGCTTCAATAACACCGTTTTTTAACGCAATTTGTGGTGTTATTCCCGTGATCATTACCGCTTCGGGGTGGGGCAAATAATCGTCATTAGGTTTGCAATAAATAACGAGAGGATCTTCAATTATGTTGAAATCCATATCAGTTCTTATACCTGCAAATTGAGCTGGGCGATCTAGCGCTGGGTGTGTACCAAAGGTTTCGTAGTCGTGAACATAAAATGTGGGCGTTTTCGCTGAATTAGACAAGGTTTCCTTCCATGATTTATTTGCTTGATAGATATGCAGACATGGTAAACCATAAAGTTGAAAACGTGAAATATCAGATTAAAGCAGGTTAATAAAGTTTCTGAGAGAGGGCATTAGCGTGAGGATAAGTAAAAGAATACCCCACTTATATTATCTCTTTTTGTGCGTTTTATTTGAACAATAGCAATGAAAAATAAAAGCAGAGCTAGAACACATAACTCAATGTTGTTAACGTTAACTTTTGTGCTTTATATCACATTATAGTGAGATAGTAGTTTGTTAAGTGAAAAGTTAACGTTAACATTTAGGGGTGGAATGACTTTATAAGGCGCTTAACCAATGAACAAAGACTCAAAAAAATACTATGCGATTTTAAGTGCGCTGTTATTTTTCTTCTTTTTTACCTGGTCTTCATCATTTTCATTAGTTTCTATTTGGCTAAACCAGTATGTTGGGTTAAAGGCGACTGATACCGGATTGATATTCTCTGCAATTTCTCTTATTGCATTATGTGCACAACCTTTATATGGCTTTATTCAGGATAAGTTAGGTCTAAGAAAAAATCTGTTATTAGTAATTGCGATATTACTTATTCTTTCTGGGCCATTTTTTCTTGGTTTTGCTTCAATACTACGTTGGAATATTTTTATTGGTTCCATTTTTGGGGGGTTATATGTAGGTATGACCTTTAATGCAGGTATTGGTGTATTAGAGTCATATACAGAACGTGTGAGTCGTATTCGTGGTTTTGAATATGGTAGGGCGAGAATGTGGGGCTCGCTTGGGTGGGCATCTGCAACATTTGTTGCTGGGCACAATATTAATATCGATCCTAATTATAATTTTGTGATGGCATCTATTTCTGGTGTCGTGTTCTTAATTCTTTTGGCTCTATTAAAAACAGGTAAATCAGACGCATTTAATCAATTAGAGCATGGGAAAACATCAGGTATTACTGTAAAAGACGCACTTAATTTACTTTCATTACCTCGTTTTTGGGCTCTTATTTTATTTGTGATTGGAACCTGTGTATATGGTGTTTATGACCAACAGTTTCCAGTCTTTTTCTCATCACAATTTGCTACTTTACAGCAGGGTAATGAGATGTATGGATATCTAAATTCATTACAAGTGTTCCTAGAGGCTGGTGGTATGTTTATCGCTCCGTTCTTAGTCAATAAAATTGGTGCTAAAAACGGTTTATTGCTAGCTAGTAGCGTTATGGCCACGCGTATTATTGGTTCTGGATTAGTTGAAGGGCCAATCTTGATCTCTTGTATGAAATTATTACATGCCGTTGAGTTACCTATTTTATTAATTTCAATTTTTAAATATAACAGTCAACATTTTGATAAACGTTTATCTTCAACACTCTATTTAGTGGGTTTCCAATGTGTGAGTTCCATTGTTGCAACATTGCTCTCACCATTAGCAGGTTATGGATATGATCATTATGGGTTTGCACCAACTTATATGGTGATGGGCTGTATTGTGATAGGAACAACGCTTCTTTCAGCTGTATTTTTACGCTCAGATTCGAAAGCGTTATTGCCATTTGATAACTTACAACATGGAGATCAAAATAAAGCTCAGCCTGTTTAATCGTGCTCTAATTTATCCTTTGTCGTGTCGATTTTGGCTACCCATGAAAATGTGTAGCCATTTTTTACTCATAAGTAAGTCAACATTTACTCATTAAAAAATGTTGACTATATTTATTAATACAAATAATCCTAATTATTTGTTAATTAAGTGAAATCAATTAAATTTGTAAACTTTGCTTGTTTATTGACACGATTAAGCGATAATCTTAAACAGAACTATTTATCTTAAATATCAATTGTAAAGGTGTAGGAAATGGATAACGCAAACAAGCCGTCTTTCCAAAACGTACTGGAGTTTGTGCGTATGTATCGTCGTAAAAACAAAATCCGTCGTGAGATCACTGACAATGAGAAAAAGATCCGTGATAACCAAAAGCGTGTTCTTTTATTAGACAACTTAAGTGAATATATTAAACCTGGTATGTCTATCGAGGATGTTCTAGGTATTATTGCGAATATGCGTAGTGACTATGACGATCGTGTTGATGATTATATTATTAAAAATGCAGATCTGTCTAAAGAACGCCGTGAGCTTTCTAAACAGTTAAAAGCGATGGGTGAAATTAAAAATCTTCCTGATCTAAAAGACTGATTATTTTACTAAGAATAAGAAATTAAAGGCCTCTGAATTGAATATTCAGGGGCTTTTTTTATCTTATTTGAGGTTAAGTACATTAAGTTAATTTGCTAATAGTTATCCAAAAAAAGAACCCACTAAAAAGTGGGTTCTCAATTTAAAGGTATTATCAAGATATTCTTAATAACACTTTATTATTAGTTTTGACTTTCAGCTTTAGTCATTACTGATGAAGCTTGGTTGGTTGAACAATGCCCACCTGCACCAGTACGGCCTTTTTTATCAAAAGCAGGGCGAGTTTCCCATGCTTTGATTTCAATTGCGACAGTAGGTTCATCAGATGCTGGCGCTTTTGTCATTGGTGCGCTTGCATGAAGTTGGCGTACTACAGGCTCTTGACGAATAATAACAGCTGTAGGTTTACTTTCTTTTACTGGTACTGGCTCTACTGCAGGCGTTACACTTTCACTCTCTTCAGGCTGACTTTCAATAGCCGTTTCAACGACAGGCTCAACAGCTGTTTCAACAATAGCTTCAGCATCATTTTCTTTGTGTTGCTCTGCTATTTCTTCGGTTGTAACTGAAGTAGCAATAGGTTGAGGTTCAGGAGTAGATGTTTCACTTACTTCTCGTTCTATTGGTGCAATGACTTCTTGTGTAACGTTTTCAGCCTCTGCGTCTGTTTCTACTTGCTGTGAAGCTTCATGCATATAAGCTTCAGTTGTGTTTAATACCGCAGAAATGTTTTCTTTACGAGTGACATGTTCTTCGGTATTCACATCATCGATAACGTTGTTGACAACACTTTCTTCAACTTGATTCTCAATGCTATTTGCTTCTGCCGGTGCTGATTGTGGCTCTACTGCAATAATCTCAGCAACAGCTTCAGTGGTTGATTCAGAGCTAACAGTCACAGTATAGGTTGATTCTGCTGTGTCTGCTTGTTCCACTTTTGCAACAATAGCTTCTGAAACCGCCGGTGCGATAGCAACCATTTGAGGATCTGCATGAGTAATAATGTTCTTTTCAACGATATTGTTATTATTTTCAACACTATTCTCAATAAATGGAGCATCACTGACTGGTGTTACAGGGTAACGAATAAATACTTTACCAGAAGCAAGCTCAGGTGATGCAACTGCCATTGTAAGTGGCATTGGTGACACTGTTAATGTACGTTCATCACGATAACGACGGCGACGTTGACCACTTACACGTAAATGACGAGGTGAACGACGAGAACGACGAGGCATGACATTTTCTTGCCCGTTGTTATCTTCATTTTTATTATCATCTTGTGCTTTTGGTGCTACATCAGATAAGGCTTTTACTGGTTGTGCTTCATTTGTTTCAACTTTTACAACAGCATCGGCTTTAGGTGCTGTTTTTTCCGTTGGAGCAACTTTAGCTGGTGCGATAGCTACAGGAGGTTCTGAGGTTGCCTTTTCTGTTGTTGCAACAGTTGCAACAGGAGCAATGGTTAATGTTGTATCGCTGTCGGTTACACGCACAGATTGCGTTAATTGGCGACGATTACGACGTTGCATAGCAGGGCGACGAGGTTCTTCTTTCTTCTCATCAGCACTGTCTTTTCCAGTCGTATCATTTTCGCTAAGTGCAACTTGTGCTTTCGCGGCTTCTTGTTGCTGTTGACGTTTTTCTTCTTGGCGACGACGTTGCTCTGCGCGTTGTTCGCGACGTTGTTGGCGACGCGCTTCGCGTTCTGCAATCTCTTGCTCACTACTCACTTCAGTTGTTGGAGCTGTTTGTGGTTTTTGATTGCGATTCTTGCGGTTGTCTTCGTTATTCGTGTTATCACGATTACGATCGTTATCGCGGTCACGGCGATTGTTGTTACGTCGATTGTTATTATTACGACGCTCACGACGATTGTCTGTGTTCTCTTTCTTGGTTTCCTGTGGTTTTTCTTGTGTTACCGCAGGCTCTGGCTCACTACCAAATAAGTTAGAGAAGAATTTTGCAACTGAGGCAAAGAAGCCAGTACCTTGGGCTTGTTCTGATTTAACTGGCTTAGCTTGAGGTTGAGGTGCTTTTTTACTTTTCGTCGTCGTTTCTGGAGTGTTTTCTTCTTGCAATCCAAAGGCTGAAATTGCAGGTTGCTCAGGCACTTTACGCTCTGTGACAACATCGTCTTCAGCTTCATTTAACTGACTTTCATGAAATTGCGCTAAGTTGTAACTTAGAGACGTAATTTCTTCGCCCTTACGCACTCGAATAACAGAAAAATGAGGAGTTTGCATTTGGTCATTAGGTACAATAACCACTTTAACGTTAGATTGACGTAGTTCAATATCTGTTACGGCTTTACGTTTTTCGTTAAGCAAATAAGAGGCAATTTGAACAGGGACAATTGCATGTACTTCATGGGTATTTTCTTTCAGTGCTTCTTCTTCAATTAGACGTAACACAGAAAGAGATAATGATTCGTTATCACGAATAGTACCAGTGCCTAAGCAACGAGGACAAACGTGATGGCTTGATTCACCTAATGAAGGACTTAAGCGTTGACGAGACATCTCTAATAAGCCAAAGCGAGAGATGCGTCCAATTTGAATACGAGCACGATCTTGGCGTACAGCCTCGCGCATTCTATTCTCAACTTCACGTTGATGACGCACTGGCGTCATGTCGATAAAGTCGATAACAATTAAACCACCGAGGTCACGTAAACGTAATTGACGTGCAATTTCGTCAGCGGCTTCTAAGTTAGTATTGAATGCAGTTTCTTCGATATCACCACCACGCGTTGAACGAGAAGAGTTAATATCAATTGCTGTTAATGCTTCAGTGGTATCAATAACTAATGCACCACCGGAAGGTAGGCGAACTTCACGTTGAAATGCAGATTCAATTTGTGATTCAATTTGATAATGGCTAAATAATGGAACAGCGCCAGTATAATGACGAATTTTGCTGGCAAAATCACCACGACCAATCGCTTCGATATGGCTACGAGCCATTTCAACAACTTTTGCGTTATCAATTAAGATTTCACCAATATCAGGACGTAAATAGTCGCGGAATGCGCGAACGATTACGTTACTTTCCTGATGGATTAAGAAAGGAGCGGGGCGATTCTCTGCTGCTTTTTTAATGGCATCCCAATGTCTTAGGCGATAGCTTAAATCTTGTTGTAGTGCTTCAGCCGATTTACCGACACCCGCAGTACGTACAATCAGACCCATACCATCTGGAATTTCAAGACTTGATAAGGCTTCTTTGAGTTCTGTACGGTCTTCACCTTCGATACGGCGAGAAATACCACCTGCACGAGGATTATTTGGCATTAATACCAAATAGCTTCCTGCAAGGCTGATAAAAGTGGTTAATGCAGCACCTTTATTACCACGCTCTTCTTTATCTACTTGAACAATAACTTCCTGACCTTCTTTCAAGACATCTTTGATGTTAGGACGGCCATGGGAGTGATAATTGCTAGGAAAGTATTCGCGGGCTATTTCTTTAATAGGAAGGAAACCGTGGCGTTCCGCACCATAATCAACAAAAGCTGCTTCTAGGCTGGGTTCAATTCGAGTGATTTTACCTTTATAGATATTCGCTTTTTTCTGTTCATGACCGGGGCTTTCGATATCCAGATCGTACAAGCGTTGCCCATCCACAAGGGCAACACGCAACTCTTCCTGTTGAGTCGCGTTAATTAACATTCTTTTCATATTGTGACTTACTCGTTATTTTCACGTTTTATAATGTGCCACTAACATACGTAATTACACTATTGATAACCGATGACCTCGTGTCTTTTACAAATGCGTCAACCTCACGGTTGTCGATTGTATAGAGGTGCAATATCTCGGTGAGTCTGATTTTTAGTTCAAAAATTCAGCACTCTTTAATTGAACACAATGTTTCAACTCAATAAGCGATGTATTTGTGGCATACTAAATTGTTTGATTTTCGACTATGTCTTACGCCATTGCTGCATTTTGAAAATCAAACAAACAAAATTTTCATAAATATACCTGATAAACATAATCAGGAGAGTCTGCATTATTCCATTGGTGTTAGGGTTATAGCAAGATGACTTTTCCGCTTTGGTGACTTTTTCTGTATAAATATGAGAGATTAGCTAATGTTTCGTCTTTTTCCCATTATTCAGGTTAAAATAGACGACAGAATTGATGTTATTTTGTGCACCACAAAGTTGTTTGTTATTTTTATTTTAAGAGAGCCAAAGAATCGCCACTATGAAATCATTTAATCAAGTTCAGTTCGTCACCATTGATGGCGATGAAGCAGGCCAGCGTATCGATAATTTTCTACTGGCACGCTTAAAAGGTGTACCAAAGAGTATGATTTACCGAATTATCCGTAAAGGGGAAGTTCGAGTCAATAAAGGGCGAATTAAACCTGAATATAAATTAAATGCAGGTGACAGTATTCGTATTCCACCGGTGAGAGTAGCAGAAAAAGAAGAAATTGCTGTATCACCAAAATTAGACAAAGTTTCTGCATTAGCTAATTGTATTTTATATGAAGATGAACATTTAATGTTGATTAATAAACCATCAGGTACAGCAGTGCATGGTGGCAGTGGTTTAAGCTTTGGTGTTATTGAAGGCTTGCGTGCATTACGCCCAGAAGCTCGCTTTTTAGAGCTTGTTCATCGCCTTGATAGAGATACTTCCGGTGTATTGTTAATTGCAAAAAAACGTTCAGCACTACGTGCATTACATGAGCAATTACGTTTAAAACAGATGCAAAAAGATTATTTGGCATTAGTTCGTGGTCAGTGGCAATCACACACTAAAGTGATACAAGCACCGTTATTGAAAAATATTCTTCAAAGTGGTGAACGTGTAGTAAAAGTGAGTAATGAAGGGAAGCCTTCAGAGACACGTTTTAAAGTGGAAGAGCGTTTTGAGTTTGCTACTCTGGTGAAAGCAAGCCCTGTTACCGGAAGAACACACCAAATCCGTGTACATACATTACATGCAGGTCATCCTATTGCTTTTGATGATCGTTATGGTGATCGTGATTTTGATGCGCAATTGGTTGGAACAAAGCTTAATCGTTTATTTTTACATGCAAGTTCTTTGACATTCACTCATCCTTCAACGGGTGAACAGATGCGAATTGAAGCACCAATGGATAATACATTACGCCATTGTTTGCAGGTGTTACGTAGTCAAAAATCTTAGGTCTGAAAATTCTTATTTCGACAGAAAATCCGAACGCTCAATGCGCCCAGTTAGCTGGGCGTATTTTTTGCTAACATTATGTAAAATCGTTAATTTAAAAATACCATTAACTTTCTACTTTTGTCATACATTGCTCAACAATGTTATCAATATCCCACTCTTTAGGCAGTGATTTTGAACCATTTTTGCGCATTTCCATATCAACACGAATAAATTCGGTAATACCGTAATTTTTAATGATGCTGTCGTAGGTGCACTCGCACACTTCTGTAATTTGAGGAATGAGTGCATCATCAGTAATACCTGATCCTAATATGCAACTACTGACAAAATTCTTTTTGAATGAGGATGTGCTGTCATCTTTTTTATTTGAAATTACACTGTCTTGGACAGTATTGGCCACATTAGTCGTTTTGGCTATTTCTGAGTCTTTTTCATCGGAACAACCTACTAATGCTGTTGCCATCACTAACGCTATCAAGACGGATGTTAGTTTATTCATAATACGTTTTATCGCTACATAAGATTAAAAATAAGATGATCGGGTTTATTTTTGATCATCAGAGAATAATATTGGGTTTATTCTTTGCGAGAGTAACATTTTATTCAATCGGATAAGTGGTAAACCAATTAAAGAATTTGGATCATTGCCTTCCATTTTATCAAAAAGAGTAATACCTAACCCTTCAGACTTAAAACTTCCCGCACAATTGAACGGCATTTCTTTATTTAAATAATGGGTAATTTCATCATCAGTTAGATGGCGAAAGTATACTTGAAATAATTCACAATGTGTTTGATGTTCTAAAGTTAAACTATTGTATACTGTTAATCCGGTATAAAACGACACACATTGTCCTGAAGCTTGTTTTAATTGTGCGAAAGCATTATCAAAATTATGGGGCTTACCTGTGATTTTTTTATTTAACACACAAACTTGATCAGAGCCAATAATAAGGTGATGTGGAAATTTTACTTGTAAAGCGCTAGCTTTTTCATAGGATAAGCGAGTGACAAGATCTTGAGCACATTCAGTGGGCTTCGGGGTTTCGTCAATATCGGGAGATGCCTGTATAAAGGGCATTCCAAGCTTTTTCAGCAACTGAGCTCGAAAGGGTGAAGTAGACGCAAGAACGAGTGGCAACATATTTTTTTTAAAATCCGTAGCAAAATGATGCCTGACATTCTAAACTATGCGCCGCTGATAAAGCGAATTTTGGTGGAAAGGTGTAGATAACCCGCCTTTTTCTTTGACTATATTCCATTACAAAGATAATATGCGCGCCTTATGCAAAAGGTAAAATTACCCCTGACCATTGATGCGCTGCGAGCAGCTCAGAAGAATTTAGACTATGACGGTCATTATTCTCCAGAGCAAGTAAGCCGCTTAGCTGAATCGGTGGTCAGTGTGGACAGTAATATTGATGTGGCTTTATCATTTGATATTGACCATCAACGTCTTGCCGTGATTAAAGGACATTCCGATGTGGATGTCACTTTAGAATGTCAACGTTGTGGTGGCCATTTTCCTTATCATGTTCACGCAACATATTGTTTTAGCCCTGTTGTCAGTGATGAACGGGCCGAGACATTACCGGAAGAATATGAACCAGTTTATGTAAACGAATTTGGTGAAATAGATTTGCTGGCGATGATTGAAGATGAAATAATCCTCAACTTGCCGGTGGTTCCGGTACATGATTTTGAACACTGTGAAGTGTCCGACGCGGATATGGTGTTTGGTGAACTCCCTGAAGAATTATCAGAGAAACCAAATCCATTTGCCGTATTAGCCAGTTTAAAGAAAAGTACTAAGGAGTAAGGTCAATGGCCGTACAACAAAACAAACCAACTCGTTCTAAACGCGGTATGCGTCGTTCTCATGACGCGCTGACAGTAACTCAAGTTTCAGTTGACAAAACTTCTGGTGAAACTCACCTGCGTCACCATGTAACTGCTGACGGTTACTACCGTGGTCGCAAGGTTATCAACAAGTAATTAGCTTTATAGCTCGTTGATACCTTGACAAATCTAACCATAGCGTTAGATGCGATGGGCGGGGACTTCGGTCCTCGCATCACAGTGCCTGCTTGTTTGCGGGCGCTGGCATCTAATCCTCATTTAAAAATATTGCTGGTAGGTCAACCAGACGCTATCTCTCCTCTGCTTGCAGATCAAAATGCTGAGCTAATCTCCCGTTTACATGTTATACCCGCAGAACATATTGTCGCCAATGATGCTAAACCTTCACACGGTATTAGAGCCAGTAAAGGTACATCAATGCGAGTGGCACTTGATCTCGTGAAAACAGGCGAAGCACAAGCATGTGTAAGTGCTGGTAATACTGGCGTATTAATGGGATTAGCAAAACTGCGACTTAATGCTATTGATGGAATTGAACGTCCTGCACTGGTTTCAGTATTACCCAACCAGAAAAAAAGTAAGACTGTCGTTCTGGATTTAGGTGCTAACGTTAATTGTGATAGTCAAATGTTAGTACAGTTTGCCGTAATGGGCGCAGTGATGGCCGAAGAAATTGCAGGGATTAGTTCACCTAAAGTAGCACTTTTGAATATTGGTGAAGAAGAGAGCAAAGGATTAGATAATATCCGCGAAGCCGCTACAGTATTAAAGTCAACACCTAATATCAATTATATTGGTTATGTTGAAGGTAATGAATTACTGACAGGCAAAACAGATGTATTGGTGTGTGACGGCTTCGCAGGTAATGTCTCCCTTAAAACGATGGAAGGAGTTATTCGAGTTTTCCTTTCATTGATTAAATCTTCTACTACTGAAAATAAAAAAACGTCGTGGTGGATGAAAATATTGAAGAAATGGTTACAAAAACGGCTAATTAAGCGTTTTGGACACATGAACCCCGACCAGTATAACGGTGCTTCTCTGTTAGGATTACGCGGTATCGTCATTAAGAGCCATGGTGGCGCAAATGAAAGCGCGTTTACAGCAGCAATAGAACAGGCTGTTCATGCCGTTGAGCGAAAAATCCCAGAACGGATCGCTTCTCGACTGACAACAGTATTACCCAAGAGCGATTGATAGAATGTATACAAAAATCTTAGGTACTGGTAGTTACTTGCCTGTACAAGTGCGAACTAATGCCGATTTAGAAAAAATGGTTGAAACATCTGACGAATGGATTGTTACCCGAACAGGTATTAATGAACGTCGGATTGCAACAGAAGAAGAAACTGTTGCTGTGATGGGCGCAGGTGCGGCTGAAAAAGCACTAGAAATGTCTGGTATTGATAAACAAGATATTGGATTGATTGTTGTTGCCACAACATCAGGCTCACATGCATTTCCAAGCGCAGCATGTCAGATTCAAAATGCGTTAGGCATCAATGATTGCATCGCTTTTGACGTTGCAGCCGCATGTTCTGGCTTTGTTTATGCATTAAGCATTGCTGATCAATTTATTAAAGCAGGTTCTGTTAAACATGCTCTTGTGATCGGTGCTGATAGATTATCCCATGCGTTAGATCCTAACGATCGTGGCACCATTATTTTATTTGGTGATGCGGCAGGTGCGGCAGTTGTGGGAGCGTCAGAAGACGAAGGTATTATTTCTACACATTTACACTCTGATGGGCGTTTTGGTGATTTATTAGCATTACCTTATCAGCGTAAAGAAAATGAAGATTTACCTGCTTACGTTACAATGGCAGGAAATGAAGTATTTAAAGTCGCAGTTCGTGAACTTGCCCACATTGTGGATGAGACACTCGAAGCTAACAATATTGATAAATCTGAACTGGACTGGCTTGTGCCTCATCAGGCAAATTTAAGAATTATTTCAGCGACAGCGAAAAAGCTGGATATGACAATGGATAAAGTAGTGGTGACATTAGATCGCCACGGCAATACGTCAGCAGCATCAGTCCCAACAGCATTAGATGAAGCTGTAAGAGACAATCGCATTCAACGTGGTCAGTTAATCTTGCTGGAAGCGTTTGGTGGCGGTTTTACTTGGGGTTCTGCACTTATCCGTTTTTAATATTATCAGGAAAATAAACATGACTGATTTTGCAATGGTTTTCCCTGGACAGGGATCGCAAACTGTTGGAATGCTTGCAGAACTTGCAGAGCAATATCCGATAGTGACTGAAACATTTGCTCAAGCATCTGATGTATTGGGTTACTCTCTGTGGGATTTAGTTCAAAATGGCCCAGAAGAAGAGTTAAACAAAACATGGAAGACACAGCCAGCATTATTAGCAGCATCCGTTGCTGTTTGGCGTGTGTGGCAAGAAAAACAAGGCAAAATGCCACAAATGATGGCAGGTCACAGTCTTGGTGAGTATTCTGCTTTAGTGTGTGCAGGTGTTATTGATTTCGCCGCCGCCATTAAATTAGTAGAATTGCGCGGTCAATTGATGCAAGAAGCTGTACCTGCAGGTACAGGTGCAATGTATGCGATTATCGGTTTAGATAACGATGCTATTGCAAAAGCATGTGAAGAAGCTGCTCAAGGGCAAGTTGTTTCACCTGTAAACTTTAATTCACCAGGCCAAGTTGTTATCGCAGGTAACAAAGAGGCAGTAGAGCGTGCTGGTGTTTTATGTAAAGAAGCTGGCGCTAAACGTGCATTGCCATTAGCGGTAAGTGTGCCTTCGCATTGTGCTTTAATGAAACCAGCCGCTGATAAGCTTGCAATTGCATTACAAGAAATTGAATTTAAACAACCTGAAATTCAGGTCGTTAATAACGTTGATGTGAAAGCGCAAACTGATGCGAATGCTATCCGTGATGCGTTAGTTCGCCAGCTGTATAACCCAGTTCGTTGGACTGAAACGGTTGAACTTATCGCCGAAAAAGGCATCACACAACTATTAGAAATCGGTCCAGGAAAAGTATTAACTGGTTTAACTAAACGTATTTCTAAAGAAATGAACGCTGCAGCAGTTAATGATAT
This sequence comes from Proteus sp. fly-1008, assembly GCF_040140305.1. Classification (NCBI taxonomy): domain Bacteria; kingdom Pseudomonadati; phylum Pseudomonadota; class Gammaproteobacteria; order Enterobacterales; family Morganellaceae; genus Proteus; species Proteus sp. fly-1008. The sequence continues at coordinate 84,880 of NZ_JBEEWH010000012.1, forward strand.
TGCGTCATTAGATGTTGCATTAGGAAATGACTGAGGGATCTCATGGGATTTGACGGAAAAATAGCGCTAGTTACTGGTGCAAGCCGTGGCATTGGCCGTGCGATTGCAGAGGATTTAGTTGCGCGCGGTGCGACCGTAATTGGTACTGCAACGAGTGAAAACGGTGCGCAAGCTATCAGCGAATATTTAAGCGATAAAGGTAAGGGTTTTGTGTTAAATGTCACAGAAAACGACTCTATCGAAAAATTTTTAGCTGAAGTGCGTGCTGAATTTGGCGAAATTGATATTTTGGTCAATAATGCAGGTATTACTCGTGATAACCTGTTGATGCGCATGAAAGATGATGAGTGGCAAGATATCATCAACACAAATCTTTCATCAGTCTTCCGTCTGTCTAAAGCTGTTATGCGTGCTATGATGAAAAAACGTTATGGTCGTATAATTACCATTGGTTCTGTTGTTGGAACCATGGGTAACGCAGGACAGGCAAACTACGCGGCGGCAAAAGCGGGTGTGATTGGTTTTAGTAAATCATTAGCACGCGAAGTTGCTTCCCGAGGCATTACGGTAAATGTTGTTGCACCTGGTTTTATCGAAACTGATATGACAAGAGCATTAACAGATGACCAAAGAGCAGGTATTTTATCTCAAGTTCCTGCTAACCGTTTAGGTGATGCCAAAGAGATTGCCAGTGCTGTAGCTTTCTTAGCTTCTGATGAAGCGAGCTATATCACGGGTGAAACATTGCATGTCAATGGTGGCATGTACATGATCTAATTATGGGGACGTCTTTATATTTGCTTTTTGCGTACAATATAATGCAAAATATAGCGAATAAAGTAGTCCACACAGTCGGGATTGGTTAGATCTTTTCCTGTATTTATAAACTAAGAAAATCATCGCGCAAGCGAGTTTTGATAGGAAATTTAATAGTATGAGCACTATCGACGAACGCGTTAAGAAAATCATTGTTGAACAACTGGGTGTTAAAGAGGAAGAAGTTGTAAATTCAGCTTCATTTGTTGATGACTTAGGCGCTGATTCTCTTGACACAGTTGAGCTGGTAATGGCTCTGGAAGAAGAATTCGATATCGAAATCCCAGACGAAGAAGCAGAAAAAATTACTACAGTTCAAGCTGCTATTGATTACGTTGAAAACGCAGGTAAATAAGCTTGCTAATCTAGGCGGTCACTCGACCGCCTATATTTTTAATCCTAAACTTTTTCCCTCCTTGGAGGATAAGCGTGTCTAAGCGTCGTGTAGTTGTGACCGGACTAGGCATGTTATCTCCTGTCGGTAATAACGCAACAGCTTCTTGGGAAGCCGTGTGTGCCGGACAGAGTGGTATCGGCCTTATCGAAGATTTTGACACCAGTCATCATGCGACTAAATTCGCAGGATTGGTAAAAGATTTCAATCATGAAGATTATAATCTTTCGCGTAAAGACGCGCGCAAGATGGATCTTTTCATTCAATATGGTATTGCGGCAGGTGTGCAAGCCATTGCGGATTCAGGTCTTGAAGTAACAGAAGCCAATGCAAGTCGTATCGGAGCTGCTATTGGTTCTGGTATTGGTGGCTTAGGCCTTATCGAAGAAAACCATACGTCAATGACAAATGGTGGCCCTCGTAAAATTAGCCCATTCTTTGTACCTTCAACCATCATTAACATGGTTGCAGGACATTTAAGCATTATGTATGGTCTTCGTGGCCCTACAATCTCTATTGCAACAGCATGTACATCAGGTGTCCATAATATTGGTCACGCTGCACGTATTATTGCTTATGGCGATGCAGATGCAATGCTCGCAGGTGGTGCCGAAAAAGCAACTACTCCATTAGGTTTAGGTGGCTTTGGTGCAGTTCGTGCATTATCAACACGGAACGATAACCCTCAAGCGGCTAGCCGTCCGTGGGATAAAGATCGTGATGGTTTCGTGTTAGGTGATGGCGCGGGTGTTCTTGTTCTTGAAGAATACGAACACGCTAAAAAACGTGGCGCTAAAATCTATGCTGAAGTGGTAGGTTTTGGTATGAGCAGCGATGCTTATCACATGACTTCACCAGCAGAAAATGGCGAAGGCGGTGCGCTAGCGATGACAAACGCACTAAAAGATGCGGGTATTGATGCATCTCAAGTGGGGTATATCAACGCACATGGTACATCAACGAATGCGGGTGATGTTGCTGAAGCACAAGCAGTAGAAAACGTATTTGGTAAAGGCACAGATGTATTAGTTAGCTCAACAAAATCTATGACAGGCCATTTATTAGGCGCTGCTGGAGCTATTGAGTCTATCTTTACTATTCTTTCGCTACGTGATCAAATCGTACCTCCAACAATTAACCTTGATAATCAAGACGAAAATTGTCATCTTGATTTTGTTCCACATAAAGCACGTAAAGTTGAGAACATGGAATATGCTCTGTGTAACTCATTTGGCTTTGGTGGCACTAATGGTTCAATTCTCTTTAAGCGCGTTTAAACCGTTTTTTGCAGAAAGTTGAAATATACTTAAAGACCCAGGATTATTCTGGGTCTTTTATTTTTGTCCTTTTACTGCCAGTTGTTTTATCATGTGCAGATTGATATCAATAACATAGATTTAGGATGTGTTAGATGCATTGGGTAAATGGACAACAGCAACAAAATGTAGATGCAAGTGACAGAGCAGTACAGTTTGGCGATGGCTGTTTTACTACCCTAGCAATAGAGCAGGGCAAGCCTTCCATGCTATCCGCACACCTTAATCGTTTAAAACAAGGCTGTGAGGCACTTTTTCTACCTCATCCAAATTGGCCTGATTTAAAAAAGCACATTATAGATATCGCTTCTGACACTCAAGCGAAAGGTGTTATTAAAATTATTATTAGTCGTGGTTGTGGTGGCCGTGGTTATTCTTCAAATGGATTTATTACGCCAACAGTTATAACCTCATTGTCATCCTATCCTACCCATTATTCCCACCAGCAAACTGAAGGTATATCTCTGGCGATCAGTCCTGTTACTTTAGGAAAAAACCCACAATTGGCGGGAATTAAGCACCTAAATCGTTTAGAGCAGGTTCTTATTAAGCACCATTTAGAAAAAACAGAATTTGATGATGTTTTAGTATGTGATAATGAAGGATATTTAGTTGAAGCAAATGCGGCAAATCTTTTTTGGCGTAAAGGGAATACACTTTTCACACCGGATCTGACGGATTCTGGTGTAAATGGCATTATGCGCCAATCAATTATTCAATTAGCACAAAAATTGAATTGGAAAATTGTTATTGTGAGAGAGAAGCCGGAAACGCTTTATCAAGCAGATGAAGTTTGGTTAACAAATAGCTTAATGCCTGTACTTCCTGTTTCAAGTATCACTTTCTCGGATGATAAGTGCTATCAGTATTCGAGTAGAGAGTATTATCATGTTGTTTTACAACACAGTTTGTCACTTAAATAGAATTTGATGAGTTATAAATGAAGATAAAAAAAATAGTATGGATAGTTTTTTTTGCCTTATTAATTAGTATTGGTGCAATTGCGTTGTATATGATGCAACATATTCGTGGCTTAGAAGAAAATGTTGTTATAAAGCAAGATGAAATGTTACTCACCGTACCAGCAGGAACAGGGCGCGTAGCCATGGAACAACTGCTAATAAAAAATAATCTACTTAACCAAGGCGATTATTTTCAAATTTTGCTAAAAGTAAAACCAGAGCTTAGCCAATTTAAAGCAGGTACATATCGTTTAACAAAAGGTATGTCTTTGCGTGATGTTTTATTATTGATCAAAAGTGGTAAAGAGGCTCAATTTACGATCCGTTTTATTGAAGGTAGTCGTTTACAAGACTGGCAATCTATTTTTGAACAAGCTCCGCAACTTATGACTGTCGCACATACAATGGATAGCGATAAATTACGTGAAGAAATAGGAATAAAACCTGAAATTACTAACCTAGAAGGTTGGTTTGCACCAGATACATACCATTACACGGCAGGTACAACAGATGTCGCAATTTTAAAGCGCGCCTACCAACAAATGGAAAAAACATTAGAAGAAGAGTGGATTAAACGCGATAGTGACCTACCGTATAAATCGGCTTATGAAATGCTTATCATGGCATCAATTATTGAAAAAGAGACGGGGATTGATGCAGAAAGAACAAAAGTCGCGTCGGTATTTATTAATCGACTAAAAACAAATATGAGATTACAGACCGATCCTACCGTGATTTATGGCTTAGGTGATAAATACAGAGGTACAATTTATCGCAGTGATTTAAATGGTTATACCCCTTATAACACGTATCAAATCGATGGATTGCCACCAACACCAATTGCGATGCCTAGTGTTGCTTCAATCAGAGCCGCTGCACATCCAGCGGATACACGTTATCTCTATTTTGTTGCGGATGGAACGGGTGGTCATAAATTTTCAACCACACTTAATGAACATAATAAAGCTGTCGCACAATATCGACGCTTACAACAAAGATAATTATGAATAACAGTAAATTTATTGTAATTGAAGGATTAGAAGGCGCTGGAAAAACGAGCGCAATTCAAACCGTTATTAATACGTTAAAAGAAAAAGACATCACCAACTTAGCATTTACCCGAGAACCGGGAGGCACCCCACTTGCTGAAAAATTACGAGAGCTTATTAAACAAGGCATTGAGGGTGAGAAAGTTACCGATAAAGCGGAACTGTTAATGCTATATGCAGCACGTGTTCAGCTCGTTGAAAACGTGATAAAACCAGCGTTAGCCGAAGGTAAATGGGTGATTGGCGATAGACACGATCTTTCTTCACAAGCCTATCAAGGCGGTGGTCGTGGCTTAGATAAAGATCTTATGCTGTCACTTCGCAATACGGTTCTTGGTGATTTTCGCCCAGACTTAACGTTATATCTTGATTTAGATCCAGCTATAGGGCTTGCAAGAGCACGCGCTAGAGGTGAATTAGACCGAATTGAAAAAGAGTCAATGGACTTTTTTTATCGCACACGTGAACGTTATCAGGCATTAACCAAAGGTGATGACTCTATTATTACAATAGATGCATCTCAAACTATCGATAAAGTTCAAGCGGATATTCGCCAAGCACTCACTACATGGTTAGTCCAGCAGGAAAATAAAGTATTATGAATTGGTATCCTTGGCTAAATCAGGCATATCGGCAACTTATTAGCATGTATCAAGAAGGGCGTGGTCATCATGCTTTGCTTTTACATGCGACCGAAGGAATGGGAGCAGATGCTCTCTCTTATGGATTAAGCCGTTGGTTAATGTGTCAGAATAAACAGGGATTAAAAAGCTGTAATGAGTGCCATAGTTGCCGCTTGATGCTTGCCGAAACACATCCTGATTGGCATCTTTTGCAAAATGAAAAGGGCAAGACATCTATTGGCGTAGAAGCCGTTAGAAAAGTGACAGAAAAACTGGAACAACATGCTCAGCAAAGCGGTGCAAGAGTTGTTTGGATCAAAGAGGTTGAAGCCTTAACTGAGGCTGCGGCAAATGCATTACTCAAAACGTTAGAAGAGCCTCCTAAAAATACGTATTTTTTACTTAATTGCCAGCAACCTGAAGTTTTGTTAGCTACATTGCGTAGCCGCTGTTTTTATTACCATTTAGCCTCGCCTGATCATCAGCACGCTACCCATTGGATACAACAGCAGTTGCCGAATGTCTCTTACGCTAATAGTGTAACTGCGTTAAATTTGTCACAGAATGCACCAATAGCGGCACTTTCATTATTGAAAGATGAATGGCAAGAAAGAGAAACTTTTTGCCAAGCGTTATATTCAAGTTTACAACGGCATGATTTATTTGGGTTTCTTCCACAGCTAAATCAAGATAATGTAGATCGTCGCTTGTATTGGTTGTTATCGCTTTTACTCGATGCATTAAAGTATCAAACAAATGCACAAGCTTATTGTATCAACCAAGATCAACAACCTTTAATTATGGCGTTATCACAATCGCCTTCAAATATTGTGTTAGCCATTATTGATGGATGGAAACAGTGTCGTTATCAGCTAATGACCATTCCAGCCTTAAATAAAGAGTTATTACTAGCAGAACAGTTACTAGATTGGGAAAATCAGTTAGTAACACAACATTAATTAGCAACATAAAATTAATTGTGATCTAGCCGTAATAAAAAACACCTATAAGTCATACCAGATAAATGAGAGTACGTTATGTTTTTAGTTGATTCACACTGCCATCTCGACAGCTTAGATTATGAAAAACTACATGAAAATATTGATGATGTTGTCGAAAAAGCACAGCAGCGTGATGTTCAATATATGTTAGCTGTAGCAACAACTTTGCCAGGTTTCAAAAATATGCGTGAACTTATCGGCAAACGTGACAATATTGCATTCTCTTGTGGTATTCATCCCTTGAATTTAGACGAAGGCTACGATGTTGAAGAATTAACGCGCTTAGCTGCTGCACCTGATGTTGTGGCTTTAGGTGAAACAGGTCTGGATTACTATTACCAACAAGAAAATGCAGCATTACAACGTGAAATTTTCCGTGAGCATATCCGTATTGGCAGACAAGTTAACAAACCCGTTATCGTGCATACACGTAGCGCACGTGAAGATACGTTATCGATTTTAAAAGAAGAGAATGTGCAAGATTGTGGTGGTGTATTGCATTGCTTTACTGAAGATAAAGAAACGGCAACAGCATTGCTCGACCTTGGAATGTATATCTCTTTTTCAGGTATTGTGACATTTAGAAATGCGGAACAAATTAGAGAAGCTGCACGTATTGTTCCTCTTGATAGAATTTTAGTTGAAACAGATTCCCCATATTTAGCGCCAGTTCCTCATCGCGGCAAAGAAAATCAACCCGCTTATGTTCGTGACGTTGCAGAATATATGGCTGTATTAAAAGGGGTGAGTGTCGAGGAGTTAGCACAACAAACAACGCGCAATTTTGCTAAGCTCTTTCATATTCAAAACTTACCTGCTTAATTGAATTAATCAGGAATTAAAATAAATAATAAGGTGATGGTAATGGCAGAAGAAACAATTTTCAGTAAAATTATTCGTGGTGAAATTCCGGCTAATATTGTTTTTCAAGATGATACAGTCACTGCATTTCGTGATATTTCGCCACAAGCACCCACACATATTTTGATTATTCCTAATAAACTTATCCCTACGGTAAATGATGTTACTGTTGAAGATGAACAAGTGTTAGGACACCTATTTGTTGTTGCTGCAAAAATAGCTCAACAAGAAGGTATTGCTGAAGATGGTTATCGCCTAGTGATGAACTGTAATAAACATGGTGGACAAGAAGTTTTCCATATTCACATGCATTTATTAGGTGGAAAACCATTAGGGCCATTATTAAGTCAATGATCGATATGATGCTAAAAGCGAGATAACAGGAAGTAATACATGATAAGACAAAGTAAGGCTATTTACTCATTACTTATCGCTATGTGTATGACGACATTGCTCTCTGGGTGTTTATCATCTCATTCAGATAATAAACTCTATTTTAATCGGCAGCAGGCTATTATTATGGAGCCTTCGGTCTTAGCTGTGGGAATTGTGGCAGGACAACCGATCCTTGAACACCATACTAACGGCACAAGAGCGACAGTTATGCTATCAAATACACAATCTTACCCTGTTTCAATTCGCTATCGCTTTTACTGGTATAACGAACAAGGGCTTGAAGTATCCCCTGCTGGACATGTAAATGATGTGACTATTCTTGGTGATGGAGATACGGAAATTAGCGCTGATGTTCCAGATAAAACCATTAGTTATGTCAGAGTTTATCTTTTTACTTAGGATAAGGTAACGCGAGTATGAAAAGACTTCTATTTGTGGCGATGTCTGTGTTTTTATTAGCAGGTTGTCCGTCTATGTTGCCACAACAACCTCCTGTGCCTGTAGAGCCAGTAACGCCGACAGAGCCTGTAGAGCCTCCTAAACCGATAGAGCCACCAATTGAAGTAGTACCAACACCACCTAAAATCACCAGTATTAATTGGAATAATGTGGTAACTCCTTTAATTAGAGAGATGGCGGTTACTGACGATTTAGAAACGGGTAAATTAATTGTCATTGATAATGTCAAAAATAATTCAGGTGGAAATATCCAAGCAGTAAATGCAACCAATGCAATTATAGAATCAGTTAATAGTATTAGTTCATTACAAACAGTACCTTATGCACAAATGATGTCAGCACGAAAAGCGCTCGGCTTATCAGGAGAGGACAGTTTAGGTCTTCGTAGTGCTGCTATTGGGTTAGCGCGGAATTTAAAAGCAGATTATATTTTATTCTCAACTGTTGATGGCAAAAAAGATAACCGCGTTATTAGTATGCAATTAATGTCAGTTTCTTCTGGCGAAATTCTTTGGAATGGACGCAACAAGGTTGAGTGATCGGTATGACTCAAGTTTACTTAATGCCTTGCAAACACTTTTCCCTGCAACGGCATTAAGTAAATGGAGAATAACGGCATTAACAGGATTAGGTGGTGGGTCTTTTCGTGTGCAATGTGCTGATATTGATTGGATTGCTCGCTACTACGGAAATGAAAGAAAAGAACTTTATGTACACGGAAGAAAAGAATACGCCATTTTAAAACAACTGGCGGGTCTTGATTTATCCCCTGAAGTTGCAACACGCCATGGAGAATGGTTTTTTCTTCATTGGTTATCCGGTGAGCACCTTACCCATCAATCACTTTTTAGTGTCTATTTAAAGCCATTAGCTGAAAAAATAGCAACGTTACATCAGCAAACACCATTTGGTTTTCCTCTTAATTTAAACCATGAGTTATCCCTTTATTGGCAACAAATCGATAGAAAACGGTTATCCGCTAAATGGTTACGCTTACAACAACATTTTTTACACCAACCGCGATGCAATCTCATAAAATACGCGCCAGCTCACATGGATTTGCACGTTGAGAATATTCTTCTTAGTGATTCAGGTATAAAATTTATCGATTGGGAATATGCGGCTGATATTGATACTGCTGATTCATTAATGACGTTCTTTGCCACTAATCAATTAGATGAAATGCAACAAACGGCATTTTTAGATTATTATTGTTCGTATCATAGTCATTATACAGAGCAAAAAGAGGTTTACTCTTATTCTGTCAGAGAGTTAAGAAAGCGTATTCTTTCAAGAGAACCATTTATTTTTTATATGATGCTAATGTGGTATGAAGTTCGTTGGCAACAAACAAAAAATGGATCATTTTTAATAATGTCTGAACCTTTACGTCGTTATTTTAGTCTGACGAGTTAAAGACATTATCTTGTCACAATTACAAAGAGAGGAATGTTATGGGTCCAGTAATGCTTGATGTTGAAGGATATGAACTCGATAGTGAAGAGCGTGAAATTTTAAAGCATCCTCTTGTCGGCGGATTAATCCTTTTTACCCGCAACTTCCACGATGCTGAACAATTAAATGAATTAGTTCGTCAAATTCGTGATGCATCTCATGAACGCCTAGTGATTGCCGTTGACCAAGAAGGTGGACGGGTACAACGTTTTCGAGATGGTTTTACACGGATACCCGCGGCACAATCCTATGCAGCATTAAATGAAAGTTATCAAGCTAGCCATTTAGCACAAGAAGCTGGGTGGTTAATGGCATCAGAAATGATTGCCATGGATATTGATATCAGTTTTGCACCTGTGCTCGACTTAGGTCATAACTGTATTGCGATTGGTGAGCGTTCTTTCCATGATTCACCTGAGATTGCCATGACAATGGCAGAGAGCTTTATTAAAGGTATGCGCTCTGCGGGCATGAAATCAACAGGTAAACACTTTCCTGGCCACGGCGCGGTAAGGGCTGACTCTCATAAAGAAACACCTCGTGACGATCGCTCTTTAAATGATATTCGCCAACGTGATATGTCTATTTTCAAAGACTTTATTCAACGCCAGTTATTAGATGCGATTATGCCGGCTCATGTTATTTATTCTCAGGTTGATGATCGCCCAGCAAGTGGTTCATCCTACTGGTTGAAATCAATTCTACGAGAACAACTTGGCTTCCAAGGCGTTATTTTCTCTGATGATTTATCCATGGAAGGTGCTGCTATTATGGGTAGTTATGCAGAAAGAGCACAGCGCTCCCTTGATGCGGGTTGTGATATGCTTTTAGTGTGTAATAACCGAAAAGGGGCTGTGAGTGTGTTAGATAACCTGTCCTCAGTCAAAGCAGAACGTATTTCCACATTGTACCATCACCGTGGTCGTTACACATTGAGTGAGCTACAAACTTCTGATCGCTGGAAAAAAGCGAATCAGTTGCTGACCCAATTACAGGAGCAATGGCAGGAGCGCGCATGATTATATATTTACATGGTTTTGATTCCACAAGTCCTGGAAATCATGAGAAAGTTTTACAGCTACAGTTTATTGATCCTGACGTTCGTTTTCTAAGCTACAGTACCTTGCATCCTCGTCATGATATGCAACATTTACTGAAAGAAACGGATAAAGTGATTAAGTCCACTAAAGAGCCCGTATTAATTTGCGGTGTTGGGTTAGGGGGATATTGGGCAGAGCGTATTGGTTTCTTATGTAATATTCGTCAGGTAATGATTAATCCTAATCTTTTTCCTTATGAAAATATGACTGATAAGATCGACAGGCCTGAAGAATATTTAGATATAGCAACGAAATGCATTAAAGATTTTCGTTCTAAAAACAAAGATAATGCTTTAGTGATTTTATCTCGCAATGATGAGATCTTAGATAATCAGCGTTCTGCTGATGAATTATCACCTTATTATTCTGTGATTTGGGATGAAGTGCAGATGCATAAATTTAAGAGTCTCTCTGAGCATCTATTTAAAATTAAAGCATTTTATAGCAAAAAATAAGATTAAAATCGTTTCTAAAAAATGGGTGGTTTTCCATCCATTTTTATTTTTACCCGTCTAAGATTTTTATCTCTTTCTTACTTCCTTCAACTTTAGAACAATTGTTTTAAGATGAGATTTTCATCAGCTAATGATCAAAGCCTGTTTTATTACACTAATGTCTCTTTTTATGCTCTAACTTTTTGTATTTATTTAAAAATCCATTATGTATATCTTTCTGGTGGTTGTTTAATCATCAAATAAAGGTACGTTATCGTCGATTTCTTCAAAAAAGAGATATGAATATTCAACTATTTTTGATATAAATCAACTTTGGTATGACCATCTTTCCAATTACTTTGTTTAAGAACAAAAATAACAGCCGAAACGATTTAACTGTCGTTATATAAGTAGATTTCACCAAGGCTATTTAAATAACAACAGTAAATATCTTTATGGAGTGACGTTAAATGTCATTAACAAAAATTGTTATTGTCGGTGGTGGCGCTGGTGGCTTGGAACTTGCGACAAAATTAGGCAATAAATTAGGCCGCAACAAAAAAGCAGAAATCACCTTAGTCGATCGTAATAATAGCCATTTATGGAAACCGTTATTACATGAAGTAGCGACAGGCTCTTTAGACGATGGAGTTGATGCACTAAGTTATTTAGCTCATGGTTACAACCATCATTTTAACTTCCAATTAGGCTCACTTATGGGCCTTGATCGTGAACAAAAAAATATTACATTAGCGGCTATCTATGATGAAGGCCAAGAATTGCTCGTCCCTGAACGCACGCTTGATTATGATATTTTAGTCATGGCATTAGGCAGTAAATCGAATGATTTTGGTACTCCAGGCATTAAAGAAAACTGTATTTTCTTAGATAGCCCACAACAAGCCCATCGTTTCCATAATGAAATGCTGAATTTATTCTTGAAATATTCAGCTGATGCTAATGCACAAGCTGAAGATCGCAAAGTGAATATCGCTATTGTTGGTGGTGGTGCAACGGGAGTTGAACTTTCTGCTGAACTACACAATGCAGTGCGCCAATTAAATAGTTATGGATTAAAAAAACTAGCGCCTTCTGCATTAAATATCACTTTAGTTGAAGCGGGAGAGCGAATTCTTCCTGCATTACCAGTACGTATTTCGAGCGCAGCACATCATGAATTAACAAAATTAGGTGTGCGAGTCATGACCAAAACTATGGTCACAAGTGCAGATGAAGGTGGATTAAACACTAAAGAAGGTGAGCATATTGATGCTGACTTAATGGTGTGGGCAGCAGGTATTAAAGCACCTGATTTTATGAAAGAGATCGCAGGGCTAGAAACCAATCGTATTAATCAATTGGTTGTTAAGCCGACTTTGCAAACATCTTTAGATGAATCGATTTTTGCTATTGGTGACTGTGCATCATGTCCTCGTAAAGAAGGTGGCTTTGTTCCACCAAGAGCACAATCGGCACATCAAATGGCGAGTCGCTGTTATAGCAATATTATTGCAATGTTAAAAAATAAGCCGTTAAAAGATTATGTGTTTACTGACCACGGTTCATTAGTTTCTCTTTCTAAATTTAGTACAGTAGGAAGTTTAATGGGCAATCTGATGAAAGGTGACATGATGATCGAAGGGAGGATTGCTCGGATTGTTTACATCTCTTTATATCGAATGCATCAAATTGCATTACATGGTTATATCAAAACAGGGCTTATGATGTTGGTTGGTTCTATCAACAGAGTGATCAGACCTAAGCTAAAACTTCATTAATTTATCTTTTGCTTTGCAAGTAAGGCAAAAGTTATCTTTTTAAACCCTCATATAATATGAGGGTTTTTTATCTGTTTTTTCTTTCAAATTAAATAATTAAATGAGAATATCTAAATAATATAAATAATCTCAGCATAAATGACTAGATGATTTATCTGTTTATATCAAAAATAACCAGTAACTCTAAAGTTCAATAAGACAATAGTAAATATAATTTTATCATTAAGAATAAATGAGTAATATTAAAGCTCGGCTCTGTTTTTGGTTATTATGCTGAATTATTTAAGACTTTTCTTAAATAAAAAATGATGTTTAATTCATTAATTAATCAAATAAAGTGTTATGGTATTTCTTTAATTTGTATTAAAAATATAATAAGTAAAAAACGTTAAAGTTAAGCTTAACTTGTTATTTTCACTCAATTTTAATTGATTAAAATATTTTCATAAGTCTTGGAGATAAATTTTAAAATATGAATTTAAAATGAAATGCCACATATTTCTAAGCAACAATTGTTAACCTCGTGTTATCATAATGATGTATTATAAATAGTATAACGATTTCAATTTTTTCAGAAAAATAAATTAAGACCACTCTTAATATAATAGGTAAATCCTAAAAAAGTGGTGATATTTATTTAATTAAGTAATTAAAACAGAAATAAGTGGTGTATTTAACATGTCATAAATACGTAGTTTGCTTATTATGCTAATCAGCATGGATGTTGAATTAAGCTATCAGATAGAGAGTTCATTTATTGAATACTAAATATATTAGCCAGTTATCGTAAAACAGTGGCTTTGTATTGCATATCTGTAGCAATTAAGGATAAAACAGATAAAAAGGGGTAAAAGTGAGTGTTGATGTCAGAAAGTACACACTGATAGGACTAATCATTGCATTAGCTATTCTTTTATTTATTGCGTGGAGGTGGGTTTTCCCCCAACCTCAATTTGCTCATGTCGTTTCCGCTACACCGATTAAATCAACGGTATTTGTGACAGAAGAATACTGTCATCGAATCGGCTTACCAACACCTTTTACACCCGAAAAATTGTCACGATTTCATCCAGCAGAGCAAGAATGTCGTGTGTTTTACATGATTGAAGCACTTAATAACAGCAATATTGCAAATTTCCCTTATCCTCAATTCAAAGAGTGTATTCCTATTTATCGACAAGAACGTAGAACTGTGGGTTATGATGTGCTTTACACTATTGATGGCACGCCGGGGAAAGTGCGCACCACGTTTAAACCTGGCGAAGTTATTGCTTTAGATGCTGATGGTAGGCTAATCTTAGAACAAGAACCCTATTGTTCAATGAATGAAAAAGTCCCTTGCCGTAAAGATTAATATCAATAATATAAAAAGGCGTAATGAAGGAGATGAGCATTTCAGTTACGCCTTTTTATTAGCTTAAAGAACGGTTAGCTCTTGTGTTATTTCATCTTATGATCATCGAATGCACTTAACATATCATCAATATAAGTAAGACGCTTTTCTCGTTCAGCTAAATCAATAATAAACTTCAATTTAGATGGGCCATCTAAGCGGAAAACTGTAGGTTGTTCTTGAAGCAAGCTAATCAAATAGCCTGGATCAACCTTATTTTTTTCGCCAAACTCAATGAATCCACCTTTGTCATGGGCTTCAATACGAGTAATACCGAGGCTCATGGCATTTAAACGAATGGCCGCATTACGCAGTAAATAACGACCAGCATCAGGTAATTTACCAAATCTATCAATTAACTCTGCTCTTAAATCATTAAGCTCATTTAAATCAATCGCACTTGCAATTCGTTTATAGAATGAGAGTCTGACATTTACATCTGGAATGTAATCATCAGGCAATAAGACAGGCATTCTTAATTCAATTTCTGTTTGTTGATTAGTGAGATCTTCAAGTGATGGCTCTCTGCCATCTTTAAGGGCTTCTACTGCGCTTTCTAATAACTCCATATAAAGTGAGAAGCCTACGGTATTCATTTGACCGCTTTGTTCTTCACCAAGTAATTCACCCGCACCTCGAATTTCCAAATCATGTGTTGCCAATGCGAAACCGGCGCCCAGATCTTCTAGTGAAGCAATCGCCTCTAAACGTTTATGTGCATCTTTTGTCATGGCTTTAGGATGTGGCGTTAACAAATAAGCATAAGCTTGATGATGAGAACGACCTACACGACCACGTAACTGATGTAATTGCGCTAAACCAAAGTGATCGGCACGTTCAATAATAATGGTATTCGCGCTTGGTATATCAATACCCGTTTCGATGATGGTGGTGCAAAGTAACACATTAAAACGTTGATGGTGGAAATCATTCATCACACGTTCAAGTTCACGTTCACGCATTTGCCCATGACCAATTCCAATACGTGCCTCAGGTACAAGTGTAGCCAGTCTCTCACGCGCCTTTTCAATATTTTCAACATCGTTATACAAATAATAGACTTGCCCACCACGCAATGTTTCACGCAAGATGGCTTCACGCACCACTAAATCATCATATTCCCGCACAAATGTTTTTACGGATAAACGGCGTGCAGGTGGCGTTGCGATAATAGAAAGATCACGCATACCACTCATGGCCATATTTAACGTACGAGGAATAGGCGTTGCTGTCAGTGTTAAAATATCTACATTAGCACGCATGGCTTTAATGCGTTCTTTGTGGCGAACGCCAAAGCGATGCTCCTCATCAACAATGAGGAGTCCTAAATCTTTCCAGTGAATGCTAGGTTGCAGTAATTTGTGTGTCCCAATGACAATATCAACAGTACCTTCAGCCAGTTTTTCTGTAATTTGTTGCTGTTCTTTTGCACTGCGAAAACGGGAGATCATCTCAATATTAACGGGCCAATTGGCAAAACGATCGCGGAAATTATCAAAATGCTGCTGGGCCAATAGGGTGGTTGGGACTAAAATCGCAACTTGTTTATTATTGTTAACCGCGAGGAATGCCGCGCGCATTGCCACTTCTGTTTTACCAAAACCAACATCACCACAGACTAATCTGTCCATTGAAATGGCTTGGCACATATCACTTAATACGGCATTGATTGCTGTTTCTTGATCGGGAGTGGTTTCAAAAGGAAAGCTTTGTCGGAATGCGTGATACTGCTCTTTATCCATTTTAAAGGCAAATCCCGTTTTTATTTCTCGCTGGGCATAAACATCTAACAGCTCTGCTGCAACATCACGGACTTTTTCAGCTGCTTTTTGACGAGCTCTTACCCATGCATCGCCCCCCAATTTATGTAAAGGGGCATTTTCATCAGCACCACCGGAATAACGACTGATTAAATGCAATGATGAAACAGGGACATAAAGCTTGTCATTACCTGCGTAGCTTAACATCAAGTATTCAGCTTTAACGCCTCCCGCTTCTAAGGTTGTCATGCCTTGATAGCGTCCAACACCATGCTGAAGATGAACAACAGGTTGACCTATGCTTAATTCGGCAAGGTTACGAATTAAAGTATCGGTATTAATTGCTCGGCGATTGTCTTGACGACGGCGATTAATTCGTTCGCCTAACATATCGCTTTCACAGATCATGGCTAATTGACGATGATTATCAATAAAACCGTGTTCAGCTGCACCAATAATAAAATAGGCTCCTTTTTCTTGGGCATCTGATAACTCAATGATCTGTTTAGGTGCAATTTTTATCCGTGATAACAGTTCTTGTACTGTTTCACGTCGGCCTTCGCTCTCAACAGAGAAAATCACACTACCTGAAAATTGTTCTTGGAATCGACGTAGATTGTCTAAAGGGGATTTGCTTTGTGCGTTGATCGATAAATCAGGAAGTGGTTGATAACCTAAATTAGTTTGTCCAGCTTTTTCTGGCAATGTTTCTGTTTTAAGTTGAATTCGTGGCCACTGTTTAAGTTCTTTATTAAATTTATCAACACTAAGCCAAATATCATCAGGAGGAAGCAAGGGTCGCATTGGGTCAACACGACGGCTTTCAAAACGCTGGTTGATGTCTTGCCAGAATTTATCTGCAAAATCTTGTAGATCTTGCGTCACTATCAGCGTGTTTTTAGGAAAATAAGCAAATAAGTTAGATAACGGTTGTTCAAAAAACAGCGATTGCCAATATTCAATCCCAGTAGGCAATATGTGTTTGCTGACTTGCTGATAAATATGTTCAGGATCGCGTCTTACATCAAAGCGCTCACGCCACTGACTACGAAAAAGCTCAATTGCATTGGCATCAGTAGGAAATTCATGTGCGGGCAATAAATTTATTTGCTCCACTTCTATTAATGTTCTTTGGGTATCAACATCAAAAGTACGCAGGCTATCAATTTCATCGTCGAAAAAATCAATACGATAAGGAAATTCACTTCCCATAGGAAATAAGTCAAGCAATGCACCGCGTGTTGCATATTCACCGTGTTCTAATACTTGCTCTACATGGCGATATCCCGCTTCATCGAGTGTTTTACGTAAATTATCACGAGAAAGTATCTCTCCTTTTTGCATTACCAACGCATGACTTGCGAGATAATCCGTAGGGCAAACTTTCTGCATTAACGTATTGACGGGTAAGATTAAAATTCCCTTGAGAAGTGATGGAATACGGTATAGCGTAGAAAGGCGGTTTGAGATAATTTCTTGGTGAGGTGAAAAACTGTCATAAGGCAGCGTTTCCCAATCCGATAATGTCTCTACTGGATAATCACAAAACTGACGGATTTCATCTTGTAAACGTAATGCATTTTGCATGTCACGAGTAACAAGGACGACTAATCCAGAATGACGTTTGATGATCTCTGCACATTCTAGAGCACAAGCGGCACCAGTCAGTTGACCTAGCTGGCGAGTATCCCCTTGTTTTATAGGAAGTTGATAACGATATTCTGAGGACATAAGCGTGTAATGTGAACTCTTTGTTGTAGTTAACTCCCAACACATCTTCAGCGTACTCGCTAAAGCTTAAACTGGCGGGCAGGTTAAGATAAAAGAAAAACCACAGTTTGGGAATAGAGTGGTTCCATTCAGTAAGACTACCCTTTATTATCCCTGAACACTTCGCATTAGCAACAGGAACAGCACAGATTTCATGTACAATTCTGTCTCATTTTATATAGGGCTCCGTTATATGCGGGGTCGCGCGGTCGATAAGTTCGGTCGCTTCGTCTCATGGCTATCCGCTTTAGGGATCATGTTAGGTGTAGCAGCGCTTATCACAGTGACTTCTGTCATGAATGGTTTTGAGCGTTCATTGCAAGAAAGCATTCTTGCTTATCTTCCACAAGCCATAGTGACATCACCTAACGGGCAATTACCCCGACAATCAAATATAGCCGAAAATCTACTGACGCGAGAAGGTATCATAAACGTTGTCCCTTTAGTAGAAGGTGATGTTGTTTTGCAGAGTAAAGATAATATCAGCGTTGGTGTCATGTTAGGGATTGAAAAAGCACAAGATGAACCTTTAACAAAACATATTCGTTATGGTGATTTCTCTATGCTTAAATCGGGTGAATATGGCGTGATCTTAGGAAGTGGCTTAGCTAAACAACTAAAAGCAAAAGAAGGGGATAAAATCCGTCTGATTGTGCCAAGTGTTAGTCAACTCACTCCAATGGGAAGATTACCCAGTCAACGATTATTTACTGTTAAAGGTATTTTCCAAAGTGGTGGGGATGCTGACGCCTCTCAAATTCTAGTCAATCAACAAGATGCGGCGCGTTTAATGCGTTATCAGCCTGGTAATATTACAGGGTGGCGTCTTTTCTTTTCTGATCCTCTCAATATTGAAAAATACAGTGCTAAGCCTTTAGCTACAAACTTAAGTTGGAAAGATTGGCGCGAACGTAAAGGTGAATTTTTCCAGGCAGTTAAAATGGAAAAAAATATGATGGGATTATTATTAAGCTTAATTATTGCTGTGGCTGCTTTTAATATTATTACCTCACTTTCTTTATTAGTGATGGAAAAACAAGGAGAAGTAGCTATTTTGCAAACTATGGGCTTAAAACGTTCCCAGATTATGTCCATTTTTATGTTGCAAGGTGCTGGTGCCGGTATGTTAGGTGCAGTTGCTGGTGGTCTTTTGGGGGCATTACTCTCTAGCCAGTTAAATACTATTATGCCAGCGGTAGGGCTTATTCCACAAGGTGTTGAATTACCTGCAACGCTTGAATGGGGAAGAGTATTTATGATTGGCTTTGCAGCCGTTGTGATTTCCCTTTTATCTACTTTATACCCGTCTTGGCGGGCCGCGACTATTCAGCCAGCAGAGGCGCTACGTTATGAGTAATTCTTCTATTAATAAACAGCCAATGGCATCAGAAAAAAACATGCAAATTGACAAAAATTGTTTATTGGATTGTCACGCCCTGTGTAAACAATACCAAGACGGTACAATTTCAACCCAAGTGCTGAAATCGGTTTCATTTAAAATGGAAAAAGGTGATTTTTTAGCGATTGTGGGTAGTTCTGGTTCAGGCAAAAGTACCTTATTGCATTTATTAGGTGGCTTAGATTCACCGACATCTGGCGAAGTCTTCTTTGAAGGGCAATCACTTAATACATTATCTTCTTCAGAAAAAGCCGACCTGCGTAATACACAACTGGGTTTTATTTATCAATTCCATCACTTATTACCGGATTTTACTGCACTTGAAAATGTGGCAATGCCATTAATGATTGGTGGGGTTAGTGTTGCAAAGGCGAAAGAGAAAGCAATGTCTTTACTTGAAGCGGTTGGCTTAAAAGAGCGTGCTCATCATCGTCCTTCAGAGCTTTCAGGTGGCGAAAGACAACGTGTTGCGATTGCGAGAGCATTGGTTAACGATCCTGCATTAGTACTTGCGGATGAACCAACAGGTAATCTTGATCAGAAAAACGCCGAAGGTATTTTCGAGTTATTGATTAAATTAAATAAAGAGAAGCAAACTGCTTTTCTGGTGGTGACGCATGATTTATCACTGGCGGCTCGTTTTCAGCGTCAACTTGAAATGAAAGATGGTCAATTACAGCCACAAAATATGATTTCAGGAGTGAAATAATGGCGCAATTGCCACTTGCATTAGTGACCGCATTACGTTTTTCAAGAGGGCGAAAACGTGCGGGAATGGTTTCGTTAATCTCGGTTATTTCAACACTGGGCATTATGCTTGGCGTGGCTGTTTTAATTATTGGCTTAAGTGCCATGAATGGCTTTGAGCGCGAATTAAAAAACCGTATTTTATCGGTAGTGCCTCATGGGCAAATCTATTCAGTAGAACAGCCATTTGTACAATGGCAATCGGCATTACCTCGAATTGAAAAAACATCAGGAGTTGTCGCGGCCGCGCCGTATATCTTATTAACGGGATTGTTAGAGAAAGGAACTGAATTAAAAGCAGTGCAAGTTATGGGAGTATCTCCTGAAAAACAAGGAGATATCAGCTTATTACCTCGCTATGTACAAAATAATGCATGGCAAGATTTTCGTGCGGGTAAGCAACAAATTATTGTTGGGCAAGGTGTTGCAGACGCATTAAAAATTAAACAGGGTGATTGGCTAACAGTATTAATCCCGAATAATGATGATCCAACTAAGTTATTACAGCCTAAACGTATTCGCTTACAAGTTAGTGGCATATTTAAATTGAGTGGAATGCTCGATCACCAATTAGCATTAATTCCTCTAGCAGATGCTCAACAATATATGGATTACGGCCAAGGTATTACAGGAATTGAAGTGAAAACGGTTGATCCGTTTTTGGCTAATGAAATTATTCATAATGTGGGTTTAAATAGTGAAGAGTATGTTTATGCTAAAAGTTGGATAAGTGACTATGGCTATATGTATAGCGATATTCAAATGATCCGTAGCATTATGTATTTATCCATGATCTTAGTGATTGGTGTGGCTTGTTTTAATATTGTATCGACGCTGATTATGGCGGTAAGAGATAAAAGCAGTGACATTGCTATTTTACGTACGCTCGGCGCACGTGATAGTCATATCCGTAATATCTTTTTATGGTACGGCTTATTATCAGGCATGATTGGCTGTATTGCAGGCGTCATTTTTGGTGTATTAGTGGCTTATAATTTGACACCTTTAGTTTCTGTTGTTGAATCATTAACAGGGCATAGTGTACTTTCTGGTGATGTTTATTTTGTCGATTTCCTCCCTTCAGAAGTACATTTGATTGATGTTTTTTCTGTATTTATCACCACTGTGATCTTAAGCCTGATAGCAAGTTGGTATCCTGCTCGTCGAGCCACTAAACTAGATCCTGCAAGAATTTTAAGTGGACAATAAGTTTATTGACATACAAAGAAGAAAAAACACTTAAAATAGTAACGCTAGAAACGCAATATTTAAATTTGAAAACCAAGGATTGTAATGATGAAACTTAAACTTCGTCATCGTCGGCTTAGGAAGTTTCGTAAGATCAAAAGTTTACGACGACAACATTCACGTTGTCGTTATTTTCATCTCACCCATAAAACGGAACATGAAATGAGTTTACCCAAAGTTGTCGTATTAACAGGGGCTGGCATTTCTGCTGAATCAGGAATTAAAACATTTCGTTCAGAAGATGGATTGTGGGAAGAACATCGCGTTGAAGATGTTGCTACACCTGAAGGCTATCAACGCAACCCACAATTGGTCCAGCAGTTTTATAATGAACGTCGTCGCCAATTACAACAACCTACAATTCAGCCAAATGAAGCGCATTATGCATTAGCAAAACTTGAGCAATGCTTAGGTAAAGATAACTTCCTTCTTGTAACGCAAAATATTGATAATTTACATGAGAAAGCAGGTAGTCAGCATATTTTACATATGCATGGTGAATTATTAAAAGTACGTTGCCCACAATCCCGCCAAGTTTTTGAATGGAAAGGTGATTTAGAAACAACAGATCACTGCCATTGTTGCCAATTTCCATCACCACTACGTCCACATATTGTCTGGTTTGGTGAAATGCCTATTGGCATGGATGATATTTATCGAGCTTTGGCTGAGGCTGATATTTTTATCTCTATTGGCACTTCTGGTAATGTCTATCCTGCTGCGGGTTTTGTACATGAAGCTAGGCTAGCTGGCGCTCATACTGTTGAGCTAAATCTTGAGCCAAGTTTAGTTGAAAGCCAGTTTGAAGAAAAACATTATGGGCCAGCAAGTCAGGTTGTTGATGAATATGTTCATAAATTGTTTGAATTAATTAATGATCCTAAAGCTGATTTGACGCAATAATTATTTTATAGAGTTCCCTATTATTGTTATTAGAGAGATCTTAGGGGGCAAAATGGATAAATTATTAGAACGTTTTTTTGAATATATTAATTTTGATACACAATCAAAACCATCTTCAAAAATGTCACCAAGCAGTGATGGTCAGCTAAAACTAGCTAAGGCATTGGCACAAGAATTAAAAAAACTGGGTTTTGCTGATGTAACACTCAGTGACAAAGGATGTGTAATGGCAAGTTTGCCATCCAATGTCTCTTGGCCAGTGCCTGTGATTGGTTTTATTTCGCATCTTGACACAGCGCCTGATTTTTCTGGTAAGCATGTAAAACCACAAGTGCTTGAAGATTATCGTGGCGGAGATATTGCATTGGGTATTGGTGATGAAGTGTTATCACCTGTTATGTTTCCAATCTTACATTCCATGATTGGTAAAACATTAATCACCACAGACGGTAAAACCTTATTAGGCGCTGATGATAAAGCGGGTATTGCTGAAATCATTACCGCTATGGTGCGTTTAAAAGAAACGAACCGACCTCATGGTGATATCCGTATTGCGTTCACACCTGACGAAGAAATTGGCCGTGGCGCGCATTATGTCGATTTAAATGCATTTGGTGCAAGCTGGGCTTATACCGTTGATGGTGGTGGTGTTGGCGAATTGGAATATGAAAACTTCAACGCCGCATCAGTGAATATCAAAATTGTTGGTAACAATGTTCACCCTGGGAGTGCAAAAGGGGTGATGGTAAATGCATTAGGATTAGCAACGCGCATTCATCAAGAATTACCGACTGATGAGACGCCTGAAAATACAGAGGGTTATGATGGTTTTTATCACCTTCAAAGTATTAAAGGAACGGTAGAAAGAGCGGAAATGCACTATATTATCCGTGATTTTAATCGTAACGTATTTGAAAAACGCAAACAGAATATGATTGCGATTGCAGAAAAAGTTGGTAAAGGTTTACACCCAGATTGCTATATTGAGCTGACTATTGATGATAGTTATTACAATATGCATGATAAAGTTGTTCAATTCCCACACATTATTGATATTGCAAAACAAGCGATGATTGATTGTGATATTGAGCCTAACATCAAGCCTATCCGTGGTGGCACAGATGGTGCTCAGCTTTCTTATCGTGGATTACCTTGCCCAAATATTTTTACGGGCGGGTATAATTTCCATGGTAAGCATGAATTTATCTCTTTAGAAGGAATGGAAGCTGCGGTGAGTGTGATCATGCGTATTGCTGAAATTACGGCTGAAAGAGAAAAGGCTAAAGTGATTAATTAATCGCTTGTATAGCTCAGAAAATAAAATAATAGCCGATATGTCGGCTATTATTTTTTTAGCTACCTTGTTAGTTTTGATTATTTATTTACATTCTTAATTTAATTCTATCTTAAGGGTAATTAATAAAATAGGAGTGGTTGCTGAAGATTAATCTAAAATAAATTGAATAGAGGTTACTTAATCTAAAATAAAACTACTTTATAATAATGATAGTGCTAATTATGAGTTTTTCAAACTTAAAATATACGCTATTTTATCGTAATAGATTGATAAATTAGAATGTTCATATTTCATTTATAATTATTATAAAACGATACTATAAGGGTAGTAGAATGGATTCGATTTCAGAAAAATTAGTTGACCCCATAATTGAAAAACAAGTTAAATCAAATAAACAAAAAGAAAATTATATTAATAATGAAAGTGAATATTTAATCAGAAAGTCTGAAAAGCATTCATTTATTATTATTTTTAGTTATTTCGCTATCACTTTTATAATTTTATTTTCTTTATTTATTACAAATAGTAAGCACACTTTATTACTCTTTTTCTTACAAAGTGTTTTTTTTGTCTCAATTCCTTTTTTCTTTCATAATACAAGAGTGCTTTTAAAAGGATCTATAAATTATTTAATTCGCTGAGTTTTAAAATCAGAGATATTTTAAGATATTGAATAATAAAAAAGCCCAGCCATTAACATGGCTGGGCTTTATAACTTATCACTATAATTAGTGATAATTAATCTTCAAAATACCAATAACCTTGATTCACTAACTGTGTTAATAAACGTACAAATTTTGGATCAGCTAATGCATCACCCAAGTGTTGTTTATTAATATAATCATATTGGCAAAGCGCATCTACCGCTTCTATATGATCAGTATCCATCAATTGACCATTTACAAAACAGTTATCGCCAACTCGTAACGCACGAATACCATTTAAACGATGGAGTTGCTCACCTTGTTGCAGTAAATCGTGAATTTCTGCATTTTCATATAAAGGTTCTGGAACTGCGAGATCAAGTTCATGGCGAGATTGAGAAATAAATTCACCAAACCAATGACGGAATACTTCTGGTTGAGCAAGTAAATCTTCCATCATGTCATGAAGTTTATTTAATTCTTGATGTTGCACTAATGCTGGGTTTTCACGCGGTGTTAGGTCTGGATCACTATAACGATAGCTGCCTAAATCATTTGCTAACACATAGTCAGCGAAACCACTGAAAAGTTCACGAGCATTAGGCGCTCTGAAACCTACAGAGTAGTTTAGCGACTCTTCAATCGCATAGCCTTCATGTGGGAATCCAGGTGGGATATAAAGAATATCACCCGGTTCTAATTCTTCATCAATAATTGCTTCAAAAGGGTCAACTTGAAGTAAATCAGGGTGAGGGCAGTGTTGTTTCATCGGGATTTTTTCACCCACACGCCAGCGACGACGACCTTGTCCTTGAATAATAAAGACATCATATTGATCGAGGTGCGGGCCTACACCACCACCGGGAACAGAATAAGAGATCATTAAATCATCAATGCGCCAATCAGGTAATACACGAAATGGCTTCATTAATGCCGCACTAGGAAAATGCCAGTGATCGACGGCTTGTACAAGTAAAGACCAATCTTTATCACCAAGTCCTTCGAAGTGCTCAAAAGGCCCATGTTTGACTCCCCATTGTCCGTCTTGACAGCTAACAAGACGGCTATCCACTTCATCTTCCATTGCAAGACCAGCAAGTTCGTCAGGAGATAAAGGATCAACAAAACGTGAGAAGCCGTTTTTAATTAATAAAGGGCGTTTTTGCCAATGGCTTTCGAGAAATGATTGCCAATCTAAATTAAGTTTATAGTCCATTGTGTATATCCTGAATTCGGGAAGCCTGAAGCCATAGTATAATGAATTCTAACTTCCTGCTAAACATTACTTTGAGCAATGTGAGTAATAGCGAGTAACACTGTAATAACTGAGCAGATATCATACATAATGCAATATACGGAGTGGGGAGTTTGATAAAAAAGCATTTTTTATCATGAATGGTTATTCACGCTCAGTGGTAAGTTGCTGTTCAGCAAAGATTACAGTGATACGAGCGCCACCTAAAGGGCTATCGGTAATAGTAATTTCGCCACTGTATTGTTCAATAATATCTACCGCGATAGATAATCCTAAACCTTGCCCCGGTCGTAGCGTGTCTGCTCTTGTTCCTCGCTGGAAAATAATCTCTCTTTTTTCAGAGCTAACACCAGGGCCATCATCATCAACAATCATTATTACGCTGTTTTCATTATTACTTACATTGATTTCAACAAACTCTAAGCAGTATTTACAAGCGTTATCCAGAATATTGCCCATCACTTCCATAAAATCATTTTTCTCACCTAACCACATGATTTCAGGTGAAACATTGAGTGTTAAATCAACGCCTTTTGACTGATAAACTTTACTTAATGCACTACAAAGATTATCTAACAACCCTGATAGTGAATGGAGTTTTCGCGTGGTAATGTCGTGATCACCATGAATAGATGCTCGATGCAAATAATAACCGACTTGTTGTGAAATTCGTTCTATTTGATCAAGCATGATAGGTTCAGCTTGCTCTATCGTCATTTGCTTACCTGATCGTAAAGAGCGTAATGTTGATTGTAATACGGCGAGTGGCGTTTTTAAGCTGTGGGTAAGATCAGATAAACTTGTGCGATATTTACTATAACGGCTTCGTTCATTACGCAATAACACATTTAAATTTCTAACTAAGCCTTTTAACTCGGTTGGTGGGTTTTCATCCAAATCATTACGTGTACCTTTTTCTAATGCACTGATTTGTTCTATCACTTGTTTTATAGGCCGTAAACTCCAGTGTGCAGCTAACCAAATTAAAGGCACAACTAAAAATAAATTAGCGAGAATAATATATAAAAACCAGTCCCAAACTTGACTGACTTTTTGCATGCGCTGAGGGATAGGATCAATAACCGCGATTGCCATATAAGGCATATTATCAGCCGCAGGATAATGATTAATTACCACGGAGTGAGTTAAAAATTCGTTACTTGAATATTCTTCGAGTCGTTTGAGATAAACACGGTATTGAGGCAACTGTTGTAGCATTAAACGAGTTGTTTTGACATCAACCGAAATTTCAAATAACCCTTCTTCATGGCGCCATTTATGCTTAATGCTATTAGGAATGGCTTTAGGTAAATCAGAAGGTGTCCATAAGACATTACCTTTATCATCAAAAACGACCACCAGCGATGTATTGTTATTATTCAAATTTGTTGGAAATTCAATATTCAGCTTGCCTTTATTCCACTGGGCTAAACTGTAATAAAGATTACTTTGACTACGCATCAGCATAAAAGTGGTTTTATCTACACTGACAATAGAACCGACTATAGCAACCAACCCATAAGAGAGTGTAAGAGCTAAAATAATAGCACTCGTTGCAAGTAAAAATCGTGTTCGTAATGAGAGTGGAGAGCGCTGTTTTTTTTGCATATTAAGGTTTCATATCAAAACGGTAGCCTTGTCCACGGACTGTCACGACAACATCATCAGGGTATTTTTCTAAGATTTTTTTACGTAATCGCCCCATTAGTACATCAATAGTGTGGCTTTCTTTTAATTCAGCATCTGGATACAACTGACGCATTAATGCATCTTTGCTAACAACTTTGTTTTGATTACGCATTAATGTTTCTAAAATGGTATATTCAAACGCTGTTAATTTGATTTGCTCGCCTGAAATCATGAACTCTTTACGTGACAAATCCAACTCAAAAGGCTCAATAGAGAGTATTTGTGATGCAATTCCCATGTTTCTTCGCATTAATGCCTGAATACGTGCAACAATTTCCTCAAAATGAAAAGGTTTTGTCACATAATCATCAGCGCCCGCATTTAATGCGGAGACTTTTTCTTGCCAACTTTCACGCGCAGTTAACACCATAATAGGTAACGTAATATTGTTTTCTCGCCATCTTCGAATAAGGCTAATGCCATCTTCATCAGGTAATCCTAAATCTACAATAGCAACATCGGGTGTACCTTCGGTTATAAAACTATCTGCTTCTTTGGCATCTTCTGCCGCATCAACTTGATGGCCTGCATCACGAAACTGCACGGATAAGTGATGACGAAGTAAAATATTATCTTCAATAATTAAGATCCGCATTATTCCACCTTGAGTACAATCGGTAAAAATACACCGTTGTAAAATAAATATAGGACATGATAGTCAGTCTATTAGATAAAAATATAAGGTTATCATAGACAATCTATTGATTAAAAAATACTGTAGCCAGCGACGTGTTTAGGTTATAGATAGTTTTCTTCGTTTTTTTGTTATAAAAAAAGGCAGAAATTATCTGCCTTTTCGTGTGAAAAATTAGTTTAACTTATCAACAAACTGAGTTGCAAAACCAACATAGCTTTCAGGTGTCATCGCTTTTAAACGAGTTTTTTCATGCTCAGGCAATTCTAAACCGTCGATGAAAATAACCATATCTTGCTCAGTAATACGCTTACCACGAGTTAATTCTTTTAGTTTTTCATACGGTTTTTCAATGCCATAACGACGCATTACAGTTTGAATAGGCTCTGCTAACACTTCCCAATTACAATCTAACTCTTCGCGAAGATGTTTTTCATTTACTTCAAGCTTATTAAGGCCTTTCATGGTTGATTGGTAAGCAATTAACGCATAACCAATACCCACACCTAAATTGCGCAGAACGGTTGAATCAGTTAAATCACGTTGCCAACGAGAAAGCGGCAATTTACTAGAAAGGTGCCCCATAACGGCATTAGCTAACCCTAAGTTGCCTTCCGAGTTTTCAAAATCAATAGGGTTTACTTTATGTGGCATGGTCGATGAACCAATTTCGCCCGCAATAGTTTTTTGTTTGAAGTGATTCAGTGCGACATAACCCCAAATATCACGATCGAAATCGATCAAAATGGTATTGAAACGACTAATACAATCAAAAAGTTCAGCAATATAATCATGCGGCTCAATTTGTGTTGTGTATGGGTTCCATGTAATACCTAATGAAGTCACAAATTCTTCACTAAATTGGTGCCAGTTTACTTCAGGATAAGCGGCCAAGTGGGCGTTATAGTTACCGACGGCACCATTAATTTTACCTAAAATCTCAACTTGCGTAAGTTGACGATATTGACGTTCCATGCGGTAAGCTACGTTAGCAAACTCTTTACCCATTGTAGACGGGGTAGCAGGTTGACCATGAGTGCGAGAAAGAAGAGGTAAGTCGCGGTATTCTTGCGCCATTTTACTAATTGTATCAATAAGTTCACGCCATGCAGGTAGCAGGATCTCTTGGCGGGCTGTTTCTAGCATAATGGCATGAGACAGATTATTAATATCTTCAGAAGTACAAGCAAAGTGAATAAACTCAGAAACTTGATGTAAAGCAGGGATAGTCGCCACTTTTTCTTTTAAGAAATATTCTACGGCTTTCACATCGTGGTTAGTGGTGCGTTCGATAGATTTGATGCGTGTTGCATCTTCTTCATTAAAATTAGCAACAATTGCATCAAGGTAATCGTTTGCGTTTTTTTCAAAGGCGGGAACTTCTTTAATGTCGGTGCAAGATGCCAGCTTTTGTAGCCAGCGAACTTCTACCTGTACACGGAATTTCAGAAGACCGAATTCACTAAAAATAGAACGTAACGACGAAGTTTTACTACCGTAACGACCGTCAATCGGTGAAATCGCTGTCAGCGAAGATAATTCCATTGTTGGCAACTCCCAGGTTGAATTTAAAGTATTAACATTGAGCGAGAAAATCATCAGCTTGTCGGATTATCGTCTTTTGATGCAATAAAAAATCAAAACGACGGCCACCAACTTGGCGCCAGAGCACGGCACTACGGATACCCGTTAATAATAACGCTCTAACTTTAGCTTGAATAATTGGGTTTTTTAACAGTTCAATAGAGCCATGAACTTGAATGCGAGGGCCTACAGGGCTAACCGCATCAACATAAACTCCAGCGAGTGCATTGAATACACCTTCGGACATAGGTTCAAAATAGCTTTTTTGGCGCTCTAATTGAGAAATTTTTTGTGATAACCGTGAACTATAATCATCATTTCGTCCGATTAAGCGCTCTAAGTTGATTAAACCTTGTTGATAAGTCATCAATTCTAGCGTTAACTTTTCTCTTCTTACTGCCTGATGAATAGCTTTCAGTGTTTGAAAGCCTAATTTTAAATGACTGATTTGATTGCCATAAACATCAAGTGTTGATGTTGGATTGAGATTAAAAATACTGTTAACCATCACTTCAACATCATTCTCGTTCGCACTACCTTGGTAAGCAATTTGCTGAACAAGACGACTTGCCTGGCAGACGCCTGCCAGTGCAAGTGTAATATCACGAAAATCTTTAGCCACGTCTACTCCTGAATACGGGTTTCAATGATACCGCCACCTAAACAGACTTCGTCTTGATAAAAGACGGCTGATTGTCCCGGCGTTACAGCAGCAACGGGATAATCAAAGCGGACTTCAATTTTATCTTCACTTAATGGTGTTACTGTACACGCAATATCAGGTTGGCGATATCGTGTTT
Organism: Proteus sp. fly-1008; assembly: GCF_040140305.1. Taxonomy (NCBI): domain Bacteria; kingdom Pseudomonadati; phylum Pseudomonadota; class Gammaproteobacteria; order Enterobacterales; family Morganellaceae; genus Proteus; species Proteus sp. fly-1008. The sequence goes on from NZ_JBEEWH010000012.1 coordinate 114,647, forward strand.
TAACAGTACAACGGAAAGCTTCAGTAATTGGCTCTCTCGATACCCAATGTAATTGTTGAGCAATTAAGCCGACAGACATTAATCTTGGATGTTCATGACCTTGCGCCACAACAAGAATGTTATTTTCAACATCTTTATCAACGACATACCAAGGATCATCTCCACCGTCTTTTGTTCCACCAATACCTAAACCTTTACGTTGACCTAATGTGTGATACATCAATCCTTGGTGTTCACCAATAGTTTCACCGTCAACAGTGATTATAGGACCAGGTTTAGCTGGGAGGTAACGTGATAAGAAATCGGTAAATTTACGCTCACCAATAAAACAAATACCCGTTGAATCTTTTTTCTTTGCTGTTGCTAAATCAAGCTTTTCAGCGATTTTTCTAACTTCAGGTTTTTCCATTTCACCAACAGGGAAAAGGCTTTGTGCGATTTGCTCGTGACTTAACGTGTATAAGAAATAGCTCTGGTCTTTGTTATTATCGACGCCACGAAGTAATTGGCTTTTGCCATTGATATCACGACGGCGAACATAGTGGCCTGTTGCGATATAATCAGCACCTAAATCTTCTGCCGCATATTCTAAAAATGCTTTAAATTTTATTTCTTTATTGCACAGAATATCGGGGTTTGGAGTGCGACCTGCTTTATATTCAGATAAAAAATGTTCAAAAACATTATCCCAATACTCAGCGGCAAAATTGATAGTATAAAGTTCAATGCCAAGTTTATCGCACACAGCTTGCGCATCGGCAAGATCCGTTGAAGCTGAACAATATTCTGTATCGTCGTCTTCTTCCCAGTTCTTCATAAACAGACCAACGACCTGATATCCCTGTTCCTTAAGAAGATAGGCTGAGACGGATGAATCTACGCCACCGGACATTCCTACGATGACTTTTTTTTGGCTGTTATCTGACATGACTGGATCTCACTGCGGAAAAATAAGCGCCATACTTTACCATATCACTGACACAGGTGCATCAAGTGTTGCTCTGTTTTTGATGCTTTGTTTTTCCATTCTCTGTCATTTAGTTAAAGGGGGCGCCAAAGCTAGTTAAAATAGACAGAGGGTAACATTCACCTTGTTGATAACATAACAGGCTTTCTCTTACTAAAGGCGAGCGTAATTGCTGGCTTTGGATAATTTCATCTGCGCTAACCCAGTGACAACAATTGATATCGCTATCATTAGGGTGAGTTTCAAATTGTTCTTGTGCTTCAATTAGAAAGAGAAAACGTAAAAAAGGGGTTTTATCAGGGGCAATCCATTGATGTAATTTAAGAAAATATTGAACAGGAAGTGTTAATCCTGTTTCTTCCCATAACTCACGTTGAACGGCTTGGATAAGTGTTTCATTGGCTTCAAGGTGCCCCGCAGGTTGATTCCACGTTGCTTTTCCATTGACAGTTTCTTCAACAACGAGAAACTTATTTTGCGCATGAACAATACACGCGACAGTCACATGAGGTTTAAACAAAATCAATCTCCTTCCATTCACCGGGTAATAAATTATCCAATGCAATATTTCCCATACTAAAGCGGATCAAGCGTAATGTAGGATAACCAATATGAGCCGTCATTCGCCTTACTTGCCGGTTTTTACCTTCAAATAAGGTAATTTTTAGCCAAGTTGTGGGAATAGTTTGGCGTTCTCTAATAGGCGGATTTCTCTCCCATAGCCATTCGGGTTGCTCAACTATTTCGACTTGAGCTGGCAATGTTTTGCCATCTTTAAGCTCTAATCCATCTCGGAATTGTTGTAATGCTACTGTACAAGGAACACCTTCTACCTGAGCATAGTAGATTTTTCCTGTTTTTTTACCTGGTTGTGTTAATTTTGCTTGTAGCTTTCCATCATTTGTTAAGACTAAAAGTCCTTCACTGTCTCTATCTAAACGTCCAGCTGCGTAAATGTCACGAATTGGAATAAAATCTTTTAGTGTTTTTCTGCCACTTTCATCGGTAAATTGGACTAGCACATCAAAGGGTTTATTAAAGATAACCACTTTGCGCTCACCTCTAGGGCGTACTGCTTTCTTCTGTGCTGATGGAGTATGGTATTTTTTCGATTTAGCACTATTTTTAAATTGATTTGGCATAGTTAATTTTTGTAAAAAATGGGAGATTGATTATACCTTAAAAGAGAAGCGATTGGCGTTAGCTGAATAATCAAGTAGTATTGACAGGTCTCTTACAAAAAATTAACAAAGCGTGCGCTTACATGAAAGGAGAGGTAAATGGAAAGCAAAGTAGTTGTTCCGGCTAATGGCGCTAAAATTACACTAGATGCTAAAGGTAAGCTTGTTGTTCCAAATAATCCGGTTATCCCTTATATCGAAGGGGATGGTATCGGTATCGATGTCACGCCAGCAATGTTAAAAGTTGTTGATGCAGCAGTTGAGAAAGCTTACGGCAAAGAACGTAAGATTGAGTGGATGGAAGTCTACACCGGTGAGAAATCAACACAGGTATATGGTAAAGATGTTTGGTTACCAGAAGAAACCTTAGATCTTATCCGTGAATATCGTGTTTCTATTAAAGGTCCTCTTACTACCCCAGTTGGCGGTGGTATCCGTTCATTAAACGTTGCATTACGTCAACAACTCGACCTCTATATTTGCCTACGCCCAGTACGTTACTATAAAGGCACACCAAGCCCAGTTAAACAACCTGAACTAACTGATATGGTTATCTTCCGTGAAAACTCAGAAGATATCTATGCAGGTATTGAATGGAAAGCGGGCTCAGCAGAAGCTGATAAAGTAATTAAATTCCTGCAAAATGAAATGGGTGTTACCAAAATCCGCTTCCCACAAGATTGTGGTATTGGTATCAAGCCTTGTTCAGAAGAAGGGACTAAGCGCTTAGTTCGTGCGGCGATTGAATACGCGATTGATAATGACCGTGATTCAGTCACTCTGGTACACAAAGGTAATATTATGAAATTTACCGAAGGTGCCTTTAAAGACTGGGGTTATGAATTAGCACGCGAAGAGTTTGGTGGTGAATTATTAGATGGTGGTCCTTGGGTTAAAATTAAAAATCCAAAATCAGGTAAAGAGATCATCGTTAAAGACGTTATCGCCGACGCATTCTTGCAACAGATCCTGCTACGCCCAGCAGAATATGATGTTATTGCATGTATGAACCTAAATGGTGACTATATTTCTGATGCATTAGCTGCGCAAGTTGGTGGTATCGGTATTGCACCAGGTGCAAATATTGGTGACGAGTGTGCATTATTTGAAGCAACACACGGCACAGCACCTAAATATGCAGGTCAAGATAAAGTTAACCCAGGCTCAATTATCCTTTCCGCGGAAATGATGCTACGCCACATGGGTTGGACAGAAGCTGCTGACTTAATCATTAAAGGTATGGAAGGCGCGATTGCCGCTAAGACCGTAACTTATGATTTCGAACGTCAGTTAGAAGGCGCTAAACTGCTGAAATGTAGCGAGTTTGGTGACGCGATTATCAAACATATGTAATTGTTGATTTGATAAATAGTTAACGGGAGCTTATTAGTTCCCGTTTATTTTTTGTACTATAAAATTCTTCCCCAAAATATCCCCAAAACTCTTCCCCAAAACTGTTCAATTAAACAGCAATAATTTGCCATTCTTTGCCTCTATCATCATGGTATTTATCAGTCATATTTTGTGTTTTATGCCCCAATAATTTTTGTGTATTAATTCCTTGCTCACGATAAAGTCGTTCTGATAAAGAACGCTGTTCATGGAAAGTAGGTGCCGTACCTTTTTCCCAAGTTAACCCACATTTATCTCGTGCTTTTTTAAATGTTGTGGTTAACGTATTTGGCGTGACTTGTTCGCCTCGTTTCGCTTGTGCGGTGGTATGCCGATAATGCATGAGATATTTACTTACAACAGCATCACGACATTGAGTAACAACATCTCTTAAGGAGAGATTGATAGCTTCACATTTTAGCGAGAGAGGGATGGCTAACTTACTGCCTGTCTTCTCTTGCTGTATATGCAACATATCATCCCAAATATCAGAGAATTTCATTTTACAGATATCACCGATCCGCTGACCTGTGGTTAAAGCCAACAACATGCCACATTGCAGGTAAGGAGGGTGGTTTTTAGCTTGCTGATAAATAGTGCGCCATTCGTCCAATGTCATGCGTTCTCTTTTCACTCTGTTCCGTGGTTGTTTAGTTGCTTTCGCAGGATTGTAACCAGGCGGAACATAGCCAGCATGTTGAGCTTCTTTAGAAAGCTCATGACTTATTCACTATTCCATTATGTCGGCAACATCATGATGAGTTGCATCGTGATCCGAAATTGTGGGAAGCCAATTATGGTAACCAAATCGAATTGTTATTTTCTTTTTTAAACCGTTCATTAGGAATGGGGGCATTGGTTTAACGTGTATACGGCACGGGGAGTATTAGTATGAGAGATATGCAGGAAGTTTTATCACGTTGGGGAGCGTGGTCAGCTAATGAGGGAAATAGTATCGATTACTCATCAATTGCCGCAGGTTTTAAAGGATTGATTCCAAGCTCAAGACGAAGCCGAGAGCAATGTTCTGATGATGATGGCTTAAAAATAAATAAAGCGGTATTACATTTAAAGGTAAATAATAGTTACTTGTTTCAGTTGGTTATTATGTATTATGTGAAGAATTATCCTTTGCGTTCAATGGCTTCAAAACTCGGTATTTCTCATAATGAAGTGGCTAAGCGATTGCAGACAGCGGAAGGCTTTATTGAGGGATGTTTATTGGTTGATAACGTAAAATTAGATATAGATAAAATAATTAGGAAATGCCACATTTATAGTCTTGCGTAATTACAAAACACAATATATTGTTTTGTTGTTACATGAGTTATCTATTAAAAACCTCGTGAGTATAGCGGGGTTGTGTTTTTTAGGGGCATACTTAAGCTGATTTACCGCTAAAAAATAAAGTTTGCTATCTGAATTTTTCTATGGCTTAATAGCGTCACTGGTTTGGAAGTACAGACCTATTTATGTTAGTAAGTTTAAAGTTGTTCCCGTTTAGCGTTATCCTCGATACCTCTTCATTGTGAATTCCTTCTAATTAATACCCATAAGTAAAAATACAAAACAAACCGCATATGCCTTATGGCAAATTAAATAAATTAAAGGAAATTCTATGTCTAATACAATGACTGGTACAGTAAAATGGTTCGAT
>NZ_JBEEWH010000013.1:0-97138 GCF_040140305.1 Proteus sp. fly-1008
ATGTGAGAGTAGGGAACTGCCAGGCATTAAATAAGACGAGAAAGCCAACCCAATGGGTTGGCTTTTTTGCGTTTGGGTGTTTATTTTCTGTGTGAATTTCCATTTTAAATGTGAATAAAACGCATTTTTATTCTACTTAATTTTTTTAATTATCCCCTTTTTTATATCCCATCATTTCGTTTATTAATTTTCTATTGTATTAAAAAGTTAATAACTCTCTAATTTTATTTGATGTTTTATTTCCAATGAAATTCCCCATAATAAAAGTTGAAGATAAAAAAGGTTAAATTACATGGTTTGTTAATCAAAAGTATATCTCTTTTATAAGAAGGATTAATTATGGCTGATGTATCAACAAGCGGCTGGGATGTAGTCAGTGTTACAGATATTGAAACACTGAATAAAGTTATTAATGAGGGTGATAACCATCCTAAATCATTTTCAGACTATATAACGGTGGTTGGTAATGATTTAAAAGTAGAAGGGGAATGGGGGGATTGGTCTATCGCGAATGAAGCCAGCGGTAAAAATATTTACATGCAGTGCAGCATTAAAAATGCCACTGTGACTTATATAGGAAAATCTTATCCTATAAATGATGATAAAAATGCCTCACAATCCACATTAAATATAGAAATTTCACTGGATGGTATTGAGACCGATCCTACTGAATGGATAGGTGATGATGAAACGTCTGAAATATCGAAAGATACAAAATGTTATAAGTTAATGGTGGATAGCAAAGCGGTGATTGTAGTTACGGGATCTAATTACACCAATAAAGATCTTTATTCGCCCGAAAATGGTTTAGCATCACTTGTAGATATCGTTTTAAAAAATTGGTTTAATCGAAATGTAGGAACTTTCAAACAAGTATTTTCCGTCGTATTAATAGGATTAAAAGCAAATAAAGGTGATTTTCAATGGCTCAAACCATCGGCCTATAGTTATTCAGCAAATAGCTCTATAGATCAAAAATCTGCTGCTTTTGCTGCCTTAACATTAGTCGATGGAAAAACTGACATTGGTGATCTACAGCAAACAGTTGATATAGCAGCGTTGCAGGTTGTTAAGGAATATGGTGCTAATGCAGCGCTGATCATAAGTAAATCAATGTTTGTTAAGCATATTCTGTTAGAAGCGGCAGTTGCCCTTGTTAAGGGCTCTACAAAAGCTGATTTTGAAATAGACAAAAATGGATTATCACTTACCAATATTAAAGATACTGTTTGGCAGGATTTTGTCGGTCCTGACGATGAAATCATGTCTCCCACCATTCCCGCACAAAGTTTTATTTTGACTCTTCAATCTGATTTTATTCATATAAGTATTAGTGGCGCTCATTATCGTCCTCGATGGGGGGTAACTGTATATATGGGAATAGAACAGAACTTTCGATATAAAGTAGAAAAAAATAAAGAGGGGGAACCTGTTTTTGTGCCAGATGAAAAAGGTTTAGGTGATGCGGTTGTTAGTTGTTCTGTTAAATTTGATGATTGGTTAGATTGGCTAAATATTGTGACTGAAATAGTGACATCAATTGCTTCAGTTATTGCATTGGGAACAAGTCTAGCTGGGGTTATTGCTGAGACTGGAATGGCGACATTAGTCCCTAATGCAGGTGCAAAAGTTGCCTCTTTCTCATTTAAATTATTTAATTTTACTATCAAATTGGAAAAGTTAGCGCCTATTGCTGCTGCAATTCAACGAGGTGTGGCTTCAAATCCTTCTGTATTTAATGTTGTAAAAATTGGTTCAGCAGTGACTGCAGCAACGACAGGTATTATATGGGGAGCAACGACACTATCAGAAGCGATATATCATCAGATCTTTGATGATGTACCTAGTTTTAAAATATTTGCACGTAATTTTACTGGCGCAGTGAAATGGCCTGGTATTGAAAATATGGAATTAAAATCGGCAACATTAGTCGATAGTTTTGTTATCGGATTAAAAATGAGTTAAAAGAAAAAGGATATTCATATGGATATGTATAATTGGGATATGGTTTGTGCTGCAAAGTGTTCATCAATTAATGATAAAATTGCAAATAACAGAGAATTATTTATTAAGGAATTTACTTTTAAAAGTGAAAATAATAGTTTAATTGAAGGAGAATTTGATAGTTGGCAAATTGTATCGGGAGGAAGCTCTCAAAGAATTCATTTTATAACACCAATTAAAAAAGGAAAATTAACAACAACAATTGTAGGTGAAAAACTAGATATTGTTGTTGATGGAATATGTCCTAAGATAGAAATTGAATTAGAGTTTGTGGGAAATGATGTTAATCATACTATATTAAAAATAAACTGTAAAAAGTTAGAGAAAAAACAAATAAATGTCCTTTCAGGTGATGGCAGTATTGTTATATTAGATGATGATATAAATAATATTTTTCCTAACGATGAAAAATTCGTATCAGAATTATTCTCTGATTTAATGGCTAAAATGATTATTGAAAATAAAGAAAAATTACAATTTATTTTTTCTGAGTTAATTAGTTTACCTGATGGTAATAATACATGGATGAAAAGTCATATAATTCAATATTCTTACAATGAGAGTATTAATGGTGAATTAGGTGTTCTTGGTGTATTAACTATTTTGGAGGCTAATCCAAATCCACCAAAATTAACAGATCTACAATTGCAATTTGATCATAACTTGGTTAGAAAAGAAGATAAATCAGGTTTTCTTATTGCTAAATGGGCGTTTATAAAATACGTCCTTCTTGAAGGATTACCCCATATTTTTCAAGGTTCTCATAAAGAACATTTTAAAATTGGGGAGAATAATATTATTCACAATAATGGACGGATCCCATTAAATAAAATGAATGGTTATACGCCTTATTTTGATAGTGCACTTATTGAAATAATTAGTGATAAAATCATTATAAATAATGCAACAGGAACTTGTGATGTTGTTTCGTATAGTAGTTATGTTTCTTTTAGCTTATCAAGTCAATACAAAATATCATTAGAATATAGTAATAATAGACCACGAGTGAAACTCATTTCCTCTTCTTCTCCATTATTTACTTCTCAAGCTCATGATGATGTTGCTTTAATCTTTTGGATCTTTGGAGGATGGGTTGTTGATGCCTTAATTCAAGGGATCCGTAGTCAAATGAGTTATCTTCTTTGGAGCTTTGGTAATTATGGTATGGAATTCGATGTTTTCCCTATTAGTATGAATATTGATGCTAAATATAAAGAATGTGGATTATCTGAAAACTTTTTCATGCGCAGTTAATTAAATGGAATTTAAATTATGAAAGAAATTGCAACTTATGGTTGGGATGTTGTTTATGCTACAAATTATAAAATAATTAATAAATATATCGATAAAAATAAACATTATCCTCAAAAATTCTCAGCTTCGAAAAAAATTATAACTTCATTATTTAAAATATCAGGTGAATGGACTAATTGGTCGTTAAAAAAGGGGGGAACCGGAAAAAATATTTTAATTGAGTGTATTGTTTCTTCTGGTGGGTTATATGATGAAAAAGATACGTTAATAGGATCATTAGAAGGGAGTTCAATAACGATTCAAATTACATTACAAAAAAAAATTGATACTTCAAAAACAATTGAAGATCTCTCTTCTTTAAATAATGGAGTACCGTGGATACTACAAGTTAATGATAAATCTATTGATATGTCAAATGCAGTTATTATAGTCGAAAGTCATTATACGAATATTGTAGAGGGAACGAAAGAGGTTTTAGATCTTTTATTTTTATCCTATTTTAATGAAAATATTAAAGAATTTGATTATATATTTTCAATTGTTATGTTAGACCTTGACTCTATAAATGAGGATCTTCAATGGATTAAACCGACGGCATTTAGCTATGCTGTTGCACATACAAAAAGCGACGAAAGTTCAGATATATTTTCATGCTTGAATCTTATTGATAGCAATAAAAATATTGGAGATAGACAACAATCTATTGATAATAGAATATCTCATTTTTTTACGAATAATGTTGATGCTTTAGTTATTTTTAGTAAAGAAATATACACTAAATATTTTTTACTTCCAGCTGCTGTTAACTTTATTAGTGGAAGTAAAGAGGATGATTTTGAAATAAGTGAATATGGTTTATCTATTTATAATAAAAAAGAACTCATATGGGGGGAATTTGTTATTGGCTCAAAAACAGAAAATGAAGTTATAAAGCCTTTAATACCTGCGAATGGATTAAATATTAATCTTCAACAAGATCGTATTCATATTAATATTAATGGTGCAACGTTTAGACCTAAAAAAGGACATGTCACTTCAACAATTAATATCAATCAATCTTTAACATTTGAAATGGTGAGGAATGATAAAAATGAACTAATATTTATTCCTGATTTGAAAAATATCAATGATATAAATATTAATATCACTAATAAAGTCGATAAAGGTATTATTATTACTGACATTATTTTAGGTGTTATCACCATTATGGCATCACTCGTTTACGGTGTCGCTGCATGGAGAGATATTAGTTTAATTGCTAAGATTGGACAGGAAACAGAAACAGGCTATGAGTTGATTTCACTTTCTAGAACGTTTGCTGGAGTTGAAGAAGCTGAATTGGCTGAAATGATGTGGGATACCGTAGATATTGGTACTAATCCGGTTTATAGACCAACATCTATTCCGATTAAAAATAGCCTCTCTGTTGCTCAATCAATTTCTTCAACCTTTGTTGAAGGAGAGGTCAGTTCTGCTAATTTGGTTAGAGCTGCATTTAGTGAGCTTTATGACGATCTTGAGTCTTTAAATTCATTTGCATCGAATTATACAGGGACAAGCGCATTATCTGGTCTTAAAGCTTCAGAGGTTCAAACTGCACAATTTGCTGATAGTTTGGTTATTGGTATCAGCCTAGATGATACCTTAAAATAAATTGTATTATATTATAAGGATATATTATGGAACCATATTCATTGAATGAAATCGCTGAATTTGAAAGAATTGAATTACTAGAAGAGAATTTAAATGCATTTTCTTATCGTAATGATCCTGAACATATTGCAAAGTTTTATTTATTTTTTGTCGCGAGGAAATCTGACGATAGTTATTATTTACTTGATGAAAATAAATTAACATCTGCCATTCAAAATAAAGAAATAAAATTTGTAAATTTTTTTACAGGGGAAGAATATACGGTTAGTGCTTCATATCCTGATCCTGATAATAATTCTTTTTTTGTAAGCAAGTTTTTTATTAGAAATAATGTGAATATTATTGAGGTAACTGCTGGGGCATTTAAAGGTTATGCCCCGATTAGTGTTATTTTTAAAACGGATGCCACTAAAGCCATTTCAACAGAATTTATGGCCATGTCTGGATTTGAAAGTAGAGTATTAATTTATCAAGAAAAATAAAATAAAAAATTATTTTTACATAAAAAATTAAATTTATATAAGGTGAAAATATGGAACAATTTCATCAATCTCAAGCTTTTAATTTTACGAGTGCGCTAACAGGTCATGTTGATCCTCGTACAGGTGTTTTCTGTACTAATATTACTATTGCCCATTTGATTGGCAATCAACATATGGGACCGGAATTATCACTAACACTTTCTTATTCTCCATTAAATTTTTATAATCTTCTTTATGGTTTTGGTATTGTTGATAACTTAACTAGCTATAATAAGAATTCTAAAATATTAACTTTATCAACAGGGCAAGTCTATAAAGTTAAAGAAGAAAAACAAGAAAGCACATTTATCCATGCTAAACCAAAAAATTTTAAATTTTCTAAAAAAGGAAATGAACTTTGGGTTTTATATAAGTCAGGAGTCAGTGAAAAATTAACTTCTTATAATACTGCTGATGATGTAAAAGTTGTTCGTGAGATATACAGCCCTTCAGGCAATAAACTTACCTTAGAGTGGGAAGCATTTGGTGATAGTTTTCGTTTAAAATCGGTAAGAGATAACAGTAGCGAGTTATTCAAAGCGACTTATTCAGAAACACTGGGAAGAATACAATTTGATATTTGGCCAGAAACGAATGAAAGTTATTCAATCATCTTATATAAACAAGATATTTTTCTTTCAACAGTGACGATCCGCGCGCTAAATACCGATTTAGTTTGGCAATTATTTTATACTCGTTATGGTCGTAGTAATATTCATAAGTATTTAACTAAAATTATTACTCCAACAGGATTAGTTGAGCATGTTGAATATCAAACTAATGGACATCGATTACCAGAAGGCAATCAAAGTTATCAAGTTAATTCTCGAAGCCCAATTCGAGTTATAAATAAGATCCCTTATATCGCTTATGTGAAAAAACACTTTGTTTCACCTGGTTTAGGCACGAAAAAGCAAATAGTTGAATATGATTTTTCAGAGAAAAATTTTCTTGGTTACGGTGGTGCTAGCGCCAGAATAACGACCAATGGACAAGATTATTTATATAATGTCGAAAACAATTATCAATATGATTCAATAGAAAAAAGAAAAGATACTGATAAAAATATTACTTTTGCAACGAAGCGAATATATAATAGTTTTCATTTAGTTATCGAAGAAAGAGAACAAACAATTTCTCATACTAATGAGATATTATGTGAAAAAATCACTCAGATAACATATTACGCTGATATAAATAAAAGCTTTGAACAGCAGTTACCTCAATATCAAATGCCAAAAGAATACCTGATAATTTGGAAGCAAGGTGATAATTATCGCCGAGAAAAAAGTATAACTGAGTATGATAATGAATGTAATATTATTTCAATGGTTGCTTTTGATTCAACCAAATCTGAATTTACTTATTATGATCCCAGTGGTGAATCAGGAAAATGTCCAGCAGAACCAAATGGTTTTAAAAAATTTATAAAAGAAGAAACGATTACACCTGCTACAACTGAATTTGAAACACCGACGAGAAAAAAACAATATCTCTATGACAGTTTTTCCATAAAAAATAGCCAGTTATTACCTGTTAATAATATGGTATTACTTACATCAGAAATAATTTTATCTAATAATAACCAAATAAGAAAGCAAAGTATCTCTTATTATAATGATGTTTCATCTGATAATTTGGGACGAGTTTTAGAAAAAAAAGTAACAATAACAGAACAACAAGTAGAGACGTTATCTCTTAAAGAAGAATATGAATGGAGTTATTCAAATAGTAATTATATTTCTTGTATTACGAAAATAACAGGAGTTAAAGATAATATCGTTGTTTCTACAGAAAAACGTTGGACACCTATTTCTTATCGTTTAATTATGGAAAAAGATATACAAGGAAATATTTCAGAGTACCAATATGATAAATTAGGGCAAGTGATATCAAATATCCTATCGCCTAAGACCCCATATGAAAATAAAATTGAATATGAATTAAATATTGCTTTATCTAATGTACCAATTGAATTTTCGGTTAAAGATGCGTTAGGGAATAAATATTTAAGTAAAATGGATGGAGAAGGTCGGATTGTTGAGAAATTTTATTTTACTGAAGAAATTCCTAATGGATTTAGAATAGAAAAATATGATTATAATTCATTAGGAAAAGTCATTAGTGTAACACATTACGATTTGCATAATATAGATAATCCTAATGAGCAGCCTAAGGAAAATTTAATATTATATAAATATAACGATTGGGGTGACTTGATTGGTGAAGATTATAGTAATGGTTTTTCAAATAGAAAAATATTTGATCCAATAAAAAATCAGTTCAGATCTCAATCGATATCACTTCGCGATGTGAATAAGAAATCAGGTATTATTCAAAAAGAGTTTAATCAATCAGGAAAAATTAACAAGATCGTTCAACTTAAATCAGATGGTGTGACTGAAGAGTATTACTGGCAATTTTTTACTGATGGTTTAGGGCGAATACGTAAAACTATCGATAAATCAAATAATGTGACTACATTTGAATATGATGACTTTGACCAACTGATAGAAAAAAAATTACCAGATGGATCTATTATTAAGAAAAAATATAAAGATAGCCTACCTATTCAAATTTCATTAAAACCAAATGATAGTAATGAAATGATACTCGGAACACAAGAATTTGACAGTTTTGGAAGGCTAACACGTTATCAATGTGGCGGGCGTAATTTAACAATGAGTTATCAAGGTGCTTCACCAGATCCTCATCAGGTTACAACAGCCGATAATAGCATTATTTCTTATGAATATATTTCAGAATTAGATAATGCGATATCTTCGATAAAATTTAATGGAGAAATACAACAATATGAATATGAGCCATTAACCGGAAGATTAATAAAATACTCTGAAAATAATGGTTTCAATCATCTCTTTTCATATACAAAATCAGGTCAGCTAAAAAATGAAAAAATAACTTTACAGGGGAAATCAGAGCGTAGAGTAAGTTATTCTTATTCGCTAAGAAATTTACTCGTTAGCTATACTGGCATTGATAATGAAACACAGATGTATGTTTATGATAAGAACAATCAAATAACACAAATTGTTGATAGAGCTGTTACTACTACTGTTAATTACAATGAGTTAGGAAATTATATTGGTCATAAGGCAATATATAACGTTAACAATAGCACGTTAGAAACTAAATTAACGTTAGATGATTTTGGAAGAGAAACTAAAAGAGAATTAATTGAAATAAAAGATAATAAAACAAAGAATATAGATATTGAACAAACATTTTTAATGACAAATAAATTATCCAATAAGAAATTATTTTTAAATAAGAGAGAAATTAAAAATGAAACTTATGATTATGATAATATGGGACGATTATTAAATTATTTATGTGAAGGTGAAATATTTTCTAAAGATAGCGAGGGGCGGAATATTAAACAGCAAAGTTATGTATGGGATGCATTAGGTAATATTAAAAAATCCACAACTATCTTTGATAATGGTAATGAAGTTGTTGACTACCATTACCAAAATTCGAATGATCCTTGTCAATTAACCCATCTTTCATATTCAAATAATAAACCTTCCATTACCTTAAACTATGATTTGAATGGGCGGATGATTGAGGATATATTCGGCTATAAATTAACTTATGATAAATTAGGTCGATTAAAAACAGTTATTAATAACAAAGATACAATTAGTTATGGTTATGACGGTTTAAATCGCTTATTAACAAAAGAATATAAAGGTGGAGTAGGAGAGCTCTATTATCGCAATGATGCTATAGCAAATGAAATCTATCCTAATGTTAATGTGCGCTATAATTTGTTGGGTAAATATTGTGTTGGTTTTAAGTACGATATTAAATCCAATAATGATAATACTGAGCTTTATACTGAAGTTGCAACAGATATGATGGGATCTGCTTTTGCCTTTTTCAATACTCCAGATGATCCCGCTTCTTTTCTTTCTTATTCACCTTGGGGAGATGGTGCAGGAGCGTTCAGCGCTGGACCTCGTTTTACAGGTGAATTATGGGATAGTTTCAGTCAAAGTTATCTTTTAGGTAATGGCTATCGCGCTTATCAACCTCGCTTAATGCGCTTTACCTGCCCTGATAGTTTAAGCCCATTTGGAGCTGGCGGGTTAAATGCATATGCTTATTGTAATGGTGATCCTGTCAATTTAAGTGATCCTAGTGGGCATATTAGTGGATGGGGATGGGCTAGTATTATATTAGGCGGTGTTGGGCTATTGCTTGCACCATTAACATTTGGCGCGTCTTTAGAATTTGGTTTAGGTGTTGCACTAGCATTAACGGCATTAGAAGTTGCTAGCGGTGCAACCGCAATTGCCGCTGGTGCGCTAGAAGAAAAGGATCCAAAATCCTCAGAAATTCTAGGATGGGTATCATTAGGTTTAGCCACCCCTTCTATTGGTTTGGGGATCTACTCGTTAGGAAAAGGGATCAGCAAAACAGCGACAATCTTTAAAAATAAACCCATAACGTTGGGTGGAACGATGAGGAAAATAGATTTGTTGGATCAGGGATTTTATACTTTTGAAGACACTTATAAAAATGCCAGCCGATTAAATATTGTTTCTCATGGTGAGCCGGTTGGTAAAGGCTCTTTACTGACCGTATTAACCGAAGGTGGATTGCGTAATATGGATGCTGATGAATTATATAGTATATTGAAAACACGTTACAATTTAGATGATTATGCTAGTTTGCGTACTCTTGCGTGTCATTCTGGTGTAGGAGGGATCCATTCTATAGGCTATAAATTAGGGCAATTAGCACAAAAAGATGTTAAGAGTTTTATTGGACCCATGACGGGTAACTTTGTTTTAGAAGACGTTTTTGACCTTTTTGCTGAAGCCGTAAAAATAGCCGGTCCAGCGGGTCATGCTAAAATGGCGAAAACATTTTCAGAACGACATGTTTTTAAAATTCATAAAACAAATCCATATTCAATATTTGATGTTTTAAATCATTACTCTTGGACTTATCAAC
The DNA here is from genome assembly GCF_040140305.1 of Proteus sp. fly-1008. Lineage (NCBI taxonomy): Bacteria > Pseudomonadati > Pseudomonadota > Gammaproteobacteria > Enterobacterales > Morganellaceae > Proteus > Proteus sp. fly-1008. The sequence continues at coordinate 10,416 of NZ_JBEEWH010000013.1, forward strand.
CCACAATGTTTAGATATTAATATTATGTCACTGACTCATAATATCTTAAAGAAATACAGAATAGTTGTTCTATTATGAACACTATTTTGTGTTACTTTAATTGCTGATAAAGCAATGAACCTGCCGCCGCCCCTGCAACATCATAAGCGAAATCATGCCAGCTCCAGCCTGTACCATCTGGGCGACTATCATAAAGCTCCTTTGCTGCACCTAAACTAATAGAAACTGAGAGCCCAATTAATAATCCCTCTCTATAACCATAATTTTGATGGTCTGCATACGCATTTGCACCAGCAGATGCTGCCATTGAAAATAAAAAATGCTGAGCTTTATCTTTGCCTTTCCAATTATCATTGGCAAAATGAAATGACTGGCACCCATTTAAAATCATTATTGATAATAAAATAATTAGAGAGTGATACTTAAGCTTTAGTTTCATAAAAAATAAAAGTCTTTTCATTGATAAGCGTGTTTTTAATATAGAGGATTATTAAAGATAAGGGATGATTTAAGAAAAAATTTTATCAAACAAAAAAGCCTTGCTGTTATTTAGCAAGGCTTATCAAATGAAGCGTTGATTAAAGTATACGACTGATTAATCTATCAACACGAATACGTCGTAACCGTTTGATCAACTTTTTCACTTTTAGTGGGTAAAGCTTAATGCTTTCTAGATCTTGATAGTGTTTCACAACGATTGTGTGTTGACGAATACACGCTAACTCTTTATGTCGTTGTTCATGTAATTCATGTTTAGGATCATGAATCAATATCGCGTTTTCTAAATCTAATCCCCATGCACGAGGGTTTAGATTATTACCTGTAATTAACTGCCAATTATCATCGACCCACATACCTTTTAAGTGATAAGTGTTATCACTGTCTTTCCAAAGCCTTACTGTTAATTGGTCATTATCAATAAATCGTTGGAAACGCTGGGTAAATTTACGCAGATTGATCTCATAGAGATAAGGCAGGGCACCAATAATTTTAAATGGCTCTTCAGGTGGAATATAAAAGTCATTTGCCGTTTTATCACCAATAATAATTTCGACTTGTTTGCCATTTCTTAATAAATGGCTGATTTGACGAACAAGGATCGCAGGTAAATTAAAATAAGGTGTGCAAATAACCAACTTTTCTTCTGTAGAAGCCATTAGGTGAGAAATAGTCTTATTTAAGATATTTTTCTTACCTAAACCTACTAAAGGTGTTACTGCTAATTCATGATTAGAAGCATTGGATTTAATATCATAGCCATCACGCGTGCGTAAATTAAAACGAAATTGACGTATGCAATTTTTTATTTCGGCACAACGAACCCTATCTTTAATATCAAGACGTTGAATAGCTTCAGATTGTAGAAGATCACCCACAATAAACTGTTTCATTGTGGTCGCTAATTCACTATTTTGAATAATGTGATATCGGTCATAGCGATATTTATCTAGCTTATGCAAATACACATTATTAATGCTTGCACCACTATAAATAACCGTATCATCAAAGATAAAACCTTTTAGGTGTAATACACCTAGCGCTTCACGAGTATTAACAGGGAGCCCATAGATAGGGAGCTCTATACCAGGATGTTGCTGTGCAACATGGTAATACCAATCTGCATTTGTCGCATCAGCCGAGACACCAATACGCCCACGTTGAGCACGGTGCCAGTCAACAATAACGGTAATGGATAATTCAGGACGTTGTTGTTTTGCGGTGTAAAGCGCATCAAGGATCTCTTCACCAGCCTCATCGTGCTCTAAATAAAGAGCTGTAATAAAGATCTCTTTTTTTGCTTGAGCAATATATTTCAATAAGGTGCTGCGAAACGCGGACGTCTGATAAAGCGTTTCAACATCAGCAACTGACTGAGCTAATTTAGGCAGTTGTGCAAGGTGTTGTTGATGCTTAGCAAGTTTTAGTTTAGACAACATCACAGTGCTTAGTTCTCTTGTTTATGATGGCAGATGGAGCCATCGTCCATGTAGATTTTCTTTAACCGATCTTCTGATCATAACATTAGTTATATGGGATGTACGCATAAAATCATCATATATAGCTAATTTATCAAAGGTTGCGTGAATAATCACATAACAAAACTTTCTCTTATGATTATCGTACTTACACATCTTTTGAGGATCAAAGAAGCAAGTCAAGATTCACTATTCCTTCATCAAACTGAACTTCAACCGAAAAACCTAATTTTTTCGCTAAACTTATCATATTGCGATTTTCAGGCATGGTTATTGCGGTTAAACGTTTAATACCGTGTACTCTAGTATAGTTGATAAGTTTAGTCATAAGTTGATGACCTAGAGTATTTCCTTTTAAATCAGATCGCACAAGGATAGCAAATTCGGCATGTTGATTATCCGGATCTGCCATTGCGCGTGCGACACCAATGATTTCAGGTTGATCTTCTGGATTTCGAATTGCGACAAATGCCATTTCTCGATCGTAATCAATTTGAGTCATATTCGCGAGATCGTCATGAGTAAACTCACTTATCTCACTAAAATAACGATAGTAAAGATCTTCTTTTGTCACTTGGTTAATAAATGTTTTTAGTAGAGGTTCGTCCTCAGGTAAAATAGGGCGAATAAAACAAGGATTACTATCTCTTAGATAAAATGTTTCTTCTAATTCATTAGGATAAGGGCGAATAGAGAGTCTTTGGTGGGGATCACCTTGCAGTGGAGATAACTCCATTGCAACATCTAATAATGTAAAATCATTGCCAGAAGCCAGTAATGGGTGAATATCTAGCCTAACAATTTGCGGACAATCTAAAAGTAGATGAGAAACCTGTACCAAAAAATGACTTAAGCTTAAAATATTTAGAGGTTGTAAAGCACTTCTTGGCTGTATTTTTCCACTTTTAATTGCATTAATTACCAGATAACGAGCAAGTGCCATGTTCAGAGGCGGTAATGCAACGGCAGCCTTAGTTTCAATTTGCCACTCAACTCCCCCTTCACCCAATAGAATTAATGGGCCAAAAATAGGATCTTGCTCTATTGCCACTCGCAGTTCTTGAGAGCCTGCTCGATTTGCCATACTTTGCACTAACAAACCCTGAATTTTAGCCTGAGGATAGAGTTCTGTTACTCGTTCAATAATGGCATGGGCCGCTGATGAAACTTCAGTGCTGTCACGTAGGTAAAGCATGACACCTTGAACTTCAGATTTATGAGGAATATCAGGAGAACGCAATTTTAGTGCAACAGGATAGCCAATTTTTTCTGCTATATTGACGGCTTCTTGTGCATTATGAGCAATCCAGGTAGGCAGTGTATTGAAACCATAAGCTTCCATAATAGGCTGGACTTGGTGTGTATCTAATCGATACTGCTTATTCTGTAATGCTTCTTCAATACAATGATGCGCTTGTTGCGTATTCATTTTGATATCTAAAGGCAATGCGGGGGTTTCTTTTAATTGTTTTTGATTCCGACGATATTCCACCATATGCATAAATGCAGTAACAGCGCCTTCTGGGGTGCGATAAGTAGGAATACCGGCTTCACTAAATAATTTACGTGATTGCTGAGATGAATATTCTCCGCCCCAGTTAGTAAAAACGGTGAGCCATTTTCGTCTAGGATGCTGATTAATTGCTGCTATGACGCGTTGTGCTGTTTCAATACTGGGTGCTATAGCACTTGGGGTATGAATAAGTAATAAAGCATCATGATCATGACTATCTAATAAGCAATTAAGCGTCGCAATATAGCGTTCAACAGTTGTATCATCACCTAAGTTTAATGGATTGCGGATGGTGCTTTTTTCTTGAATAACACTTTGTAGTTTTTGCGTTGTTTCATCTGTCAGTTTTGCCAGCTTTCCTGAATGCAAAAATAGCTCATCTATCGCCATGGCAGCAGGTGCAGAGCCATTGCTCATAATCATCAATTTTTCGCCTTTTAGGGGCGTCATATAGCTAAGAGTTTCAACAGCAGAAAACATTTCATGAGTATCTTGTACGCGTAATAAACCTGCGCGTTGAAATGCAGCATCATAAGCGATGTCATAACTTGGTGTATCACCTAATAACAGCTGGGCTTTTTGGGTACGACCACTTTTTATGACCAAAATAGGTTTATTGCGTGAAGCACTTCGAGAGGCAGACATAAAACGGCGAGCATCTTTAATATGCTCTAAATGTAATAAAATAGCACTAGTTTTACTGTCTCTTGCTAGAAAATCCAGTAAGTCATCGACTTGTATGTCTTGGTTATCCCCTAAGGCAATAAAGTAAGAAAACCCAATATTACGATAATAAGCCCAATCTAAAATAGTATTGGCAACAGCCGCTGACTGTGAAATAAATGCGAGTTTTCCTTTTTTAACAGGGAGAGGTGAAAAACTGGCATTTAGCCCTTGCCACGGTGCTAAAAGACCCAGACTATTGGGGCCTAGTAAACGGACATGATATTGCTGGCAGAGTAACTTTATTGTCTGGAACTGTTCAGGCTGTGCTGAAAGGACAATAACAGCCTTACAGCCTGATTCACCTAATTGTTTTAGCAACTCAAGATTACGGTGATGATGGGTACAGATAATTGCTAGATCAGGAACTTGGGGTAATTTATCAATAGACGGATAAGTAAAAACACCAGAGACAGAGCCACGAGAGGGATTAATTGGGAATACAGGGCCGTTAAATCCACCACTGAGTAGATTTTTCATCATAGTGGTTCCAGCACGACCTAATTTTTCAGAGGCACCAATTACCGCAATAGATTTAGGACGCAATAGTGCTTCAAGACCTCGTTGGCTCATATCCACTCCAGAGTTTGATTATCAACTTTTATTCAATGTAGCTGATTTACTCTTCTTTTGCCTGACGGCGGTCTGGTTTTCCGATTAAATATTGTTGACGAAAGTAACTAAAATGAGAAAAGAGTTGTTGTGATGCACTTATATCACCCACATTTTCTAAAATAGACGCAGCTACTTCAGCAGTACAATGTTGATCTTCTCTTGTGGCTTGGCGAAGAACGTAATCACATTTACTGGCTTCATTAAGTGAAAAAATAGGCAATGAATCGAGGTAAGGGCTTTTACGAAACATTTTACGAGCTTCACTCCATGTTCCATCTAAAAGGATAAACAGAGGGGGTTTGCTATTAATAGGAAGCTGGTTGTATACAACACGTTCACTTGAAGCATAGCTTTCAGGGAAGACAACATAAGCTTGCTTATCCGGTGTATTGATGAGATCAAGCAAGGCCAGTTCAGGAGTAGTACGGGACCATAAAAAAGCCTGCGTGTCTGGTAATACATCGGCAATTAGTTTCCCTGTATTACTTGGTTTCATTACTTCGGTATCATACATCAATAAACAAAATTGGCTTTTTGCTGGTTGGCTGACAATTGTGTCACAAAGGCACTGTTTTTCGGGTAATAAGCAAAAAGAACAACGTTTTGTACGAAAACCACGCGCTTTAAAAGGACGAGTAGAAATCGAAAGTCGATATTGACGAAGTCGAGAGACTGCATTGTCATGCATAGCAAATAAACCAACACTAATAAAAAAGAAACGGATTTTATCATGTTAAAAACAAACAAACTATTCAGCACTTTTTTTTCATAAAAATCATATTGATATATTGGTTATATCTATGATGAATTTAATTATCAATTGATCCTGATTAGTTTATCGATTCCTATGCGTGATTCTCTCGGTGACAGTTGCTAAACTATCATGTAATCTGCGCCCCTATTGCAGTTGGAGAGACAAATGAACGATTCTTATGAAGGTAAAAACGGCAAAGTAAAAGTGATGTATGTCCGTAGTGAGGACAATGCCGATAATAAACCTAAAAAACCATCCCGTCGTCCTGAAAATGGTCGTGGTGACAGTCGTGACAACAGACGCGGTGATAACCGTGACGACAAAAATCGTGATAACAGACGCGGTGATAGCCGTGACGATAAAAATCGCGATAACAGACGTGGTGATAACAAATTTTCTCGTCGTGATGACCGCGGTGCAGGTAAGCCTTCAGGGCGTGGCGCATCACGTAATGAATCAAAGCCTTCTCGCGATAGCGAAGGCGGAGGTTTTTCTCCATGGAAAACCGTTTCTCGCCCTGCTGGTGAAGAGGCAATAAAAGAGCACGATGGCATTACTGGTAAGAGCCAAATCGATCCTGAACAACTTCGTCGTCAGCGCTTAGAAGAAACGCGTATTTATGGTGAAAATGCCTGTCAGGCAATGTTTAAAAACCGTCCTGATGCGATTGTTCGAGCTTGGTTTTTACAAGATGTTACGCCACGTTTTCGTGATGCATTAAAATGGATGGCTGCAAATCGCAAGGCCTATCACGTTGTTGAAGAAGAAGAGATGGTCAAAGCCGCCCGTACCGATCACCATGGTGGCGTATGCTTCTTAATTAAAAAGCGTGTTGGTCATGATGCAGAAACTTACCTGAAAGATGCGCCTGAGAGTGATTGTGTATTAGCACTGGAAGATGTAGGTAATCCACATAACGTAGGTGCAATTATGCGTAGTTGCGCGCACTTTGGCGTAAAAGGGGTTATCTCTCCTGATTCTGCTGTATTAGAATCTGGTGCGGCTGTTCGTACCGCAGAAGGTGGTGCTGAATATATCCAAGGTATTGATGCTGATAACTTTGCTCAAACTTTAGATAAATTTAAAAAAGCGGGTTATACGCTGGTGGCAACATCAAGTCATAAAGGCAGTGTGCCATTATCAAAAGCACAATTACCAGCAAAAATGGTGCTTATCTTAGGTCAAGAGAAAGATGGCTTAAGTGAAAGCACTTTAAATCAAGGTGATATGAGTATTTACATCGGCGGAACAGGACACGTAGAAAGCTTAAACGTTTCTGTAGCTTCAGGTGTATTATTAGCAGAATGGTGGCGTCAGCACCAAGGCTAATTGCTTTATAGTTTTAAATAAAGAATGATAAAAAACCGCTTAGTCATTGTGATTTAAGCGGTTTTTTTATATATAAGCTCTACATGAATTGCATTATTTTCCTGGAGAGAATGGTGGTTTAGCAAACCAAACCACAATCATCATGATAAGGAAAATACCCGCTGCTAACCAGAAAATCTCATTGGCTGAAATAATTAATCCTTGTTCTGTAATGGTTTTCGCTAAATAGGCAGATGCTTGTTCATTTGAAAGACCAAGATCATTCATTTGCTGGAATGCCATTTGTGAATCAGGATCAAGTGGATTAATTTTTTCTACAAAGGTTTCATGGTGAAGTGATTCTCTTTGTGTCCAAATTGTAGTAGTTAACGATGCACCAATTGCCCCTGCTAATGTTCTTAAGAAATTCGAAAGGCTTGACGCTGATGCCATTTTTTCTGGGGGTAACCCAGATAATGTCATTGTTGTTAATGGCATAAAGAAACACGCAACGGCTAAACCTTGCCAGAATTGAGGCCATGCCACAGTGGCAAAATCCATTCCTGGTTCGAAGGTATAAGCTCGCCAATAAAAACACACAGAAAACATAATAAAGCTAAAGCTGATGATATAGCGTAAATCCACTTTACCACCAAACTTACCTATAATCGGTGTGATAATTAAAGGTAATAAACCTACCGATGCTGATGCTAATCCCGCCCATGTTGCTGTATAGCCAAAGACTTCTTGTAAAAGCAGTGGCAGTAAAACGATGGTACCGAAATAGATCATATAAGCGAGGCTGAGTGTGACACACCCAATGGTAAAGTTTCGACTTTTAAAGAGTGAAAGATCTATTACTGGATGATCGTCTGTAAGCTCCCACACAATTAAAAAGCTAAGGGCAACAACCGCCACAATGGTGAGTACAATAATTTCTGTTGAGTTAAACCAATCAAGCTCTTTACCTTGATCGAGCATGATTTGTAAAGCACCTATACCAACAACAAGCAAAACAAGACCAATGGTATCAATTGGTTTAATTTCGGTTTTTGTTTCTCGCCCAGCTAAGGTGTTTGATATACACATAATAATCAACACACCAAATGGAACGTTAATAAAGAATATCCATCCCCAATGGTAGTTATCACTAATATAGCCACCTAAAATGGGGCCTAAAATTGGCGCTACAACAATGGTCACTGACCATAGCGCAAGTGCCATATTTCGCTTAGCTGGTGGATAGTTATTCAATAATAAACTTTGTGATAAAGGAATTAGTGGCCCAGCGACCAACCCTTGAAGCACACGAAAGAAAATCAGCATTTCAAGACTTTGTGAAATACCACAAAGCCAAGATGTTAATGCAAAAAGTGCCGTTGACCACATAAAGAGTCGAACTTCACCAATGCGTTTTGCTAACCAACCTGTAATTGGGATAGAAATGGCATTTGCTACACCAAAAGAGGTAATAACCCAAGTACCTTGTGAGTTAGAGGCACCTAAGTTTCCTGCAATTGTTGGAATAGCAACGTTAGCGATTGTAGAATCGAGAACTTGCATAAAGGTAGCCAACGCAAGGGCGATGGTCATTAAGGCAAGTTTTCCTCCTTGTAATGGCTCTTTAATCACCTTTACACCTCGCCTTTATTGTCCCGCATTCTGTTCAATAATTTCATTGATCAGTTCATTAATCGCTGACATATCAATAGTTAATGCATCAGTATGATACGCAGGTACTTGGCGTTCGCTGTGTGATAATACTTTTCCATCGAGGTTAATCGTATCAACGGTAACTTCAGAAGAAAGACCAATACGCAGTGGTTTTTCTGCTAATTCTTTTTCATCTAACGAAATACGAACAGGTAAGCGCTGAACAACTTTTATCCAGTTACCACTAGCATTTTGAGCTGGTAATAATGAAAAAGCACTTCCGGTTCCCATATCTAAACCTAATACAGTGCCATGATAAATCACTTTTTTACCATAAAAGTCAGTTGTGATTTTTGCTGGTTGGCCGATACGCATATTAGCGAGCTGGGTTTCTTTAAAATTGGCATCAATCCACATACCTGTTACGGGAACAATAGCCATTAAAGGTTTACCCGGTGCGACTTGTGCACCTACTTGAACGCTACGACGTGAAACATAACCATCTGTTGGACTTAAAATTTTAGTGCGTTCTAAAGCGAGCCATGCATTACGAACATCGGTTGATGCTTGTAAAACAGAAGGTTGCTGTGTAATTGGTGTATTTAAGATAATCGCTTGATTAGCATTGTATTGTTCTTTAGCAACTTCTAAAGCAGCCCTTGCAGTGGAAACAGCTTCTCTGGCGTGTTGAAGTTCTTCTTTACCAATCACATTGCGTTCGCCTAAAACTTCACGGCGGCGAAGGTCATTTTGTAATTTAGTCAGCCCGGTTTCGCGCAAAACGATGTTTGCTTTTAATTGGCGACCATTAATGATTTGTTGATGCATTTGACGAACACTATTCGCTAATGCGGTTTTTGCTTTTTCTAAAGCCAGTTTTTCATCACTTGAATCTAATAAAACTAAAGGGTCACCCGCTTTCACAAAATCGGTGTTATCAACATAAACGGTGGTAACAGAACCAGAAATTTGCGGCATAATCATGATTTGATTGCCTGTGACATAAGCATTATCAGTTGTTTCATGATGTCTTAACACAATAAACCAATAAGCGGCGTAAGCCACCCCAGCAAAAATAAATAGAATAGTTAGCAACAGTAGAACATTTCGGCGAGTTCGTTTTTTATTGCGAATGGGAGCCTGAGGGGGGGTATTTTCCTCATTAACACTCATTTAGAAGATCTCCATAAAACCAGAAAAACATCATTAGATATGTTTCCAGTATTGAAACTGGAAACATAATTATAAAGTCAATCTTAGAATAATTATTAGCGTGAAGGTAAATTATAAATGCTAATGGGTAAGTATGTTTGCCGATTTATGGCGTAAATAGGATTAGATCAATAAAACTATTTATTATATGACTTATTCACACCCTTTTTCAGCCAAAGTATCCAGTTGTAATAACAACTTACGCATTAGCGTTTCAAGTTGCTTTTGTTCCTGTTGATCTAAAACAGACCAGATTTGTTTTAAACATTGATGCTGTGGAGGTAACAAACTATTTAAAAATTCTTCACCAGCATCTGTTAAGTGAAGATGCAAACAACGACGGTCATTATGACTTTCACGGCGCTCAATCCAACCTTGTTTTTCAAGTTCATCAGCAATACGTGTTGCATTTGTTCTTGAAGAGCCCAGTGCAGCACTTAGCTCTGAAGGTTGAATACTTCGATTTTCTGTTGTATCTAAAATCATTAGTGCCATAAATAACGTCTCGTTAATACCCTGAGACTTCAACATATTATTACGACTTTCAAGAAGTTTGCTTTGAACATGCATAGAAAGACGAGTTAACAAAATTTCTTGATAAGGGATATCTTTGTTAAGCGATTTCTGTTGTGTAGCGCGAGTGTTTAGTAATTCTTCTGTTGGCGTAAATGAGCTTTCCATTTTTAGACACCTTGTTAGTTTCGAAAATTAGGATAATGCTGTTATCAACATGTTAAATGGTATATTAAACACACAATTTAGCAATTTTTATTATTTATAGTCACTATGTTTTTTTGATTATGTTACCTGATTCATAAATTTTTTGAATGATAACACAAAAAAAAGGATAGGTACTTATCTCTTTGCAATAAGTTAATAAAATCAATTTATCACTTATCTGACAATGAATAGTAGTCTATTTGCGAAAAAACGGATCGTTTTTTACGATAAAACACGTAATAAATTTATTTTAATCACTAATGGTTACTATATGGATAATACCTTGTTGAAATTATTCATACAGTGCTTTATTGATAAGATTGATATAATTTTCTTAATAAAGAATGGGATGATGATATACATCAATAGTAATCACGCTGTTAAAACATTCACATTTTATTCTGATTAGAGTGGGATTGTAGGAATAATATAACCCATCCTTGGGTCTGAAAATTATTCAGCATGGATTATTGGATCATTTTTATAACCTAATAACCAAACAATAAGACCGATAATGCCAATGGCCAGTCCAGCAATAGAAACGCCCATCCACCCATATTGATGATAGGCATAACCTGATAATAAAGAGCCTAATGCCCCACCAATAAAATAGCTTGTCATATATGCTGCAGTTAGGCGGTTTCTAGCATCAGGTAAAATACGATAAATGGTGCTTTGATTCGTGACATGTACACCCTGAACAGCTAAGTCTAGCAGGACAACGCCAATAATAAAGCTGATGAGCCCAACCCAGTGATAATAAGGCGCGATAATAATAAAACCCCAAGACAGAAGGAGGATAATTAACCCTATTGTGGTGGTTTTCTTGCCTTTCCCTTTATCGACTAATACGCCTGCTTTTCCTGCCATTAATGCGCCTGCAGCACCTACAAGACCAAACAATCCAATAACTGCATCAGAGTAGTTAAACGGATCTGCTGCCAGCAAAAAGGCCATCGATGTCCACAATAAGCCAAAGTGGGCAAAAATCAGTGCGCCAATTAATGAACGAGTTCGAAGTACAGGGGTTGTAACAAATAATTTGAAGATAGAACCTAATAACTGAAAGTAATTTAAATCTGTTTGGCTTTTATAAGTGGGTAAACAACGCCATAACGTAATAGCTAAGATTGTTAGAAAAACACTTGCAACCCAGAAAATACCTTGCCAATTTGTAAATGACGCCATCAGCCCAGACACTGTTCTAGCCAGTAAAATACCCAACAAAAGGCCACTCATAATCGTGCCAACGGCTTTTCCTCGTTGGTGTGGTGCGGCTAGAGTGGCTGCAAAAGGAACCAGAATTTGAGCGACAACAGAGAACATACCAGAGAGTGCGGTACCTATTAACATCACCCAAATATTTGTTGCCATCGCCGTAATTAATAGCCCACTGGCAGAAATTAATGTCATGGTAATAATGAGTGAACGGCGTTCAAAAATATCGCCTAAAGGTACTAATAACATCAGTCCTACGGCATAACTGAGTTGCGCCGTGGTGACAATAAATCCGGCTAAAGTCGCTGATATATGAAAATAATTTGCGATAGAATCAAGTAGAGGTTGTGCGTAGTAGTTACTGGCGACAACCATGCCTGTGGCAACGGCCATTAGCAAAATAAGGCCTTTACTAAGTGACGTTTGTGGTGCGGTGTTTTCCATAATACTCATAACAAATAATTTGTAAGGTAAATGATAGTAACATGAGTCATTTTTTTGAGAAAAGAATTACTGTGATAGAAATATTCAATTAATTTGATATAAATCCTTATGCTTAATTGTTATAACATATTGTTTTATATACTAAATAAAATTATCACTTAAGCCTTTTAATTACTAAAAAGTGTAAAAAAGAGCATTGCCAAACACCATATCCATTGAATTGAAATTCCAATTATTGCAAAAGAGAATAGACGCTTAGTCCCTAGCCAACGGGTTTCCATTGTCTGTTTTTGGGGGCGTTTAGGAAATAGTGTAGAAAGGCTTTTATCAAAGCTAACATCATCTTGATAGCGATACAGTGCTTGAAAAAAGTGATTATCAAGCCATAAACGAAAAAGAAAGTATTGGGTAAATAAAAATAAAAAAGAAGCAACAAAAAAAGTCAGTTGATGATGAAAGTGGAGGCTAAATATAGGCCATGTACTCAAATAAGGAAAAAGCGATAAAAACAGCAAATAACGCCAACTTTGTGTTAAAGAGATAATGACTTTACCGCTAGTTTTAGTGGTTAACATGGTTTTCTCGTTATTTAATGTGCTGAAAATGTGAATACCAAATTTGTAGCGCCTCTCGTGTTTCGGGATTTAAAATAACTTGAGGACGAGCTTGAGAGACTTTTTTTATCGCCTCTTCTAACGTTGCTACTGTGCCATTATAAACCAACCAAGCAACAACAACGGTAGCACTACGCGAATAGCCTAGCTTGCAATGAATATAAACAGTACCCGCTTGATTTAGTTGCTCCATTGATAACATTGCTTTGTTAATATCATCTGGAGATAAAGGCAATAAATCGATTTGAGGCTGTGCTAAATAAAGCTTATTTTGACTAAATTTATTTCTTGGCCATTCACAAGTTAAATCAAATACCGCATTGGCGTTGAGTTCATAAAGAGGGCGCCCACCTAATAAAATGCCTTCAGTGACTAAACTCGGTGTTTGGCACCGCTTTAAATAATAACGATAAGTACACCATGCAAAGAAGCGATAAGGTAATAGAATTATCTGTGCAGAAAGTGGAATTTTACCTTGTATATTTTTTTGAAAAATAGAAGCACCAGCGCCTAAATAGCCCAAAGTCACAAAAGTTAATGTAATTGCTGGCCATAGAAAGATCCAAAAGAACCCTTGCAGACCAAAAGATAATAAGTAAAACACCATTGCAGATAACGCATAGTTTTTACTAATACGTAAACTGCGTTTACTGCCAGTAAAATGCCATTTCCAACGCGAATTTATTGGTAATAAATAGCAAATAAATACGCCAACACCAAAGCCGGTAATAATATCAATAAAATGATGTTGCCATGTTGTGAGTACGGAAATAGCGATTAACAATGACCATAAATTTAAAAACCATTGCCATGATTTAGGCGTATGGGCACGGAAACGTAACCAAATAATCCACAATAAAATAATGTGTAAAGAAGGAGCTTGGTTATAAGGTAAATCGAAGCCTTCTAATTGAGTAAATAACCAACCAGAAAATCCTTCTGTTGTTGGGCGAATAAAGCTAAATTTTAAAGGGAATAATAAAAAACCTGAGCAAGCTATAAGAGAGGCAACAATTAAACGTAATCCATGTATAAATTGCTCTCTTAATGTTGTACATATAAGTAGAGAAATACCATAGGCAATATTTACACTCCAATAAGGAATGATTGTCCACGGTAAAAAGGGAATAGCGTTTTCCCACGAATAAACAAAAGAAGGAACATCAGATAAAGTAGAAGTGTAAGTATTGACTTGCATATAAGTTAAATAGAAAAAAGGGGCTAGAAATAACAGCCATACAATTCCAGCAAGCCAGATACTTTTTCTTGATGATGTTATTTGAGAGCGTTGAGTTCCCTCCATACTAAATTCCTTTCTTTGTTTATTGTTTTTCTATTTTTGTAGTTTGCTTAAAATTATCGCTATATGTTGCCATATAGCGATAGTTCATTTGTCCATAGCGTACTTTATTAGCGGCGTTTTGCTATCGATACACTAAAAATACCCCAATGATCAATTTGTTGATCGAGCTTTTCAAAACCCGCTTCATCCACTAATGCATCCATTTCACCTTGACTGCGACAACGCATGATCCACGGTTGACCATCTTGGTGGCTAGGTAATACACGGGCAATCATTTCAAGTTGAGGGTGCCAAGGTTGGCAGGTGTAAATCAGTAACCCTCCACTTGGGATCGCTTGTGATAACCCTTTTAAAGATGCTTTTAGTAGATGATTTTCAGGAAATAATTCATAAAGCCCGCTTACTATCCCTAACGTTGGTGAAGGTAATACAGTACTCAAGCTTTCGGTATCAAAAGCGTTACCTTCTTCAAAACGTACTTTGTCTTCTAAATGGCGTTCTTTAATGGCAATTCGGCCCTGTTCAACATTAATCGGGCTATAGTCACGCATTAAAATTGAATCAACCTTACCATAGTCATTAACCGCATCAAAAAGATAGCGACCTTGCCCCGCAGCAATATCCATAATATGTACTGGCATATTATTTTGTGTTAATTGGCGAATAGCATATCGAATTGTATTTTCAAGATTAATTTTACGTTGGCGAATACCTTGCCAACCAATACTATTCAAATATTGTTTATCAACGATACGACCAAATAAGCCTTTTCCTTGTGGTTGATTGCGATAGACATAATCAAGTGTCGATCCAGAATCAAAACCTTTATCGTAACCGAGTGCTACACCTTCAGATGCTTTACCTAACGTGCTCATCGAACGACTGAGTACTTTGTAATAGAGTCTTTTGGGGCAAAATTTGGGAAGTGGTGTCTGTAATGCACGATAAACATCAGCACTATGGCTCCATATATCTTCATTTTGATAATCATGTTGATAAAGTGGTTGTGCAAACAACGTTTCAATAAAGTGACGCATTTTATTGATAGGAATTGCTCTGTCTTTCTCGCCCAAGGTGTCGTGGTAAAAACCGGGTAAAACATGCTTTTCTTTAATAGAGGTATTTAAACGCTCATAGAAAAGATGCTGGGGTTTTGCGTGAACAACATGATCATTACCCGAAATAAATAATTGTGTTGGTAAGGTAATAGCATTTGCATCTTCAACCACGCGATCGGCCGTTTTATAAAGTTCTAATAAAATATTAACGGCAATAGGACGAGTGATTAGCGAGTCTTGATTAAAAGAGTCGATACGGCTTTGATCATGGGTTAAATATTTAGCTTTTACATAGGAATTGACATAAAAAAGTCCGCGAATTTTTTGCATCAAGGCAAGGCCTGTGCGTGCAAAAGGAACATATAATTTTACTTTAAATGCAGGGGAAGCTAATACCATACCGCGAATTTTTGGCGCGTAATCATGTACCCAACCTGAAACTAAAACAGCGCCTACACTTTGGCCAACAACAAGAATGTTCGCCATCGGAATATTATAGTTAGATGCAACATAGCGGACGAACTCATCGATATCTTTTATTGATGTTCCCATTGAGGGGCTATAACCGCGAGCACCTTCATTCTTACCATGCCCTCGAGCATCCCAAGCAAACATTGAGAAATCAGGAAGATCTAATTCATCAACTAGATGAGAAACTCGGCCTGAGTGTTCGTGACCCCGATGAAATAAAATAATTGCTTTGGGCTCAGTGGTAATTTGAGCTGGCCAATGGCGATAATACAAAGGTGTTTTATCGCTGGTGGTAAATTCAGACTCAATCATACTCCTTTGAGTTTGATATTGCGGTTGTTGATTCATAACGATGTATCCTTATCTTTATCTGTCATCGTTGCTTCTTTTAGTGCGCGATGAATTCGGTGATAACAAGTCAACAAAAGTAATAAATTAATAATAATAAAAAGATAATGCGTGTTTTCTGATGATGTCAGTGAGGGGAATAATCCGATAAAAAAGGCAATAGTACCGAAAATAAAGGCTCTATCACTTTTTCCCATTGGGCCATCATAACGACGAGTAGCATCAATTGTTTGGGCAAGAACCCCTAAGAACTCAGTCATTATCATTAAAAAAAGTGCCAGCATGATCCACCAGTAGGCTTGTGGAAAAATAAGGACAAAAGGGAGATAAAGCGCAATATCAGAAATAACATCACTGGCTTCATTTAATATCGCGCCAAGCGCACTTTTTTGATTATGTTCTCGTGCCAGCATGCCATCGATAGCATTAAGCGCCATACGAAAAAAGAGGACAATAGGGAGTAATAAAAATAAATGAGGATAAGGATAAAGCGAAAGTAATCCACCAACGACAATGGATAATAGTAAGGCTGAAAGCGTGACCTGATTTGCAGTGATCCCTTTTGCGAATAATCGTTCTACATAAGGGCGCAATAGAGATTGAAATTTGGGTTTTAGGTCATAAATTGTCATGACGCATCCTTGTGTTCAAAAGTGCGTATGTTACCTCATAATATAATTTTATTATTAGCTGATTTTTATCTCGTTGAATATCTTTATTTCAATGGTTTAATTTATTTACGATTTAAATATAAAACTAATACCTAAAATTTACTTGAGTTAATAATTATTTAGCTTTCAAAATAAAGAGAAAGTTAGAGATGCAAAATTGTAATTATCAGACTGTTCCGTGTCTGTTTTATTCTTTTTTTCAAAAATGATTAAATTTTCTTTAGTGATATATACGTAGTTACAATTAGAGAATGATATGAGTGGAATGAAAATAAGGGGTATTAAATACCCAATAATAACTAATGAAATTAGTTTAATTTATTGTAAATATTATTTTAGATAAGATTTAAATCTAACAAGAATGTATCAATAGTGTAGTTATCTGTATTGAGTGATAAGTGCAAAAAAACTAGATAATGATAATTATTATCATTATCATAATTGGCGCTGTTAGTTACAGCTCTCATTATCTATCAAACTTATAACCATACGAAAGATACTACTATTATGATCCATTTCTTAGCAAAAAATGATGTTTATCGTCAGGGAATTGGGATATTTTCATTTTCATCATCAGCGATTGCATTATTATTGACTTCACTCACTTCGTTAAATAGCCATGCTGCTGAAAGTGTTAAACCAGAAATAACGGTATCCACAAAATCAGAGAGCCCTGCGCAACCCAAATCGCGTGAAAAAATTATTATTGAACCTATCTACGTATCAGGTGAACTCAATTCGAGTGTTGATGCAGGAAGTACGGTTTTGACATTAAAAGACATCGACCGAATTCAGCCTAATAATATTGCAGAGCTGGTGGATAAATTACCGGGAATTTCATCATCTGGATCACCAAGACCTGGCGGTCAAACATTAAATATCTGGGGGATGGGTAATCCTGAAGATATTAAAATCACACTTGATGGTACACCCAAAACCTTTGAAAAATATCGCCAAGGTTCAATTTTTATTGATCCCGAATTAATACGTCGTCTTGATGTCGATAAAGGCCCTCATAATATTACTCAAGGTAATGGTGGATTTGGTGGCTCGGTAAGAATTGAAACTAAAGATCCTGATGACTTATTATTACCCGATCAGAATATTGGGATGTTTTTAAAATATGGTCACCATACGAATGATAGACAAAATCGTTATAGTGGTGCGGTATACGGTAAATTACTTGATGGGCAAGCAGACGGGTTATTCTATTTTAACCGCCGTGAAAGTGATGATTTGCGACGTCCTGATGGAACTAAATTTGGCTATTCACAATCCGATCAAGATTCTTTTTTAATCAAAACCAATATCTATCTAACTGAAGCGCAAACATTAACGTTATCAGCATCACGATCAGAAAGTGATGGCTGGACACCTTGGGCTGCCAAACGTGATGAATTAGCTAAGCCTAGTCAAGCTGACGTAGATAAGTATGGCTTTGATGCTGCGATGAAACGCAAATTAGTTTATCGTGACCAAAAAGATGATACCTTCAGTGTGAAATGGAATATTCAGCCGGTTGATTCCGATTTAATCAATTTAACGCTGACTTACGGTTATTCAAAAACCAAACAAAACGATAGTCGTCCAGAGACAGCTAGCTCCTATTTTAGTAGCAGTATGGGAAATCAGAGTTGGGTAGATTATCGAAATCATCAAATTGAAATTAAAAATGAAAGCACTGTTATGCAAGGTGCTTTAGAGCATAAGGTATTAGTGGGAACACGTTGGCATCGTAATGATCGCGATGTCTTAATGTTTACACGCGATAAAGCTAAAAATCCAAATTATAACTATGGATATTATGCACCCCCTTATATGCCAGAAGGTACGCAAACGACAACCAGTTTCTATCTTCAAGACTCGATGAGTTATAGAAATCTGACGATAACACCGGGTGTTCGTTACGATATTGTTAAAAATCAAGGTAAGGGAAGCCGAGCTATTACCTATCAAGATCCTGATCCTTATTATGGTCATGATTATTCGGATGTGACTTATAGCGGGGCAACACCTCATTTAGGTTTATTATGGAAAATGAACAAGAATTTCAGATTCTTTGGTGATTTAACCTATACATGGCGAGCACCATTGATTGATGAGCAATATGAAGTACAAGGAAGTATTTCTAGTTTAACAGGCACGAGCCGCCATCTAGATAAAGAAACGGTAAGAGCGGCACGAATTGGCGCAATTGCAGACTTTGAAAGTGTTATTCAACAAGAAGATCAACTACAGTTAAGAACAACACTGTTTGATACTCGTGGTAAAGACGAAATCTTCCGTCGTCGAGGTGTTTATTGTGAAAGCCAAAAGGTGGATGGACATAATGGAAATTGTCCACCATCAATCGGTAACTACCGTAATTTACCTGGCTATCATATACAAGGGCTGGAAATTGAAGCCTTTTATGATAGCCCTAATGTATTCGGTCGTTTAGCGTATTCCACAATGAAAGGAAAACGTGACCAATCACCGCGTGATCCGTGGTTTGGTCAAAAAACATGGATTGCGGAGATCCAGCCTGACGCTTTACATGTCACCCTCGGTGTAAAAGTACCAAGTATTAATGTCAATATGGGATGGACGGGTGATTTTATTGGTGCTCAACGCCGTTCACCAATGGATGCCGATCCTGATGCTACCTATTGGTCATTACCAAAAAGTAAAGGCTATGCAATCCACGGTTTATTTGCGAATTGGGAACCTTCTTTTATAGATAATACTGAGGTTCGTTTTACTGTCGCAAATTTATTTAACCGTGATTACTACCCTTATTTAGGTGAATCAGTTTCAGGTGTAGGGCGTGATTATCGATTTACTGTGGTAAAACGTTTCTAATATTACTGAAAATAAAAAATGCGGTTTTTGGTCGCTTAAACAAATAAACCCCATAGATATTATGGGGTTTATTGTCATTAAGAGTTCAATACTCAATATATTGAATTAATAACCGTATGATGCAGAAGTTGCGATCATTGCCATCATGGTGGTGAAGAAGAAAATAAAGAAAAGAACTGCCATAATGATGCTAATAATAAAGTAAATAAATCCGGCTCTATTCCATGTTTCTTGCACTTTCATAAAGGTTTCAACAGAATCGTAATCACCATTTTTCCAAGCCCATTCATTTCCTTTAATACCACAGACAAAGAGCCAAACAAGATTAAGTAAAGGAACAAGTACTAATAATGGAAGATAGGATTTATTACCAAAACCCCAAATAATATTAAACATGAAAGCACCCCAGTTCCAACGTTTAATTTCTTCAGGTACTGGTTTGTTAGTGTAAGACACAGTTTATTCCTTATTTAAAAATAATAAATATCAAAATGAGAATGCCAAAATGGCAACTGGAGAAAGGAATAATCATAATTGAACAAATGAGAGAATGAAAGACAGGGATATCTCTACCATTAATAAAAAGAATAATCTTAATAATAAAGTTGTATTAGGATCTCTTAATTTTTATATAAACTTATTTTTCTTAATTACATATAAATTTAGTTTTTTATAAACAAAAACAGGCACACAAGAGTGTGACCTGTTTTGTGATAATCTTAAATTAAGATTATTTATTGATTATTTTGCAGCTGCTTGAGCTTGTTCAATCCAACCATCAAAAGTTTTTTGATGGGCTTTGATCCACGCATTTGCATGACGTTCAATATCTGCTTGTGATTTTTGGCCATTATGCATACGTAAGTTTTGCGCATTGATATCGGCAACAGATACTTTCATGACTTCAAAGAGTTTTGCAGCCGCAGGATTTTCTTCAGCCCACTTTTTATTTGCTGCAATATGCATGGTACTTGGTGGGAAACCATAGTTTTTACCATTTGCTAATGTGGTGTCTGTTTTATCATCACCAGGTAAAGATGAAAATGGCACTTGTAACCAAACAACATCTTTACCCGGTTTTAACACATCACTTATCCAATATGGTGTCCATGTGTAATAAAAAATAGGTTTACCTTCTTTGTAGCGAGTAATGGTATCTGCCATCATAGCCGCGTAGTTACCTTGGTTATGTGTAACCGATTTTTCTAAATCATAGGCTTTTAAGTGATTATTGATAGCTTCTTCACATCCCCAGCCAGGGTTACAACCTGTTAAATCGGCTGTACCATCACCATTGGCATCAAAGAGTTTGGCGATTTTAGGATCTTTAAATTGCTCAATATTGGTGATGTTATATTTTTCAGCGGTTTTCTTATCGATTAAATAACCTTGAGCAGCATTAACCACATAATCACCTTTGCGATAAAAGGTGTTGTCGCCGCCCGCAGCTTCATATTGTGAGTTATGAAGTGGAACCCAACTTACTGCCATAAAAGTGGCATCACCGTTGGCGATAGAGGAATAAGCAACGTTGTAATCGACTTCTTTGATCGGTTGAACTGTGTAGCCTAATTGTTCGAGTGCTTTGTTGACGATTAAGGTTTGAAACGTTTCTTCCGAAATCGTACTTTGCACAGGTTGAACCGAAATCCCTTTTCCGGGTAAATCAGCAGCGGATAACTGGGTGCTTATCAGTGTGGCGGACAATACGGTTGCCCAGATAACTGGATTACGCATAGTTTTTCCTTCTGTTGTGATGGTAAGAGATAAATAACGACAGCGAACTGTCGCCTCTATTTCTTATATTGATTGAACGTGATGTTCTTTATAGATTTTTAATTAATGTTAAAAATAGTTATTACGATGCTTTTTTGCCAAATAGTCGGCAAATTAAACCAATAGGCCCTGTCATATACCAGCATCGGTTGCCTTTATGGCGGCTATTCTGACCTAATGATTGCGTTAATCGGTCAAGAATAATCGCGAGAATAACAATACCGGCACCCCCTACAGCAGCAAGTCCCATATCAAGGCGACCAATACCACGCAATACCATTTGACCTAACCCACCAACGGCTATCATTGACGCAATAACAACCATTGAAAGTGCTAACATCAAGGTTTGGTTTACACCAGCCATAATCGTTGGCATGGCGAGAGGTAATTGCACTTTAAATAACATTTGTCGTGGGTTTGCCCCAAACGATTGAGCTGCTTCAATTAAATCTTCAGGAACTTGTTTGATCCCTAAAATGGTTAGTCTCACAATAGGTGGCAAAGCAAAAATAATAGTGACTACAACACCTGGCACATTACCAATCCCAAATAGCATTACGATAGGCACTAAGTAAACAAATGCAGGGGTTGTCTGCATGGCATCTAGCAAAGGTCGTACAATTTTTGATGCTTTATCACTATTCGCAAGCCATATTCCTAAGGGAAGGCCGATAATCAAACAGAACAGTAAAGAGGTCAGCACTAACGCAAGCGTAACCATTGCTTCAGACCAAGCGCCAATCGCACCAATCAATATCAATGAAATAAACGAGGTGATGCCCATCACTTTGCCTGAAAGTTGCCATGCAATCAGTGAAAATAGAATAATGGCAACTGGTGCTGGCATTGAGGTTAAGAAGTTTTCAAAGCCACTTAACACAAAATCAACGGGGACACGAATACCTTGGAACACAGGACGAAAGTGCAACACTATCCAGTCAATTGCATCGGTAACCCACGAATCCAAAGGGATCAGTGTATTGTGAAAGGGATCCATAAGATTAAAAGTATCTGGCGTAACATCAGTAGGTGTTGCATCTAACCAATCACTTCCTGCGGATGATGTATCAATATTATCACTACCACTGCCAGCTCCCCATGGATCGGCATCTACCGATGAACTGTCAGCACTACTCCAAGGATCACTTTCTGTTGTACTGGTATCGGTTGTAGCCCAAGGATCATCATTTACGCTATGGGTTGTCTCTTGTGTAGTCTCGCTTGTTGCGGTTTCTTGGATCGTTGTATCCAAAACCGTATCTTGATTTTTTGTATTACTCATTTGGCGTCTCCTTATCCAGTGCTTGTAGTAACATTCCTTTAGAAATTAAACCTATATAACGGTTTTTTTCATCAATAACAGGAATAGCACAGGGAGATTGTGCAACAGTAGAAATCAGCTCATTTAATGGTGTATCACCATTAATAGCGCAAGGTTCGGATAAAATGGCTGATTCAATAGGTTGTTTATTTTTTAGAGCTTCTTCGAGAGAATTCACAGAAACAACACCGATAAACTTCCTACCACGTTCAATGAGATAACCAAAATTTCTATCTTCATCTTCAAGCACTTTTAATGCTGAGCGAGGACCGAAACCAGGAGCAACATGCAATAAGGTTTCAGGGCGACGTTTGGCTATATCTTTTGCACTAAATACATGACTAATATCAACTCCACGGAAGAATGTGCGTACATAATCATTAGCCGGATTATTTAGTATTTCATCAGGTGTGCCGATTTGAACGACAACCCCGCCTTGCATAATGGCAATGCGATCACCTATACGCATGGCTTCATCGAGGTCATGAGAAATAAACACAATAGTACGTTGTTTATCGCCTTGTAAGCTCAATAACTCATCTTGCATTTCAGTGCGAATTAATGGATCAAGTGCCGAAAAAGCCTCATCCATTAACAAGATATCGGGATCATTGGCAAGTGCGCGAGCAAGGCCAATACGTTGACGCATCCCACCAGAAAGCTCATCAGGCCATGATTTTGCATAACTACCAAGATTGACTTGCTCTAACGCATCCATCGCTTTTTTATAACGTTCGTCTTTGCTTAATCCCGCGAGATCCATTCCGAAAGCTGTGTTATCAAGCACATTCATATGTGGCATTAAGGCGAATGACTGAAACACCATACTGATTTTTTTACGTCGAACTTGCCGTAATTCTTTATCAGACATGGTGGCAATATTTTCACCATCAATAAGCACCTCTCCCTTTGTAGGAGAGATCAGACGATTGAGAAGGCGGACTAGGGTGGATTTACCTGAACCAGATAATCCCATGATGACAAATATTTCGCCTTCTTCAATTGCCAGATTTGCATTTTGAACACCTACGGTTAAACCTGTTTTATCAAAAATCTGATCTTTATTCATACCAGATTTTAATAATTCAAAGGCTCGTTTTGGGTGCTCGCCAAATACTTTATAGAGATTTTTTACTTCGAGTTTAATTGCCATGCAATATATTATTTCCTATTTAAATAATGAAAGGAATAAATTAAATTTAATTAAATCAGTATTGTTATTTTCCTAAATAAGATTTTTAGTAAGGGAATTACCCTACCACAATGATTGCATCTGACAACCCTATGTTAATTATAATTAACTAAAAAATAGGAGTGTTTTTCCTTTGTTTTTATAATGATTAATAATTAAATAAAGTGAAATAAATTTTTTTTATTAAAAGATAATGTTTCTTTTAACTTACTGAAATATAATTGTTTTTAAAGACATTGTTATTTTGATTAGGATATCAATAAAAAGGGGCATTAAATAACTGAATTGAGGAAAAAAGTAAGGAAAAAATAAATGAAAAAAAATCCCAATACATTAGTAAATGTAATGATTTTTGGCTTATTATCGGTTTGAATATTTTAAATAAGCTAAAACCATTCGTAAAAAATTGATTATTTGAATAAATCAAACGGTAAAAATCAACCAATTAGGTTGTTTGTTGAGCAAATAAAAGCACACTGAAAAATAATGGTTATTTTTCAGTGTGTTACGTTAAAATTAAAATATATAATTAATTTGAATGTATTTTGTTGCCTCTAATATATTTAATCGTGTTATTTTGTATTAAAAATCCCAATCATCATCTTCAGTATTAATGGTTTTTCCAATAACATAAGATGAACCAGAACCAGAAAAGAAATCGTGATTTTCATTAGCATCTGGTGATAATGATGAAAGGATTGCAGCACTAACATCTGTTATTTCATCAGGGAATAATGCTTCATAACCTAAATTCATTAATGCTTTATTTGCATTATAATGAAGGAATTTTTTTACATCCTCAGTCCAACCAACAGTATCATAAAGATCTTCAGTATATTTAACTTCATTGTCATATAAATCTAATAATAATGAGAATGCAAAATCTTTAATATCTTGCTTCTCTAATTCGGATTTATTTAATAACTGATTTTGAAATTTATAACCAATATAATAACCATGAACGGCTTCATCACGAATAATGAGCCTAATTAAATCGGCTGTATTGGTTAATTTTCCTCTGCTTGACCAATACATAGGTAAATAGAATCCAGAATAGAATAAAAAAGATTCTAAAAATACGCTGGCAATTTTTTTCTTTAAAGGATCACTGTCTTGATAATAGCGCAGGATAATATCTGCCTTTTTTTGCAGATAAGGGTTTTCCTCACTCCAACGATATGCCTCATCAACATCTGTTGTTAAGCAGAGTGTGGAAAATATTGAACTGTAAGAGCGAGCATGAACTGCTTCCATAAAACAGATATTGGATAATACAGCTTCTTCATGCGGTGTCAGTGCATCGGGCATCAATGTTGGCGCACCTACTGTATTTTGGATAGTGTCCAGTAACGTTAACCCAGTAAAAACACGAATAGTGAGCTGTTTTTCAGCTTGAGTTAATGTGTTCCATGAAGGAATGTCATTAGAGAGTGGAATTTTTTCAGGTAACCAAAAATTCATGGTTAAACGGTTCCAAACCTCTAAATCTTTTTCATCTTCAATACGATTCCAGTTAATCGCATTAACATGACTTAATAAAGGTGATGGCATGCTATGTTCTCCTTATTGTAATTATTAAAGTGCGCACGAAACACAGCCTTTTATTTCAGTGCCTGCTAATGCGGATTGTCGGATACGAATGTAATATAAGGTTTTAATTCCTTTACGCCAGGCATAGATTTGTGCTTTGTTAATATCTCTTGTTGTGGCTTCATCCGAAAAAAATAATGTCAGTGATAAGCCTTGATCGATATGTTGTGAAGCTTCTGCATAGGTATCGATAATCTTTTCTGCACCAATTTCATACGCATCTTGATAATATTGGCGATTTTCATTAGTCATAAATGGGGCTGGGTAATAAACTCGTCCAATCTTGCCTTCTTTCCTAATTTCTATTGGGGCTGCAATAGGATGGATGCTTGATGTGGAATGATTTATATAGGAAATGGATCCAGTAGGTGGTATCGCTTGTAAGTTTTGGTTGTAGATCCCATGTGTCATAATAGACTGCTTGAGTGTTTGCCAATCTTCTTGTGTAGGAATATGAATATTCGATTGACTAAACAACTGGTGGGCTTTTTGTGTTTTTGGTAGCCATTGTTGTGATACATACTTATTAAAGTATTCACCTGTTGCGTATTTTGAGTTCTCAAAACCTTTAAAGTGTTGTTTCTTTTCAATGGCTAATTGGTTTGAAGCTAATAACGCATAATAAGTGACGGTATAAAAATAGATATTAGTGAAATCTAATGCTTCTTCGGAGCCGTAATAAATACCTTCACGCGCTAAATAGCCATGTAAATTCATTTGCCCTAAACCAATCGCATGAGAAGCGAGATTACCTTTTTCAATAGAAGGAACAGACTCAATTTTCGTCATTTCAGAGACATTGCTTAATGCCCTAATTGCAGTGCTAACGGTATGTGCAAAGTTAGGAGAGTCCATTGCCATAGCAATATTCATAGAGCCTAAGTTACAACTGATATCATGACCGATATGGCGATAGCTTAAGTCTGGGTGATATTCGCTCGCGCTGTTGACTTGTAAAATTTCAGAGCAGAGATTGCTCATATTAATTCTACCCGCGATAGGATTTGCACGGTTTACCGCATCTTCAAACATGATATAAGGATAGCCTGACTCGAATTGAATTTCGGCTAATGTTTGAAAGAACTCTCTCGCTTTTATTTTCTTTTTACGTATTTGTGCATTATTTACCATCTCACTGTATTTTTCGCTAACACTGATTTCTGACATAGGTACGCCATAAACACGTTCTACATCATAAGGTGAGAATAGATACATATCTTCATTGCGTTTCGCTAATTCAAATGTGATATCTGGGATCACTACACCTAAAGAGAGGGTTTTGATCCTAACTTTTTCGTCTGCATTTTCTCTTTTGGTGTCAAGAAAATGATAAATATCAGGATGGTGAGCATGAAGATAAACAGCACCGGCACCTTGTCTTGCTCCTAATTGGTTTGCATAGGAAAACGCATCTTCAAGCATCTTCATAACCGGAACGACGCCAGAGGATTGATTTTCTATACGTTTAATGGGTGCGCCTGCTTCACGTAAATTAGTGAGTAGAAATGCGACACCACCTCCACGTTTAGAGAGCTGTAATGCGGAATTGACCGATCGGCCGATAGATTCCATATTATCTTCTATACGCAATAGAAAGCAGGAAACCAATTCACCACGCTGTTGTTTTCCACAATTTAGGAAAGTTGGTGTTGCGGGTTGGAAACGACCACTAATAATTTCATCAACGAGATGAATGGCTAGGTCGGTATTACCCTGTGCAAGAGTAAGCGCTACCATACAGACGCGATCTTCATAGCGTTCAAGGTAACGCTCTCCATCAAAGGTTTTTAAGGTGTAACTGGTATAGTATTTAAAAGCGCCTAAAAAAGATTGAAAGCGAAATTTTTTGCTATAAGCATGTTTGAATAGCTGTTTGATAAAGGCAAATTCATATTGTTCTAATACTTGCGCTTCGTAATAGTGTTGTTGTACTAAAAACTCGAGTTTTTCTTTTAGATCATGAAAAAATACCGTGTTTTGATTTACATGTTGGCGAAAAAAATGATGTGTCGCTAATTTGTCTTTATCAAACTGAATATTACCTTGCTCATCATACAGATTTAGCATGGCGTTTAAGGCATGGTAATCAAGTTGTTCTATTGGTTGTGTCATGTTAATTATCTCGTAACGCAGTGGTCTGCTAGGTTTGACCAAAACGTACTTAAACCAGTTTTTACACGTTTTACATCTTCTGGTGTGCCTAATAGCTCAAATCGATATAAAAAAGGAATTTGGCATTTTTGTGCAATGATGTTGCCAGCCAATCCATAAGCTGCACCAAAATTTGTATTTCCAGAAGCAATAACACCGCGTATTAATTGACGATTTTCAGGAATATTTAAAAACTGAATAACCGCTTTAGGAACTGCACCTTTAGTACCGCCGCCACCATAAGTAGGGCAAAGCAACACGAATGGTTGTGTTGCAAGTAATATTTCATCCTCAATAATCCTAGTCGCTTGTAAATTAAGCTTTTGCACAAAGCGATGGCAGTTTTCCGAGCGGCTTGAAAAATAGATTAACGGTGCAGTTTGCATGAAAAGCTCCTTTAGAGCGTAATCTGTCTTATTTTATCAGGGCAGAAGCCTGACCAATGTTGGTCACCATGAACAACAACGGGAACTTGGCGATATCCCATAGAAACTATTTGAGCTAAGGCTTGTGTATCTTGGGTGAGATCAACAGCAACAAACGGAATATTTTTCTGTTTTAATGCGCGTTCTGTGGCACTACATTGAACGCAATTCGGTTTGGTATAGAGGATAACAGACATAAAAATAACCCTTATAAAAATATGGATGCGTCTGTTTTCACATCCATAATGAGAAGTATTTAAATACTATATATAGAGTTATTTATTTTCAACCACACAATATATGGTGTTTTTGTGTTTTGATAATGATTATCATTAAAATTAAACAGTTAGCGCACTAATTTTATTTTTTGACCGTGTTATTGATCTATTTTTATTAGATATACAAGTAATTAGATGATTGCTTTATCAATCAAGCATGATTTACTCTTAGTGTTACAGACAAATCAATAGAGAAAATATTATGTACCAAGACTATCTCGATACACCTGTTGGCTTCCCAAAACCTTATATCTCTATTACAGCCAATGAAAAAGGGATCACCAGCCTCTATTTTGTAAATGACAAAGATGTTGCTGTGAATTCAAGCCCCGTAATTAATCAATGCATAAAACAACTAAAAGAGTATTTTGCGGGTAAACGTACCACCTTTTCTGTGCCACTGGCGCCAAAAGGAACAGAATTTCAAAGTCGAGTTTGGACATCATTACAAACGATCCCTTATGGTGAAATTTGGAGTTATAAAAAATTGGCACTTACATTAGGTTCAGTCAATTATTGCAGGGCGGTCGGAATGGCAAATTCACGAAATCCGATTTCTTTAATTATTCCTTGTCATCGTGTTATTGGTCATAACGGTAAGTTAGTCGGTTACACTGGTGGATTAGATATTAAGCGTTGGCTACTTCAATATGAAAAAGTAGAGATTGATGAATAGTTCAGATTGTAAGTATTAAGTATTGTTTCTTAAGTGAACTATGCGTTAAGTCATGGGATTTGTCTGAATATTAATCATTTGGTAGAAAAAAAATGTGAGTTTCGTGATCTAGACTGTGGACAGGGAATCATCATTTTTGTTTTACTATAGCCAACGCAAAACGCTTGCGTTTATTTTCTATTTTAAAGGTAAACTTGATGTCTAAATTAAAAGGTAACGTTAAGTGGTTTAACGAAACTAAAGGTTTTGGTTTTATCACTCCAGAAGATGGCAGCAAAGATGTATTTGTACACTTTTCCGCTATTACATCAGAAGGCTTTAAAACCCTTGCTGAAGGTCAAAAAGTAGAGTTTGAAGTTACTGACGGCGCGAAAGGGCCATCTGCTGCAAACGTTGTCGCTATCTAATTAACGACTTCTTTGAGACAGTAAAAACCCGTTATTAACGGGTTTTTATATTTTATATAGCAAACTCGTTTTTAACGGGGTTTATATTTCTAGAACTAAACCTATTATTTAATAGGCTATTATGGCTCTAATATTACATTTCACGTAATAACCAAAATGCAAATGCTGTCATTAAAAATGAACCCGCTAAGTTAGCCCCCATAGTGCTTAATGCCCATCCAATTTTCCCTTCGGTTAAGAGAGCAACCACTTCAACTGAAAAGGTTGAAAAAGTTGTCAGACCGCCACAAAAGCCTGTTGTCAGCATAATTTTCCAAATAGGATCAATATGTGGTGCTTTGCTAAACCAAGCGATACCAAAGGCAATAATAAATGCACCAATGCAGTTAGCAACAAAGGTGCCTGTGGCAAAATGAGGAAAAATAGAATTTAGGCGGTAGCTAATTAGCCAGCGTAATACGCTACCTAAGCCACCACCTATAAATACAGCAATTGCAATGTTAAGCATAAGAGATTAATTGTTATTTAACCTCAATCCCCTGAGCTTGAAGGTCGGCATGATAAGATGAGCGAACAAAAGGCCCACAAGCAGCATGGGTAAAGCCCATTGCAAGTGCTTGTTCTTTCATATATTCAAACTCGTCAGGACTGACGTAGCGTTGAACAGGAAGATGGTGACGACTTGGTTGTAAATATTGCCCTAATGTCAGCATCGTTACCCCATGTTTGCGCAGATCACGCATAACGTCAATAATTTCTTCGTTGGTTTCCCCAAGGCCTACCATCAGGCCTGATTTTGTTGGAATATCAGGGTGTGCTTGTTTAAAGCGTTCTAATAGCGTTAATGACCATTGATAGTTAGCACCAGGGCGTACTTGACGATAAACGCGAGGTACATTCTCTAAGTTATGGTTAAAGACATCTGGTGGAGTGTCTGTAAGGATCTCAAGTGCTTTATCCATACGACCACGGAAATCAGGTACTAGTGTTTCAATACGAATAGTAGGATTCTTTGCACGAATAGCGGAGATACAATCTGCAAAATGCTGAGCACCGCCATCACGCAAGTCATCACGGTCTACTGAGGTGATAACGACATAGCGTAATCCCATATCTTTAATAGTTTGTGCGAGTTTCTCTGGCTCTTGTGGATCAGGAGCATTTGGTCGGCCATGTGCTACATCACAAAATGGGCAACGGCGTGTACAGATTGCGCCCAAGATCATAAAGGTTGCTGTTCCATGATTAAAACACTCTGCGAGGTTAGGACAAGATGCCTCTTCGCATACAGAATGAAGACCATTTTTACGCATTGCCGCTTTGATGCCCTGAATTTTACTTGAATCAGCGGGCAGCTTTATTTTCATCCAATCAGGTTTGCGTAGCAGTTGTTCACGTTCTGTAGCGACCGTTTTAACAGGAATAAGTGCCATTTTATCGGCGTCGCGATATTTAACTCCGCGTTCCATCTGAATAGGTTTACTCATAATTGTGCCAGTTCCAGTTATCTAGAGTGATTAACACGATGTGACTGAGGTAATCAGGGTTTTAAAAAAAAATGACAAATGTTAAAAAAATTATAGCATTTTTATTGCTGTGGTTGGAATCCTAGTTGTGTACAAAAATGCTTAACTAATAATGGTGCTACCTGTATCGTTGTCGTATTAGGAGCAAAATCAATTAACTGTGTCATTTTCAGATCAGAATAACCACAAGGATTTATTCGTGAAAAAGGTGATAAATCCATATCGATATTGAGGGCTAAACCATGAAAGGAGCAACCTTTACGAATACGTAGCCCTAATGAACAGATTTTATCGCCTTTCACATATACGCCCGGTGCATCAGCGCGAGCATAGGCCTCTACATTAAATTCCGCTAGCGTATCAATAACGGTATTTTCAAGTGCTGTGACTAGTTGTCGAACACCAATATGGTTACGTTTTAAGTCCACTAAAACATACATGACTTGTTGACCAGGGCCATGATAAGTCACCTGACCACCACGATCAGATTGAATAACAGGAATAGTTCCTGTGTTTAATAAGTGTTCAGCTTTACCTGCTTGGCCTTGAGTAAAAACTTGTTCATGCTGAACGAGCCATATTTCATCAGGCGTGTGACTTTCCCGTTTCTCCGTAAACTGATGCATAGAATCAGAAACCGGTAAGTAGGGTTTCACACCTAATTGGCGAATAATGATTGTTTTGTCTTGCACCGTGAAAATCTTCATTTGTAGCGTAATTGTGAAGAGCAGTATAACGCCCCAGTAAATGAACTACCAGATTGAGATGTTTTTTTTCCGAAGAGGAGAGGAAAATGAACGTAATTAAGATAAGAAAAAGCGCCTGAGAGAAAGGCGCTTTTGAAAAATTCATCATTTTAAATGAAGAGGTTATAGAACCATACGAACGAGTTCAAGCTCGCCTAACTCTTTATACAGTGTTTCTACTTGATCGATATGGGTTGCATTGATCGTAATAGAAACTGAATGGTAATTGCCTTTACTGCTTGGTTTTACAGAAGGAGTATAATCACCGGGTGCGTGGCGTTGAATAACTTCAACGACTTGATCCACTAATTCTGGTTTTGCATGACCCATCACTTTATAAGTGAAAGAACATGGGAACTCTAACAGTTCATTTAATTTTGTTTTCATCATAATGTAATTCCTTAAGACAACAGACACTGTTGTTTTAATTATCTATATCTACACCTAATCTTGACAAATAAAAAGCGCATTCCTTAACAATTAAGGAATGCGATACTGGTAATTAGGGTAAATAGGGGAATGGTAAGTGTGTTTATGCCAATATTCATATATAAGTTATATGTGGTCACATTTACCTTTTTCAAGTCTTAGCCAAACCAGTGTGAGAATAATAATTTGATGTAATCGATAATGCGGCTAAAGAAGCCACCTTCTTTTACTTCATTCATCACCACGAGTGGACGTTGCTCAATAATTTGCCCATCAAGTTGGAAATTAATGGTTCCAACAACTTGGTTTTTAGTGACTGGGGCATGTAATTCTACATTATCAAGGACATAGCTTGCTTTTAAATCTTTTAATCGACCACGAGGAATAGTTAAATAAACATCTTTATCTACGCCTAATTGTACTTTATCTGTTTCACCGTACCAAATTGGTTCAGCTGCGAACTCTTTACCTACTTGTAGTGGTTTTACTGTTTCAAAAAAGCGAAAACCCCAAGTCAGCAGTTTTTTACTTTCAGCATCACGACCTTTAGATGAATGACCACCCATTACAGCTGAAATTAAGCGCATATTACCTTCAGTTGCAGAGGCAACTAAGTTATAACCTGCTGAGGAAGTGTGGCCTGTTTTAATACCATCCACATTTAAACTGCTATCCCATAACAATCCATTTCGGTTTGTTTGGCGGATATTGTTATAGGTATACTCTTTCTCTTTGTAGATGGCATATTCGTCAGGTACATCACGAATTAATGCTGCACCAATTAACGCCATATCACGAGCAGAGCTATATTGCCCAGGAGCATCAAGTCCATGAACTGTTTGAAATTGGGTGTTTTTTAAACCAAGACGTTTAACGTAATCATTCATCATGGTGACAAATGTATCTTGGCTACCGGCGACATAAGAGGCCATTGCCACACAAGCATCATTACCTGATTGCAAATTAATGCCACGGGTTAATTGTGCGACAGTAACTTGGTCGCCAGGTTTTAAAAACATTAAAGAGGAGCCACGAAAAATAGGATTGCCCGTTGCCCATGCTTCTTCACCAATTGGCACGATATCGTTATTAGTAATTTTGCCTGCACGAATAGATTGCCCAATAACATAACTGGTCATCATTTTGGTTAAACTCGCAGGATCACGACGAACATCGGCATTCATTTCAGCCAGCACTTTCCCAGAATTATAATCAATAAGAATATAAGATTCGGCTTCGATATTAGGAACAGCGGGTATCATTGTTTTTAGTGAATCATCAGCCAAGCTTTGATGCGTTACTGTCAATAAAGCAAAAGTGGCACTTAATAGGCTCGTTCTTAGTAATTTAGCTGGGAGTGTCTGTTTCATTCTGTTGTTTAATCCGAAAATTCAGGGGAAAATAGGGGCTAATAAATAAAATATCAGCAAAACCAGGCGATTCTACGCTTGAATTTGCTGATATAAAAAGGATTTTACGTCATCTTACCTTTATTGGGTAATAATAAACCCAGAGATATCTTTAACTTGTTTCAGCTTATTTTTTATTGCTTCGGCTTGATCTTTTGAGGAATAAGGGCCGAGTTGTACCTTATATAGTCCATCTGTTTTATTAATCACGCCTTGAGTACCAAATGATGACAATAAATCATTGAGCCAAAACTGAGCATTATTTTCATTACTAAGTGCGCCAACTTGCACATAAAAGCCTTGCGCTATGGAGTTTGATAGTAATACTGGAGCTGGAGCTGGAGCTGGAGCTGGAGCTGGAGCTGGAGCTGTAATTTTTGCTTCCGGTTGTGCTGGTGGCTCAATAGGCATATTAGCAGGTGTTGATGTTGTTAATGGCGTAGATGTTGTTGATTGAGCATTAAAATTAGGGCGTTCGGGTAAAGCTGTTGTTTTCTTCTCAATTTGAGCCCCATGTGTACCAATACCACTCATATGGCCATTTTGATCGACAACAATTCCTTCAATTTGCAATGGTGTTGTTGGCATTAAACGCAAACTATCAGAAACAGCGGGAGTGACTTGGATTTGTTTACCGTTGACGTAAGGGCCACGGTCATTGATCCTGACAACCATTGTGCGCCCATTGAGTAAGTTTGTGATTTTTACATAACTTGGTATGGGTAATGTAGGATGTGCGGCTGCAAATTCATAAGGATTGACACGTTCACCAATAGTCGTTAAACGACTCATAGCTAAGCTATCATAAACAATAGCTTCTCCTCGCTCACTAAAGTTTGCAGGATCAGTCACAATACGATAGATCATACCATTTTTTCGGTAATCTTGATTTGCTGTTGGGTGATAAGGCTCATAACGAGGTTCAGCACCAAGAACACGTTGAGCTGGCACATTGGGTAATGGTGCAGGCTGTTTATTTGTGTTCTGCTTATCAACAACACATCCTGAAAGTAGCAATGCACTGATACCTACCAAAACCCATTGCAGACGCATAGAAACCTCATTATAAACTTTTCGATAATAGTTTTCGGTGTGTATGAATAGACATAACAATGCCAAATCCTGCCATCAAGACAATTAGGGCAGAGCCTCCATAACTCATTAGCGGTAACGGAACACCGACAACAGGAAGAATACCACTCACCATTCCTATGTTGACAAAGACATAGACAAAGAAGATTAACATTAATCCGCCAATCATTACTCTACCAAATGTATTTTGTGCTTTCGTTGCAAGGTAAAGGCCTCGCGCAATTAAGAGTATGTAAAGAGCTAGCAGTATCAAAACACCAATTAATCCGAGTTCTTCAGCCAATACAGCAAAAATAAAGTCTGTATGGCGCTCTGGTAAGAATTCTAATTGAGATTGCGTGCCTTGTAACCATCCTTTTCCATGTAATCCGCCAGAACCAATGGCAATTTTAGATTGGATGATATGATATCCTGCGCCGAGTGGATCAGATTCAGGGTCAAGTAGCATCATTACCCTAGCTTGTTGGTAATCATGCATAAGGAAAAACCAGAGTATGGGGATAAAAGCAGCAACAAGAACTATGGCTACAGTGATAAGACGCCAACTCATTCCCGCGAGAAAAAGAACAAATAAACCCGATGCAGCGACAAGAATGGATGTTCCTAAATCTGGCTGTGCTGCGACTAATAACGTTGGTACAAAAATAAGTACCAAAGCAATAGCAGTATTACGCAACGTAGGCGGGCAGATATCTCGGTTCATAAATCGTGCTACCATTAATGGTACGGCAATTTTAGCAATTTCTGAAGGTTGGAAACGTACAATACCTAAATCTAGCCAACGTTGAGCACCTTTACTTATTTGACCAAAGACATCAACAAGAATAAGCAAAATAACGCAAAAGAAATAGAGATGTGGAGCCCAGCTTTCATAGACTCGTGGTGGAATTTGAGCCATGACTATCATGATCATAAAACCCATACCAATCTGACCTAATTTGCGCTGCATCATTTCTGGATCTTGGCCACTTGCACTCCACATAATAAATGCGCTGTATCCCAATAAAGCAATAATACAGAGCAAGAATAAAGGGTCGATATGGACTCGAGTCCAGAAGGATTTTTTCTTATTATTTTCAGTCATAATGATTATTCCTCTGAACCGCGTGGAGCAGGTGGCGAATCAGGTAACACTGTGTTGTTATCACCTAGGAGAATGTGGTCAAGAATTTGTCTTGTAATATCACCGACAGAAGGGCCAGCACCACCATTTTCTAAAATAATTGCTATAGCAACAGTCGGCTCATCATAAGGCGCAAAGGCAATCATCAGTTTGTGGTCACGAAGATGTTCAGCCAATTGGCTAGCATTGTATGTTTCATAACTAAACACCTGCGCAGTTCCTGATTTAGCTGCTACTTTATAAGGAGCATCAGCAAAACTTCGGCGACCTGTACCATTAGGGAAGTTAGCCACGCCATACATACCATGTTTTGCTAATTCCCAATAGCCAGAGTTAATATCACCAATTTGACGGGTTTCGGTATCAATATAAGGCAACATTTCATTACCAAGTTTCGTACCGTAAAGTAGGTGAGGAGTTTTAACTTGACCATCATTAATCAATGTCATTAAAGCTTTTGCCATTTGAATTGGCGTTGCGGTCCAATAACCTTGACCAATCCCTACAGGGATCGTGTCACCTTGATACCAAGGTTTTTTATAACGTTGCTGTTTCCACTCACGCGTTGGCATGATGCCATTACGCTCTTCGGATAGATCGATTCCGGTGTATTCGCCATAGCCAAATCGGCCCATCCAAGTTGATATACGATCGATTCCCATATCATAAGCAACTTGATAGAAAAATGTATCTGCAGACTCAACAATGGACTTGGTAACATTGAGTTTACCATGCCCCCAGCGTTTCCAGTCACGATAGCGTTTTTCAGAGCCAGGAAGTTGCCACCAGCCAGGATCGTGAATAGTCGTATTTGCGGTGATAACCCCTTCACTTAATGCAGCAACAGACATAAAGGGTTTAACCGTTGAAGCTGGAGGATAGAGGCCTTGTGTCGTTCGATTTATTAGTGGTCTATCAGGATTATTTAGTAATCCTTGATAATCAGTATTAGAAATACCGCCCACAAATAAGTTCGGATCATAACTTGGGTTTGATACAAGGGCTAAAATTTCACCATTGCGAGGATCAGTCACTACAACAGCAGCCCGGCTTGTGGTAAGTAATGTTTCAATATAGGTCTGTAATTCAAGATCAACGGTAAGGTAAATATCTTTACCTGCTTGTGGTGGTTGTTCATGTAATTGGCGAATAACGCGACCACGGCTATTGACTTCAACTTCTTCATAGCCCGTTGTTCCGTGTAATACAGACTCATAATAACGTTCAATACCTAATTTACCGATATCATGAGTAGCGGCGTAGTTAGGTGACAAACCTTCTTTATCAAGTCGTTCAACATCTTTATCGTTAATTTTTGCAACATAACCAATTACATGTGTTAATGCTGAACCATAAGGATAATAACGGCGTTGATAACCTTTGATTTCTAAGCCCGGATAACGATATTGATTGATAGCAAAACGCGCAACTTGCACTTGGCTAAGTGTGGTTTTTAAGGGAATAGAGCTAAATCGACGAGAGCGCTTACGTTCTTTTTCAAAAGCTGCGATATCTTCATCAGTTAAGTCAACAACCTCTCTCAAACTTTCAAGCGTTTCTTGTAAGTTTGTTACCTTTTCAGGTACGACTTCTAACTGGTAGATAGTCCGATTAAGCGCAAGAGGGATCCCTTTGCGATCATAAATAATGCCACGACTAGGTGCAATTGGGACGAGTTTAATTCGGTTATCATTTGAACGTGTTTGATAATCGTCATGGCGAGCGATTTGTAAGTGATTGAGGTTAAAAACCAAAATACCACTTAATATGATAATTACTGAAAATGCGACGATCACACGGCGGATAAATAATTTTGATTCCGCAGTATAATCTCGAAACGGGGTACGTTTTTTTCTCTTCATCCCATTTGACTTCACTTACTGACCCGCCAATTTATTGATTATTCACGATGATAAGGATGGTTTGTCGTAATACTCCATGCTCGATAAAGGCTTTCTGCAACCACGACACGAACAAGGGGGTGTGGCATTGTTAAAGGAGATAAAGACCAGCTTTGCTCAGCTGCAGCTTTACAAGCAGGTGCTAATCCTTCAGGGCCACCAATTAATAAGCTGACATTTCTACCATCAAGCTTCCATCGATCAAGTTGTTCTGCAAGTTTTGGCGTATCCCAGCGAGCGCCAGGAATATCAAGAGTGACAATACGATTCCCTTTACCCACAGTCGCTAACATTTGTTCGCCTTCTTTTTCGAGAATGCGTTTAATATCGGCATTCTTTCCGCGTTTACCTGCGGGTATCTCAATAAGTTCTAAAGGCATGTCTTTGGGAAATCGATTAAGATAATCCATAAAGCCGGTCTGTATCCAGTCCGGCATTTTTGTACCAACGGCAATGAGCTGTAATTTCAAACTCAGCTCCAGAGTTTTTCAAGTTCGTACATACGACGGCTATCTTCTTGCATTACGTGTACCATGGCTTCACCAAGATCGACGACAATCCAATCAGAAACACCTTGTCCTTCCACACCTAAAGGTTGTAATCCCGCTTCGCGGCAATCATCAACGAGATTATCTGCAACAGACATAAGATGTCTGCTTGATGTACCTGTGCAAATAATCATGTAATCCGTTACACTTGATTTTCCACGGACATCTAATGCAATGATGTCTTGAGCTTTAGAATCTTCAAGTTTATCAATAATAAATTGTTGTAATTCAGAACCTTGCAAAAGGATCACCTTTAATCTAATGAGTTAATTCAATCGAAAAATACTATACTCGTTATACATCAGTTTGCAGTATTGTTGACTAGGTTTATTTTTACTAGTTGCAGATTTTTGTCTGCTTTTAGTGACCATTTACTTGTCGTTTTACTGTACTTCGAATTATTTAGAGTATGAACGCTATTTTAAAGGAATTTATACCAATAAATCTATTTTACTCGATGAGTAATTCCAGTTAGCGATAACAAGAACATAAACCTCATTCTTTTGTTTTTCGACGTTTGATTTAGAAAAATTCATGTATGCCCATTAACTGCGTCATAATCAATAATAAAAAGAAGGCATATAAGGACTTTTCAGTTAGACGACAGTTTTACCTTACAGTTCCCTTAAGGGAACAGAGGGTGAGAATAACAGCTAAACATCGTCTGTCAATGCTCATCAAGCACCTAATTAGATGTGTTTTTACTTTGTTAGCTTCAGATTATACCGTGTAATGCTCAGACTTTTTAATTGGAGAGAAAAAGAATGGAAAGAAAAGTGAATTATCTCGGGATATCTTCAGAAATTATGAGTAACACCAATCACCAATTGCAAGAAAAGTTAGCATTGCTTTGTGACACGGTTCAGGCGGAAAAGATAAGCATTATGCAGATAGATGCTCAAAATAGAGATAATCTGTTGCCACTTTATGGTTATGTTGGAAAAAAAGGAGACAGCCTTTCCTCACCCTCGAATTTTACTTTACCTCAATTAAATATTAATCAACTTTTACAGCCTATTGTTCTTGACCATTTTCTTACCCAATTTTTCACACTGTTTGATTACCAACAACAGGTTAATCAATCATTAACTAAAGGGGCTTTAGTTAAATTTCATAGTCGATATAAATATTTAATTATGGCTTATTCACTAGTGGCTTATCGAGAATTGGGACGTGACATTGCTAATTTTTCTGATGCTATTCCCCTTGAACAAGTTGCATCGAAATATCAGGAAAAGCTAATGAAGGCATTTAGTGTTGCTGCAAATAGAGAAGGGCAAACTAATGCGTTAATGCATATGGCAGGGTATTTTAAGCGAAATCTAAGCTCACAACAAAAACAAGAGATGGCGCAGACAATTTTACAATATCGTCAAGGTATTGTGCCTTTATCTAAACCTTATGATTTACTCAAATATTGGTTAGCCATTTATCCTAATGAGTATTTGAGCCATCAACGCTATTTTTCACCTTATCCGTTCGCTTTTAATTATTTAAGA
Organism: Proteus sp. fly-1008; assembly: GCF_040140305.1. NCBI lineage: Bacteria > Pseudomonadati > Pseudomonadota > Gammaproteobacteria > Enterobacterales > Morganellaceae > Proteus > Proteus sp. fly-1008. The sequence goes on from NZ_JBEEWH010000013.1 coordinate 49,947, forward strand.
GAGCAACTTTAGCCTTAATTATTTATAGAGTTGTTGCTGGCGAATATAGTCTTCGACAGAACTTGGTAGCAAATCGTGACAATCTAATCCTGCTTTATGGCGAGCACGAATATCTGTTGCTGAAATATTATAAAGAGGCGTATCAGCCAGAAAAATTTTGCCAGAAGGTAAGCAATGAATATCTTCTTGTTGATTGGTTTGATGTTTTTTTAGCCACTTCTGCATTTGGGCTGACTCAAAATGAGTTTGATAACCCGGGCGAGCGCAAACTAACAAATGGCATACATCTAATAGCTTTTCCCATTGATGCCACGTATTAATCGAAAGTAATGAATCCTGACCAATAATAAATGCTAAAGGTTGTTTATTACCAATTTCTTGTCTGAAATCTCTTAATGTCTCAATAGTATAAGAAGGTGTTGGCTTCTCAAGCTCACGAGTATCCACTTTAAATGAAGAATATGGCTCAAGAGCAAGACGTACCATATCAAGGCGTTGCTGAGAAGATGCTTCAGGCTGTGGGCGATGAGGAGGAATATTATTGGGTAGCCACACCACTTCTTTTAAACCAATTAATCCTGAAAGTGCTTCAACAGGACGTAAATGCCCATAATGAATTGGATCAAATGTGCCACCATATAAGGCGATAGCTTGATTAATTAAAGGTGTAGGATCATTATTTTTAGGCATAATTTACAAATCCTTCTGGTAATGCTTTCCCACAAAGCAATAAGCCTAATGCGCTAAGAGATGGCCAAACAGTTTGACCATAATCTTGTTTAATAGTCATTTCAATACTGGCTAATAACCGTATTGCAGTTAGCAGTTGATGCTCAGATAAACGTTGTAATGCTGCTGTAAAAATTGGACGTCGGTTTTGCCAAATTCGATGTTTATCAAAAATAGTTTTTAACGCGGCAGTTTTAGATTCTCGGTGCAGCGTAATTAATTGCATTAACTCACGTTGTAACGTTCTGAGTAAAATAACAGGTTCGCTATCTTCTCTTTTGAGTTGTTGTAAAATATGCCATGCGCGTTGTGTCTTACCTGCAAGCAATGCATCAACCCAGTGATAAGGGGTAAAATGTGAAGCGTCATTAACAGCTGCTTCTACTCTAGGTAATGTCAATTTACCATCAGGATAAAGTAGGGAAAGACGCTCTATCGCCTGTGCTAATGCGAGCAAATTACCTTCATAGCAGTAGCAAAGTAGTTGGTTACCTTGTTCATCCAGCACTAATCCTTTTTGTTTTGCTCGACGAGAAACCCAGTTAGGCAATTTATCAAGTTCAGGTGTGAGACAAGAAACATATGTTCCATTCTGGCTTAATGTTTTAAACCATTCACTGTTTTCTTGAGCCTTGGTTAGTTTATTGCCACGTAAAATCAATAATAAATCTTGGTGTAACTCTTGAGATAACCTTGTGAGTTTCTCTGACATAGCTGCATTAGGACCACTATCAGGTAAATGAAGCAAAATAGATTGTCTTTGAGAAAAAAGGCTTAGTGATTGACAAAGGGAGTAAATTTCATTCCAGTCCGTATTATTATCAAGAGTAAATTGATAGTGTTCAATAAATCCTTGGGCTTTAGCAGCGGATTGGATGGTATCTTGAGACTCTTGGAGCAATAGAGGTTCATTGCCCCAGAGTAGATAACTTTGGCGCAGCCCCTCTTGGAGCTGCGCATTCAGTTGTTCTGGATATAAGCGGATCATTTGGCCGGAGAGATTATCTGTTTTGCTTGCTCAGCTTGTGCGGCTTTTTGGCGTTCAGCATTATGAACAACCAATAGTTTACGCACTAATATTGCTGTTGCTTGTTCACGCATTTCTTGCTTGATAATGTCATTCTCAGCATCTTTTGCTAATGCCTCTAATGGGTTATCGAAGAATGGGCGTGAAACCTGTGATGAAATAGGGTAAATCGTTCCATCTGGCATAATCACTTGCGCATCTAGCACAAATGTTAGCTGACGTTCTGCTGATTTACCGTCTTGATACACAGAAACGGTCTCTTTACTCTCTGACGAACCTACAATTTTGAGAATAGGAATATCGGCTGTTGGATTTTCAACAAGCTGAACATCACTAAGTCTGAGTTGTTGACGCATTACACGAGATAATGGGCCATAAGGGTCACCAGAGCTAAGATAAAGCGTTTTTAATTCTGCTGGAACCTGAGTTTTCCCTTGTAAATGAAAACCGCAGCCAGCGGTGATTAACACCGCTAAACCGAAAAATAGCGAAAGTAGATATCGCACTAGGCCTCCTTATCAGCCAACAACGATGTTCAGTAATTTTCCTGGAACGTAAATGACTTTACGAATAGTCACATCTTCCAAGTATTTAGCAACACTGTACTCTTTTGTCGCCATTTCCTGAACATATTCTTTTTCTGAATTAGCTGGAACAGTGACACGGCCACGAACTTTACCATTCACTTGAACAATAATCAGTTTAGTGTCATCAATCATGGCTTCTTCATCAGCAACAGGCCATGGCGCAACATCAACATCTTCTTTTCCACCTAATGCCTGCCACATCACAAAACAAGCGTGAGGAATGATTGGAGAAAGCATACGAACGATGGCTTCTAATGCTTCTTGCATTAATGCACGATCTTGCTCTGTTTCTTGACTTGCACGAGTTAATTTATTCATTAACTCCATGATGGCTGCAATTGCGGTATTGAAAGCTAAGCGGCGACCTACATCATCAGATACTTTTGCGATAGTTTTATGTAAGTCACGGCGTAAATCTTTTTGTTCTTCTGTTAGTGCAGACAGATCAAGTGATTGCGCTGTTCCTTTTTGAGTGTGTTCATGAACTAAACGCCACAAACGACGTAAGAAACGGTTAGCACCTTCAACACTAGACTCTTGCCATTCAAGTGTTAATTCTGGTGGAGCTGCAAACATCATAAATAAACGGACGGTGTCTGCACCATAACGTTCAACCATTGTTTGTGGGTCGATACCGTTATTTTTAGATTTAGACATTTTGCTCATGCCAGCATAAGTCAGTTCATGACCAGCACTGTCAGTCGCTTTTATGATGCGGTTTTTCTCATCACGTTCAACAATGGCTTCAGCAGGAGATACCCAATGACGAGCACCGTCTTCACCTGTGTGATAGAACGCATCAGCTAACACCATACCTTGACATAGTAAACGTTTTGCTGGTTCATCAGAGTTAACTAAACCTGCATCACGCATCAGTTTATGGAAGAAGCGGAAATACATTAAGTGCATGATGGCGTGTTCAATACCACCAATATACCAGTCAACAGGTAACCAATAGTTAGCTGCCTTTGGATCTAACATGCCTTTATCGTAATCAGGACAGGTATAACGAGCGTAATACCAAGATGATTCCATAAAGGTGTCAAACGTATCTGTTTCACGCAGTGCTGGCTGGCCATTAATGGTGGTTTTTGCCCACTCAGGATCGGCTTTAATTGGACTGGTGATCCCGTCCATTTTTACATCTTCTGGCAGGATAACGGGAAGTTGATCTTCAGGAACAGGAACAACAGTACCGTCTTCTAAGGTTGCCATTGGAATTGGTGCACCCCAGTAACGTTGGCGAGAAACACCCCAGTCACGTAAACGGTAGTTAACTTTGCGTTCACCAACACCCATTAGTGCAAGTTTGTCTGCAATAGCATTAAAGCCTGCTTGATTATCTAAACCAGAGAATTCACCAGAGTTGATCAGGCTATTTTTCTCGGTTAATGCACCTTCAGATAAGTCAGGTTGGTTACCTTCAGCATCAGCAATAACAGCTTTAATAGGTAAGTTATATTTGGTTGCAAATTCCCAGTCACGTTCATCATGACCTGGAACAGCCATCACGGCACCCGTGCCGTATTCCATTAAAACAAAGTTAGCGACCCAAATAGCCACTTTTTCTTTAGTTAATGGGTGAATGGCATAAAGACCAGTGGCAATCCCTTTTTTCTCCATCGTTGCCATATCGGCTTCTGCCATTTTCATGTTACGGCATTCATCAACGAAGTGTTGAACTTCAGGATTGTTTTGAGCTGCTTTTTGCGCTAATGGATGACCTGCTGCAACAGCGACATAAGTAACACCCATAAAGGTATCAGGACGTGTTGTATAAACTGTCATTTTGTCGTCGCTATCTGCAACATCAAATGTGATTTCGACGCCTTCTGAACGGCCAATCCAGTTACGTTGCATGGTTTTAACTTGTTCAGGCCATTCATCTAACGTATCTAAATCGTTTAACAGTTCTTCTGCGTAATCGGTAATTTTGATAAACCACTGTGGAATTTCTTTACGTTCTACAGGGGTATCACAACGCCAGCAACAGCCGTCAATAACTTGTTCGTTAGCTAATACGGTTAAATCATGTGGGCACCAGTTAACAGCAGAGGTTTTTTTATACACTAAGCCTTTCTCATATAGCTTAGTAAAGAACCACTGTTCCCAACGATAATATTCTGGTGTACACGTTGTGACTTCACGATCCCAATCGTAACCAAAACCCAGTTTCTTTAACTGGTTTTTCATGTAATCGATGTTTTCATAAGTCCACGGTGCAGGCGCGGTGTTATTTTTTACTGCGGCACCTTCAGCAGGTAGGCCAAACGCATCCCAACCGATAGGTTGTAAGACGTTTTTACCTTGCATACGTTGATAACGGGAAATCACGTCACCAATGGTGTAGTTGCGGACGTGTCCCATGTGTAGTCGGCCAGAAGGATAAGGTAGCATTGACAGGCAGTAATATTTTTCTTTGTTATTATCTTCTGTCACTTTAAATGTATTGTTCTTTTCCCAGTATTCCTGGATAGTTTGCTCTATATCTTCGGGACGATATTGTTCTTGCATGGCACCGATAATCCTATGGTGAATTAATGGCTACCGGAGGGTAACCGCTATTATGAAATTAAGACTTGCATAGCATAGCTGATTTTGTCTAATAGCCACAACTATTGATCTTAATGAAAGCCACTGTTTGCATAACTTTTTCAAGACAATTGCGAGATATCTTGGAAAGCGTTAAAACAAAAAGAGAATAAATGCGTATTTTCTAGAAAAATAATGGTGATATTGCGAGAAAATAAGATTACTTGATATTTGGTTGCGAGGTTATTCAAAATTATTATTTGAGGCTGACGTGCTAAGAAAGCACGCCAGCAGAGGAGATATGAAGTATTAATGTAAGATTTTAGCTAAGAAATCTTTTGCGCGATCTGATTTTGGATTATCAAAAAAGTCATTTTTAGGTCTATCTTCTACAATACGACCTTCATCCATAAAGATAATACGGTCAGCTACTTTTTTGGCAAAACCCATTTCATGAGTTACTACCATCATTGTCATTCCTTCATTCGCTAGCTCAACCATAACATCTAGCACTTCATTAATCATTTCGGGATCAAGTGCAGATGTAGGTTCATCAAATAACATTGCGATAGGATCCATACATAAAGCACGAGCAATGGCGACACGCTGTTGTTGACCACCAGAAAGTTGGGCAGGGTATTTGTTCGCATGACTGGATAAACCAACGCGTTCTAATAATTTTAAGCCTTTTTCTTTTGCAGCGATTTTCTCTCTATTAAGCACTTTAACTTGTGCGAGTGTAAGATTTTCAATAATAGAAAGATGAGGGAAAAGTTCAAAATGTTGGAATACCATTCCTACTTTTGCTCGTAATTTAGCAAGATCGGTGCGTTTATCATTTACTTTGATTTCATTAACAAGGATCTCTCCTTGCTGTATAGGTTCTAGGCCATTCACTGTTTTAATCAGTGTCGATTTACCTGAACCAGAAGGCCCACAGACAACAACAACTTCCCCCTTTTTAACTTCAGTGGAACATTCAGTCAGTACTTGAAATTGACCATACCATTTGGATACGTCTTTTAGGGAAATCATCTAGGTAGTCCTTTTTTTAAGAAAGTTCACTAACATTGAAGCTGCGAAGCTAATGACAAAATAAACAAAACCCGCAAAGAGGATCATCTCAACTTGTGTGCCATCGCGTTCACCAATATTTGCCGCCGTTCTGAAAAAGTCAGTAAGGCTTAATACATAAACTAAGGACGTATCTTGGAACAAGACAATTCCTTGAGTGAGTAAAAGTGGAACCATGGCTCTAAATGCTTGAGGTAAAATCACTAAGCGCATCGTTTGTGATTTGGTCATACCTAATGCAAGTGAGGCAGAAAATTGCCCTTTACTCACACTTTGAATACCTGCCCTTATAATTTCAGAGTAGTACGCCGCTTCAAATAATGAGAACGCTATCATTGCTGAAATTAAACGGATATCACTTTTCGGTGAAAGTCCTAGAACATTTTGTAATATGTTAGGCACAATTAAATAAAACCACAGTAATACCATGACTAATGGGATAGAACGAAAGGTATTAACGTAAGCGGCCGCAAACCAACTAATAGGTTTAAATGTAGACAGGCGCATAACAGCGAGCACCGTTCCCCATAAAATACCAACTACAATAGCGGTGATGGTGATTTTTAAAGTGATAGCCATACCATCGACTAAAAATGGTAGGCTTGGAACAACAGAACTCCAGTCAAATTCATACATTATTGACCTCCTGTTGTGCCAGGTAAACGCACACGTTTTTCAAGCCAACTCATGATTAACATAATAATGACGTTGATAAAAACATAGGCGAGAGTAATTGCAGTGAATGACTCATATGCTTTCGCTGAATAATCGAGTAGCTTGTTTGCTTGTGCAGCCATATCAATTAACCCGATAGTGGAGGCAATCGCTGAGTTTTTTACGAGATTAAGCATTTCGGAGGTCATTGGTGGAATAATGACACGATAAGCATTGGGTAATAAAACATAACGATAGGTTTGAGGTAAGGTTAAGCCCAAGGCAAGTCCAGCCGCTTTTTGCCCACGGGGTAATGAGTTAATTGCTGCTCTGACTTGTTCACACATACGAGCAGCGGTAAATAAACCTAAACAGAGAGCTGAAGAGACAAAAAATTGTACATTTGGCGCTAAGTCCATTTTAAACCAGTCGCCAATAGATTGAGGTAATAGTTCAGGAATAACTAAATACCACGTAAAGAATTGAACAATAAGTGGTACGTTACGGAATAACTCAACATAAACTGTACCTAAACTTGAAAGCCAACGATTAGGTACAGTACGCAAAATTCCGAATAAAGAACCAACAAGAAAGGCAATAACCCAAGCGCATAAAGATAAGGCAATGGTGACCTGGAAGCCTGAAATCAGCCATCCTAAGTATGTGGTGTTTCCGAAAGGGGCTTCTTGGAAGAATATCCCCCAATCCCAATCAATCGACATGATTTCACCTCCGGTGAAAAATAGGGGCAGGGAACGACTGCCCCAAACTTCACTGATCTGTCTGTCCAACAGATACTTTATAATTATTTGTTTGCATCAACGGCGTATGTATTTTTAATTCAATGCCTTATCATTTGGTGATGCAAATAAGGCTTTCATTTCATCAGAGATAGTGAATTCTAGGTTAAGGTTTTTAGGTGGAATCGGGGCATTAAACCAGCGATTGAAGGATTTTTCTGCTTCACCTGATTTTTGTGCGTTAGCGATAGTTTCATCTATTAATGCTTTGAATTGAGCATCGTCTTTACGCAACATACAGCCATAGGCTTCTTCAGATTGTGGTGTTCCTACAATTTCCCACAGACCTGGTTTTTTCGCTTTCGCGCGTTCACCAGCAAGTAATGCATCATCCATCATAAAGGCGACAGCACGACCTGATTCGAGTGTACGGAATGAGTCACCATGATCTTTTGCGCTGATAATGCGCATATTCATTTTTTTCTCATCGTTAAGTTTGTTAAGTAACATTTCAGATGTTGTTCCTGATGTTACAACTACGTTTTTACCGGACAGATCAGAGAAGTCTTTTATTCCACCGTCTTTTTTCGCCAGTAAACGTGTACCTACGATAAAAATAGTATTAGAGAAACTAGCTTGTTGCTGACGAGCTTCATTATTGGTTGTTGAGCCACATTCAAAATCAAATGTACCATTTTGTAATAATGGAATGCGATTCTGAGACGTAATAGGGATCAGGCGAACTTGCAGATTAGGTTTGCCTATTTTGTCTTTTACTGCTTGTACAATCAGATTGGAATAGTCTTGAGAATAGCCAACCACTTTTTGTTGATTATCATAGTAAGAGAAAGGAACGGAGGATTCCCGATGTCCAACAATAATAATATCGTTGTCGTTGATTTTTTTTAAGGTTCCAGTGAGTTCTTCTGCTTGCACAGCTCCTGCAGCCCCTAAAATCATTAATGATAATGCTAGTTTACGCATGCGCATAATAACTCCTGTCGTGGTGATAAGTGATATTTGTGATTTGCTTTGTGTTGCTTTTTTGTTTTAATTTGTTTTGATAATGTTAATAGATAGAACAAATAACATACTGTTGGGAAGTGTAATTTGTGAAATACGAGAGGTATCTCTCAATAAAAGAATGAAATCAAATATGGTTGATTATTTTTTTGGAAGTTGTTTTCAATATTTAAAACTATTGTAGTAGAAACCTTATGGAAATAAAGGTTAAAGATGAAAAATTGAGATAATAGGAAAAATAAAATAAGTAGGGATTTGTAAAGTTTGTCTTAAGGAGTTGTTTGTCTGTGGATTACCGTTAAGATAACGGGTCATATTGATGAGGAACATCTATGAGTAATTGGCGGTCAGGTCGCTGGCTAGTGGTAATAACAGTTTTGCTGATCTTGTGTTGCATTGTTCAGCGTTCATTAGGTGCCCACGTCATTAGTGAGCGCTTAGCGACGGCTGTTTCTCAAACTCAATACCCACTACCAACACCGATTGCTGATGAGAATAGCGCAACAGAACATACTTATTCACTCTCTACCTGTGAATTAAGCGCTAAATCATTATTATCTGTTCCTCCGCTAACAATAGAGCCTTTTTTCCATTCATGGGCTGTACTATTACTGTTAAGCATGACCGCTATCTATGTTTCTCGCCAGCGTAGCCAAAAAAAACATCACCATCCACCCCCACCGATAAGACTTCACCTTCATTATTGCATTTTGAGGGATTAGAAATTTCCTTTTAGCTAAAAAATTGCACGTCTATCTTTGGGCGTAGCTTTGTGTGTAGCGTTGTAGGAATTTTTAGGGAGTTGTTATGTTTCGTTCTTTTGTTATGGCGTTGGTATTAACGCTATTTACGTTATCTACATCTCAAGCAGCAGATACAGGCTGGTTAACCATGCCGGATAATTCTCACGCACAAGTTAGGGCGACGGCACAAAAGTCACCAACGGGTGATGTGAAAATGTTACTTGAAGTGCAACTTGAGTCTGGGTGGAAAACTTATTGGCGCTCACCAGGGGAAGGTGGTGTTGCACCTGAAATTAATTGGCCACAAGATGTGAGTGCAATGATATGGCATTGGCCATCACCTTCTGCTTTTGATGTCGCAGGTATTCACACTCAAGGCTATGACAAACAAGTTGTTTTTCCGATTGAATTAACCTCTGCTCATGCTGATCGTTTAACTGGAATTTTAACGTTATCAACATGCAGTAATGTCTGTATTTTAACGGACTACACTTTAGATTTAGATCTTACAGAGCCAGCACCTGCTGATTTTGAATGGCAATATAGTCAAGCGATGGCAAAAATTCCAGTTGGTACAGGACTCGTCTCCTCGGTTTCCTCTGATTATAACAATAGCCAGCTCACTATCTCTTTACAAAGAGAGCAAGGAGCGTGGGTTAAACCTAATATTTATCTCGATCCTCCCGAAGGTATGCTTTATGGAATTCCACATTTAAATCAAAAAGATAATAATTTATTTGTCACTGTTGATGTAACTGATGACTGGGGAGATGCTGCGGGTGATATTTCGGGTAAAGCACTCTCATTTGTTATTACTGACCAAGATTTTTCTCGCCAAGTTAATGACACAATAGGACAGGGGGAAACAGGTATTGCGCCTCCATCTAATTCAAGTGTTGGATTATGGGGCATTCTAGCTTTTGCGCTATTAGGTGGATTGATCTTAAATTTAATGCCTTGCGTATTGCCTGTACTCGCGATGAAATTGGGTTCGATTTTACATCTTGAGAATCGCGATAAAGGGGTTATTCGTAAGCAATTTTCGGTATCTGTTTTAGGTATTTTAGTTTCTTTTTGGGCATTAGCTCTATTTATGACGGGTTTACGTTATAGCCAAGAAGCCTTAGGTTGGGGAATACAGTTTCAAAGCCCTTGGTTTATTGGATTTATGGTGTTAGTGACGGCTATTTTTACTGCTAATTTATTTGGTCTATTTGAGTTACGTTTAAGTAGCAATATGAATACTAAAATGGCAACGGCAGGTGGACAGGGGTATGGCCGCCATTTTTGGGAAGGTGCTTTTGCTACTTTACTTGCCACTCCTTGTTCCGCACCATTTTTAGGTACTGCAGTCGCTTATGCTCTGATTGCTCCATTAAGTGAATTATGGCTTATTTTTACTGCATTAGGGATAGGAATGAGTTTGCCTTGGATCTTAGTGGCAATATTCCCATCTGTTGCAAAAGTGCTACCAAAACCCGGTAAATGGATGAATCGCCTAAGAGTTGTTTTAGGTTTTATGATGCTGTTGTCTAGCATTTGGCTTATTACACTTTTAATTCCTCATTTTGGCATGACAATTGTTGCCGGTATTTTTATTGTTATTGCTTTACTTTTATTGCTCGCAATTGTACGGCACTATGGCAAAAAAACGGCTCTTATTTCTACTGTGATAGCCCTATTTTTAGCGGGAAGTACTTATTTATTTGTTGCTCAACCAGAAAGCCATACACTTGTAGGCCAAGACACGGTAAATTGGCAACCTTTATCTGAAGAAGCAATACATCAAGCCTTGGCTGATAATAAACGCGTGTTTGTTGATGTCACGGCAGATTGGTGTGTGACCTGCAAAGCAAACAAATACAATGTATTATTGCGAGAAGATATTCAGGCTGCTCTGTCTGCCCCTGATGTCGTTGCATTAAGAGGGGATTGGACTAAACCCTCTGATAAGATCACCCAGTTTTTAAAACAACGAGGTCAAGTAGCTGTACCTTTTAACCAAGTTTATGGACCTTGCCATAAAGATGGCGTGGTTTTACCCCCTCTTTTAAATAAAGATTCAACATTGACTGTTCTTTCAGAGGCTAAAGGAGCCCAATAATGAAAAAAACACTTTCTGCACTGGTTATTTCGTCATTACTTTTTGGTGCAAATGTGCAAGCAGCGGCATTAAGTGCTGATCAGGAAAAAGAAGTTCGTGCACTGGTTCGTGATACATTAATCAAAAATCCAGAAATTTTGGAAGAAGCTATCACTGCATTACAAGCACAAAAAGCCGATGAGCAACAAGCACAATTTCGTACCGCATTAAAGGCAGAACATGATGCATTATATAACGATGCAGCAAGTCCTCGTATTGGTGCAAAAGACGCTAAATTAGTGTTAGTTTCTTTTACTGATTATAACTGCCCTTATTGCAAACGTTTTGATCCGTTATTAGAACAAATCACAAAAGATTATCCAGAAGTAGCTGTGATCATTAAACCATTACCATTTAAAGGCGAAAGTTCTGCTAAAGCATCTCAAGCTGTGCTTTCTGTATGGAAAGAAGATCCAAAAGCGTTCTTAGCGTTACACCAACGTTTAATGCAGAAGAAAACAATGCTAGATAATGCAAGTATTGATGATGCAATGAAAACAACCAATACAAGCAAAGTAAAATTAACGGATGACAGTTTAAAAGTGTTACAAAATAACCTAGATCTTTCTCGTAAATTAGGTATTCAAGGTACGCCTGCAACTGTTGTTGGTGATATGGTTATCCCTGGTGCTGTTGATTATGCTCAGTTAGAAATGATTGTGAAAGAGCAACTGGCTAAAGTGAAAAAATAATGCGTAGTCGCTTACGAAAGTGGAGTAAAGAACTTATTGTTCTGGTTGTCATTTTCGTTGTAGCCTCTTTCGCGATGGATTGGTGGCGACAACCTACGCCACCATCTTTAACGAATTTACCTGAGCTTTATACTGTTGATAATAAAGTTGTTTCATTAACAGAATTGAGTGCTGAAAAGCCCTTATTAATCTATTTTTGGGCAACATGGTGTGGTGTTTGTAAACTAACAACACCTGCGGTGAATTCATTAGCGCAAGATGGGTATAATGTGACATCAGTTGCGATCCGTTCGGGTGATAACGCAAAGCTAGAGCGCGGGATCCAATCTAAAGGGCTGGTTTTTCCTGTAATAAATGATAGCCGAGGAGATATTTCTCAGCAGTGGGAAATTAGTGCAACACCTTCATTCGTTATTATTTATAAAGGGGAGATGGTGGGCTTTACGAGTGGTTGGTCATCTTCGTGGGGATTAAAACTACGTTTATGGTGGGCTTCTGTTTAAATCGGTTATCAGAATTTTAGTAAAGAAAAAAGGGTACCGGGTAAGCTGACAATAAAATAGATTATTTCATAAATAATATTTTTGCGTCTACGCTCAATTTTGGCTTCTTCGGTATTTTGGGCAATTAATGACTTTTCATCGGCAATGCGTTTTGCAGTATTAATATGTATTGGCACAATATTAATAGGAATAACGGTATGATTATTTTTATTCACAGGGGTTAATTGGGCTAATGTCCAACCATATTGATGCTGTTTATCTCCGAACGCATTTTGCTGAATAACATAACCATAATAATCTTTACGAAAACCTTTTTCTTCGTTATCGCTGGAAATCTTATGAGCATATTGCCAATAAGATTGAATATCTGCTGAATGAATTAATTGAGATAGTGCTGGTGGCTCAAGTAGGGTGACATTAACGCGTTTAGACTCAGCCTCTTGTTTTTGTTTAACTTTAATCACAGTTTTCCAATGTACAGGTACAATGGTTTTATCTTCAATAAGTTGATTAATTGACTCTGGCTGTTTTGATAAAACCCAGCCAAATTCATGTTGTTGCCGATTGAACATCTGGCGCTGGATCCATTTATTTTCTTTATCCGTACGGAAACCCTTTGTTTCATTATCTGTTGATATTTTTTTAGCTCGTTGCCAAATAATATCGAGAATATGTTCAGGGTAATGTTCCATAAAAAAGCCCTCTTATTAGAAAAAGCCCAACCTAATTAATAGTAACTTAATAGGGTTGGGCTTTATTCATTTTAATTACGGCGTTTAATAAAGGCGATAATAAAAAATAATCCAACCAGTATCCACAATGGTGTATTACCCCATTTGTAATAAGGAGTTAATCCTGTTGTTGGTGTGATTTTTTCTGCTAAGGCACCTTCTTCAAATTGAGGAAGCTGAGAAATGACATCACCGTTAGCTGCAATAAAGGCTGTAATACCGTTATTTGTCGAACGTAATAATGGTCTTCCTAACTCTAGAGAACGCATTCTCGCCATTTGAAAATGTTGCCAAGGGCCTATTGAATTACCAAACCACGCATCATTAGAAATCGTTAATAAGAATCGTGTATCAGGTTTGAAATTAGCACGAACTTGCTCACCTAAAATAATTTCATAGCAGATAGCTGCGGTAATTTTGGCATCATTGACAGTCAGCTGAGGCTGTACATATTCGCCTTGGCTTAATGATGACATTGGTAAATTAAAGAAAGGCGCCAGTGGGCGTAATAGCGATTCTAATGGCACATATTCACCAAAAGGAACAAGGTGATGCTTATTATAGCGATCTGTTGCTGGGTATTGATAAGCATAGTGTTCACCTAATGTGATGACACTATTGTAGAAACGGTAACCTTCTAATGTCGGCCGAGCATCAATAATTCCAGTCATTAAATGAGTATCTTGCTCTCTCAGTTGCTTATCAAGCTCAGCTAAAAAGCCTTGTTGTTGAATTTCAACATCAGGGATCGCCGATTCAGGCCAAATAATAAGATTTGCATTACCGATAAAAGGACGGCTTAAGGTGAGATAGGTTTTTAGCGTGTTTTCTAATGTACCTGGTTCCCATTTTAATGACTGCGCAATATTTCCTTGAACAAGTGCTATCTCTTGTGTTTCATCCGGTAATGGTTGATACCACTGATAAGATTTAAAGCTGATAGGCAGTACCAATAAAAGGAGTGCTACAATAAGACTATAAATTGATTTTCGAAAGAGAGCAAATGCGATAAGGCCACTGATAACTGTAAGTAGCAACGTTATCATTGTGACACCAAAAATAGGTGCAATTCCTTTTAATGGGCCATCAATTTGGCTATAACCAAATTGTAACCATGGGAAACCCGATAATACCCAACCTCTCAAGAATTCTGTAATTTGCCATAGTGCAGGTGCAGCAAAAACAAATCGCCATAGAGTCGGATTTGGGAAAAACTTATTTAATAAACCGGCAAAAAGTAAGGTATAGAGTGATAAATAAAGTGCCAATAAAATCACTAAAAATATATTTATCGCAAATGGCATACCGCCAAAATCAGCAATGCTGACATAAACCCAATTTACACCAGTACCAAATAATCCAAAGCCCCAGGCAAAGCCAAGAAATGCACCTTGTCGAGTTGTACGTTGCGTAATTATCAGTAATAGGCCCAGCAGTGAAACTAAGGCAGCAGGCCAAAAGTCAAAAGGCGAAAACGCGAAGGTGCCGATAGCACCTAAAAAAACCGCCAGGAGGGCACGGACCCACTGGCGGTTTAAGAAAGAGGTCTTATTCATTTAGATCCTATGCATCATTACCTAGTTCAGGAATGGGCGCATCATCTGGGATATGCACATAAACCTGAATGATCTTACGGCTATCTGCCATAACAACTTTAAATTGGTAATTATCAATGGTAATAGTTTCACCACGAGCAGGAAGGTGACCAAAGGCTTGCATAACTAAGCCACCAATAGTATCAACTTCTTCATCGCTGAAATGTGTACCGAACGCTTCATTGAAATCTTCTATCTGGGTTAAAGCTCGAACTGAGTAAGCGTGGCGACTCAGTGGACGAATATCAATATCATCCTCATCGTCATACTCATCTTCAATTTCGCCTACGATAAGTTCTAGAATATCTTCAATTGTGACAAGCCCTGATACACCTCCGAATTCATCAATCACAATTGCCATATGATAGCGTTGTGAGCGGAATTCTTTTAATAGGCGATCGACCCGTTTACTTTCAGGTACAACAACCGCTGAACGTAAGACTTTATCCATACTAAATGGCTCTGCGTCAGTACGCATAAATGGCAGTAAATCTTTTGCCATCAATAAGCCTTCAATATGATCTTTGTCTTCGCTTATGACTGGGAAACGAGAATGTGCTGAATCAATAATTACATCTAAACATTCATCAAGGGTTTGATTACGTTTTAGTGTAACGATTTGGGAGCGTGGGATCATAATATCTCGGACACGCTGTTCAGCAATATCCATTACCCCTTCAAGCATGTCGCGGGTATCAGGATCAATTAATTCTTTCTGTTCAGAATCGCGGATAAGCTCCATCAGATCATCACGGTTTTTAGGTTCACCGTGGAACCACTGATTAAGCAGTGTGAGAAACCCTTTCTTAGGACCTGGGTTATCGTTACTCGAAGATTGGTCGTCGCTCATGGCGTTTTAACTATTTTTCCTCATTGAATGGTTAATTAGATATAATATTTATCATAAAAATAAGAGAACTGTTACTCTTTTTCAATTAAATAGGGATCTGTATAACCTAAATTTTGTAAGATTTCTGTCTCTAAACCTTCCATTTCTTCGGCTTCATCATCTTCAATATGATCATAACCTAAAAGATGTAGACAACCATGAATAACCATGTGTGCCCAATGTTCTTCGACGGTCTTACTCTGTTCAACGGCTTCTTTTTCTACCACTTGTCGACAAATAATCAAATCACCTAATAAAGGCAGTTCAATTTCAGGTGGCGCCTCAAAAGGAAAAGAAAGCACGTTAGTGGGTTTATCTTTACCGCGATAAGTGAGATTAAGCTCGTGACTTTCTGCTTCATCAACAATGCGGATGGTGACTTCACTGACTGGTTGAAACTGTGGTAATACCGCTTCAAGCCATGCCATAAATTGGGCTTCACTCGGAAGCCCTTGCGTATTTTCACTTGCAACTTGTAAATCAAGGATAACTTCACTCATGATTTTCTCTCTGAAGCTTCTCTTTTTCTGCTTTGATAGCTTGGCGACGTTTTTGGTCTTCAGTTTCCCAAGCTTCATAGGCGATAACAATTTTAGCAACCACAGGGTGACGAACAACGTCTTCACTGTGGAAAAAGTTAAAACTTAAGTCATTCACATCGGACAAAACCTCAATAGCATGACGTAAGCCTGATTTATTGCCTCTTGGCAGGTCAATTTGAGTTATATCCCCAGTGACAACAGCTTTAGAGTTAAAGCCAATACGCGTTAAGAACATTTTCATTTGTTCAATGGTGGTGTTTTGGCTTTCATCAAGAATAATAAAGGCATCATTGAGTGTACGTCCACGCATATAAGCGAGGGGAGCGACTTCAATAACGTTACGCTCTATTAGTTTCTCAACTTTTTCAAAACCCAACATCTCAAATAACGCATCATAAAGCGGTCGTAAATAAGGATCGACTTTTTGACTAAGGTCGCCAGGTAAAAAGCCCAGTTTTTCACCCGCTTCAACCGCAGGGCGCGTTAACAAAATACGACGCACTTCTTGACGTTCAAGGGCATCAACAGCGGCAGCAACAGCCAGATATGTCTTCCCTGTACCTGCAGGCCCAATACCAAACGTAATATCATGGGTTTGAATATTGGCAATATATTGAGCCTGATTCGGTGTACGAGGTTTTATCACGCCTCGTTTAGTCCGAATATTGGTTGATTTCCCAAATTCAGGAACATGCTCATCACTTTGCTCAAGCACACGGCTTTCTTTGATAGCAAGATGAATTTGTTCTGGGTCGATATCGGGGATCACGCCTTTAATTGGCGAGGTTTCCACATACAAGCGACGTAAAATTCCTGCTGCTGCATTGACACATAATGATTTACCCGTGAGTTTAAAACGGTTATCACGATGATTAATCTCGATACCTAAACGGCGCTCAAGTTGCTTAATATTATCGTCAAATGGACCACATAGGCTCATTAAACGGGCATTGTCAGCTGGCTCTAAGAAAATTTCTTGGGTCGCTACTTGTGCATGTGCTATTACTGTCACTGATTATCCTTTTGTTAAATCTGATTAATTAAGGTTGGTAAACACCTACCCCTAATTCATCTTCTTTGCGAGTACGTGCAATGACGGATTCTGGTGATTCATGGATACGTAAATCCATTTGATCTTCCGTTCTAACCACTTTACCACGTAGGGAGTTGGCATAAACGTCCACAATCTCAACATCAACGAACTTACCAATCATATCGGGTGTACCTTCAAAGTTAACCACACGGTTAGTTTCAGTACGACCAGAAAGCTCCATCACATTTTTACGTGAAGGACCTTCAACAAGAATACGCTGTACACTGTTTAGCATGGCTCGGCTAAAGTTCATAGCTTGTTGATTGATACGTTGTTGTAGCAGATATAAACGCTGTTTCTTTTCATCTTCGCTAACGTCATCAGGTAAATCAGCGGCTGGAGTACCAGGACGTGCAGAATAGATAAAACTAAAGCTCATATCAAAATTTACATCTGCAATTAATTGCATCGTTTTTTCAAAGTCGTCTTGTGTTTCACCAGGGAAACCGATGATAAAATCTGAGCTGATCAGAATACCAGGACGCGCTTTGCGTAATTTGCGAATGATGCTTTTATATTCAAGTGCCGTATGGTTACGCTTCATTAATGTTAGAATGCGGTCAGAACCACTTTGTACTGGCAAATGCAAATAGCTGACTAACTCTGGTGTATCTTCATAAACGGCAACGATATCATCAGTAAATTCTATTGGATGACTAGTTGTAAAGCGAACGCGGTCAATACCATCAATCGCGGCAACTAAGCGGATTAACTCCGCAAAACTGCAAATTTGCCCATCAAAGGTTGCTCCACGATAGGCATTCACGTTTTGACCTAATAGGTTAACTTCGCGTACACCTTGAGCGGCTAATTGTGCGATTTCAAATAACACATCATCACAAGGGCGACTGACTTCTTCACCTCGAGTGTAGGGTACAACGCAGAAAGAGCAGTATTTATTACAGCCTTCCATGATGGAAACGAAAGCAGAAGGGCCTTCTGCACGAGGTTCTGGCAGACGGTCAAATTTTTCGATTTCAGGGAAACTGATATCAACAACTGGGCTTTTAGTGCCTTTAACCTGATTAATCATTTCAGGTAAGCGGTGTAAGGTTTGTGGTCCGAAGATAATATCGACACACTGCGCACGTTGACGAATGTATTCACCTTCTTGAGAGGCAACACAACCGCCGACGCCAATGATAATATCGGGTTTATTATCTTTAAAATATTTCCAACGTCCTAACTGATGAAAGACTTTTTCTTGTGCTTTCTCACGGATAGAACAGGTATTTAGCAGTAGAATGTCCGCATCTTCGGCGACATCGGTTAACTGATAACCGTGGGTGCTTTCGAGTAGGTCTGCCATTTTGGATGAATCGTACTCATTCATCTGACAGCCCCAAGTTTTAATGTACAGTTTTTTTATCGTCGACATTGTGTAAATCCGGTATTTTCAGTGAGACAATAGCTAATCACTGGAAAACGTTGCGTGTAATAAGCCAATAAGGCGGTTATTGTAGTCATTTGTGTGGTCAGTGACTAGAGTAAGTCGGCGCTAATTCTTTATGGCGTTTAGTTTAATCAAAATAAACTGAAACAGCGCTTACCTATTATTTAAAGTAATGAGTTATGGCATAACAATGATGAGTAATGTAAAAAACGATTTTGATGCAATCATCGCGGGTGGCGGGATGATTGGCGCTGCTGTTGCAATTGGACTGGCGCAAGAAGGATTGCGTGTCGCAATGATTGAACGACAGTCTCCAGCACCTTTTGATGCGTCATCTCATCCTGATATCCGTATTTCTGCGATTAGCTGTGCGTCCGTTAGTCTATTAAAACAACTAGGTGCATGGCAACATGTTTTGGCTATGCGTTCTGCGCCTTATCTTACTCTTGAAACATGGGAAGAAGAAAATGCTCATGTTATTTTTGATGCAAAAAGCTTAGGGTTGCCCGAATTGGGGTATATGGTTGAAAACCGTATTTTGCAATTAGCACTTTGGCAAGAAGCTGAACGTTATAGCAATATCACTTTATTATGCCCAAACAGTCTAAGTAAAATGACCTATTTAGATGATAAGTGGAAAGTAACACTTACTGATGGCAGTGAAGTGACCACAAATTTAGTGGTAGGTGCGGATGGTGCGAATTCTCAAGTACGCCAATTTGCTGGTATTGGTAGCAATGGCTGGCAATATCGCCAATCTTGTATGTTGATTACAGTAAAAACAGAATTACCACCAGAAAAGGGAACATGGCAACGGTTTTATCCTTCTGGGCCTCGGGCTTATTTACCACTTTTTGATAACTGGGCTTGTTTGGTTTGGTATGACTCGCCGGACAGAATTAGAAAACTGCAAAACATGTCGATGATGCAGTTAGAAAAAGAAATTCAACATGCTTTTCCTGAGCGATTAGGTAAAGCAACGCCTATTGCTGCGGGATCATTCCCATTAACGCGTCAACATGCAAGCCGTTACGTTGATAAAGGGATTATTTTGTTGGGAGATGCGGCTCATACCATCAATCCTTTAGCGGGGCAGGGCGTCAATTTAGGTTATCGTGATGTAGATTGTTTCTTAGACTTAGTGGCTGAAGCTAAAAAGCATTATGAGCCTTGGGATTCAATGGTGTTATTGAAAAAATATCAGCGCCGACGTATGCCTGATAACTTAGTGATGCAAGCGGGAATGGATGTTTTTTATCATGCCTTTAGTCACCAATTACCGGGGTTAAAAGTCATTAGAAATATCGGTCTTTTAGCAGCTCAACATGCAGGTAAGGCTAAAGAAGCGGCGCTACGTTATGCTTTAGGCATTAAGTAATTTAAGTAATAAAGTAATGCGATGATCTCCCCAAAGAGATCACCGCATTATTGCTAAGTGTTTAAGTGCTTAGCATGAAAGGCAATATGTTCGCCAATAAAACTCTCCACAAAATAGTAACTGTGATCGTACCCTTGATGTAAATTCAATTGATAAGGGAAATGTTTTTTGTCACAAACTTGCGCAAATAATTCAGGCTTAAGTTGCTCTTGATAGAAGGGATCGCCCGATCCTACATCAACACGCATGGGTAAGGTATGTTCTGCGTTATTAAGTAAAGCAATCGCATCATACTGTTCCCATTGCTTAGTATCCTCTCCTAAGTACGCATTAAACGCCTTTTTACCCCAAGGAACTATAGATGGTGCCACTATAGGAGAAAATGCCGATACGCTGCTATAGCGTGCCGAATTTCGCAATGCAATGGTTAATGCACCATGCCCTCCCATTGAATGCCCGCTAATTGCGCGCTTATCCGTGACAGGAAAGTGTGTTTCAATCAGTGTCGGCAGCTCATCAACAATATAGTCATACATGTGATAATGCGCATTCCATGGCGATTGTGTTGCGTTTAAATAGAATCCAGCACCTTGACCTAAATCATAAGCACTATCATCAGCGACATTTTCACCACGGGGACTGGTATCTGGTACAACTAAAATAATGCTATGTTGTGCCGCGAATTGTTGAGCACCAGCTTTGGTAATAAAATTTTGTTCGTTACAAGTTAAGCCTGATAACCAATATAAAACAGGGTATTTTTGCCCTTCTTCCATAGGAGGAAGATAGATGGCAAATTTCATCTCACAATTTAATACCTTTGATGTATGCTGATAAACTTCTTGCCAGCCACCAAAACAGGCATGATGTTCAATCCTTTCCATTTTGACTCCTTTAAAAACAAAGACAAACCTATGAGGCATAGGCTTGTGGATGATTAATCGAAATGAATAACAGTTCGGATTGATTTACCTTCGTGCATTAAATCAAAAGCTTCATTAATTTTTTCTAATGGAAGTTTATGGGTAACAAAAGGTTTAAGTTCGATATTACCTTTCATTGCATCTTCAACCATACCGGGTAATTGACTACGGCCTTTTACCCCCCCAAAAGCAGTACCTTTCCACGAACGACCCGTAACCAATTGGAAAGGACGTGTTGAGATCTCTTGCCCAGCGCCAGCCACACCAATGATGACTGATTGCCCCCAACCACGATGCGCACTTTCTAATGCGGCTCTCATCACATTGACGTTCCCAATACATTCAAAAGTATGATCAACACCCCATTGGGTCATTTCGACAAGAACTTGCTGGATAGGTTTATCGTAATCATTAGGATTTAGACAATCTGTCGCACCAAATTGACGTGCCAATTCAAATTTCTCAGGATTAGTATCAATGGCAAAAATACGGCCCGCTTTGGCTTGTCTTGCACCTTGCAGAACAGCAAGGCCAATACCACCCAAACCAAAGACAGCGACTGAATCACCTTCTTGTACTTTTGCCGTATTGTGAACAGCACCAATACCGGTTGTGACGCCACATCCTAATAAACAGACTTCTTCGTGATTAGCTTCAGGATTAATTTTTGCTAATGAAACTTCAGCAACAACGCTGTATTCGCTAAAGGTAGAACATCCCATGTAGTGATAAATAGGCTGTCCATTATAGGAAAAGCGTGTGGTGCCATCGGGCATTAAGCCTTTCCCTTGCGTTGCTCTGACTGCAACACATAAGTTTGTTTTACCTGATTTACAAAATAGACATTCACCGCATTCTGCTGTGTACAGTGGAATAACATGATCGCCAGGTTTTACGCTAGTGACGCCTTCACCTACTTCAACAACAACACCTGCGCCTTCATGGCCCAGAATAGCAGGGAAGACACCTTCAGGATCATCACCTGAGAGCGTAAAGGCATCTGTATGGCAAACGCCAGTGTGGCTAATTTTAATAAGCACTTCGCCGGCTTTTGGTGGCATAACATCAACTTCAACAATTTTTAAAGGCTCTCCAGGTCCAAATGCGACCGCAGCACGAGATTTCATGGTGTATCCTTTTTTTGTTATTAACGCAGGTAAGTGCGGATAAGTGAAATGGCATCATCAACGGAATTTTTTTGATCTTCAGGAGAAGCGACAGCATCCATAAGACCTTCACGTAAATGACTTTCGAGTACACCTGCCATTAGGCCATTGATAGCGCCTCGAATGGCAGCAATTTGTTGTAATACCTGACCGCATTCATTTTCATTTTCAAGGGCTGTTTCTAAAGCAAGAAGTTGCCCTTTTATTTTTCTTACGCGAGTTAACGCGGCTTTTTTTTCTGCTGGTGAGTGTGGCATACATAATCCTTAAATATACTATAGGGGAGTATAGTATTTGAGTGAATGTATGTACAGAGAGATCAAAAAAGCTTGGAAAAATAAAAATGGAATTAAAAAATCGTTTTGAATGCAAGAAAGTAAAAAGAAGTACAAAGGGTAGAAGTAGTGTTTGGGGGGAAATGGAAGCGCAGAAACAAAAAAGACTCGCTATTGCGAGTCTTAATCGTTGATTTCGTGATAAACACGTTAGTAATCAATGGTGCGGGAGGCGAGACTTGAACTCGCACACCTTGCGGCGCCAGAACCTAAATCTGGTGCGTCTACCAATTTCGCCACTCCCGCATACAACTTTTCAGAAAAAAAGACTCGCTCTGCGAGTCTCTCTTTCAAAATATGGCTGGGATACCAGGATTCGAACCTGGGAATGCCAGGATCAAAACCTGGTGCCTTACCGCTTGGCGATATCCCAAAAATGGTGGCTATGACGGGATTCGAACCTGTGACCCCAACATTATGAGTGTTGTGCTCTAACCAGCTGAGCTACATAGCCTTATTGAATCTAGCTATCTTTCTTTTGAAAGATGGCTGGGGTACCAGGATTCGAACCTGGGAATGCCAGGATCAAAACCTGGTGCCTTACCGCTTGGCGATACCCCATCCGCTAATTCAATTGTCAACACACTTATTTATCAGAAATATGGCTGGGATACCAGGATTCGAACCTGGGAATGCCAGGATCAAAACCTGGTGCCTTACCGCTTGGCGATATCCCAACTGATAAATTCTTGACGAGGTTAAAATGGTGCGGGAGGCGAGACTTGAACTCGCACACCTTGCGGCGCCAGAACCTAAATCTGGTGCGTCTACCAATTTCGCCACTCCCGCAAAAAAGATGGTGGCTATGACGGGATTCGAACCTGTGACCCCAACATTATGAGTGTTGTGCTCTAACCAGCTGAGCTACATAGCCATCTTTTTTTGCATAACCTTCGTCGGCGTTGCGGGGCGCATTATGCGTATTACAGACAAATCCGTCAACTGCTTTTTGCATTAATTTTCGAGAAACGTGTCCGTTTGCTCGATGGTTAATCATTTTGTCGAAAAAAGATCCAAAAAACAACCTTATTGATAAAAAATATACTCAAAAAGAAGAGAGTGTAAAGTGTGAATAAAAAGAAAAAACAAAGCAGTAAGAAGAGAGAGGTGAATAAATATCATTAAAATGTAGGGACAAAAAGGCATAAAAAAAGAAATGTAGTGAAAAAATCATGCAACATTTCTTTTTCTTAGTCTATTACTGTTTGAATTTTAGACCATTTTCCTATTTAACTAAGAAAAAGTATTTATTTAACTCAAAAAGTATAATTTATCAGCAATAACTTACTTTTCTAATAGCTGTTGAAGCAATTCTCCGTTAAGCATTGCTCGTTTAGTTAATGCAAAAGCCCCTATTGCAGAACGATGATCAAGCTCTGATGTGACCACAGGAAGTTCTTCTCTAAATTCTTTTAATACTTGCGTATTAATACAACTTTGAATGGACGGTAGCAAAATTTCAGCAGCTTCGGTTAATTCTCCCGCTAAGACAACTTTTTGTGGGTTAAATAAGTTAATTGCGATCGCAATGGCTTTACCCAAATGTAGGCCAACCTGTTTAATTGTTTCCACCGCTAATGGATCATTTTTAACCGCAGCATGACAGATATCTTGGATTTGACACTGTGTCGATGATAAATATTGGCTTGGGTAGCCTTGCTCTAGTTGATAGCGCACTTTGGCTTCAATTGCCGTATTTGATGCAATTGTTTCTAAACAGCCAAAATTACCACAATGACAACGCTCACCCAGAGGGTCTATTTGAATATGGCCAATTTCCCCAAGGTTACCGCGCTGATTGAGGAGAATTTTATTATTAATAATAACCCCTGCACCCGCACCGCGGTGAATTCGCACTAATAGCGAATCTTCACAATCTCTTGTGGCACCAAAATAGTTTTCAGCTAATGCGAGGCTTCGAATATCATGACCAGCATAACATGGAAGGCTAAAGCGTTTTTCAAGACTGTTTACTAAAGCCCAATTATCCACTTTCATATGAGGCATATAGCGAACAACGCCTTTATTGGGATCAACAAGGCCGGGTAAGATCACGGAAATTGAAATAAGCTCACGAATACGACGTTGATTTTGTTTAATAAAATCATCAATTGCGTTAATAAGCAGAGTCTCAACTTCATTTTGTGTGCTTTGTTCTATGGGATAGTGTTGCTCAATAATGACCTTACCACTCAGATCATAGAGTGCGACAGTCGCATCATTGCGCCCTAGCCGCACACTGACGGTATTAAAATTACGGTGTTCAACAATGATGGAAATAGCACGGCGTCCACCTGTTGATGCTTGTTGGTCAACTTCTTTAATCAGCCCACGTTCAAGCAACTGACGAGTAATTTTAGTCACACTGGCCGGTGCTAACTGGCTTTGTTCGGCTATTTGGATACGGGAAATGGGCCCGTGTTGATCAATCAGTCGATACACAATCGCACTGTTAAGTTGTTTAACAAGATCGATATTGCCAATTTGCGTTTCAGTGTTGTTATGACTCATCAGCATAGACATCCATTAGTTATCAGTTATTTCAATACCATTGACAAATGTTGTACAAAGGTTGAAGTCCTTGTCAAAAGAAGCAAGATTAGCAATTTTTCCAGCTTCAATTGTACCGAGTTCTTTTTCTACCCCAATCGCACGAGCGGGATAAAGTGTAGCCATTCGTAATGTTTCATCTAATGGAATACCTACATGGATCACGCTATTTTTAATCGCGCCAATCATGGTAAGTGATGATCCACTTAATGTGCCATCAGCATCGACACACAATCCATTACGATAATATATGGTTTTTCCTGCAAAAACGAAGCTATCCATCTCATTTTTATTAGGATCAAGCCCCGCAGGCGCAGTTGCATCTGTGACTAAAAGTAATTTATCGCCTTTTAAACGCTTACTATTGCGAATATTAGCCCATGAAACATGCATACCATCAGCAATAATACCTGCATAAACCTCTGGTGTATCATAAATAGCGCCAACAAGGCCAGGGCCTCTGCCTGTAATATAAGGCATTGCATTATAAAGATGGGTCGATAATGAAATTCCATTACGGAACCCTTTACGTGCTTCTTCATAAGTCGAATTGGAATGGCCTGCCGAGACAATGATACCTGCTTTGATTAATTGACGAACATACTTTTCATCAACCATTTCTGGTGCAAGGGTGATTTTTGCGATGACATCAGCATTATCGCACAAATAGTCAATCATCTGAGCACTTGGTTGACGAATAAATTGCGGATCATGCGTTCCTTTTTTAATCACATTGATGTAAGGGCCTTCTAAATGTAATCCCAGTACTTTATTTTTATGTTTTTTCATATAGGCGCGAGTTGCTTCGATGCCTATTTTCATCAATTCATCAGAACAGGTAATTAGTGTTGGTAAATAACTGGTACAGCCTAAACGCTCATTTGCTTTTTGCATGATTTCTAGCGTTTCAATGGTGACATTTTCTGGTATGTCATTAAATTGCACGCCACCACAACCATTAACTTGTAAATCGATAAAACCAGGAGAAACAATTGCACCTTTCATATCACGAACAGAGATATCTTTTGGCAGTTGATCCTGTGGACAAACCTGCTCAATACGGGAGCCGTTAATAATAATGGCGTGATTTTCTAAACGGTCGTAACCTGTATAAATAACAGCATTTGTTAAGGCAAACATACCTTTGTCTCCTGATAAGGGAAGTTAATCTAAAAAGCCGATATCAGCCAGTAAATTCTGGCTGATAAGTAAGAGAGCTTAGCCTTTTCCACTACT
Source organism: Proteus sp. fly-1008 (assembly GCF_040140305.1). Taxonomy (NCBI): domain Bacteria; kingdom Pseudomonadati; phylum Pseudomonadota; class Gammaproteobacteria; order Enterobacterales; family Morganellaceae; genus Proteus; species Proteus sp. fly-1008. Next base: position 76,225 of record NZ_JBEEWH010000013.1, read on the forward strand.
TAATCAGTAGGTACTTATTTTACTAAACTTAGTCTTGGTATTTTTGACACTCTTGCGCTTCAATCTGTTGGAAATAACGCAATGTTTTAACGCGTAATTCCATTGTGGCAGGATCATCACACACTATAATTGCTTTCGGATGAAGCTGGACACAGGAAATTGTCCATAAATGGTTAACAGCACCTTCTGTGGCAGCATGTACAGCCTGTGCTTTATTAAAGCCTGTTGCCAAAATCATTAACTCTTCAGCATCTAATAAAGTACCCACACCAACTGTCAGTGCGTATTTAGGAACATGATTTACATTATTGTCGAAGAAACGTGAATTCGCTAAACGGGTGTCTTCGGTGAGTGTTTTCATGCGAGTGCGTGAAGAGAGTGATGACGCAGGTTCATTAAAAGCAATGTGACCGTCATTACCAACGCCCCCCATAAACAGATTGATTTTGCCATAAGACTTTATTTTAGCCTCATAACGTGCACATTCTGCTTGTGGATCTTCTGCATTGCCGTTTAATAAATTGATATTTTCATCTTTAATATCAATATGATTAAAGAAGTTTTCATACATAAATGTACGATAACTTTGTGAATGATCTGATGGAATACCAACATATTCATCCATATTGAATGTCACAACGTGTTGAAAACTGATTTTTCCAGCTCGGTGTAATTCAATTAACTCTTTATATGTCGCCAATGGCGTGCCACCAGTTGGTAAACCAAGCACGAAAGGGCGATCTGCGGTTGGATTAAATTCGTTGATCTTTTCAACGATGTAATTTGCAGACCACTTACCAACTTGTTTTGCCGTGGATAGGGGGATTAACCTCATAGTAACCTCATAGAAAAAAGACAAATCTGATAATTCAGGAACATGTTATTTCATTGTGTGATTATCAGTGGCTCATCTATAACACGAATTTCTTTTCATTTTTAGTCGATGACCCAATTGTCCCGCCAAAAGATATTTTTAATCATAAAATAAGCTTTCTGACTTAGCCAGCATTTCAGCTAAAAAATATACGATATTGGTGACTTCAATCACAAATTATGACTAATTAATTTGCGATACGAAATAATTTTTTTAGACTGAAAATGGAATTAAATAATTAGCTCATCAATTTTTTTATAAAATATGAATGAGTATGAATAAGATCCCGTATAGGGGCTATCCAAGGGGGAGTTTGTGAATATTTTAAGTTATCTGCAGAAGATAGGACGGGCACTAATGGTGCCTGTTGCTACATTACCTGCAGCTGCAATTCTGATGGGGATTGGCTACTGGATTGATCCAGTAGGCTGGGGTAGCGATAACGCGCTTGCAGCCTTACTGATTAAATCAGGCTCCGCAATCATCGATAATATGTCAGTTTTGTTTGCTATAGGTGTTGCTTATGGTATGTCGAAAGACAAAGATGGTGCAGCAGCATTAACTGGATTTGTCGGGTTTTTAGTCGTAACCACACTTTGTTCGCCAGCGGCCGTTTCTATGATCAAAGGTATCCCATTAGAGGAAGTACCAGCCGCATTTGGTAAAATAGAGAACCAATTTGTGGGGATTTTAGTGGGTGTGCTTTCAGCGGAACTTTATAACCGTTTTAGCCAAGTTGAATTGCCTCTCGCACTCTCTTTCTTTAGTGGTCGACGTTTAGTTCCTATTTTAGCGTCATTCCTCATGATCATCGTTGCCTTTATTTTGATGTATATCTGGCCTGTTATTTATGGCGGATTAGTGAGCTTCGGTGAAAGTATTAAAGATATGGGGGCATTGGGTGCTGGTATTTACGCATTCTTTAACCGTTTATTAATTCCTGTTGGTCTACACCACGCATTGAACTCTGTATTCTGGTTTGACGTTGCCGGTATCAATGATATTCCTAATTTCCTTGCTGGTCAGAAATCTATTGATGCAGGCTTAGCGACAGTGGGTATAACGGGTCGTTACCAAGCTGGTTTCTTCCCTGTAATGATGTTTGGTTTGCCAGGTGCTGCACTGGCGATTTATCACTGTGCACGTAAAGAAAATAAAGCAAAAGTTGCTGGTATTATGATGGCGGGTGCATTTGCTGCATTCTTCACTGGTATCACAGAACCGCTTGAATTCTCATTTATGTTTGTTGCACCAGTGCTTTATGTTATTCACGCATTCTTAATGGCAATTTCTGTTTATATCGCTGCAAGTATGGAGTGGATTTCAGGATTTGGTTTTAGTGCAGGTTTAGTGGATATGTTCTTATCCTCACGTAACCCACTTGCTGTACACTGGTACATGCTTATTGTTCAAGGTATTGTGTTCTTCTTCATTTACTACGGTATTTTCCGTTTCACTATCACGAAATTCAACCTAAAAACACCAGGTCGTGAAGATGAAGTATCTGGTGATGAAACTGCCGATGGTTATGATGAAGATATCACAACAGCCCCTGCAAATAGCAAAGAAGGCATCCAGCAAGAAGCCCGTCAATATATCGCTGCAATTGGTGGTTCTGACAACTTAACGGGTATCGACGCTTGTATTACGCGTTTACGTTTAAATGTAAAAGATGCAACCATTGTTAATGATAGCTATGCAAAACGCTTAGGTGCATCAGGGGTTATTCGCTTAAACAAGCAAAGTGTTCAAGTGATTGTGGGTACACGTGCAGAGCTTGTGGCTAACGCAATGCGTGATGTATTAACACAGGGGCCAGTTGCTGCTTATGAAGGCTCATCGGCTTCAACCGTATCTACTGAAAAAACACCTGTAAAACAAGCTAATGCTAATGCAAAAGTATTACTTGAAATGATTGCGCCTTTTGATGGTGAAGTTGTGGCATTAAAAGATGTGCCGGATGAAGCTTTCTCAAGTGGTGTTGTAGGGGATGGGCTTGCGATTAAACCAACCTCTAATATTGTATTGGCACCTGCAACAGGCTCGGTTGTTAAGATTTTTGATACTAACCACGCATTTTGTATTGAAACCGATAATGGCGTTGAAATCATCGTTCATATGGGGATTGATACGGTTGCATTAGGCGGTAAAGGCTTTAAGCGTTTAGTTGAAGAAGGAGCAGACGTTAAAGTCGGTCAACCTATCTTAGAATTAGATCTTGAATATCTAAACGCTAATGCTAAATCGATGATAAGTCCTGTGATTGTAAGCAATGTTGATGATTTTGATCAAATTGCTGAACAAGTTACAGGTGAAGTGGTTGGAAATAAAACCGTTATCTACAAAGTATTAAAATAAATTCTATACAGATATTTAATCCTCTATAAAGAGATGGTTAAATAAGACGATAAAACGGGGAGTCTTTCAAACTTCCCGTTTTTTTATCTCTATTTTGATAAATATCTCAGGGGTGTATTTAGCTAAGGTATTTATGAAACCTGCTTATTGGATTATAGTGTGATGTGTTTTTTTATATTAAATATCAATATGATAAATGGCAATTCTCATTATTGCTCACTATTAACTCACAACTCAACGTAGCCATTACCTCTATCATCAAGATATTTATCCGTCATTCTCATAGATTTGTGTCCAAGTATTTTCTTTGCAAACTCAGCGCTTTTTTCTTCTTCATATAATCTTGCAGATAAACTTCTAATTTCATGAAATGTTGGTTTATTTTCTATATGTTTAGGTAACGCTTCGATAAATTTACCTCTCAATGTTTTTGCGGTGGTGTTGCCACAGATTTTATCTGAGCTCCTATTCATGAGATTTAAAACATCTTTAATAGAATAACCAATAGACTCAAGTCTTAATGAGAGTGGTATTGCTACTTTAGAGCCTGTTTTTAATTGGGTGACATACAGCCTATCATTTTTTATATCATCCCATTTCATGTTGATAACATCGCTAATGCGTTGAGCTGTAAGTATCGCCAATAGGAACATATACCTATATTTGTCATTTGTGTGCTTTAAAGCGTATTTAAACTCTTCTAGTGATAACCTTGATCGCTGAACACTTGTTTTTGGCGGCTTTGTCACTGATACGGGATTTTCCTTTATCACACCATCAGCAATGGCTTCATTAAAGGCATCTAGCATGGTGGATCTTAGTAGTTTTGCCATTGCCTTTTTTGGGTACTCTGAAATAAATGTAGCTACATCTCTTGGCGTTACACTCTCAATTGGACAGTCATTAAAGTGTAATTTGATTAACTTTATTCTTGATTCGTAATCGTAGAGCGTCTTCTCTTTTAACCCCCTGCTGTTTACTTTCCCCCTGTAAGTATCAAGCCACTCATGCAACGTTACACAGTGAATATTATTAATTCTGTCAACTAATGACTCTTTTGGTTTGTAAATAGCTAAATTGGCTTGAATGGCTTCGGTTATTGCTAATGATTTATTTGAGCCAACAGAAAATTCCTTTTTAGTTCTTACATCCCTGTAATAGTAAATCCCTTTACGCAAATACAAGTTAGGCGGTAGCCCCTTGTTCTTTGCACTTCTGTTTCTGCCCATTAATTCTCTCCATTAAAGACTGCGGATCTTTTACTAGCTTATCATTTGTTAGAATTGCCCAAGGTTCGATTTCATAACTACCGCCAACCTTTTCCGGGGCAGGGTATAGCCTTCCTTCACTAATATATCTATATAAAGTTCGTGGTGTTTTTGGTTTAACAAAATATCTATTATTCCATTCTAATAATGTTATTCGCTTCATTTATTGTTTCTCCTATTTATTCTTCTCTTCCTTTTGCAGATTTCTGATGTATTGGCACATAACATCTTTGGTGTTGTACTTTGTGTGATTTAATGACTTAAACTTCGGCGTGTATTTATCAAGGATCTGAGTGGTTAGTTTGTCGCTGGGTATTCCGTGGCTTCTGAGTTCGATTAAGCATTCCTTTGCTATTTTCCTTCGTGCGTTTTCCATTGCCTGTGCATTCATAGTCTTTGCCTTTTATTTCTCATTATTACTCTGAGTGAGTTAGGGCAATTTTCTATTTCAACGTTATAAATTGTATTTTTAATTTTAACTCTGTGATTTATTCGAAATCCTTTCTTGCTTTTATCGTGGATATTTAAGGCTGCACTTATTGCCATCCTTTCTATATCATTAACATCACCATGAATTCTGATTTCCATAATTCACCTATGCTATTCTCCACTCATTTAATATTTTATTACCGATATTAATTAATTCGTCCCTATCGACAGTATTAATTATCTTTCGTGGTTTGATATATGGTCGCCATATTAAAAGCATTGAGCCTTTATTATTTCCATTTACGGGTTTGTTTGTTCCTGCATTAATAAATGATATTCTTCCTCCTGTAATTAGTCTCACTTCATCAACTGTTTCTAATGCAGAATTAAACCAACCTACAGAAGTATCAGCAGGAATTAACATAACAACAGGCTGTAATTGCTTTTTACATTGCTCGGCAGCTTTATTTACCCATGGCTGAATTTCACTGTAAGGAGGATTTAAGAATATCGCTCCGTAACTTTCCCAGTCGCAATTTAACGAGTTGTCTTTTTCGGTGAGGTAATGAGAGCAGAGAGCATTATTTTTATCGGCGGCAGCATCTAAATAGAAACCAAATTCAGCGTCCAATGCTGTGAATAAAGGTAGGGGAGTTTGCCATCTGTCACGCAATTCCTTTGGTGTGTGGCTACCTCCATAATCAGTCTTCATTCTTACTATCTCTTATCATGATTAGGTAGCTGAACATCAGGGATACAGGAAATACCTCCTGCATAACCTGACTTATACACATAGCATGTCACATGTCTTTGGTCATCATGATACATATCGATAGCAGAGCCTTCTTTTAGCTCATCGCAACCAGATAAAAATAATATTGCAACAGAGGTAATTATTAATTTATTCATTTTCAGCCTCTAGTATTTCGTTAATAGTATTTCTGATGTCAATTAAGTCTTGTTTTGTCACATCCATATTCCAAGATGGAGTGTTTAAAATAAAACAATCATTTTTTGTAGGTTCAATCTCAATACAATCTTTGTAATTTTCTAAGCCAGCATAATACTTATCTTTCATTCCATACCTCTCCACAAATAACTTCAAAACTCATCACTGACATTAAATATTCAGCACGTTTATTGCATTCCGATTGCGTATATATATCTTCCGTTACAGGCACAGCAGAACCCTGTATTAGCATGAGTAATACATATCCGATTATTTGCATTAATTGTTACTTTAAATTTTAGGTATAAAAAACCCTGCTAGTGCAGGGTGAAGATTTATTGTTTATTTATTTTTGATGGGATGTATTCCATAAGCAAATATTAGAGATAGTATTTCTTTTTTGTCTTTGTCTATATCTATATCAATTTTATCAGATATGCCTATCAAATATTCCTTGTCATTGTTGCTTATTTTAAATACTTTGTAGTATTTATCATAAGGAGACCCGCCTGTATTTTCAGGTTTGTTGCTAGATGATAACCTTGTAGCATCGGCTCTAATTTTTAATATATCACTAACAAGATTTGAAGACTCATATTTTTCACCCGAGCCACGTTTGTCTATAAGAAGATATTCGTAAATCATAGCTCCTCCACTTTTAAGAAAGGTTACCATACATGCTATTCATTATAATAAATAGCTACCCGCTCTCAACTTTACGAAATTCAATGACCCAAACAAAGGGTTTGCTACCCCATCCGTCGGCACCATAAATATCAATCCATGCCTCAGCGAAGTTATCGTATGGTGTAAATTGCTCGCCGCCGCTATCTGGGTCACTATAAGTAGGTCGCCACCCAGTAAGCTCAAATCCTTCAGCGTGTGCATCATCTTGTGATATCTCCTGAATCTGCTGAACCCAAACATCAGTAATTTCAATTTTCCCTTTGATATTACCGTCCTTGTCTGCAAAGTTGATGATGTCGCCAGCTTGTCCATAAGGGCAATCATCATCAATAAATCCGTGTCGCCACGCTGCGCATACTTGCTCGGATAAGGTGTAACCCTCTTGCCATGCATTAAGCTTACGTAACTCTTCCTCGGTTACTTTAGGCTGTGGCTCAATTGGTCTGCGCGTCTGCGTTTTTCTGCCATCCATGACAGCCGATAACATAGCATTGTTGAATTTAATACTGTCTTTCATAATTACCTCTATTGATATGTTTTTGAGCAAAACATGTAATCTGTAAAGCCATGTTTTAAAAGGTTTATTTATTTAATTATTGGTGATATGATCGATTTTCAACCACTTATGAGGAAGAATGGATATGAGTAATAATCATTATGAAATGACGGTGTTTGGTAAAGAATATAAACTTATAGCTATTGAATCTAATAGTAATAGTTTAATGTTTAGAGCGGAGGATAACTCTGAACTCCCACCAATTTACAGTGAGCATACTAAGCTAAATTTAAGGCTTCGTATAAAGATGCCTAATGGTTTTTATAAGAGTGCCACTGTAACTAGAGCACCTTATGGTATGTTTGCGGTCAGCTTTATTTAAAGTCAAACTGCCAAGGATCGGCGTTCATTCCTCTTCATTGCATCCCTGCGAGTTAAATTAAGCTGTCCGTAGCTTTCATGGTTATATCCTTTGGTTAAGCGGGTAGGGTGGTTAAAATGGGATGTCATCATCAAAGTCCATCGGTGGCTCATTTTGTGGTGCTTGTTTCGGTGCTTGCGGTTGCTGAGGTTGACCCCATTCTTGGTTTTGTGGTTTCTGGCTTCCTGTCTGATTACCGCCGTTACCGCCAAAATCTAATTGGTTAACGATAATTACTGGTGCTGATTTTTTCTCACCACTCTGGCTTGTCCATTCCTCCATGACGAATTCACCAGTAACTGTAACCTTTATTCCCTTGGTTAGATGCGGAGGTAGCTTTTCAGCTTTAGAGCCAAATATCTTACAGATAACCCAGGATACTTTTTCGTGTTCTCCGTAACCTTGTTTCACTGGTAAACTAAAAGATGCAACCGCCTTACCATTTGGCGTCCATCGTTGTTCGCAATCTTTACCTAAATTCCCACTTGCCGTTATTGTGTTAATTGCCATACACACTCCATTGATTTCCAAATTGAATACCTAACTTGTTTAATCCTTGATCCATCACCTCAATGAACTCAGGTACTAACTCGTCAAATTCTTTCATCATTTTTTCGTCACGATCAACAGGGAAATATGCGATTTCTTTTCCTGCCGGCATTCGTGGGTCAAAATTTGCAAAGTGCCAGATATCCTTACCTGTAACCCACATGGAATATTGAACTTGAGCCACATATTCCTTTTTCATTGCATCGATTCCATTCAATGCTAAGTCTATAAATACGTCCGTGTTATTAGGGCACTTAAGCTCCAATCCTGAGCCATCACTGCAAATGCCATCTGGTGAGCAAGCCATCCGTAGTTGCTCATCTTTGAATATTATTGGCACTTCCTTTGCCGTTAATCCGGTGTAAAACTCGAATGTCATCCTTGCTTCTAATTCGTAGTTTTTACCCCATTCCAGCGTCCTTGCTGATACCTCCTTGTAAACTCCCGTGCAGACTTCACCAATAAGGGTGTTTAAATATGTTTTCTTTGTGTCTGTCCATTTTGTTCCTGACCTTGGCTTAGAGATAACTTTCCATGCCTCAGAGGCAGTTACTACGCCAAGCCTGATAGACATCCATTCTTCGCTTCCTTGCTCTATCTTGGTTAAATCGATGCCTGTTTTGCTTAGAATGATGTCATTACTAATCATTTTCCTTCTGCCTTTTTCCTTAGCATGTCGATAATGGTATTGGCTTCAAATGCGGTTAATTGCTCTGGATGGGATATTTGATGGTTGAATTTTTTACTAATAAATGCGAAGAATGCGTCACTCCATTCGCCGTTAACTTTAAGCATCAAGTCCGTGATAGCTTTTAGTTGATCCTCGCTTGCTGGCGTTATGTCCTTTGCTTTACTTTCAGGAACATCAAAATAATTTCCTTCACCTGCCTCGGTATTCACATAATCAATGGCTTGATCTAATCTTTCACGACGAGGCCAGTATTTGCTTGCTCTCTTCACAATTGTTTTACGAGCCATCTCATCCCACCATGTTTTCCATGGGCCATTTCTTGACTTGCTCGTAGCCTCAACAGCCTTTATCTCATCCAATCTCATCTCTTCCGTGAGATAGTCGCCACTTGCCGTTTTCACTGTGCAATAACCACCAATAACACCACCTCTATCACTGAATGCGTTATATTTGTGGGTTGGCGGGGTGTCTAGACCATTAGATTCATAAACGTCATTCTCATGTACTAATTTACATTGACCCCATTCGATAGCTTGAGTGGCTTGAGCTAGGTGCATGAGACCCATATAGCTAATATCAAGACATACGAATCCATTACGAGGAACTAAGTACGCCAACTTACTTGCAGGGTTTAATGTAATTCCAATGGCAGCCACATTAATAATTGCATTCTGTGCACTTGCAGGATTTTCCATTGCCACTTTTGCTAGGCTGTCATTTCGTTGAAACGCCTGGATTGCAAACTGGCTTTCCTTAGCCCATGTGATCGTTTGATCTGTTAGTGCGTTACAAAACAATGGTTCTTGTTGTTGCACAAACTCAATAATTGACGTGCTCACAATATCTCCTTATCTATACCAATCTGAATCGCTGTTTTAATTCCATTTAAAACCGCATCCAGAGCCTGAGGGCTGATTTCAAATACAGGATTTAACTTCCTTGCTAAATCCATGCACAGTAGTTCTTCTGGCAGGTTATCCATAACCTCATCAACTGACATTTTCTCTTCCTGAGAATTAACAAACGCCTGTTTTTCCATTTGGCGTTCATACCAGTCGTTTCTGAGTCCGTAGGTGTTGGTTAACATAAAACCCCCTTAGATAAACGCGCGCTCCTTGCGTGTGTTAATTTCGTTTTGAATCAGGCGGGTCTTTTCTTTGCTGATGCCCATTTTCCATTCGAAAACCAAATCATCTAATTGATCATCAGTTAGTTCAGACTCTCGTAATAGTGCGAATATCTGATGCTTTACGTGCTTCTGCTTTGCGTTCATGCTGTACTCCATATGCTGTTTTTAATGTTTCGTTTGCTTCGATCCATCCGTCCTTGTCCGTGAGAAATAAAGCAATTCCAGCCTTGCTTTGGGCTACACGTAATTTATATTTATCAATATTCATGCTTACCTCTGGATGTGCGAAACCTGCGCTAATCTTTCGATAGCGATAGGGTGGTTATCTGGTGTTGGTGCGGTGGGTTAGTAGTGAATTTTTACGTTTGATACTAGGTTTTTAGCGATAGCGATAATGCAATTCTTGGCGCACTCTTCTGGAATGCCAGCATCAATTAAATCTTGCATGGCTTGATTGTTAATTGCTTTCTGATGTTCCTTATCAGCCTGACGTTTAGCTTCTTCCTGACGCTTACGTTCAACTTCTGCTAATCTCGCCTGCTCTGCTTCCTGCGCTTTCTTGCGTTCGGCTTCGATAGCTAATTGCTTCTCACGTTCAGCCTTTTCCCTGGCTTCTTTAGCATCGCGCTCTGCCTTTTCCTTGGCTTCTTTTGCTGCTTGTTCTGCACGTTGAATAGCTTCCTGCTTTTCACGCTCTGCGCGTTCGGCGGCTTCTTTAGCTTCACGCTCTCGCTTAGCTAATGCTTCAATTTCTTGCTGTGCTTTACGTTCAGCTTCAAGTCTTGCCTGTTCCGCAGCTTGTCGTTTCATTTCTTCTTCACGAGCAATGCGTTTGCGATCTTCTTCAGCTTTGCGTAAATCAAACAATTCGTTCATTTGCAGAGCTTCTTCGTGATCAACTTCTATTTGCTCCTTAAGCGCTTCAGCTTCTTCACGAGCCTTTTCTTTCTCTTCCCACTCTGTTAATGGTTTGCGAATATCTGCGCTTAATGCATCTAGTTCGTCACGAAATAACTTACGACTAGCATCAACTTTTTTGGGCAGCTCTTTTAACTTATCGACAACTGCTTTACCTTCCTTGTCGATATACGTTTTTGTTTGAGCAACTTTGTACGCCAGAGATGCAAAAGCTTTTCGGTTTTTAGCTACTGAGAAATCACTGTCGAGTTCTTTACGCTCTTCTTCTGCAAGAGACTTAATGTGCTCTAGCATTTGATTTACTTTTTCTGGTGCCGTAAACAAATCGAGCGCCGTTGCTTGTTCAATTACGACTAATTCATTTGCCATTTCCTATGTTCCTTATGTGCGTTAATCTGTGTAGGCTATGTATTTAAACTTTCCATTTCCAAAGTGTTCAAATCTACCGCCAAACGTACCAACTACTTCTTTCCTGACCTCTTCTTTATCCATTCCCTCGGGATAAACGCCTTCCTTAATCATTGAGCAACTTGAGTGGAGCTTTGTACGGTAGTCCAGTTTTGTAGGGTCTAATTTTCTAGGCTCCCATGAACGATAAGCTCCAGTAGCTTTGTCTGCACTGACAACATAGTCATTAATGATTTCATCTTCTGATTCTTCCCATCCGCACTCATCGCAATATCCGCTAGGTGCTGTACATGCACTGCAAGGAGCACTTAAATGGCAAGAACAATTATTCACTGGATGTAGCTCTATGGTTCCTTGGCACCCATTACGCAAACAGGTGTCTCCTTCGCAATATCCGAAGTTACCCATAATTAATTCCTTATGTGCGTATTCCTCACTATTAATAGCGATATGAATGATTAAGTGGTGGGTTACTGCTGACCGAGGGCTTTTGCGATTGCTGTCATACACCCTCCTAAACTATTTCATCAGTCCATATTCATAATTGATATTGTTAAGGCTTTCCCTGTCTGACTCTATGTAGTAATCCCATGTCTCTTGGTCTTTATGCTCTCTGACCAACTGCCAGTGCCAGCCTATTTTTGATTTAACTCTGCGAACTTTTCTTATCACAGTTTCATCGCAATCAAATATGACGCCATAGCCACTACCAAGCTTGCTACGCAGTACGCCAAGCTCAACACTAACAACTCTAAATAATTTCGGCATGGGTAGCTTTTCATTGTGGAAATCATCTATTGTCATACTCCCTCCGTTATTAACTAAGCACGATGCTAATCATCAAGCTTGAGTTTTTGAATTAAGTTACTCACCGCGGTATCTACTGCTTCCTGATCGATGGTGTCGAATAGCTTGTTGCGTGCTTCTTCCGCTTTATCAAAGCTTTCCTCGTCATCGTCGTCGTAATCTATCCATAATCCAAAGTCGACATCGAAAATTTTCTCAGGCCAGCAATACTGCACTCCGACTTTTTGCTCATCTATTTCATGGACTTTCTTAACTAAAATCTGACGCCCATGTGACTCAAATTCCTTAAACCATATTTCCATCTCTATCTCCTATCTATTAATCAACTCACCAAGATGGCATTTGCTTTCTTGCCTTTCTTATCTGGCGCCTTGTTGGTTTAACTGCATAACTGAAACACTCGCCATAATCAAAGTTTGAAAATACAATCGTCCATCTATCTTTGGTTCTAGCCATACAGCTTTCGTGATAAGCAATGTCCATATCAAATCTCATGAATTACTCCTATTAATCAACTCACCACAGCCCACAGAATGGACTGTAATTAGTTAACTAAAGCATTCCTTTTTTTCTTAACTGATTTGCTTTATCTCCACTCATAGCAATTCCATGACCTTGCTGAATGCCAAGCCCTCCAACACTTAACGAGGTGTCAGGATACAAGTCACTACACATGCCCGATCCAGAGCATAATTCAGCTTTAGGCTCTTCACTTTCCAAGGTAACAAATGCCCTTCTAACTCTATGACCTAATTCTAAAATATCATCACTAGTTAATTTAAAATTGCGTCGATAACTATCAACTAGCATGGTTGATAAAGCCGCACGAGCCGATTCTTGAGACGCTTCTGTTAAATCTTCAAATTTCATCTTACTTCTCCTATTTATCTCGCCGTAACCCCGAACTCACTGCTCGGCTGTTTTGTTTTAACTCCTGAAAATACTGCTACATTAGGTAAGCAACAGTTATCTCCACTTGGATAATGCTTTGTTGGTTTGAGAGAGAGAACAGGGCGTTCTGGTTTCTCAACGCCAAATATTGAATCCCATATTTCTTCCACTGAGCGACTTGGAGTTTTTATCTCTTCACGTTTACGAGCTAGGAACTCAGCCCTGCGCTCATATCTACGTTGAGAGTAATTACTTCTTTCAATGACTTTTATCGTTGCCATATTTGCCTCCTAAGTGATCTTTGGTTGAGATTTATTGCTCACCAAAAACCACTCAGTGGTGATTCAAGAATGCCTGAATCATTTTTTCCTAATTGTTAAAGAACTAAATCCGTTTACCTTTGGCTCCTTGCCGTTGATGAGATAATAATATGCATTATGCGCAAATGCGTCAAGCGCATATTTGCATTTAAATAAATGCGTGAGAAGAATATTTCTTATTGCTTTGATATTTAAAAGGAATTTATTTTCAAATAAATCTCAGATTGGAATGCAGATCACTTCTTTGGAGGGGGGAGAGCACAAAAAAGCCCTCGCGTGGAGGGCTGATGGAAGGTTACTTTTTATTTGGGAGTTCTGGTTTTTTTAGTAGTTCTAATACCTCTATAGCTTTTTTGCTTTCAATTGCTTTTGCTTCAACTTTATCAGCTAAGTAATCCTTTAATCCGCCTGGTACATAATGATCGCGCAACCATTTTCTGAATTCGTGAAGAGCAGTCTCAGGATAAATATTGGCATCCACGGGTCCAGCCCTTCTTTGTGGGAACCATTCTGGGTAGACGTGAGGATATTTTAAAATCTCGCCATAAGTTTTTGTAAATTCATTCTTTTTCCAATAACGAGCCCATCTAGATCCAGCACTTATGTCTATAATATTTTTTTCATTTAACTCAAATCCTGCGCTAATCAAAGGAACTGTAATATCTACCATTTCCCTAAACACAGAAAAATACCCAGCAGGTATAGAGTCGTTTAATTTTATTCTATCTTGAAAGCACTTCCATGCTCCTACAACAGGGTTATCAGGATCTATTCCTACACTTTTAAATATGTAAGTACGAAGGGTTTGTCTAGCCATTAACCTATAGTTTCTGGCTGCTATAGTGTTATCACCTTGTGTGGCGTCAAATGCATAGTATTCTAGTATTGCCATGCATACAGCGTCAGGATATGCATGGGAATCCCAATTGCCACCTGTGCTTATAACTGTATACAACTTATCTGATTTATAATTATGTTCAGACAATATTTCTTTTATTTTTTTACCCCTTGGCTTAGTTTGTTCTTCCAGCCAATTAGTTGTTAGGGGTAACAGGGTTGTATGGTTCACTCCGCAGAGCTTTGCGAGACCTCGCAGAGATAAGAATGGGGAGCCATCATTCAGCACCCCCATATGCACGCCATTAACCTCAACCTCTTTCACGGGGAATAGTTGAATTTCAATCTGGTGGGCACTTCCAGTCATTTTTTACCTATCCTTATGATATACAAATGAAATTAATAACATCCTCTGTGTGGTCAGCTCAGGAAATAATGTGCCACACCCTAAAACGTGTCGTCAGGCCATTGTGACTACTCAACTAATGGAGGAACAAGGCTTAATTTTGTCTCACGCTCACAGCTATCAATATATTTTGTAGGCTTAACGATAGCCGATACATAATGCATGGTATCAACTTGCTCTGGCGATAGAGTGATAGGCTTATGTGAATTATTAATGCTTGTAAACTGATAGTCACCATCTCTCGTCTTGTTACAGATCTTAATCATGTTATGACCTTCAGTCGTACGCACAAAAACCTCATCACCAGATCTAACCCTAGTATTTGGCTCGACAACAACAAACTCACCAGATTGAATGCGAGGCCACATACTGTCACCCTTAACTTTTAATCCGTATGCGTCCTTATCATCGCTATATATCTTCAACCAGCCGTTGTGCTCCTCGATCATATCAACGGCACCATCAACACCTAAGAATGCCTCACCACGCACTTGAACCATTCCTGATGGTACTGCGCCGATATATTCGATTTCATCAGGCTGAGTTGTATTTTCTGAAAATAAATCAGCTACTGACACTCCGAGAGCTTCAGCTATTTTAACTAATGTATTTTCTGAGTAGCCTTGAATATTTCTTTCAAGGCGAGAGATATTACCCACATCGCTATTAATTGCGGTGGCCAACTGAAGGATAGTTAATCCCTTCTTTTTTCTTAAATCTCGAATTCTTGTTCCTATTTTCATACATTAATTCAACTTTATTTATGCGCACAACACAAAGCGTGTTGCGCATATTTTATTGTGTGTTAATATGCGTGTAGCGCATCAATAAGGAGTGTGATATGCAAACACCATTAAGGAAAGTTCGGCTTGAGCAGAAGCTGACAATATCCGAAGTAGCTAGCGCTATAAATTTTGATGTTGGAAATCTTTCTAGGTTAGAAAGAGGGATTCAGACAGCATCTTTGGATATAGCAGAAAAACTAGCAAATTTTTATCGCGGAAAAATAACTGAATTAGAAATTCTTTATCCGCAACGTTATCAGTAAGCATCATTCGTTCTTTAACATCACTAACTCGCTCTAGGCACTCTTGGGGCAAACAATCCGCTCATATGGAATGAGCCACGGATCATTACTGCTGTTCCCAATATGGGAAGTAATCTAAGAAGGAATTTAACAAATGGAATACGGAAACACATGCAAAACAGTTCGTGACAAACGAGCTATTGAATTTAGAACACGTCATTTAGTTAGTAACGCACTTCAAATATTGCGCGATGGGGATCAGCGAGAAATTGCACAAGCCACATCACGCTCAGACTCGACTATCTCAAGAAGAATCCAATCCATTGATGGTGTATGCGAAATGCTTGCTACACGTCGCGTAGTTGGTTTTGTCAGGGAAGGAGAGAAGGTTATCAGAGAATCAGACTACAAACTCTATTTAGAAAATATGGCTGAACTATCGAGATTAAAACTTCAAGTTCATGCATATGAAAAAGCCTCAATCGTTGGAGCGACTGAGGCCTTTAGAGAAGAACAATTAGGTCTGTTCAACTAACAAATACACTGTATCAATAACCAGTATTAAAGGGAAGCTGATTTTGAGCTTTCCTTTTGCTGATACAGCTTAGGAATAAGGGAATTATACCATGAAACAACGATTTAATCATAGTGCTGTGCATAAAAACAACGCTAGAGTTCGTGAATATCGTCTAGTCACTCAGGAGGGTGTTAAGTGTCTAAGAGCAATGCTTGAGGATGCAAAAATACGCACTGAACATCGTCAACAGGTACTAGGAGGTAAGAGCGATGAATAGCAATGTTGCATACGCTGACTTTGGTAATCAACGACGGCAAGAGAGGTCAACAGTGGCAAATCTTGAAGATGGTTACACAAGAATAGCCAACGACCTATTTGAAGCTGTTATGTGTGCAGATTTAACAGCGAGACAACTAAAAGTCGTTATGGCGATCATCAGAAAGACATACGGCTTCGGAAAAAAGTTAGACCGTATTACAAACACTCAAATAGCTGAAATGACAGGCATTCATCATACTCATGTTTGCAAAGCGAAGAATGAAATGATTGCTATGAATATTGTTATTTCATCAGGTAATAAAATTGGAATTAACAAAGATTTTACTGAGTGGAATTTCAATATTAGCCAAGTTAGCGAAACATTAGCTAAGTCGGCTAATAAAACATTAGCTAAAACGGCTAATTCACATAAGCCAAGTCAGCTAAACACAAAAGAAACTATTACAAAAGAAAAGAAAGAAAGTAATACACCCCTTACCCCTCACGAGGTGAAAGGGGGAGAATCAGTAAAACCTACCAAGAGAAAATCAACTCCAATTAACTACGATGAATATCTCAATGCCTACAACGAGGAGGTTGGTGACAGACTACCTCATGCTGTGGAAGCTAACGAGAAACGTAAAGCACGGATCAGGAAGATAATCAAAAACCTTGCAACGGCAAATGTTGATGGTTGGCGAGCCTACGTTAGAGCCTTTGTGCGAATGGCTAAGCCATTTTATTTTGGTGAAAACGACACAGGCTGGACGGCTGATATTGATTATCTGCTAAGAGAAACAACGTTGACGGGTGTTCGAGAAGGTAAATTTGCTGACAGGGGGTTTTAAGTGATCAATACGGAATTTGAAGCAAGTGTTATTGGCGGTTTGTTAATTTCAGGGTTAACACCTGATGCCTCGGATGTTTTAGCCACCTTAGAGCCTGAATCATTTTCAGTTAGGTTCTATCGAGAAGCCTATCAAGTTATTCAAAAACAAGCCAAGTCTCGCGGTGTCATCGATATGATGATGGTTGCTGAAGGAATGGGAAGTGAACACCTAGCAAACATCATTCAAACAGCCAAGGATTGCCCTAGCGCAGCCAATCTAAAAGGCTATGCCAAGATGGTGACCGATAATCACAATCGTAGAGCAATGATCCAGTTAATGGACTCTGTGCGAGGTGTGATTGAAAACGGAACTATTGAACAAGCCAGTGAAGCAATGGAGAGTTTTCTTGCTCAGGCATCTGATATGCATTCTTCGAAAGGTGATATCGCACCCGTCCATGTGTCATCGTTAATCGAAGATTACACGGAAGTTTTACAAGAACGTGTTAACAAAGGCGAGGAGTCGGACACACTAAAAACGGGGATCCGCGAATTAGATGAAATTATGGGAGGCATCAACCCTGTTGATTTGGTCATTATCGCCGCTCGACCAGGAATGGGTAAGACAGAAATTGCGCTGAAAATTACAGAAGGCGTTGCCTCTCAAAATGTTATCGGATCTGACACCAAAAAAGGCGTTTTAATTTTCTCCATGGAAATGGACTCCCAGCAAATCGTAGAGCGTCAGATTGCAGGATCCGCAAATCTATCTGTTAGCGCATTGAGAAACCCATCTCGTATGAGTGACGAAGATTGGGGAAGGGTATCTATGGGTGCAGGTAATTTACTTGGTCTGAATGTCTGGGTTGTCGATGCCAGCAAATTAACCGTTGAACAAATCACTGCAATTTCAACAAGACACAAGAAACGTCATCCCGAATTATCGTTGATCATGGTTGACTATTTAGGGCTGATTGAGAAGCCTCGCGCAGAGCGTAACGACTTGGCTATTGCCCATATTTCAGCAACGTTGAAAGGGCTAGCTAAAAACATCAGAACGCCCGTTATTTCACTAAGTCAGCTATCTCGTGATGTTGAAAAGAGACCGAACAAACGACCTACCAATGCGGATTTAAGAGACTCAGGAAGCGTAGAGCAAGATGCAGATAGCATCATCATGCTTTATCGCGATGCGGTCTATAACGAAAACTCTCCAGCAGCGGCTTACGCAGAAATAATTGTGACAAAAAACCGGTTTGGGAAATTGGGTACCGTCTATCAATTATTCAAAAATGGCCACTTTCTTGACACCGATCAGGCTCAAGCATCTAGCATCTGTCAGCAAAGTAGCAGACCACAACAAAGAAGATTTCAAGGAGCAAATGTATGAATTTAGAACAGTTAGATACGGATGATTTTATTGAAAGACTTGAAGTGTTGCGTTCTATTTTAAAAGTTGAAGGCAATCACTTTGTTTTCCAGTTAAGTGACAATGAAGTAGATCAATACGAAATATCCATCTCCTCATGTAACACCTCAGAAAAGTTGCTTTCATGGGTATTTCATTTGACTGAAAAGCAGTGAATGAATACTGAGTTACTACGTTATTTCATTCGTGTAGCAAGCGTTAAATCGAATATCAAAATTAACTAATCAAGTTCCTGCGGGGGAACAAGCAAGAGGATTTTTAGATGGAATGGAAAACGCTAAGAGGAGGCATCTAATGCAGGGAACTAATCCAACAGAGTTTGAAAAGTGGTATTCAAAAAAATCAGGTTACTCAATTGAGTTTCTAATAGCCTCCAGAAAAAGAACCCCAATAGGAACGTATTACCAGCAAGAATCAATTCAGAGCAGATATGAAGCGTTTATGGCAGGCAGAGTTAGCGCTCTAATGCCACTCCCACCAATGCCAGAGGGTGAATGATGGAATCACCACTCGCACGAATGATTAAGCAACAGGTATTCGATGCCAATGTCGACAGGCTTGTAGCGCTCAATGATGAGCAATGGGATTTCATACTGAATGACCAAGACAATGACGGAGCTTGGGCTGGAGGTCATTTTTTCGGTCACGATTATGATGAGTGGGAGATTTTAGTTGCCCACAATATCAAATATGTGAAAACAGGATTACGGGAGCCGTTGTTATGAACGAACTCAAGAAATGCCCGTTTTGTGGTGGACGTGGTGAATATCACTACTTCGAGGATTTGGGTCACTTGGTCATCTGCTCTAACACTATTTGCCCATCAAATAAGTTCGGATATGAAGATGCCGATGAGGCTAAGCAAGCATGGAACAGGAGAGCTAATGATGAATGAGCTAAAAAAGTGCCCTTTGTGTGGCAGTAAAGTTAAATGGTGTGGAGAGAACGAGCCTAACCCAGAAGATAACCACCTTTGTGATCATATCGAATGTACTAATGCTGATTGTGGCGCTGATTTCTCTTTTACCCACAATAACGATATTTACCCCGATAATTCTGATGACATGACACCAGAAGAATTAATGCAGATAGACCGTGATTATTCAGCGCAAAGGTTTAATAGGAGAGCTAACAGTGAGTGATAAGAAATGAGCATTTCAGCAATCACAACAATCAGATGTTTTTTTACCGGTCATAAATTCGAAAAGCAAGAAAACTGCTGTAATGACGGAACATATTTCTTTTGCTCTCGATGTGGCATGACACTGTGGAGATATAACATTAAATACAGGAGGTAACTTGGAAGCAGATTTTCTCTTCCACGAATCAACAAAAAATACCGCATGGCAACACCTCAAAGAAGTTCTAGCAACAAACCAACCACACCGAATCATTATCAAGCCTTGGAAAAACAAACGTTCATTATCTCAGAATTCACTCATGTGGATGTGGAACGATGACATATCTAAAGCAGTAAACAAAATTTCTACTGAGCATTTAAGCAAAGATGAGATACACGAGTATCTTAAGGAGCTTTTTTGTCCAGTGAAAACAATATCCGTGATGGGTGTAGTTCGTGAGGTTAAGTCCACAAAACTATTGGATGCTGATGAGATGACTTTTTATCTAAGGCGTGTGGAGGTGTGGTGCGTTGATCGTGGAATAAAAACAAGAATTCCTGAAAATTCCGATTACCACAGAAGGAGACTGGATAATGAGTGAGGTTGAAATCTGGAAAGATGTGCCAGGAATGGAACACAGATATCAGGTAAGTAATTTAGGCCGAGTAAAAAGTAAAGACATGGATGTTAGAACTTGTGGAAGAAAAAGGAATTTTACATACAGAAGAGTAAGAGGCAGGGTGCTTGGTCTTTGTAAAGGTGGGGAATACGACAGGCTAGCTGGACCAAAAGGCGATCACTTATTGGTGCATAGACTGGTTGCATTGGCATTCATACCAAACCCCGAAAATCTTCCAGTAGTAAATCATATTGATGGAAACAAGAAAAATAACCGAGTGGAAAATCTCGAATGGTGTACCTATGAAGAAAATAACAAACATGCATGGAGAACCGGATTATGTGACAAGCAAAAAAAGCCTGTTATATCAATTTCAAGGGAAGGGTTTGGACATTGGTACCCATCAATACAGTCAACAAGGTTCTATGGATGCAATCCATCACTAGTTCATAACGCAATCACTGGCAGACAGAAATCCCATAGGGGAATGGTATGGGACTATGCATCATGGAATTAAAAAGGAAGCAAGAAGAATGACAGATAACGTAAATAACCCACTACACTACGCATCAGGTGATATTGAGTGCATAGATGCCATAAAAGCCAGTATGACCAAGGAGGCGTTTCTAGGCTATCTCAAGGGCAATATCCAAAAGTACGTCTGGCGATACGAAAA
>NZ_JBEEWH010000014.1:0-70124 GCF_040140305.1 Proteus sp. fly-1008
AGCGGTAGTTCAGTTGGTTAGAATACCTGCCTGTCACGCAGGGGGTCGCGGGTTCGAGTCCCGTCCGTTCCGCCAACTATTTAGGGGCGTAGTTCAATTGGTAGAGCACCGGTCTCCAAAACCGGGTGTTGGGAGTTCGAGCCTCTCCGCCCCTGCCAGTTACCAATTAAGTAATAACAAAATTTATACTTCTTTGTAGCCCAGTTAATTAACTGGGCTTTTTGTTATCTATTATTCTCTAAATCTTTCTTCCTGAGCATTTATTATGCTTTACCCTACAAGCTGACAACACATTTCCCTATACCAATATATCAGTATGACACTATTGATATTTATTGATAACTATAGAAAAAACTAAGCTTTATTGTTGGTTTATAGGCTATTTTAATAGTTGTTGTATTAATGCTTGTTGATCACTGCTATTTAGCCAAACAGCAAATAAAGGCTTTTGAACAATATCTGTTGAGGCTGGCATAAGATCAGAATAAAGATCACGCCAATGTGTGGGAAGAAAAGCAACCGCATGTGTTGTTTTCATTAATTGATAGGCAATAGTTGCTGAATTAGTGGTTAAAATAGGATCAATTTTTGGCACTATTCCATTTGGAATAAAGGACTGAAAATCTGCACTCCACTCTATTTTGATAAATTGTGCTATTTCTTCTGTTTTATCTGATTTTATTTTCATCAACTGAAAAGTAATATCGCCAATAATTTTGCTTTCTAATTCATCCATCTTGGGTGCTTCAGTTGTAAAAAGAAGATCAAGTTCTCTTGCATGAAGTTGTTTTACAAGAGATTGCCTCGTAGAGACTCTAGATTCGATTCTGAGCTCTTTTCTTTCTAGATAAGATTCCTGTAACCAAGATGTTAGGTAAGCTTCCCAGAGTGATGCTGTGGCGCCAATTGATAACTCAGAATGTTGAGATGCATGGCTAATTTCTTTTTTAGCTAAAAGCCAAGTATTCATTAACGATTCAGCATAAGGAATAAGCCTTTCACCAGCAACAGTGAGGCGGATATTATTGCGGTGGCGGGTAAACAGATTTGTGCCTAATTGTGTTTCTAATTGCCGTATTCTAAAACTAACCGCAGATTGCGTTAAATAAAGAGATTCAGCGGCTCGGCCAAAGTGTCTAGTCTTACTGACTTCCAAAAAGGTTTTCAGTAATTCGGTATCCACATCTATCTCCAAAAAAATTTGTCGTTACGATTTAAATATTTTGTTTTACAGAACCGCATGACTATCTAATACTCCGCGCCATAAGTATGACGATAGAGAATTAGGAGTGTGTCAGATGGCAGAAAGTTTTATCACGACTAATCGTTTTTTTGACAATAAACATTATCCGCGTGGTTTTTCTCGTCATGGCGATTTCACTATCAAGGAATCCCAGATATTGGAACGTCATGGTCAAGCCTTTAATGAACTTGATTTAGGTAAACGAGAGCCTACAACTGAAACGGAAAAATTATTTGTTGCCATGTGTCGTGGCGAACGAGAAGCAGCAACGGTTGAAGAAAAAATTTGGAAGAAATATACCAGTCGTATAAGTCGTCCAAAACGTTTTCATACATTATCGGGTGGAAAGCCACAGCTCGATCCATCTGATGACTATACCGACTCTGATGATTAATATCATTAGTTTTAGTAAAAAGGAGCGTTTTTTCGCTCCTTTTTATTTATCCATCTAATTGCTTTTGTAAATAGATCATTAATCTATCCATTGCACGAAAGCTTAATGCTTCAATTAAATGATTTCTCTGTATTTTCTCTTCATCAGCAAGATCTGCAATTGTTCTCGATACTCTTAAGATTTTATGCCATGCGCGTATAGATAATTCTAATTTATTGAGTGTATCCTCGAGAAAAGTGGCATCACTGGTATTTAATGAGCAATAGCATTCAATTTCTTTCCCTGTTAGGTAAGTATTTACTTTTCCGCACCGTAAAAATTGCCGTTCTCTTGCTTTTAAAACTCGGGCTCTAATTGTCATGCTATTTTCTGTCTCAAATGAAGGATGAATCAGTGCGCCTTGAGGAAGAAGGGGCATCTCTACAGATAAATCAAATCTATCTAGAAAAGGCCCAGAAACCTTGCTTAAATAGCGTAATATCTGTTTTATTGGTGCTCGATTATGATTACCTTGATAGTGTCCTGTTGGGCTTGGATTTAATGCACCTATCAGTAAAACATTTGCTGGATAGCTTATTTTGGCTTTGGCTCGTGAAATAGTAATCTCTCTCGCATCGAGTGGCTCACGTAATGCGTCCAGTACACGGCGTTCAAACTCTGGCAATTCATCTAAAAACAAGATCCCATGATGTGCTAAGGTAATTTCTCCTGGTTTAGGAAGTGTTCCACCTCCCGTTAAAGCAACCGCAGATGAAGTATGATGCGGTGCTCTAAAAGGTCTTAAGGGCCATTTTCGTTCATTAAATGTAATTCCTCTTAAACTACTAATGACCAAGACATCAAGTGCTTCTTTGGGGGTTAAAGGAGGGAGAAGCGTACTTATTCTTTGTGCTAACATTGTTTTCCCAGTTCCAGGCGGGCCAAGAAATAAAATGTTGTGATTTCCTGCTGCTGTAATTTCTGCAGCTCTTTTTGCATTATTCTGACCAATTATATCGCTCATATCTTTATTATCTTGATTTTCAATTGCGTCATTAATAATAAATTCTTCCGCTTCAATTAATGGCGTATTATTTTCTAGATGATGACAAATTTCTAAAAGATGAGAGGCTAATAAAGCAGATCTATTTGGTAATAATGAAACTTCCGTTTGATGTTCTATTGATACAATACATATTCGATGATCTTTTGAAGCGCTAAGTACGGAAGGAATAATAGCGTTTACTCGTTGAAGCTTACCTGAAAGTGCAAGCTCTCCAATAAACTCATAACGTTCTAATTTATTTGAGGTTAATTGCTCTGAAGCAATTAATATTGCAAGTGCAATAGGTAGATCATAACGCGCCCCTTCTTTAGGTAAATCGGCAGGCGAAAGGTTAATTGTTATTCTTTTTGCTGGATAAATATATCCACTATTAATTAATGCGCTTCTTACTCTGTCTTTTGCTTCTTTAACGACAGTCTCAGGTAAGCCCACTAATGTTAATCCGGGTAATCCTTGACTAATATGTGCTTCAATCGTAATAAGTGGTGCTGAAATACCTAAAGAAGCTCGAGTATATATTATTGCCAATGCCATTTTTTATTCTCCATTATTTTTAATCTTTTTAATTTATTTTTTCTTGTGTGTTAAATGGAGTGTTAAATAAATGCGAGATATCTCTAAAATAAAACAACGTATTGAAATATAATAAAAATATAAATTCAAATATAATTATTTAAAGTAATATAAAATTAATTAAATATATATTTATCATCTAAGTTTAAATAACAAAATTCAATAATAAAAAAAACAAAATACCAGTAATAACAACAGCATTAATCACTAATAAATTAATAATTTAAAGGTTAATAGTCTGGTTGGTATTTGGTTTATAAAAATATTCATAAAAATCATTATGTTGAGATTATTTTTAAAATAAACGTTGTCAATACTAAAATATCATGATAACTCTAAAAGGACAGAGTGAAAGAAAACACAACAAACATACATTTTTAATAAGAAAAGAAGTCATAAAACTATGAATACTATCGTCCTAGTGATTAGCCTAATTATTGTCAGCGTGGTGGTGATTATTAACCCACCGTGCGGGGCTGCACTAGGACGAAGAAAGGCTAACTAAACTAGCCGGATCTCTTAAAAACCCCCGCACCGAAAGGCGCGGGGGTTTTTTTTGAGCCTGAGTTTGAAAAAGAGATTCAATAGAAGATAAATTCAAATTAAACAAGAAGTTAAGATGGCAGGGTGAGAGGATGAATGGAGCACAGTGGTTAGTACAGACATTACGAAAACAGCAAGTTGAAACCGTCTTTGGTTATCCTGGTGGTGCGATTATGCCTGTTTATGACGCACTCTATGATGGCGGTATTGAACATATTTTATGTCGTCATGAGCAAGGTGCTGCCATTGCTGCTATCGGTTTCGCCCGTTCTACTGGTACAACAGGTGTTTGTATTGCGACATCAGGCCCAGGCGCTACTAATGTTATCACTGGACTTGCTGATGCATTGTTAGACTCTGTGCCTGTTGTTGCCATTACAGGACAAGTTGCCTCTGATTTAATTGGGACTGATGCATTTCAAGAGATTGATGTTTTAGGTCTTTCGTTGGCATGTACTAAACACAGTTTTTTAGTCTCATCTGTGGATGAATTACCAAGAGTATTATCAGAGGCATTTTCTATAGCCTCTCAAGGGCGTCCTGGCCCTGTTTTAATTGATATCCCGAAAGATGTTCAATTAGCTGATGCTTCCCATTTATCAAGTTATGAATTACCTGAGGAACAAGAATTTCCTTATCCAACACAAGAGTTAGCACAAGCTAAACAGATGTTAGCACAGGCACAAAAACCTATTTTGTATGTAGGTGGAGGTGTTGCCATGAGCAATGCAGTGGATGCATTAAGAGAGTTTGTGAAACAAACCGAAATACCTGTTGTTTCCACGTTAAAAGGGTTGGGCTGTGCTGATGCGTTAGATGATAATTATTTAGGTATGTTAGGCATGCATGGCACTAAAGCGGCAAATTATGCAGTTCAGCGTAGTGATTTATTAATTGCAGTTGGTGCGCGTTTTGATGATCGTGTCACGGGGCGATTAAATACTTTTGCGCCTAATGCCAAGGTTATCCATATCGATATCGATCATGCAGAATTAAATAAATTGAAACAGGCGCATGTTGCGTTATTGGGGGATGCTAAGAGGTTGTTGCCTGTATTGTCTCAGTCATTATCTATCGCATCTTGGCAACAAGAAGTACAAGAATTAAAAACAGAACATGCTTGGCGTTATGATCATCCGGGTTCTGCAATTTATGCCCCTTTGTTATTAAAACAATTATCAGATGCCAAACCTAAAAATACTGTTGTGACAACAGATGTTGGCCAGCATCAAATGTGGTCGGCGCAACATATGGCATTTGATGCACCTGAAAATTTTATTACCTCAAGTGGTTTAGGCACCATGGGGTTTGGTATCCCGGCTGCTGTTGGTGCTCAAATTGCTAGACCTGATGCTTGTGTTATCTGCGTCTCAGGTGATGGTTCTTTTATGATGAATGTGCAGGAACTGGGCACAATCAAACGTAAACAATTACCAATCAAACTGGTGTTATTAGATAACCAACGTCTTGGTATGGTTCGCCAATGGCAAGAACTATTTTTTGAACAACGTTATAGCGAAACAATTTTAACGGATAATCCAGATTTTGTTGCCTTGGCAAAAGCATTTGATATTCCGGGGCAACGTATCACAGAAAAAGCACAGGTTGCTGATGCTATTACATGTTTATTAGAGAGCGATGGCCCTTATTTACTACAGGTATCTATCGATGACGCTGAAAATGTCTGGCCTTTAGTTCCGCCGGGCGCAAGTAATGATGAGATGATGGAGAAATCAAAATGAACCAACACAATATCACAATTGAAGCCCGTTTTTGTCCAGAGATCTTAGAACGTATCCTGAGAGTTATCCGCCATCGTGGTTTTCATATATGCTCAATGAACATGAATATCACGGAAAGTAATAATATCAATTTAAGCCTGACTGTAAGCAGCCAGCGACCATTAGAACTTTTATGCAGCCAGTTAACAAAATTAGCTGATGTTGCAGGTATTCAAGTATCACATCAACAGAAAGAGAAATTACGATTCATGAATGCACTCAGTGCCATGTAAGGATAAAAGAATGACAAAGCAAGCTGATTATATTTGGTTTAACGGTGAAATGGTTCCATGGGCTGAGGCAAAAGTGCACGTTATGTCTCACGCATTACATTATGGAACTTCTGTATTTGAAGGTGTGCGTTGTTACAATTCTCATAAAGGTCCTGTGGTATTTCGCCATCGTGAGCATATGCAACGTTTACATGACTCAGCCAAAATCTATCGTATGCCTGTTGAGCAAAGCGTTGATGAGTTAATGGAAGCATGTCGTGAAACCTTACGTAAAAACAAATTAGTCAGTGCTTATATTCGTCCATTAGTTTTTATTGGCGATGTCGGTATGGGAGTTAATCCGCCAGCAGGTTATAAAACGGATGTGATTATCGCTGCATTCCCTTGGGGAGCCTATCTTGGTGAAGAGGCTTTAGATAAAGGTATCGATGCGATGGTTTCCTCTTGGCACCGCGCGGCACCAAATACTATTCCAACCGCAGCAAAAGCTGGTGGGAACTATTTATCATCATTATTAGTGGGAAGTGAAGCGCGTCGTCATGGCTATCAAGAAGGAATAGCATTAGATGTTCATGGCTATTTATCAGAAGGTGCAGGTGAAAACTTATTTGAAGTAAAAGATGGTGTTATTTTTACACCTCCATTTACTTCGTCGGCTCTGCCGGGGATAACTCGTGATGCCATTATTAAACTGGCAAAAGATCTGGGTTATGAAGTACGAGAGCAAGTGCTTTCTCGTGAATCACTTTATCTTGCAGACGAAGTCTTTATGTCAGGCACAGCGGCAGAGATAACACCAGTACGTAGCGTTGATGGTATTCAAGTAGGTATCGGACGTTGTGGTCCTGTGACCAAAGCAATTCAAAAAGCCTTCTTTGGTCTGTTTACGGGTGAAACAGAAGATAAATACGGCTGGTTAGATCCAATCAATTCATAAACATAATCAAATAAATTTGTTTAGCGGGTAGATCGTTCCCTACTCGCTTTCTTTATCGCAGGAGTGTGAAAAATGCCTAAATACCGTTCAGCAACAACAACACACGGTCGTAATATGGCTGGAGCCCGTGCCTTATGGCGTGCAACAGGAATGACTGATGCTGATTTTGGTAAACCCATTATCGCAGTTGTGAACTCATTTACGCAATTTGTACCGGGTCATGTGCATCTGCGGGATTTAGGAAAACTCGTTGCTGAGCAAATTGAAGCCGCTGGTGGTGTCGCTAAAGAATTTAATACCATTGCGGTTGATGATGGTATCGCAATGGGACACGGTGGCATGCTTTACTCTTTGCCATCCCGTGAACTTATCGCAGACTCTGTTGAATATATGGTTAATGCGCACTGTGCTGATGCAATGGTGTGTATCTCAAACTGCGACAAGATCACCCCAGGGATGTTAATGGCGTCTTTACGTTTAAATATTCCGGTTATTTTTGTTTCTGGTGGCCCTATGGAAGCGGGAAAAACGAAGCTTTCAGACCAACTGATCAAATTAGATCTGGTTGATGCCATGATCCAAGGCGCAAACCCAAATGTCAGTGATGCTGATAGTGAACAAATTGAACGATCAGCTTGCCCAACGTGTGGATCGTGTTCGGGTATGTTTACTGCAAATTCCATGAACTGTTTAACTGAAGCTCTGGGATTATCTCAACCGGGAAATGGCTCATTACTTGCAACACATGCTGATCGTGAAACACTATTTATTAATGCGGGTAAGCGTATTGTTGAATTAACCAAACGCTATTATGAAAAAGATGATGAATCTGCATTACCACGCAATATTGCCAAAAAAGAAGCCTTCGAAAATGCAATGATCTTAGATATCGCAATGGGCGGCTCGACAAATACGGTTCTGCATTTATTAGCAGCAGCTCAAGAAGGTGAAGTTGATTTCACTATGGAAGATATCGACAGGCTTTCTCGCCAAGTACCTCATTTATGCAAAGTAGCTCCAAGTACACAAAAATATCATATGGAAGATGTTCACCGTGCAGGTGGAGTTATGGGTATTTTAGGTGAATTGGACAGAGCCGGATTACTCAACCGCAATGTGGGTAATATCTTAGGATTAAGCTTGCCAGAAACGTTAGCACAATATGATGTAATGTTAACACAAGATGAACAAGTAAAATCAATGTTCCAAGCAGGCCCTGCAGGTATTCGTACAACGAAAGCATTTTCTCAAAATTGTCGTTGGCCAACCTTAGATACTGATCGTGAAAACGGATGTATCCGTAGTAAAGAACATGCTTATAGCCAAGATGGTGGATTGGCGGTGTTATCTGGTAATTTAGCGGAAGATGGTTGTATCGTTAAAACAGCGGGTGTTGATGAAGATAACTTGGTCTTTAGTGGCCCCGCAAAAGTATATGAAAGCCAAGATGATGCGGTAGAGGCCATTTTAGGTGGAAAAGTAGTTGCTGGCGATGTGGTAATTATTCGCTATGAAGGCCCTAAAGGTGGCCCAGGAATGCAAGAGATGTTGTACCCAACCTCTTATTTAAAATCAATGGGATTAGGGAAAGCTTGTGCACTTATCACTGATGGACGTTTCTCTGGTGGCACATCTGGTTTATCTATCGGGCATGTTTCACCTGAAGCGGCAAATGGTGGAGTAATTGGTTTAGTGGAAGAAGGTGATATTGTCTCTATCAATATTCCAACCCGAGAAATCTCATTAAAGGTAGATGATAAAACGTTATCAGCTCGTCGTGATGCACAAAATGCCCGTGGTGATAAAGCATGGACACCACAAAATAGACAGCGCCAAGTTTCATTTGCCTTACGTGCTTACGCCTCTTTAGCCACTAGTGCCGATAAAGGCGCGGTGCGTGATAAATCTAAATTAGGGGGCTAAAAAATGGCTGCCTTTAGACCTTTAAATTCAGCGCCAAGTAGCGCTGAATATTTAAAAGCGGCGCTGAGCGCACCCGTTTATGAAGCCGCAATAGTAACCCCGCTTCAAGAGATGACAAAAATCTCTGAACGTTTAGAAAATATTATTTTAGTTAAGCGAGAAGACAGACAACCAGTTCATAGCTTTAAATTACGTGGTGCTTATACCATGATAGCGGGACTGACTCCTGAGCAAAAAGAAAAAGGTGTCGTGACGGCGTCAGCGGGGAACCACGCGCAAGGTGTTGCATTGTCAGCCAATCGAATGGGAGTAAAAGCTCTCATTGTGATGCCAGTGGCAACAGCAGATATCAAAGTTGATGCTGTTCGCCAATTTGGTGGAGAAGCTTTGCTTTATGGGGCTAATTTTGATGAAGCAAAAGCAAAAGCTATCGCGCTATCAGAAGAGATGGGATACACCTTTGTGCCGCCTTTTGATCATCCTGCTGTAATTGCTGGGCAAGCGACATTGGCGATGGAGCTTTTACAACAAGATGTTCATCTTGATCGAATTTTTGTGCCTGTTGGTGGCGGTGGCTTAATTGCAGGTGTCGCCGTATTAATCAAACAGCTTATGCCAGAGATTAAGGTAATAGGTGTTGAAGCGGAAGAAGCTGCATGCTTAAAAGCTGCTTTAGAAGTAGGGCATCCCGTTGAATTAGCAAGAGTTGGATTATTTGCTGAAGGTGTTGCGGTTAAACGTATTGGTGATGAAACGTTCCGTTTATGCCAAAAATATGTTGATGATGTTATCACTGTGGATAGCGATGCAATTTGTGCCGCAGTAAAAGATTTATTTGAAGATGTACGTGCGATTGCAGAACCTTCAGGTGCATTGGCATTAGCTGGGCTCAAAAAATACGTAGAAGAACACCAAATCAAAGGTGAGCGTCTTGCGCATGTTCTTTCTGGTGCAAATGTGAATTTTCATGGTTTACGCTATGTTTCTGAACGCTGTGAGCTCGGTGAAAAACGTGAAGCGCTATTGGCGGTGACTATTCCTGAACAGAAAGGAAGTTTCTTACGTTTTTGTCAAATCTTAGGTCAACGGGTTGTTACTGAGTTTAATTATCGTTATAGCGATGCTGATCCCGAAAATGCACGTATTTTTGTCGGTGTACGGTTAAGCCAAGGGTTACAAGAACGCAAAGAAATTTTACGTGAACTCACGGTAGCGGGTTATCAAGTTGCTGATTTATCTGATGATGAAATGGCAAAATTGCATGTGCGTTATATGGTTGGTGGGCGTCCGAATAAACCACTTAAAGAGCGCCTGTTTAGCTTTGAATTTCCAGAATCTCCGGGCGCTTTAATGAAGTTTCTAAAAACATTAGGGACTTATTGGAATATTACCTTATTTCATTATCGTAGCCATGGTACGGATTATGGACGTGTGCTGGTGGCATTTGAACTCCCTGAAACGGAAGGGCGTTTTGAGCGACATTTAGATGACTTGGGTTATGAGTATCATGATGAAACAGGAAACCCTTCTTTTCAATTATTCTTGTCACCGCAACCAGCAAGTTTAGTCGTGGAGTAGTCGCCAAAAAGCACTGATAACAGGTTCTTGAAGGCGTTTGTGTAATGTGCAAACGCCCAATTCAAAAGGTTCTACCATTGAAATATTATCAAGTGAAGAGATGCGATTACGTACAGGTTCAGGACAGTTATCAACGACAACCTGAGGGATAAGTGCAATACCACAACCTAATGCAACCATTGAAACAATCGCTTCATGTCCCGAAACCGTCGCATAAATTGAGGGATTATGGATACGATGACGCTTAAACCATAGTGCGATCCGTTGTCTTGATGGGCCATGTTCAGGAATGATAAACGGAATATTGAGCCAATCTGGTTTCTCTTGAGTTGCAAGATGGCGAACATTGCAAGGTAGTGCTGGTGCAATCAGCACTAATGGTATTTCACCTATTTTTTCAAAACAGATATTTTCAGGAAGTTTGTCTGGTTTACCCGCGATACCTAAATCCGCTTCATCAGATTGCACTTTATCGACCGCATCAGCCGCATCACCTGTCGTGAGTTTTATTTCGACTAATGGGTTTTCAGCTCGAAAACGATCAAGAATAGGAGGTAAATGACTGTAAGCGGCAGTCACAGAACAGAATAGGCGTAACTCACCAGAAAGGCTGGGGCTATTTTGATTTAGCGTGTGTTTAAGTTGCTTATATTGCAATAAGGTTTGTTGGGCATAGCGCTTTAATTGTTCACCAGCATCAGTAAGGGTGACTTGTCGGTTGTCACGTAAAAATAGTGGATGGCCTAAGCTTTCCTCAAGGCGTTGAATTTGACGAGATAGTGTAGAAGGGCTGACGTGCATTGCTTGTGCAGTCTTGGTGAAATGACAGCTTTCCGCTAAATGTACAAAGAGCTTGAGATCACGAATATCCATTGTCAGGCACTCATGTGATAAAAAAGAACGTTGCATTTTTTGCAACACTATCTTGTAAATATATCAATTTAAGCAACGGCTTTCATCCCCTATAGTAAAGTCATGCAACACCTCACAGAGAGTGAGGATAATAATAGCAAACACATACACAACGATTTTGGAGTCTTCTATGGCAAATTATTTTAATACATTAAATCTGCGTCAGCAGTTGTCGCAATTAGGTAAATGTCGCTTTATGTCACGTGAAGAATTTGCTGATGAAGCAAATTACCTGAAAGGCAAAAAAGTCGTTATCGTTGGTTGTGGCGCTCAAGGCCTTAACCAAGGTTTAAATATGCGTGATTCTGGCTTGAATATCGCCTATGCATTACGCCAAGAAGCAATTAATGAAAAACGTGCATCATGGCGTCGTGCGACTGAAAATGGTTTTGAAGTTGGAAC
Source organism: Proteus sp. fly-1008 (assembly GCF_040140305.1). Lineage (NCBI taxonomy): Bacteria > Pseudomonadati > Pseudomonadota > Gammaproteobacteria > Enterobacterales > Morganellaceae > Proteus > Proteus sp. fly-1008. The sequence goes on from NZ_JBEEWH010000014.1 coordinate 11,565, forward strand.
CTATGAAGCACTGATCCCACAAGCAGATTTAGTCGTTAACTTAACGCCAGACAAACAACACTCAGCGGTTGTTCAAGCGGTTCAACCACTGATGAAATCAGGTGCAGCATTAGGCTATTCTCATGGTTTTAATATCGTTGAAGTGGGCGAAAAAATTCGTGATGACATTACCGTTGTTATGGTTGCACCGAAATGTCCAGGTACCGAAGTTCGTGAAGAATATAAGCGTGGCTTTGGTGTTCCAACATTGATTGCTGTTCACCCAGAGAACGATGCAAAAGGTGAAGGTATGGCTATTGCTAAAGCATGGGCCGCGGCAACTGGTGGACATCGTGCCGGCGTTTTAGAGTCTTCTTTTGTTGCTGAAGTAAAATCAGATTTAATGGGTGAGCAAACAATTCTGTGCGGTATGTTACAAGCAGGCTCACTGTTATGTTACGACAAAATGGTTGCTGATGGCGTAGAGCCAGGTTATGCAGGTAAGCTAATTCAGTTTGGTTGGGAAACCATTACGGAAGCCTTGAAGCAAGGTGGTATCACCTTGATGATGGACAGATTATCTAATCCAGCAAAAATGCGTGCCTATGCATTATCAGAACAATTGAAAGAGATCATGGCTCCGCTGTTTGCTAAACATATGGATGACATCATTTCAGGGAAATTCTCTGAGACAATGATGGCTGACTGGGCAAATGATGATAAAAACTTGCTGACATGGCGTGAAGAGACCGGAGCGAGTGCCTTCGAAAATTACCCTGAATATGAGGGGAAAATCAGCGAGCAAGAGTACTTTGATCACGGAGTATTAATGGTTGCAATGGTTAAAGCTGGTGTTGAATTAGCCTTTGATACGATGATTGAAGCGGGTATCTTTGCTGAATCAGCATATTATGAATCACTGCATGAGTTGCCATTAATCGCAAATACCATTGCTCGTAAGCGTTTATATGAAATGAACGTGGTTATCTCTGATACCGCAGAATACGGTAACTATCTGTTCTCATTCGCTGTTGTTCCTATGCTGAAAGAGTTTATGACAACATTGCAATCTGGTGATTTAGCGAAAAAAGTTCAAGATAATGGAACAGATAACGCACAATTACGTGATATCAATGAAGCAATTCGTCAGCACCCAATTGAAGCCGTAGGTAAAACGTTGCGCGGGTATATGACGGATATGAAGAAGATTGCCGTCGCCAACTAATTTTCTGATTTTTCGTCACTCTTTACGCGATAAGTGCGTTGGCTTCGCTCTGTTACCCAAGGCACATACTGATTGATTTTTCGTCGTTATTTACGCGATAAGTGCGTTGGCTACACTCGGTTACCCAAGTCACATACTGATGTATGCTCCTTGGGATAACCTCCTTTGCCGCCTTCTTCTCACGTAAATAGCTTAGAAAAATAAGCAGAAAATAAAGATTAAATTTTATTGAAACCGTATTTCTTCATGGAGTACGGTTTTTCGTTTTTATAGTTTAAGGAAAATTGAAAGGGGGAATACTCAAGACTTTGGCTGGTTTCTGCTACAATTATCCCCCGTTATGTTCTTGGTTAATGAAGTTTGGAAAAAGTATGCGATTAAATCCCGGTCAGCAAAAAGCAGTTGAATATGTGTCAGGTCCTTGTTTGGTCTTGGCTGGCGCAGGGTCGGGTAAAACACGGGTTATTACTAATAAAATTGCACACCTTATTCGTCAATGCCAATATCCCGCAAAACAGATTGCGGCGGTTACTTTTACCAATAAAGCTGCGCGTGAAATGAAAGAGCGTGTTGCTCAAACATTAGGGCGCCAAGAAGCGAAGGGATTGATGATCTCAACGTTCCATACATTGGGATTGGAAATTATTAAACGCGAATATAAAGCGTTAGGGATTAAAGCTAAATTTTCATTATTTGACGATCAAGACCAGTCTGCACTACTCAAAGAATTAACAGTAGATTTATTAGAAGAAGATAAAGATTTACTTTCTCAGTTAAAGAGCCAAATCTCTAACTGGAAAAACGATATGCTCACGCCAGAACAAGCAATTGGAATGGCGAGATCGCAACAAGACCATACTTTTGCCGAATGCTTTCGACGTTATGAACAACATCTGCGTAGCTGTAATGTGCTCGACTTTGATGACTTAATTAGCCGACCAACCCTATTATTGCGCACAAATGAAGAAGTCAGAGAGCGCTGGCAAAGACGTATCCGCTATTTGTTGGTGGATGAATATCAAGATACCAATACAAGCCAATATGAATTGGTAAAGTGGTTGGTAGGCGAAAGGGCTCGTTTTACCGTTGTAGGTGATGATGATCAATCCATTTATTCATGGCGTGGTGCTCGCCCTCAAAATCTCGTGTTGTTACAAAAAGACTTTCCACAACTCAATGTAATCAAACTTGAGCAAAATTATCGATCTTCAGGGCGCATTTTAAAATCAGCGAATATATTGATTGAAAATAACCCTCATGTTTTTGAAAAACGATTATTTTCTGAATTAGGTTATGGTGATGAACTGCGAGTTTTAACGGCAAATAATGAAGAGCATGAAGCAGAGCGTGTAGCGGGTGAATTAATTGCCCACCATTTTATTAATAAAACGAATTATAAAGATTACGCGATACTTTATCGTGGTAACCATCAGTCTCGTGTTTTTGAAAAATATCTGATGCAAAATCGCATTCCTTATCGTATTTCAGGGGAAACCTCCTTTTTCTCACGAGAGGAAATAAAAGATATTCTTGCTTATTTGCGAGTCATTACTAATCCTGATGATGATGCGGCATTTTTACGTATTGTGAATAAACCTCGTCGTGAAATTGGACCAATAACAATCCAAAAATTAGGTGAATGGGCAAAAATTCGAGATAAAAGCTTATACAATGCCTGTTTTGATTTAGGGTTAAGCCAAACGCTAACTGGACGAGGTTTAAATTCATTACAAGCATTCTCACAATGGATGTCACGTATAGTGCAAAAATCGGAACGAGAGCCACTGCTGGCTGTGCGCGATTTATTGCATGAAATGGATTATGAAAGTTGGTTATATGAAACCTCAAGTAGTGCAAAAGCTGCAGAAATGAGGATGAAAAATATTAATCAGCTATTCTCATGGATGAGTGAAATGCTAGAAGGCAATGAATTACATGAACCTATGACTCTTTCTCAAGTGGTTAACCGCTTTACTCTGCGCGATATGATGGAGCGCGGTGAAACAGAAGAAGAGCTAGATCAGGTTCAGTTAATGACATTGCATGCCTCTAAAGGTCTTGAATTTCCACATGTTTTTTTAGTGGGAATGGAAGAAGGTATATTGCCACATCAAAGCAGTATTGATGAAGATAATGTTGAAGAAGAGCGACGCCTTGCTTATGTGGGCATTACTCGTGCACAAAAAACACTCACGTTTACATTATGCAAAGAAAGACGTCAATATGGCGAATTAATTCGACCAGATCCAAGTCGTTTTCTGTATGAATTACCTCAAGATGATTTAAATTGGGATACTAATAAAAAGAAAGCGTTAAGTGCAGAAGAGAAGCAAGAAAAAGGGCAAAAGGGTGTGGCGGGATTAAGAGCAATGCTAGCAAAACATAAATCTGAATAATTTATTAGTTATTAAAATTAACCCCTTGTCATATAAATGTACAAGGGGTTTTTATTTTTGTATAAGTAAAAAGTTAACTTATACGAGAGCTATTTTGTTCTTCAATCATTAAAGACCAATGCACATAACTCTGTAGTTGGATCTCTTCTTGGAGATTTTCAGCCCGTAATGGGTGCTCATTAAGCCACTGATAAGGCAGGGTAATAATGAGTGTTTCACCCTCAGTACGTAATCGCAATGCGGGAAGTGTGTCATCGCGGCGACGGCTAGCAAAAATAATAGCTAATCGCAGTAGACGCACTAATTGATAGGCTTGATTTATCGGCAATGCATTTTGATGATTAAGAGGGGCAAGATCGATAATTCCCATTTGATTTCTTAATAACGATGCTAATAAACGTCGTTGTGCTGGTGTGTATCCAGGTAAATCAAGATGAGAAAGTAGATAGCTTGCATGTGACGGTGCTTGACGAAAATCAACACTGAGCCCAATTTCATGTAATGCACAGGCACTATTAAGTAATTCACGACAACGATTATCTAACTGCCAACTTTTACTGACTTGAATAAAAAAGTGTTCAGCCAGTTGTTGTACGCGGTGTGCTTGCTCAATTTCAATTTGAAAACGACGTTGGATATTGCGAAGGGTGCGTTGGCGAATATCTTGCTCAATAGGTAAGTGCAACATGCCATAGACTAGTCCTTCTCTTAATGCGCCTCCCGCAAGGATCATATTTTTAATGTGCAAGGTTTCAAATATGGCGATCAAAATAGCAAGTCCACTTGGAAACACTAAGGCTCGTTCAAAAGTGAGCCCTTCAATTTCCAACTCTTCCAACTTTCCACATTCAATAGCTTTATGTTTAAGCCGTTCCAACTTAGGCAAGGTAATTAATTCGTCCATTCCTTGCGCAATCATGATCTCTTGCAGAGCTTGAACAGTACCAGATGCACCTACGCAGACTTGCCAGCCTTGTTGAAGTAATTTCTCTGCAACAGGGGCGAGTATAGCTTTCGCTGCATCTTGTGCTTTGGCAAAATTTTCTTGAGTGAGAGTGCGATCAGTAAAATAGCGCTCTAACCAAGTCACGCAACCCATACTTAGGCTCATCAATTGCGTCGTTTTAGCGCCGGTACCTGTCACTAACTCAGTGCTTCCACCACCAATATCCACCACTAAACGTTGTTCTGCACCACCTGTGGTATGTGCAACACCACGGTAGATAAGGCGTGCTTCCTCCTCACCACTAATGACATGAACCGTATTACCCAGAATTTCAGAGGCTTTAGCGACAAAAATATCTGCATTTTTAGCAATACGTAATGTGGCTGTTGCGACGACTTTGATTTGTTCTGCTGGAATATCACGTAGATATTCAGAAAACAGTCGTAAACATTGCCAACCGCGTTCCATTGCCTGTTCTGACAATTCATTTTCACTGTTTAGGCCCGCAGCGAGTCGAACTTTACGTTTCACACGGGAAAGTACTTGTATTGAACCCGCAATTTCTCGAACGACTAACATATGAAAACTGTTAGAACCTAAATCAATAGCAGCATAAAGTGATGAAGATTTCAGCATAATTTATGGATGACTCGGGCGTTTATTTCGGTTGTTACGTTGAGTATTATTTCCTCGGTTTCGCGACGGCGCATTATTGCGACGAGGCTGATTTTGGCGAGGGCGGTGACGGCGTTTAGGCTCAGGAAGATCTGTCAATAACGCATCACTATTATATTTACTCACAGGAATAGCATGTTGAATATAGGTCTCAATTGCAGGTAAATTTAGGGCATATTCTTCACACGCAAGACTGATTGAATTACCACTATTACCCGCACGTCCAGTTCTACCAATGCGGTGAACATAGTCTTCACAATCATCAGGTAAATCATAGTTAAAAACATGTGTTACAGATGGAATATGAAGACCTCTAGCAGCAACGTCGGTGGCAACCAGAATATCAATATTACCTTGGGTAAAATCTTCTAAAATACGCAGACGTTTTTTCTGAGGAACATCACCTGTTAATAAACCAACGCGGTGTCCATCTGCGGCAAGGTGTGCCCAAATGTCGTCACAACGATGTTTTGTATTGGCGAAAATGATACAGCGATCAGGCCATTCTTCTTCGATTAACGTTTGAAGAAGGCGCATTTTCTCTTCATTTGAAGGATAAAAAAGCTCTTCTTTTATACTAAAACCTGTTTTTTGTTCAGGTTCAACTTCAACGTATTCAGGGTTATTCATTTGTTCAAAGGCAAGTTCTCTTACACGGTAAGATAGTGTTGCAGAGAACAACATATTCATACGCTCAGTCGCAACTGGCATACGGCGGAAGATCCAACGAATATCTTTAATAAAGCCGAGATCGTACATTCTGTCCGCTTCATCAAGTACTACAACTTGAATTGCGCTAAGATTAATATGACCTTGCTTAACATAGTCAATTAAGCGCCCAGTTGTGCCAATAACAATATCGACACCATTACTTAATACTTTTAGTTGTTCATCATAGCCGTCGCCACCATAGGCGAGACCCATCTTAATCCCTGTGCTTTGTGCAAGCTCTTTAGCATCAGAATAAATCTGCACGGCTAATTCGCGTGTTGGTGCCATAATAAGAGCACGAGGTTGGTTCGCTTCATGCCCTTCTTTTGCAGGGTGCGTTAAAAGATAATGAAACGTTGAGGTTAAAAACGCCAACGTTTTGCCTGTTCCTGTTTGGGCTTGCCCGGCAATGTCTTGACCTTTCACAGTGATAGGTAACGTCAATGCCTGAATTTGTGTACAATTAGAGAACCCTTTTTTCTCAAGGGCTTCTATCACTTTTGGATGCAAGGCGAAGTCGGAAAACTTCTTTTCTGTCAAATATGTTTTGCTCATAATGTAATAGAATATCAGTTATGGGTTGCATTACAAAAGTTTATCCGCTGAAATGCAGACAGACTTTTGTTATTTAATGTTACACTGGTACGGTCAATATTATTCTTTGGAGTAGAACAATGAGCGATAAAATCCTTCACTTATCTGACAGCAAATTCGATGCTGATGTATTAAATGCAACCGGCCCCGTGCTCGTTGATTTCTGGGCTGAATGGTGTGGCCCATGTAAAATGATTGCTCCTATTCTAGATGAAGTTGCAACAGAATACGCTGGTAAATTAACAGTTGCGAAGCTAAACATCGATCAAAACCCACTAACAGCACCAAAATACGGTATTCGTGGCATTCCTACACTGATTTTATTCAAAAATGGTGCAGTTGCAGCGACTAAAGTAGGTGCGTTGTCAAAAACTCAACTAAAAGAGTTTTTAGACGAAAATATCTAATTTGATTTAGATATCAAAAATAAAGTAGGACGTTTAGACCTTGTCAGTATTTCTGTTATTGACCGCTAGACGTCCGCTTCGAAGCATGATAAGTTAGCGCCACTTACTTACATAATATATCGGATCTTCTTGTCAATATGATTAGACATGATTAAATAAGTCTGAGATATTGAATATCAAGCGTGCAAAGTAATAGAATTGAATAACATGATATGATATTTAATCTAATATGATATTTAATATAAGTAATCTGAATTCATCTAACCAGTCAAGTTGCCTTAGAATAATCTATAGTATTCAGGGAATATAAATTTTTCCAAGTATGTTCCTAACCCATAAGTTGAAAGTACACTCATAGCATTAAGACAATGAATGTCACTTCTCTGGGTATAAAGCAGACTGGTCTAATAGTATTAATACTCTCTAACATTATCATTTTAGTTATACCCTTATGTTAGAAAGTTATAATCTGTAATTTTACACATGACGAAACTGACAGCGATTCGCTGTTATACTATTCACGTTCATAGTTCGAGAGTTACCCCGAGTTATTAAGAACCCACCATTATGAATCTTACCGAATTAAAAAATACGCCGGTATCAGAACTGATAGCACTTGGCGAAAATATGGGGCTAGAGAACCTGGCTCGAATGAGAAAGCAAGACATTATTTTCTCTATCTTGAAGCAACACGCGAAAAGTGGAGAAGATATTTTCGGTGACGGTGTGCTGGAAATATTGCAGGATGGCTTCGGCTTCCTACGTTCCGCAGACAGTTCCTACCTTGCTGGTCCCGATGATATCTATGTTTCTCCAAGTCAAATTCGCCGTTTTAACCTTCGCACTGGTGACACCATCGCAGGGAAAATCCGTCCTCCTAAAGAAGGTGAACGTTATTTTGCCCTCCTAAAAGTTAATGAAGTTAACTTTGATAAACCAGAAAATGCCCGCAGTAAAATCCTCTTTGAAAACTTAACACCTTTACATGCTAATAATCGTTTACGCATGGAACGTGGTAATGGTTCAACAGAAGACTTAACTGCGCGTGTTCTTGACTTAGCCGCACCAATCGGCCGTGGCCAACGTGGTCTTATTGTTGCTCCACCAAAGGCAGGTAAAACAATGTTGCTGCAAAATATTGCAGCAAATATTGCTCATAATTACCCTGATTGCGTATTGATGGTACTTCTGATTGATGAACGTCCAGAAGAAGTAACTGAGATGCAACGCTTGGTAAAAGGTGAAGTTATCGCCTCTACCTTTGATGAACCAGCTTCTCGCCACGTACAAGTTGCAGAGATGGTCATTGAAAAAGCAAAACGCTTAGTTGAGCATAAAAAAGACGTTATCATCTTGTTAGACTCTATTACTCGTTTAGCGCGTGCTTATAACACTGTTGTACCTTCGTCAGGTAAAGTGTTAACTGGTGGTGTGGATGCAAACGCATTGCATCGCCCTAAACGTTTCTTCGGTGCGGCTCGTAATGTTGAAGAAGGTGGTAGTTTAACTATCATTGCAACAGCGCTCGTTGATACTGGTTCTAAAATGGACGAAGTTATCTACGAAGAATTTAAAGGTACAGGTAATATGGAATTGCACCTGTCTCGTAAAATTGCTGAAAAACGTGTTTTCCCAGCGATCGATTATAATCGTTCTGGTACACGTAAAGAAGAATTGCTGACGACCCAAGATGAGCTACAAAAAATGTGGATCCTGCGTAAGATTATTCATCCTATGGGTGAAATCGACGCGATGGAATTCCTCATTAATAAATTAGCGATGACGAAGACAAATGAAGAGTTCTTTGACTTTATGAAACGCTCATAAGATTTATTAACAAAGCGGCTGAGCTAATAACAACATTAAAATATTAAAAGAGTGTGCTCTGTTACAGAATAAGTAATATCCCCTCAATTTATATGCTGTTAAGCTCGTTTACTTTGTTAGAATGACGATATGATAAAAACGCCACACTATTGTGGCGTTTTTTGTTTTTATTTTTTATGGGTGTAATTAAATTTTGAGTGCAATATTTTAGCGAGAAGTTGGTATATATATTGCATGTTTTAGTAATTGATAAAAATAGCGATGGCATCAATAAAAAATAGTTAAGGAAAACTTATAATTGATGAAGGGTGGTGGGTTTTGAAGAAACTCGTCGTGGTGGAGCTGGAAAAAAGAATAAAAACACATGGAAGGGTAAAATAACCAGCTATATTTATTATAGAGAACAGTACTGTGGATATACTAAAAATGAGCACAAGCGTTTTTTATGTGTTCTTATTTTCTTTCGCATTTTTATTCTTTGCTCGTAAAATTGCAAAAAAAATAGGACTCGTGGATAAACCAAATTATCGTAAAAAACATCATGGATTGATCCCTCTTGTGGGCGGGATTTCAGTCTATTTTGGTATTGTTTTCGCATTTTATATTTCAGATATCTACATTCCTCATAAGGAATTATATCTGGCATGTGCGGGACTTCTTGTTTTTATCGGTGCGTTAGATGATCGCTTTGATATTAGTGTCAAAATAAGAGCAACTATCCAAGCATTTGTTGGGATCGTGATGATGGTGGGGGCAGGATTAAAACTGGACACACTTGGTCATGCTTTTGGTCCTTGGGAAATGCATTTAGGGCCTTTTGGTTACATTGTGACACTTTTTGCCGTTTGGGCTGCAATTAATGCTTTCAATATGGTTGATGGTATTGATGGGTTATTAGGTGGTCTTTCTTGTGTTTCTTTTGGCGCGTTAGGTATTTTGTTATATCAAAGTGGTAATTCTGCGCTCGCATTCTGGTGTTTCTCATTTATTGCTGCAATTTTGCCTTATATCCTTTTGAACCTAGGGGTCTGCGGTAAAAAATTCAAGGTCTTTATGGGGGATGCTGGTAGTACCCTGATCGGGTTTACTATCATTTGGCTATTAGTTGCATCAACACAGACTCAGCCTCGTCCTGTAAAAGCAGTCACTGCATTATGGATAATTGCTATTCCTCTTATGGATATGGTGGCAATTATGTACCGCCGTTTACGTAAAGGGATGAGCCCTTTCTCACCAGACCGTCAACATATTCATCATTTGATTATGCGTGCGGGTTTTACCTCTCGCCAAGCCTTTATTTTAATAACGGTGGCTGCTGCACTTTTAGCCGCGATTGGTATTATCGGTCAAAACCTATCATTTGTCCCTGAATGGTTCATGTTGGCATTATTCTTGCTTGCATTTGTTATGTATGGTTATTGCATTAAACGCGCGTGGCGGGTCGCTCGTTTTATTAAACGACATAAGCGTCGCTTACGTAGAGCAACACAACAGCATTAATATAAGCAGAGGTCTTTTAACGTGATGAACTCGGAAAATAACGCTTCCCGACAGGGTAATCAGCCAGATAACGAACTCGATATCCGAGGTCTTTGTTGTGCGCTTTGGTCAGGAAAAAGCTGGATTATAGGGTTCGCTCTGCTTTTTGCTGTGATTGCACTTGGGGCATCATATTTGATGCAACCTAAATGGAGTGCAATTGCAATGACAGAGAAACCAACGATAAATAACTTAGGCAGTTATTATTCGCAATCTCAGTTTTTACGTAATCTTGATACACAAATTAATCCATCAGCACAAACCCCAGCTTTAAGTATCCCTGATGAAGCTTATCAAGAGTTTGTTACTCAAATTGCTGCTTTTGATACTCGTCGCGAGTTTTGGCTACAAACGGATTATTTCAAGCAACGCAAAGAAAACGATGAGCAAGCTAATGCAGCGTTATTGGATGAGTTAATTAATAATATTCAATTTACGCCTTCTGATGAGAAAAAATTGATTAATGATCAATTAAGACTCATTGCAGAATCATCGAAAGAGGCGAGCCAATTATTAAATGAGTATATCGCTTTCGCTAATAAAAGAGCGTCTACTCATCTTAATGAAGAAGTGATAACTGCATGGGCAACAAGAACACAGTCAATGAAAGCGTTAGTTAAACGCCAAGAAATGGCGGCTCAAGCGGCTTACCAACGTCAAATTAACTTATTAGAGCAATCAATAAAAGTTGCTGAGAAACAAGGTATTTCTCAAAAACAGACATCTATTGCGATTGATGAGTTGCCTGACTCTAAATTATTCCTGCTAGGTGTTCCTCTATTGCAATCGCAACTAGAAACTTTAGTGGCGACAGGTGCTGATTTTGATAGTGATTATGATCAAAATACAGCAATGTTAGCGACCCTCACTGTGGGAGCAAAATTGCAAGATAACTTCCAAACTTACCGTTTCTTACGTACTCCTGAAGATCCTGTAAAACGTGATAGTCCTCGCCGTGCCTTTATGATGGTACTTTGGGGGGCAATTGGGGTATTAGCAGGCGCAGGTGTTGCATTAGTAAGACGTAGCTCATTAAAAAAATAATAACTATTAAATTTTGTCATTGATGACAATAACGAGACATCAGGTGTTTCGGCACCTGATGTATTGAGTATAAGGGCATATTGCTTTCCCAAAAATAAGCGATATAACAACGAAAAAAAGAGAGCCACTGTGAAAGTGTTGACTGTTTTTGGCACACGCCCTGAAGCGATAAAAATGGCACCTTTAGTGCACGCTTTAGCAAATGATGATTCGTTTGAAGCGAAGGTATGTGTTACGGCCCAACATCGAGAAATGCTTGATCAGGTATTAAATCTTTTTGAGATCAAACCAGATTACGATCTCAATATTATGAAACCAGGACAAGATTTAACGGATATTACCTGTCGTATTTTAGAAGGGTTAAAACCGGTATTAGCATCATTCCAACCTGATGTTGTTTTGGTGCATGGTGATACAACGACAACCATGGCAGCAAGTTTAGCCGCTTTTTATCAACGCATTCCAGTTGGCCATGTGGAAGCAGGATTGCGTACAGGCAATCTTTATTCACCATGGCCAGAAGAAGCCAACCGTACCATTGCAGGGCATCTTGCCATGTATCATTTCGCACCAACAGAGACAGCAAAATTAAATCTGGTACGAGAAGCGGTTGCAGATAAAAATATTTTTGTTACTGGAAATACTGTTATTGATGCACTGTTTTGGGTGAGTGATAGAGTGATGGGCAATCAAACACTCTTAAATGAACTCGCTGTAAACTATCCTTTTATTCAGCCAGATAAAAAAATGATCCTTGTGACGGGACATCGTCGCGAAAGCTTTGGTGGTGGTTTCGAACGTATTTGCCAAGCATTAGCTGAAATCGCCTTAGCACATCCTGATGTTGAAGTTGTCTATCCTGTTCACTTAAACCCAAATGTGAGTGAGCCTGTTCAACGTATTCTTCACGGCATTGACAACATTAAACTAATACAACCACAAGATTATCTCCCATTTGTTTATCTAATGAACCATGCTTACCTTATTTTGACTGACTCTGGTGGCATTCAAGAAGAAGCGCCTTCATTAGGTAAACCTGTTCTTGTCATGCGTGATACCACAGAACGTCCAGAAGCGGTTGAAGCGGGTTCTGTTCGTTTGGTGGGAACCGATACCAAACGTATTGTTAGCGAAGTAACCTCTTTATTGACAGACGAAAACGCATATCACCAAATGAGTAAGGCGACAAACCCTTATGGTGATGGACATGCCTGCCAACGTATTCTTGAAGCATTGAAAAAAAATCAGGTGACATTATGAGTTTTGAAACTATTTCTGTTATCGGCCTCGGCTACATTGGTTTACCTACAGCGGCAGCTTTTGCCTCTCGTAAAAAAAGCGTCATCGGTGTTGATGTTAATCAGCATGCAGTTGATACAATTAATAAAGGTCAAATTCACATTGTTGAACCTGATCTTGATAAAGTTGTTAAACAAGCCGTTGAAGAGGGGCACTTAAAAGCCTACACCACCCCACAGCCAGCAGATGCTTTCCTTATTGCGGTACCAACACCTTTTAAAGGTGAACATGAGCCTGATTTGGCTTATGTTGAATCGGCAGCTCGCTCTATTGCACCTGTACTGAAAAAAGGCGACCTTATTATCCTAGAATCGACGTCACCTGTTGGTTCTACTGAACAAATGGCACAGTGGTTAGCTGAAGCTCGTCCAGATTTAACCTTCCCTCATCAAGACGGTGAAGAAGCAGATATTGATATTGCTTATTGTCCTGAGCGTGTATTACCTGGTCAGGTTATGATTGAGCTTATTCGCAATGACCGAGTTGTTGGTGGGATGAACCGTAAATCTTCCGAACGTGCGAGTGAGCTATACAAAATTTTCCTTGAGGGTGAATGTGTTATCACCAATGCGCGTACCGCAGAAATGTGTAAGCTAACAGAAAATAGCTTCCGTGATGTTAATATTGCATTTGCTAACGAATTATCACTGATCTGCGCTGACCAAGATATCAATGTGTGGGAGCTAATTAGCTTGGCGAACCGCCATCCACGCGTCAATATTTTACAACCAGGCCCTGGCGTTGGTGGACACTGTATTGCAGTTGATCCTTGGTTTATCGTGTCACAAAATCCAAAGCAATCTCGTTTAATTCACACTGCGCGTTTAGTCAATGATGGCAAACCAGTGTGGGTTATTGATCAAGTGAAAGCAGCGGTTGCGGATTGTCTGACTGAAACGGGTAAACGCGCTAATGAAATTAAAATAGCCTGCTTTGGTTTAGCCTTTAAACCTAACATTGATGATTTACGTGAAAGCCCAGCCATGAACATCACCAAACAAGTGGCAGATTGGCACAGCGGTACAACATGGGCTGTTGAACCTAATATTCATGAGTTACCAACCAAACTGAAAGGGATCACGGAGTTAGTGTCAACTGAGCAAGCATTAAAAGATGCGGATATTGTCTTAATGCTCGTTGATCATCAGCAATTTAAAGCGATCCCTGGTAGTAAAGTCACTCAAAAATGGATTGTAGATACTAAAGGAGTATGGCGTTGAAACGCATTCTAGTTACAGGTGGAGCCGGTTTTATCGGCTCTGCTGTTGTTCGACATATTATTGAAAACACCAATGACAGCGTTGTTGTGGTGGATAAGCTGACTTATGCCGGTAATTTAGAGTCATTAGCGACAGTAGCTAACAGCGAACGCTATGCGTTTGAGCAAGTTGATATCTGTGATAGAGCAGAGCTTGACCGCTTATTTTCTCAATATCAACCAAATGTTGTGATGCATTTAGCGGCTGAAAGTCATGTTGACCGTTCTATTGATGGCCCTGCGGCATTCATTGAGACCAATATTGTTGGTACTTACACATTACTAGAAGCGGCTCGCCATTATTGGCAAGTACTCTCTGAAGATAAGAAAGCGGCATTTCGTTTTCACCATATTTCAACAGATGAAGTGTATGGCGATCTAGAAGGTACAGATGATTTCTTTACTGAAACCACACCTTATGCCCCAAGTAGCCCTTATTCTGCATCTAAAGCATCAAGTGACCATTTAGTACGTGCATGGTTACGGACTTACGGTTTACCTACGGTGATCACAAACTGTTCAAATAACTACGGTCCTTATCACTTCCCTGAAAAATTGATCCCTTTAATTATTTTAAATGCGATTTCAGGAAAGCCATTACCTGTCTATGGAAAAGGTGAGCAAATTCGTGATTGGCTCTATGTTGAAGATCATGCTCGAGCACTCTATTTAGTCGCAACAACAGCAACACCGGGTAAAACCTACAATATTGGTGGTCATAATGAGCGCCGTAATATTGATGTTGTTAAAACAATTTGTGCGCTATTAGAAGAGTTATATCCAGCAAAACCGGAAGGTGTTTCTCAATACGCTGATTTAATTACATATGTAAAAGATAGACCTGGTCATGATCTGCGTTATGCCATTGATGCTGCGAAAATTGAAGCTGAATTAGGTTGGAAGCCCGAAGAGACATTTGAATCAGGTATTCGTAAAACTGTTTTGTGGTACTTAAATAACGAAACATGGTGGAAACGTGTACTTGATGGCTCTTACGCAGGTGAACGTTTAGGGCTTGGAAACTGATTAAGTAAAAGGATAAATGATGAAAGGTATTATTCTAGCGGGTGGCTCTGGTACACGACTACATCCGATAACCAAAGGGGTATCGAAGCAGTTATTGCCTATCTACGATAAGCCCATGATCTATTATCCGCTTTCAGTTCTGATGCTTGCTGGTATTCGAGATATTTTGATCATTACAACACCCGATGACATGACCTCATTCCAACGTTTATTAGGTGATGGTTCTGCATTTGGTGTTCATCTTCAATATAAAATACAGCCATCGCCAGATGGTTTAGCTCAAGCGTTTATTTTAGGTGAAGAATTTATTGGTGATGATCATTGCTGTTTAGTGCTAGGCGATAATATCTATTTTGGTCAAGGCTTTAGTCCAAAACTAAAACAAGTTGCTCAACGTGAACGGGGAGCGACAGTTTTTGGTTATCAAGTCATGGATCCTGAACGATTTGGTGTTGTTGAATTTGATGATGATTTTAAAGTGCTGTCGATTGAAGAAAAGCCGGAACAACCGAAATCTAATTGGGCTGTAACAGGGCTTTACTTCTACGATAACCGTGTGGTTGATTTTGCTAAAAAAGTAAAACCCTCTATTCGTGGTGAACTAGAAATTACGTCTATTAATCAGATGTATCTTGAGTGTGGCGAGCTTAATGTTGAACTGTTAGGGCGTGGTTTTGCATGGTTAGATACCGGCACTCACGACAGTTTAATTGAGGCTAGTACTTTCGTTCAAACCGTTGAAAAGCGCCAAGGATTTAAAGTGGCGTGTCTTGAAGAGATTGCTTGGCGTAATGGATGGCTCAATGATGACCAAGTAAGAGAAAGTGCAAAATCACTGTCTAAAACGGGTTATGGTCGCTATCTATTGGATTTATTACATGTCCGTCCTCGCCAATATTAATTATCTTGAGTGGGAAAGTGAATTTTTCTCACTCAAAACAGGGCGTCTTGAGTTTGATACTCAAGCGCCTGCATTAATAGACAAACAGCTTGATGCATTTGCTCTGGTTCAAGCTAAAGTCGCATCTCATGAGCTTTCACTCATCGATAAACTCAGTCAATTAGGTTTTCAATTTGCGGAAGGTGAAATTGATTTTAAACTGCCAATTGGCATAGAAAATGCTTGTAAGAAAGCGCCCGAATTATATTTTAGAAAGGCCAATGATGCTGATATTAATTTACTGATGAAAACGGCATCAGAGGCTTTTGTTCAAAGCCGTTTTCGAGCACCTTGGTATCAAGAAGGCGACAGCAGTCGTTTTTACGCATTATGGGTTAAAAAAGCCGTACTAGGCACGTTCGATGATATTTGCTTACTAACTTATGATATTGAAAATAACATGAGTGGTTTTGTCACTTTACGTCGTCTATCTGAAAGTGAAGCAAGAGTGGGGTTACTTGCAGTAATGCCCAATAGAACAGGACAAGGCATTGGTAAACAACTGATGTCGGCCGCGAAGTTTTGGTGTCAACAGCAAGGTATTTCAACCCTATATGTTGCAACACAAATCAGCAATATTGCAGCTTCGCGTTTATACACACACAGTGGGGGCTTAATAGAGAGCACCACTTATTGGTTATACAGGGGATAATATGATTCCGTTTAATAAACCACCCGTTGTCGGCACCGAATTAGAATATATGAAACAAGCCATGGAAAGTGGCAAGCTATGTGGTGATGGCAATTTCACAAAAAAATGTGAAAAGTGGTTAGAAGAACAATTTCATTGTCATAAAACGCTGTTAACGCCATCTTGTACTGCATCGCTTGAAATGGCCGCTATCTTATTAGATATCAAGCCTGGCGATGAAGTCATTATGCCGAGTTTTACCTTTGTTTCGACCTCTAATGCGTTTGTATTACGTGGGGCAACCATTGTTTTTGTTGATATTCGTCCAGATACCATGAATATCGATGAAACAAAAATTGAAGCGGCAATTACAGACAAAACTCGAGCTATCGTGCCTGTTCATTATGCGGGTGTTGCGTGTGAAATGGACACGATTATGGCTATTGCGAAAAGACATAATCTATTTGTTATCGAAGATGCAGCACAAGGTGTCATGTCAACTTACAAAGGTAAGGCATTGGGCACTATTGGTCATATTGGTTGCTATAGCTTCCATGAAACTAAAAACTATTCATCAGGTGGTGAAGGTGGTGCAACGCTCATTAACGATCCTGACTTAATCAATCGTGCAGAAGTTATCCGCGAAAAAGGCACTAATCGTAGCCAATTTTTCCGTGGACAAGTCGATAAATACACTTGGCGTGATATTGGTTCTAGTTACTTAATGTCAGATTTACAAGCTGCATATTTATGGGCACAGCTTGAAGAAGCTGAAAGAATTAATGAACGTCGCTTAGCGTTTTGGCAGATTTATTATGATGCATTGACACCATTAGCAGAGAAAGGCTTATTAGCGCTTCCAATCGTTCCTGAAGGATTAGAACACAATGCGCATATGTTCTATATCAAACTGAACAATATCGAGCAACGTACTGCGTTTAATGATTATATGAAAGCGCACGATGTTTTAACTGTCTTCCACTATGTGTCATTGCATACCAGCCCAGCAGGTATGAAATTTGGTCGTTTTGATGGTGAAGATATTTTCACTACACAAGAAAGTGAACGTTTAGTGCGTTTACCTATGTTTTACAATATGACAGAAGAAGAACAGCAAATCGTTATTGGCCATATTCGCGATTTCTTTGCTTAATTATGTCATTAGCCAAAGCATCAATTTGGACAGCGGGATCAACCCTGATAAAAATCGGGGCTGGTCTGCTTGTTGTCAAATTACTCGCTGTCTCCTTTGGTCCTTCTGGCGTGGGATTAGCAGGTAACTTTCGTCAATTAATTACCGTACTTGGCGTATTGTCTGGTGCGGGTATTTTTAATGGTGTAACGAAATTAATCGCACAATATCAAGATGATGATATTCAGCGCAAAAAAGTGTTGGGTACTTCATCATCTATGATTTTGCTGTTTTCTACACTGTTAGCTATTTTATTTCTTCTTTTTTCTGCACCCATTAGCCAAGTGTTATTTGGCGATGATTATCATCAATATCAGGATATTGTAAGAGCTGTTGCTTTTATTCAAATGGGAATAGCGTATAGCAATTATTTCCTAGCGATATTAAAGGGGTATCGTGATGCCGCTGGTAATGCATTATCAATTATCACGGGTAGTATCATTGGTGTTATTGCTTATTATTTATGCTATTTATTTGCGGGTTATCACGGTGCATTAATTGGACTTGCATTAGTGCCTGCACTTATTTTATTTCCTGCTACATTTTTAGTAGTAAAGCGTAAGCGATTTGCGTTAAGTGAGCTTAAACCCCGTTGGGATAAGGCAATAGCAAGCCATCTTGGTAAATTTACGATTATGGCGATATTGACATCGATTACGTTGCCAGTCGCTTATATTATGATGCGTAATCTACTTGCTGAGCACTATAGCTGGGATGATGTTGGTATTTGGCAAGGTGTAACTAGCATTTCAGATGCTTACTTGCAGTTTATTACAGCCTCTTTTTCTGTTTATTTGTTGCCAACACTCTCTCGATTAACGCAAAAGAGTGACATTACCAAAGAGATCGTAAAATCACTGAAGTTTGTACTTCCTGCAGTTGCCGTTGCTAGTTTTATGGTGTGGTTATTGCGTGATTTTGCAATTTGGTTACTGTTTTCAGACAAATTTGTCGCTATGCGTGATTTATTTGCATGGCAACTTGTTGGTGATGTTTTAAAAGTAGGCGCTTATGTCTTTGGCTATTTGGTCATTGCAAAAGCGGCATTACGTTTTTATATCCTTACAGAAGTAAGTCAATTTGCTTTACTAACACTATTTTCCCGTTGGCTTATTCCTGAACATGGCGCACTTGGTGCAGCTCAAGCCTATATGGCAACGTATATTATTTACTTCCTTCTCTGTAGTTCTGTTTTCGTGATTTATTGCAGGCGCAAATGACAACTTTGATTTACGTACTAGGTTCAGACATTGTGCATCATAACAACACAATGTTACGGTTTTTTAACGACCACCTCGTCACAGAGGCGGGATTAACGTATAAACCTCGTTTTATCGTTGCCAGTAAAGATACTTCACTACAAGAAAGCTACCCAGCTTTAGACATTGAGTGTTTATCGGATAAAAAACAGGTTGCCCAGAGAGTGATTACATTGGCAAAGGCTGATACTCACCAACGATTTCTTTTTTTAGGCCAATTTAATGCCCCGATTTGGCTGGCATTACTGACAGGTAAAATTAAGCGGCATCAGTTTTGGTGGCATATTTGGGGGGCCGATCTGTATCAGGATTCTAAGCAGCTCAAATTTAGACTATTTTATCTTCTTCGCAAGTTAGCACAAAAACGAGTAGGGCGAGTGTTCGGCACACGAGGTGATCTTAATTACTTCGCGCAGTTTAACGTTAATATTCCAGCAAGTTTGCTTTATTTCCCAACAAGAATGGAACCAGCACTGACTGTGACAGAAAAGTCATCTATTGATGCACAACAAATCACTATTATTGTCGGAAATTCAGGGGACAGATCAAATCGCCATATTGAAGCATTACAATCGATAGCAGAACAATATGGAACGCGTGCAAAAGTGATTATCCCAATGGGATATCCTGATAATAATGACGTATATATTGATGAAGTATCTCAAGCTGTTAATCAGTTACTTCCTGATAATCAGGTTGAGATTTTACGTGATAAACTGGCATTTGATGATTATTTAGCCTTATTAAAGACATGTGATTTAGGCTATTTTATTTTTCATCGCCAGCAAGGCATTGGTACGCTTTGTCTACTTATCCAATTTGCGATCCCTTTTGTTATTAGCCGTCAAAATCCATTTTGGCAAGATTTAACAGAACAGAATGTTCCAGTCTTTTTCTCAGGTGATAAATTAGATGCTGCTCTGATTGAAGAAGCTCAACGTCAATTACTTATACTTGATCGCCAAAATATTACCTTCTTTGCGCCTAATTTTACTGATGGTTGGAAACAGTTGATTGAGATAAGTACAGGAGAACCCCAATGACATTGGCGGAACTGGGTGGCTTGACACTCGTTTATTTTATCTCCTTAAGTTTTATTTTATTACTGACTTATCAAGAGTTTCGTCGAGTTCGTTTTAATTTTAATGTTTTTTTCTCAATGCTTTATTTGCTGACATTCTATTTTGGCTTTCCACTGACCTGTATGTTGGTGTTCCAATTTGATGTGGCAGTTGTTCCTGTTGATTCATTATTATACGCATTATTAGCTTCTACCAGCTTCTATGCTATTTATTATGTAACTTATAAGGTTAGGTTGAGAAAGCCCGTTAGCGGCCCTTCTAGGTCGTTATTTACGATGAATAGAGTAGAAACCAATCTTACTTGGATCTTATTGGCATTAATTGCATTTGTAACAGTAGGGATTTTCTTCCTACAAAATGGTTTTTTACTCTTTAAGCTCAAAACATATAGCCAAATTTTTTCAAGCCAAGTATCTGGTGTTGCGCTTAAGCGCTTTTTCTACTTTTTTATTCCCGCCATGCTGGTGGTTTATTTCTTAAAACCGACACAGCAGCGCTGGATTTTCTTCCTGTGTGCAACGGTTGGTTTCGGAATTTTAACTTATATCATTGTGGGTGGAACTCGCGCGAATATCATTATCGCTTTTGCTCTGTTTTTATTTATCGGCATTGTTCGTGGTTGGATAACGTTGTGGATGCTGGTTGCTGCGGGTGTGATGAGTATTGTCGGGATGTTCTGGCTGGCATTAAAACGCTATGGGCTTGATGTTAGTGGGGCTGAGGCTTTCTATACTTTCTTGTACCTAACTCGTGATACGTTTTCCCCTTGGGAAAATTTAGCATTATTACTTGATAATTATGACAAGATTGAGTTTCAAGGGCTTGCTCCAATTATTCGTGATTTTTATGTTTTTATTCCCTCTTGGGTGTGGCCTGAACGCCCTGATGTGGTACTCAATTCAGCAAACTACTTTACATGGGAAGTTCTTGATTACCATGCAGGCCTTGCGATTTCACCAACCTTAATTGGTTCTTTAGTGGTGATGGGGGGCGTTGTGTTTATCCCATTAGGCGCAATCGTGGTGGGATTAATTATTAAATGGTTTGATTGGTTGTATCAGCAAGGACTTAATGAAAACAATCCTTATAAATCCGCTATTTTACAAGCATTCTGCTTTGGGGCGATTTTTAATATGATTGTTTTAGCGCGAGAAGGGGTTGATTCATTTGTCTCTCGTGTTGTGTTTTTCTGTCTGGTTTTTGGTTTATGTTTAGTTGTTGCAAAACTGCTTTATTGGTTATTTGAAAGCGCGGGATTAGTGCGTAATTACGTGACTCGTCAAATACAAGGTGAACCTCGTTTAGAGAAAAAGGAAAAGTAATGGGATCCAATTCAATTCCGAAGTATTCAATCCGTGGACATAATATCTGGGGATTTCGAGATATGGCTCATTTTCTGGATTATCTTTATGAAGGAACACAAATAAAAAGTGGATCTCTGATTGCGATAAATGCAGAAAAAATCCTAACCGCAGAAACCGATACTGCCTTGAATGAATTGCTTAACGAAGCTGATTATCTTTATGCAGATGGTATTAGTGTTGTGCGTGGTATTCGCCGTAAGTATCCAGATGCCAATGTTTCTCGTATTGCGGGTGCAGATTTATGGGAAGCATTAATGGAAAGAGCAGGTAAAGAAGGAACGCCAGTCTTTCTTGTTGGTGGTAAACCAGAAATTCTGGCTCAAACCGAAGAGAAACTAAAATCACAATGGAATGTGAATATTGTGGGGAGCCAAAATGGTTACTTCACACCTCAAGATAGAGATGCGTTATTTGAGCGTATAAAGGCCTCTGGTGCGAAGATAGTGACTATTGCTATGGGTTCACCTAAGCAAGAGCTATTTATTCGTGCATGCCGTGAAGTTTACCCTGATGCATTATATATGGGCGTGGGGGGGACTTATGACGTATTCACAGGTCATGTTAAGAGAGCACCGAAAGCATGGCAGAACCTTGGCTTAGAATGGTTATATCGTTTGTTATCACAGCCAAGCCGAATTAAGCGCCAATTTAAGTTGTTAAAATTTGTTGGATACTACTATTCCAATAAATTGTGATGGTCATTGGATGTTTATTTGTTAGCTAAATGATTTATTCACACTTTCATCTAGCATCTTTATTGTTTAATTATTATACTAGTGGGGCGCTTAGCGTGTAAAAACGCTCCATTTATCGACGAAATGCACAAACTATCGTCAAACAAACTTTTTTTTTCAAAAAGCACTAGACAGACAGTGCGTAAATCCGTACTATCCTCTCCCGCAACGGCGTGAAGCGCCCGTAGCTCAGCTGGATAGAGCGCTGCCCTCCGGAGGCAGAGGTCTCAGGTTCGAATCCTGTCGGGCGCGCCATTAAAGCGTGCTAAGAGTTACGGTGAAGAGCGTTGTTGTAAGAAGTAATAAGATAGCTGTTATGGTGGCTATAGCTCAGTTGGTAGAGCCCTGGATTGTGATTCCAGTTGTCGTGGGTTCGAGTCCCATTAGCCACCCCATCTTATCTTAGTTATTGTTTATGCGAGGGTGGCGGAATTGGTAGACGCGCTAGCTTCAGGTGTTAGTGTTCTAACGGACGTGGGGGTTCAAGTCCCCCCCTTCGCACCAATAAACAAGATAAGGGCAGTGATTCAGACGGCGAGTAGCGCAGCCTGGTAGCGCAACTGGTTTGGGACCAGTGGGTCGGAGGTTCGAATCCTCTCTCGCCGACCAATAAGAAAAAGCCCCGATAAAAAAATCGGGGCTTTTTCGTATCTGTAATTTATAATTTCATATTTAAACTCAGTATATTTATTTTTCCATATCCATATCCATATCCATATCCATATCCATATCCATATTCAATTCTAGCTTTAGCTATCTTTTTCTGGTGCTTATCCTTAATTGATCTCAAATAGGAACAATAACGTCACTCTTTATAAGTGATATCTGGTCTTATCACTTAAGCTTTATTAATAATTTAAATTATTGCCTTATTTTACTCTTCATAAAACGAATAGATGAATTAGTAAAAAAACGTGATTTAATTATATGAAATATAACGATTTTATTTTTTGTGTCGGTAAATGCCAACACTTGGCATTTTTAATGTCGCTAATGGGCGACATTTAACTCATTGATTTAATGTTATTAAATAAGTTGTGTGTTTTTATTGTCGTGAAAAAGAGACGTATGTTAGGCCTTATATTTTCTTTTCTATTTAGCAATAGCAGTATGAAAGCATAGGTGATGTACTTTTTATCATAAAAAATGAGTGAAACAGAAAAGGAAAACTAAAATTCAATAAGTTATCTTATATTTTTGAGGCGGGAGATTTTTATTCTCAAAAAATAAAAGTTGGCACGCTAAATGCATTATTTATATCGTAGATGCTCATTCCACTCCTTATGACAGCATTGACTTCATAAACCTAGGAATGATGCAGAGCCGATTATTCGGTGCCTACGTCCACGTTAACGATGAACATCATTCATCATCAACAGGACGAAACGTTGAGTGAGGCACCATCCGTCTGTAGACCTGATTGTATATTTATGCGCCTGTATAGTTTTATACAGGCGTTTTTTTCTATGTGCTTTTTTTACGTCATATAGCCTATCCGTTTTGTGTTCATCGCCTTATCACGTTATCATCCAGCACAAGGATAGACGGGAGATAGTAGCATCATGATAAATAAACAAAAAGCATACCTTGCACAGGAAAGACTCTTTCTCATAGAGAAGTTTGGCCCATTATTATTCTTTTTGATCCCGTTGATTATGCTGATTATTGGTGGCAAATCATGGGCTAAGTATGTGGCTTTTCTTTGTCAGGGGATTGCGCTGATTTATATCGTGGTGTTTTACCAAGCAAGAAAATATTACTTGTCATTTAATCAAGAAAACGTGAAAGGAATTCCCGGTCGTTTTTACCGTATTGCTTGGATATATCTCTTTTTGACTTTATGTGTAGAAGTGGTGTTGTTATTTCAATATGGCTTTTAAATCACATAAAAAAACCCTCAATAATAAAGAGGGTTTTTAGATCAGGTGATTAAACGATTTATGATCACATTCTTATCGAATGCGCTTATTTACTTTTTTTCGGCTCTTCAAAAATGACAGAATCTTTTTTAAGCGTCATTAATAAAGCATCCTTACGAACTTTGGCCGACTCCTCAGATTTTTTCTGTTTATCCAAGGCATCAGCAAGCCACGCAAAGTCATGAACGTCAGGACGCTGTTTTAACGCATTACGAAATGCCGATTCTGCTTGCACCCATTGCCCTTGTTGCATGGCAATTTGCCCTAATGTACTGTTGAGTAATGGTGTAGGACCATGTTGCTTAATAAGTGAATTTAGCACTTTTAAAATCACATTAGCATCTGTATTTTTTAAACGTGGCAACAGTAAGATCAAGCGTTCATCATACTGACGTTTGATCCCCTCTAAAATGATCGTTTGGGCAGTAACAGGATCGTTGCACTCAATAAGATGTTCAGCTAAAACAACACGTAATGCATTATCATGGTGTACTTTACGTGGTTGTGCTTTCCACCAATTTTTTAACCCATCACAGCCACTTTCGGACATTTTTTGTCCCATAATACCAATGTAGGCTTTTTGGCGTAATTGTTCTAATTCATCATCCGTATGTAATGCAATTTTTTGCATAGATGGAATGATATCAAGTAATGCTTGCCAAGCTGCGGTTCGTGTATAAGCCGTTTCAGCTAAACGTAAAACCTCCGGGTGGCGAGGAGCCTGATTTAATAATTCATCAATTCCAGTACGCGCCGCATGATTTTCATTTTGTGCTAATAAAATACGCACTCGAGTAATATCAACTGGAAGTTGATTGGTATCGGCAAGTTCAGCGGCTCGTTCAAGATGTTGCTGAACTCGGAATTCATCACCACGTTGTTGTGCTGCTTCTGCCGCTAATAGATAGTTTACAACCGGTTGTTCCGCATAGTCTGCATTGCGACTCATCAGTTTTTCAACTTCTTTAAAGTCGCCTTCTGCTAATTTCATTAACGCCATACTCGTTTGTTTACGAGCTCGATTACGTTTACGGAAAGAAAACCAACTATAGGCTTTTGAACCTGTACCAATAAAACGGCGATAACTCCAACCAATCAGCAACAGCGCCAATTGCAGTAAAATAAACATAATGACGAGGCTGGTAACACTGGTTTCAATATTCCAATTATCTGTTTGTATAAGCACATAGCCTTGATGTCCTGCCAATATTGGGCCAAAAATGATGCCCGCAATAAGCACCACAAAAAGGAGCAGTATTTTTAACATAAGCTTATTCTCCTTGTTGTGCTACAGGCGCATCAGCTGCTGTACTATCGGCAGCTGCATCTTGTGCACTTTCTGGTGTACTTTGTTCAGCTTCTACTGCTTGCGCATCTTGAGCTTCAACAGCTTTCGGTTGAGTATACTCATTTTGCGCCAGTAAGTTACGGATCTGTCTTTCTACACGTTTTTCTAACAGTACTGGGCTTTTTAATTCTGTAGGCATTGTCAGCGTGATAGGTTGTTTTTCTAATTCAGAGACAGTCTCTAAAAATGCGGTTGTACTTGGATCAGAGGTATCGAAATAAGCACGAACCCAAGTGGATACTGCCTCAAGCGATTGCTGATAGATCTCAGTTTGATGGCGAGGGACAGCTTGGGAAGCAATTAATAAACGTGAACGAATATTCTCACGTAAATAGATATCTTGGTTTGGCGCTAATAAAGGCACTGCTTCAGTATCTCGACGACGGATAGTAATGAAGTCATCCATAAAGCTTTTCCAGCTTTTACTTAGGTTTTGTTTCCAATCTGACAACGAACCTGAAATAGTTTCGTCATCTTTATCCATAGGGGGGCCATTACGCTCAAGATCTGCTAAACGCAGATTATCAATCTGATTAGCTAACTGATTTATCTGTAAGATAGTGCCGTCATTATCAATCTTGGTTAATGCGGCTAAACTACTGATATCTTCATTAATAGCACGACGAATTTCAAGTAAACTTGGATCGTTCATTTCTGCCAAGCTACTATCAGCACCTTTTAGTAAACTTACTGCGGTCACCACATCTTGATCATTCCATAACTTACGACCCGCCATTTTCACCATAAAATCGGCTTGTGCTAATAACCAACTTTTGACATCTGCACTGGAAATAGCCGCAAATCGAGTTTGTAGATCTTGAATTTGATTATCTGTGGTTTGGCGTTCGTTTTGTAATTTCTCAATAATTTGTTTTTGTGAGTTAAACAAACTATCAATATTATCAAAGCGTTGTTGATAGGTATTTTGTAGCTGCTGTAATTGAGTTAGCTCTAATTTAAGTGATTGATTTTCTGCACTTAACTTTGAAGCTTGTTGATTGGTGTAATAGTAAAGACCACCACCGATTGCCAAAATAACAAGGATAGCAACAGCACTTCCAATTAGGCCTGAGCGCTTATTATTAACAGGTTTGACTTCCTGATAGCGGACATTCTCATCAGCTTTAGCTGTATCTTTTGGTAAGTCATTATCATTTGTATTTTTCTGTTCCGTCATATCGGTGTCTCATTTAGGTTCTATATTAATGCATGAAATAAAGCATCATTATTGGCACTTTCAGCAACGGTGACGGTTTCCCACCCTAATCTTTTTGCTATTGTTGCTAATCGTTCACTCACCACCAGTAAATGGCAGTTTAACAGCCATGCTTTCTTAGATTCAGCGACCAGATCAAAGAGTTGTTGTAACATTTCACCGCTAGTGACAACAAGTGTATCAACCTGTGCTTTTTCCCACTGAAGTGCAAAATCGTCAGGGGAGTAATGAATAAATAGGCGTTGGTAACATTCGCATTCATCAATCATTGCACCTCGTTGGCGCAATGTTGTTGCAAGTAAGTCGCGACCACCGTTACCTCTAAGCAGTAAGATCTGTTTATCTTTCACCTGATTGAGAGTAGGAAGCGCGAGAAGATCTTCGCTAGTTTCTCCTTGCTCAGGATAGTGAATAGAAAGACCGCTTAAATGTTGGAAATCCTTTGCTGTGCTTTGACCTATTCCATAATAGGATAGCGTATCTGGCCATGATTGTTGTAATTGATTTAGTTGCCAGTTTGCGTATGACACCGCATTTTTAGAAAGTAAAAAGACACAATCACCCGCCTTTAATCCTTTTAGCTTAGTATCTAATAAAGGAAGCTCACGACCTGCGATGATCTCTATTAAAGGTGCTTGAAATGCTATTTTCCCTGCATTAATTAAACGCTGGGTTAATGCTTTTCCTGCAGGATCAGGGCGAGTGATTAAAATACTCATGCAGGTGTATTGCCTTGATATACCGCTGTTAGAATGGCTCTGGCACCTTTATCTAAAAGCTCTTCAGCTAGAGAAATACCTGCGGTTTCAGCTTCTTGTGGGGGAACTAAACGCTCACCACGTAAAATAGTTTCGCCGTCAGGTGAACCGACTAAAGCCCGTAACCAAATTTTGTCATTTTGCCAAATAGCATAGCTTCCAATTGGAACTTGGCAACCCCCTTCAAGGCGCGTATTCATTGCGCGCTCTGCTTTAACACAAATTGCTGTTCGGGAATGATTGAGAGCATCTAATAACTGACGAGTATCATCGTCATCTAAACGACATTCAATTCCCACAGCACCTTGTCCAACCGCAGGTAAGGATTGCTCGGCGGATAATGGTGTGCGGATACGTTCATTTAGACCAAGACGTTTTAAGCCTGCAACAGCAAGAATAATGGCATCGTAATCGCCGTTATCTAATTTACTTAAGCGAGTACCTACATTACCTCGTAAATCACGAATAATCAGATCAGGGCGTTGTGCTTTTAATTGGCATTGGCGACGTAAACTTGATGTGCCCACAATACTACCTGCTGGGAGTTGCTCTAATGAATCATAATGGTTAGAAACAAAGGCATCTCGAGGATCTTCGCGTTCACAAATTGTCACTAATCCTAGACCTTCGGGAAAATCAATTGGAACATCTTTCATAGAATGAACGGCAATATCTGCGCGTGATCCAAGTAGAGCAAGTTCTAATTCTTTTACAAAGAGCCCTTTACCACCCACTTTAGCTAAAGGTGTATCTAAAATGATGTCACCTTTAGTGACCATCGGTATTAATTCGACGACTAAACCTGGATGAGCAAGTTGTAGTTGTTCTTTCACATAAAGCGCCTGCCACATAGCAAGAGGGCTTTGGCGGGTAGCGATACGGATGGTACTTTTTGACATAATAGTATTATCTCTTCCGAGCGATTAGCGATATTTTTGTTTAGAAATAAGGCATTGTTTTAACACTTTAAGGCTCAATTTTCCAGTTAAGGCGTTTTGAGTAGTGGTAACAATGAAAGAAATAGGGGGATAATCGAAAAAGAAAAAAAGAAAAAGAAAATAAAAAATAAGTAAAATAGGGATCTATTACGATGAATTTATTTATTTTCTGAGTTTTATTCTTTTTATATCTATATAAACAGTGTGGTTATTTACAAAAATAAAACATTGATCTATTGTTGTTAACATGTAATGACCGATAAATAAGATAAATGTAACACCCAATCTGAACGCATTGATAAAACAACCATTATTTCAAATGACATTTTTTTGATGATTACTTTCTCATATATAAAGACACGATAAAATTTAACAAAAATATTATTAAATAAAAATAAAAGAAATAATAAAAAATAGAAAAACAGATTAAGATTTAAATAAAATAAATATCTAATGAATATTAAATATTTATTTTATTATTATTATTTTAATATGAAAAAATATTTCATTATTTGAATATAAAAATAAAAAATATAAAAAAACTATATTTATCAATTAGTTGTTTTTATTTTCATTTTTTTAGCCATTTTCTAAGCTTTGTCAGTATTTATTTTGTTGTTCATCATCAAGTAAGCAGGGGTTTTTGTAGGGTAAATGATGGATTGAGATATTTTTATCGTCATTTTTTTTACAAATAAAATGATTTATCTATATGATTATAATGATATTAATTATGAAGCTTTACACGATTAAGCCCTTAAATATCATTTTTAGATCTTGGTGCTATATTTTGAGTTCCTCTTTACGCCTTGCGCTCAAGGTGTTAAATTGATCACGTTTCCGAGATTTTGTTAGTAAAGTTTTATCTATTAATAATGGATTAACTCAGGCTCGGTCACTTATAAACTCAGATTCTACTATCTTCTTAGTATTGTTCAGGCGAAACTCTTGTATCTTTATATTGAAACACTGAAGCAACGGCTGGATGCGATTAATCAACTCAGACTGGAACGAGCATTTGCATCGATGTGTGATGTTTTTAAACAGGTCTATGGTTTAATTCCTGTTTTATTGCATTACCACCATCCTGAGTTACCCGGCTACCTACAAGGAAATGTTCCTCACGGTACATGTTTCTTTGAACCTGATGACATGCAACGTCAATGGGCCAATAAGCTGATTAACGCATTATGTGATGAGCCAATGGAAGGGTACGCCAGCGGAGAGTTGCCAATTACTGGCATCTATTCGATGGGTAGCACTTCTTCTATTGGGCAAAGTCACTGCTCTGATATTGATATTTGGGTCTGCCATCAATCATGGCTGGATCAGGATGAGCGTGCACTTTTACAACGTAAGTGCCAACTGATTGAGCAGTGGGCTGGTGAGCTAGGCATTGACGTTACATTTTTCTTAATCGATGAAAATAGATTTCGCCATCATGCAAGCGGTAGCTTAGGTGGAGAAGATTGTGGTTCTACCCAACATATTCTTTTACTTGACGAATTTTACCGTACTGCAGTACGTCTTGCAGGTAAACGCTTGCTATGGACGATGGTGCCAGTAGAAGAAGAGCACCATTATGATGAATATGTTAACTCCCTTTATGCTCAGGGCGTATTAACACCCAATGAGTGGTTAGATTTAGGGGGGTTAGGTGAACTTTCAGCAGAAGAGTATTTTGGTGCAAGTTTATGGCAACTTTATAAAAGCGTTGATTCACCATATAAAGCAGTATTAAAAAGTATTTTATTGGAAGCTTATTCAGCGGATTATCCTAATGGAAAACTGCTGGCATTAGAGATGAAGCAACATCTTCACCGTGGTGAAATCGTTAATTACGGTTTAGATGCTTATTGTATGATGCTTGAGCGTGTTACGCGTTATTTAGTTTCTATCAATGATTTAACTCGCCTTGATCTTATTCGTCGCTGTTTCTACCTGAAAGTGTGTGAAAAACTATCTAACGAAAAAACACAAAATGAATCCGAAGGTTGGAGACGACAAGTCTTATCGCAATTAGTGACTCAGTGGCAATGGGATAACGAACGTTTAACGATCCTCGATACCCGTGATAGCTGGAAAATCGAGCGAGTACGAGATGCGCATAACGAACTATTAGATACGATGATGCAAAGCTATCGTAATCTTATCCGTTTCGCGCGTCGCAATAACTTAAGTGTCAGCGCAAGCCCACAAGATATTGGCGTATTAACACGTAAACTTTATGCTGCATTCGAAGCATTGCCTGGCAAAGTAACACTGGTTAACCCGCAAATATCACCTGATTTATCAGAGTCACATTTAACCTTTATTTATGTACCTCAAGGCCGAGCAAATCGTAGCGGATGGTATTTATATAATCGTGCCCCTGATTTTGAAAATATCGTTGGACATCAACCATTAGAATATAACCGCTATCTAAATAAATTAGTGGCATGGTCTTACTTTAATGGGCTGTTAACAAAAGAGTCTCGTGTTTATATTCATCAAGGGGATTCCTCTTGTGATGAAATTAAACTACATGAATTAGTCAGGGATATGTCGAGCCATTTCCCTATTCGTTTACCAGCACCAACACCAAAAGCATTGTATAGCCCTTGCGAAATTAGACATCTAGCCATTATTGTCAATTTGGAAACAGATCCAACAGAGAGTTTTTCTGATCAAGTGGTTCACTTTGATTTTAGAAAACTGGATGTGTTTAGCTTTGGTGAAAAAGAGCAATGCCTTATTGGTAGCATCGATTTGTTGTACCGCAACTCTTGGAATGAGGTAAGAACTCTTCATTTCAGTGGCACACAGTCTATGTTGGAATCGTTAAAAACGATTTTAGGTAAAATGCACCAAGATGCGGCACCGCCGGCCTCTGTTGAAGTATTCTGCTATAGCCAACATCTACGTGGTTTAATTCGTACCCGCGTGCAACAGCTAGTATCAGAATGTATTGAGCTACGCTTATCAACGAATCGTTTAGAGCCGGGACGTTTTAAAGCTTTACGTATTGCAGGGCAAACTTGGGGATTATTTTTTGAACGCCTCAATGTCTCGGTGCAAAAATTAGAAAATGCTATCGAATTTTATGGTGCAATTTCATATAACAAACTTCATGGATTGCCTGTTAAGTTGGATAAAGACGCTCGTTATTTACCTGCGGTCATTGATGGTTTTGCGTGTGAAGGGATTATCCAATTCTTCTTTGAAACCACAGAAGATAATAATGTCTTTAATATCTATATCTTAGATGAAGCAAATCGAGTCGAAATTTATTCCCATTGTGAAGGAAGCAAAGAAGAGTTAGTGAAAGATGTTAGCCGTTTTTACTCTTCCTCTCATGATCGATTCACATATGGCTCAAGCTTTATTAATTTTAACTTGCCACAGTTTTATCAAATTGTGAAAGTGGAAGGATCAACACAAGTGTTACCTTTTGCTGGTGGATCATTTGGTAAATTATCCGATCTAGGTAGTAAAGAAGTTCAACCTGAGATGAATGTTGTTCCCCACGGATTTACTGATTATAAAGCTGTGCAACACTCTTAATTGAATACAAACTTATAAACACAAATGGGAGCTATCATAGCTCCCATTTGTGTAACTAACCGTGCTTTTTAGAAAGAAAACGCTTCCCCACTTTGTTCTGTTATTGCTTGTGCTAGCATGGTTAAAAATTCACCACCACTTCTATCACAAATCCATTGATCATCTTTCCAATCAAAGTGATAGCCACCAGAGCGTGTCGCTAGCCAAATTTGATGAAACGCTTCCTGACGATTAATAATAATTTTACTATTATTTTCAAAGGCTAATGTCATTACGCCACCATTGATTTCACAATCAATATCAGCTTCACCTTCATAATTATCAATAGTTTGTTCTATTTCTGACAAGAGTTCGTCAGCTAATTGGTGAAATTCACTGTCGTTCATCTTCATTTCCTATTTGCTTTTCGAGATCTAACTGCGATTATAGAGGATATTAACCAAATAAATGACAGGCAGATTTCGAATGAAAACGTATTTACGTTGCACTCTTGCTATAATAACACTGATTTCTCTTTCGGGTTGTGGCTTGAAAGGCCCTCTTTATTTCCCTCCTGAAGATACTCAGGCAAAAATGACGCAGTCATCCCAGCCAAGCCAGCAAGTTGAGAGCGCCTCAACTCAGACCAATTAGTCAATCTTAGAAACGGTAATTTCGTTTCAGGCAGGGGCAAGATGCAATTTTCAAAAATGCATGGTCTTGGTAACGACTTTATGGTGGTCGATGCCGTGACCCAAAATGTTTATTTTTCACCAGAATTGATATGTCGATTAGCCAATCGTCATACTGGTGTTGGGTTTGATCAATTGTTGGTGGTTGAAGCACCTTATGATCCTGAACTTGATTTTCATTATCGTATTTTTAATGCGGATGGAAGTGAAGTTGCACAATGTGGTAATGGCGCGCGTTGCTTTGCTCGATTTGTGAGACTAAAAGGGCTTACAAATAAAAGAGAGATAAAAGTCAGTACACAGTCCGGCAGAATGACCTTACACGTTATGGATAATGATGATGTGTGCGTCAACATGGGTGAGCCTGAATTTGATCCTCAAAAAGTCCCTTTTCGTGCACAAAAAGCGGAAAAGACCTATATTATCAGGGCAATGGAACGTACTGTATTATGTGGTGTAGTTTCAATGGGAAATCCCCATTGTGTTATACAAGTTGAAGATATCAAAACAGCCGAAGTGGAATTATTAGGACCAGTATTAGAGCAACATGAACGTTTCCCTGAACGTGCTAATATTGGGTTTATGCAAATCGTAGACAGAAATAATCTTCATTTGCGAGTATTTGAACGGGGTGCGGGTGAAACGAACGCCTGTGGTAGCGGAGCTTGTGCCGCTGTTGCGATCGGTATTTCTCAAGGTTTATTAGATAAACGTGTGAAAGTCACGTTGCCTGGCGGATCGCTGTTTATCGAATGGAAAGGAGTGGGTAACCCTCTTTATATGACCGGGCCTGCGACACATATTTATGATGGGATCATCCAGCTATAATATTATTTTTTGAGAGGCTATCTGTATGACGGATAAAAATAAGCAGTTCTGTTGCCCTGAAACAAACGAACTTAATGATCAACAAGTGGTTCGTTACCTTACAGAGCATCCTGATTTTTTTATCCGTAATGCAAGCTACATTGAGCAAATGAAAGTTCCTCATCCCATTCGAGGTACTGTCTCATTAGTTGAGTGGATAATGTCACGCCAACGTAATCGTATTCACTATCTTGAAGAAGATATGCGTTTATTGATAGAGCAAGCTTCTGAGAATGAATCTTTGTTTAGCCAACTCTTATTATTAATTTCTGAGTTGTCCAGCAGTGACTCTCTTAATGAAATGTTAGAGCGTTTAAACCTCTGGGCTAAAAAACTGGGTCTGTACTCTGTTCAATTGCGTTTATTTACCGATCGTTGGCAATTACAACCGCCTTTAGATGCACAGGCACTTGCACTCTCTCGCCAAGCTTTTGAACACTTCCGCATTCAGCATATGGGTGATGATAATCACTATTTAGGCATGCTCAATGGGCAAGAGATCATGTTGTTGATGCCTAATGTACGGCGTTCTGGTTCTGTTGCTCTCTCATTATTAGGACATTATGGTGATTTAGGTGTGATTATTTTTAATAGCCGAGATAATCAACATTTTCAGGAAGGAATGGGAACCGTCATGTTGGATAAATTAGCTCATATCTTACCGGAATTATTAACACGTTGGGTGGCAAGACAATGAGTCAACCAAGTGATCTTCCAGAAACACTCACCACGGCTATAGAGCAATTTCTGCGTCACATTCAAGTTGAACGTAGATTAAGTTCTGTCACAGTAGAAAATTACCATCGCCAATTGATGGCCTTAGTGCAAATGATGGTTGAGATAAAAATAACGCAATGGCAATCACTTGAAAGCCAACATGTACGTATGTTATTGGCAAAAAGCCATCGAAGCGGGTTACAGCCGACCAGTCTAGCTTTGCGTTTTTCTGCGTTACGTAGCTTTCTTGATTGGCAAGTAGCACAAGGTATGCTGGATGTTAATTCAGCGAAAGGTATTCGTACACCTAAATCAGGTCGTCATCTTCCTAAAAATATGGATGTAGATGAAGTCAATCAATTAATGAATATCGACTTAAACGATCCCCTTTCTGTCAGAGATAGAACCATGCTAGAAGTGATGTATGGTGCGGGTTTGCGTTTATCTGAACTGACCAATCTCAATATTAATGATATTGATCTAAATGAAGGTGAGGTGCGTGTATTAGGTAAAGGAAGTAAAGAGCGTAAAGTTCCTCTAGGAAGAAAAGCGATAGAATGGTTACAAAATTGGTTTCCGATGCGAGAACTTTATGCACCAGAAGACAAGGCTGTTTTTATCTCAACTCAAAGTGGTAAGCGTTTATCAGTGCGTAGTGTACAAAAACGTTTTGAACTTTGGGGGGTAAAGCAAGGACTAAATAGCCATGTGAATCCTCATAAATTACGCCACTCATTTGCTACACATTTACTGGAATCCAGTGGTGATTTACGTGCGGTACAAGAATTATTAGGGCACGCTAATTTATCAACGACACAAGTTTATACCCATTTAGATTTTCAGCATTTAGCGAAAGTCTATGATGCTGCTCATCCGAGAGCTAAGAGAGAAAAATCATAATGCGTTTTTACAGAACTCTGACGCCAATTGCAGCGATGACTTTTGATCTAGATGATACGCTGTATGACAATGTGCCAGTGATGGATAAAACGGAAAAAGAGACACTGGCTTTTATTCGTCAATATGATCTGCGTTTTAATCATTTCACAGAAGAAGATGTGAATGCTTATAAAAAGCCACTTATAGAAAATAATCCAGAGATATTTCACGATATTACACAGTGGCGTTGGCTTGCCGCTAGGAATATGTTGTTAGATTACAATTACAGTGAAGCCAAAGCAAAGCAAGGTGCAGATGAGATTATGGCGCACTTTGCTTATTGGCGTAGTCGTATTAATGTGCCTCAAAATACACATCAAGTTCTCACTCAATTAGCAGAAAAAATTCCGTTAATTGCCATTACAAATGGTAATGCAAACCCGCTAAGTTGTGGTTTAGGGCAGTATTTTTCACATATTTTGAAAGCTGGCCCTGACGGTCGCTCTAAGCCTTATTCTGATATGTTTGATAAAGCAGCAACGCTTTTAAAAGTGCCTCATCAACAAATTTTACATGTGGGCGATCATCTTGTGACGGATGTTGAAGGTGCTGTTAATAGTGGATTACAAGCTTGCTGGATTAACCTTGATAACCGTAGTTTGTTTGAAGAAGGCGAAACTCGCGTGATGCCACATATTGAAATTACAGATTTAAGTAAACTGATAGAGTTGGTTTAACGTGATCTTAGGTCAAAATGGCAGAGATAAACGCAATTGAAAAAGGCTTTACTTTGCATCACGGATGAAATCCTGTTAGTTTGTTGCTTACTCACTATTTCTGTATA
The DNA here is from genome assembly GCF_040140305.1 of Proteus sp. fly-1008. Lineage (NCBI taxonomy): Bacteria > Pseudomonadati > Pseudomonadota > Gammaproteobacteria > Enterobacterales > Morganellaceae > Proteus > Proteus sp. fly-1008. Next base: position 47,393 of record NZ_JBEEWH010000014.1, read on the forward strand.
TATCCACAGTATTTTCCTCACTAAATGATTGGTAATTATGGACGTCTCATATCTGCTAGAAGGCCTTAATGATAAACAGCGCGAAGCCGTGGCCGCACCTCGCATAAATATGTTGGTGCTTGCTGGCGCAGGCAGTGGTAAAACACGCGTATTGGTACATCGTATCGCTTGGTTATTATCTGTTGAGCAAGCTTCCCCTTTTTCTATTATGGCTGTGACGTTTACCAATAAAGCGGCTGCAGAAATGCGTCATCGTATCGAAGATTTAATTGGTACCAGTCAAGGCGGTATGTGGATTGGGACTTTCCATAGCTTGGCTCATCGTTTATTACGCGCACATTATCTTGATGCAAACCTACCACAAGATTTTCAAATTATTGACAGTGACGATCAATATCGTCTGATTCGTCGCATTGTTAAATCGATGAATCTTGATGATAAGCAATGGCCTGCACGACAAGGAATGTGGTACATCAACGGTAAAAAAGATGAAGGACTACGCCCTCAGCATATTCAAACCTATGGTAATCCTGTTGAAACAACATGGTTAAAAGTGTACCAAGCATATCAAGAGGCATGCGATCGTGCGGGGCTGGTGGACTTTGCAGAGCTTTTATTACGTGCTCATGAGCTTTGGTTGAATAAGCCACAAATTTTAGAACATTATCAAAATCGCTTTACTAATATCTTGGTTGATGAGTTCCAAGATACTAACCGTATTCAATATGCATGGATTAGAATGCTGGCGGGTCAAACGGGTAAAGTGATGATTGTAGGCGACGACGACCAATCTATTTATGGTTGGCGTGGTGCACAAGTTGAGAATATTCAAAACTTCTTAAATGAATTTCCTGGCGCAGAGACTATCCGATTAGAGCAAAATTATCGTTCTACAAGCAATATTCTAAAAGCTGCGAATGCACTAATAGCAAACAACAGTGATAGATTAGGCAAAAATCTGTGGACTGAAGGTGCAGAAGGCGAGCCTATCTCACTGTATTGTGCTTTTAATGATTTAGATGAAGCGCGTTATGTAGTTGGCAGAATTAAGCGCTGGCAAGAAGAAGGTGGTGCGCTGACAGATTGTGCCATTCTTTATCGTAGTAATGCTCAATCTCGTATAATGGAAGAAGCATTACTACAAGCGGCAATGCCATATCGTATTTATGGTGGGCAACGTTTCTTTGAACGTCAAGAAATCAAAGATGCGCTCTCTTATATGCGATTAACCGCAAATCGCCATGATGATGCTTCTTTTGAACGTGTTGTAAATACACCAACACGAGGTATTGGAGACAGAACATTAGATATTGTTCGCCAAGTTGCAAGAGATAACCAAATTACTTTATGGGAAAGTGCATTACAGGTTATCGAACATAAAATGCTAGCAGGGCGAGCAACAGCGGCAATACAGCGATTCTTAGAGTTAATTGAGACGTTAGCATCTGAAACGGCGGATATGCCGTTACATGTACAAACAGACCGAATTATTCGTGATTCAGGTTTGAAAGCGATGTATGAGCAAGAAAAGGGTGAAAAAGCCCAAGCTCGTATTGAAAACTTAGAAGAGCTTGTCACCGCAACTCGTCAATTTAGTTATCAAGATGAAGACGAAGATTTGATGCCATTGCAAGCGTTTCTTTCACATGCGGCATTGGAATCGGGTGAAAGCCAGGCTGATGCGTATCAAGATGCGGTTCAACTAATGACGCTTCACTCAGCTAAAGGACTTGAGTTTTCACAAGTCTTTATTGTGGGTGTTGAAGAAGGCATGTTCCCAAGCCAAATGTCATTAGATGAAGGTGGGCGTTTAGAAGAAGAGCGTCGTTTGGCCTATGTTGGTGTCACTCGTGCAATGAAAAAGTTAACGCTTACTTACGCCGAAAACCGTCGCCTATATGGAAAAGAAGTAAGTCATCGGCCATCTCGTTTTATTGGCGAGTTACCCAAAGAGTGTGTCGAAGAAGTACGTTTACGCGCGACAGTTTCACGTCCTGTTAATCATAGCCGTTTAGGAACTCCGATTATCAGTAATGATACGGGGTATTCCCTTGGACAACGAGTGAAACATCCTAAATTTGGTGATGGAACCATTATTAATATAGAAGGTAGTGGTGAGCATTGTCGATTACAAATTGCCTTTAATGGCGAAGGTATTAAATGGCTGGTGGCTGCATTTGCTCGACTAGAGTAAGTCGTCATTTAAAGTGAGCAGTTACTATCTTAATATAAAAAACACCCTTACTTGTCTATCAAATAAGTAAAGGTGTTTTTTTTAAGGGAAGTTCGATTTGGTTGCTTAATAATCTCGTTATCTATTCTTATTTAACGGAATTAATTAATTGATGAAAATTTCTAGTCTATTTTTTCACACTTACACTTTTGTATCGCCTAGCTCGCGAATTTCTCCGACATCTTCTTCTAGTTATGAATTTTTGATCGAAGATACTGAGGAAGTTCTTTGTGATACTTATCATCCCAGTGGATCCATCAATGAATTCGAAGAAGATTTGTATTGTAAGCTATTGAGACACCAGCGTGATTATATTCCTCGTATCAATCTTAATTACAGTGTTGTGATTAACCATATTCAAGTGATTAATAACGCAATGCTTACGTTATTTAGGCGTTCATATCGCTATGCGGAAGAATTCTCAAAGAGTGTGCATTTGCTAAAGAAAAATAAGAAGAAACGCTCTCCCGCTTTTATACAAATTAGTAATTTAGCGGAAGAGTCAGTTTTGGGGGATTAACCGCGTCTTAAACGACGTTGCGTATAGAGTGCATCTAAGGTAAATAAAATAAGGGCAACCCAAATAAAGCCAAAGGTTACTAATCTTTCTGCATCAATTTGCTCGCCATATACCATTGTGGCAAGAATAAACATCAAAGTTGGGCCAATATATTGGAAGAAGCCTAAGGTTGATAAACGCAGATGATGAGCAGCTTCAGTAAAGAGCAATAATGGTACAGTTGTAATAATACCGGCTGCGATTAACAAGGTATTCAATGACCAACTGTTTTCAAGCATATTGCTTGTTGGTGAGTGGGTAAAAAATAAGATGTAAATTAATGCGACAGGGAATAGCCATAATGTTTCGACCAACATTCCTGTTTGTGCATCGACACCTAATTTTTTACGCAGTAGACCATAAAGCCCAAAAGTTACGGCAAGACTTAAACCAATCACGGGTACAGAACCAAAGTGCCATAACTGAATAAATACCCCCGTAAAGGCTAAACCCACCGCTACCCATTGCATACGACGAAAACGCTCGCTTAAGAAAAGCATACCAAACAGGACGTTAACAAGGGGGTTAATAAAGTAACCAAGACTAGCTTCTAGCATATAGCCATGGTTAACAGCCCATATATAGGTAAGCCAGTTAGTTGCAATAATGACAGCTGTCAGCGCCAAGAGTAGGATTTTTTTAGGTTGACGTATTAATTGTCGTAAATAAGGCCAATGACGACTAATCGTCATTAAAATCAACATAAAAAAGAATGACCATAGGATACGGTGTGTAAGGATCTCTTCTGCGGGCACTTCTTGAATGCTTTTAAAATAGACAGGGGCAATACCCCAGATCAAATAGGCGCCTAAGGCACATAAAACGCCTTTCATCGTGTTTTTCTGGCTCATGCTATCTCTGGAATTGATGGAAAGGAAATGTGTGACGGGGTTATCATACCCAATGACATTATCTAATGTGTCATTAGGCATGCATTTTTACAAGTAATTAATAACATTCTCAGCATCATAGCGCATAATGAATTTTAACAAAGACTTAACCCACAATGTAGGTGGCTGTTCCACTTGCTATATGAACTTGTTTTTCATTATGTAATTCAACACGAGCAACAGAGACTTTATTACCACTGCGCAAGATATGACTACTTGCAGTAAAACACTCCCCACGTCCAGGTCGTAAATAATCAACCCGTAAATCAATCGTACCCATTTTAGCAAGTTTCTGTTCTAACTGCTCTTGGGATATAGGTGCTAAACGTGTTAATGCATTACCAACACAAACTAATCCTGCACTGACATCAAGCACTGAAGCAATAAGGCCTCCATGTAAAATACGTTGAGCAATATTACCGACTAATTTATCTTGGTAGCGGAATTGAATTTCTGCATAATCTTGTTCAAAACGAACTAGCTCTAACCCAATCAACTGGTTAAACGGCATTTTATACACAAAAACATGACCAATTAAGGTTTGAGCCTCTTCTAATGTTAATTGCTTTTCCATTTTTAGAACCTCCGATATTACGTCATAAAGTTAATATAATGTTAATGATACATGACGAAACCGTAATTTCCCATTCGTGCTATAAATATAATGGTGTAAAAATATACGAGATTTAATGGCGATTACGTGTAAAATATGGTGGCTTAAGTGTAATAAAGCACATTTATAAGAACTAATTATAAAGTAAGTACTAACTTCTATATTATTCAATAATGAAACAGGATAATTAACTATGCGTTACATCCGTTCTTTACTTGCGGTGGCTTTATTCTATCCAGCATGGGGATTTGCATCCGAAATTCAAACATCATCATCTCCTGCACCGCTTGTTCAGGGCAGTATTATTTCCGGTTTATTACAAGAATACGACTCACCTTTTGTTCTTTATCCTTATGAATCTAATTATATTATTTACACTGATACCTCTGATATGAATAAAGAGGCGATTCAAAGTTATGATTGGGGTAATAAGGCTAAAAAAGATGAGGTGAAATTTCAGCTTAGTTTGGCTTTTCCTTTATGGCGTGGTATTGCGGGTGAAAACTCTGTATTAGCAGCGTCTTATACTCAACGTTCTTGGTGGCAATTAAGTAATAAGAAAGAATCAGCTCCTTTCCGTGAGACAAACTATGAGCCACAACTCTTTCTAGGTTGGGCTACTGACTATAAATTTGCAGGTTGGACACTTCGTGAAATTGAGACAGGTTTTAATCATGAATCAAATGGGCGTTCAGATCCTACATCTCGTAGTTGGAATCGAGTTTATGCGCGATTTATGGCACAAAAAGGTAATTTGCAGCTCGATTTAAAACCATGGTATCGCTTTAGCGAAAGTGCACAACGTGATGATAATCCAGAAATTAATCGTTACATGGGCTATTATCGTTTAAAAGCAGGTTATCGATTAGGTGAGAGTGTGATCACTGCAACAGGACGCTATAACTGGAACAGTGGTTATGGCGCCGCTGAATTAGGTTGGAGCTATCCAATTACTAAGCATGTTCGCTTTTATACCCAAGTATTTAGCGGTTATGGTGAATCGATGATTGACTATAATTTTCGCCAGACACGTGTTGGTGTGGGTGTGATGCTGAATGATATGCTGTAATTTTCCTCGTTCTGGGGTAGCATAACGCTATAAATGATGACGGCACCTTCATATTGGTGCCTTTTCTTTGACTCCTCATCATAGTTTTTATCAGCAGCTTTTCAGAGGAACGGCGTGTCCACAGCAGAAGTTCTTAATTCAATGCCATCAGCACAGACTATTTTGCGAGAAACCTTTGGTTATCAGCAATTTCGTCCTGGTCAGCAAGAGATCATCCATACTATTACAACAGGACGTGATTGCCTTGTTGTGATGCCGACTGGGGGTGGAAAATCCCTTTGCTATCAAATTCCGGCATTATTGTTAGATGGATTAACCGTCGTTGTGTCGCCATTGATCTCCTTGATGAAAGATCAAGTCGATCAGCTTTGTCTTCATGGCATTGAAGCTACTTATTTAAACTCAACACAAACCCGTGAAGAGCAACTTGATGTTCAAATGCGGTGTCAAAAGGGTGAAATAAAACTGCTGTATATTGCTCCTGAACGTTTAATGATGGAGAGCTTTCTTCACCAATTAGTGCAGTGGAAACCTGCATTGCTAGCTGTTGATGAAGCACACTGTATTTCACAGTGGGGGCATGACTTCCGCCCTGAGTATCGTGGCATTGGATTATTAAGGCAATATCTTCCCGATGTTCCTATTGTTGCACTGACAGCAACAGCAGATAACACAACACGTTATGACATTATAAATCAGCTAGTCTTACGTGATCCTTTAATTCATATCAGCAGTTTTGATAGACCAAATATCCGCTACACTTTAGTCGAGAAATACAAACCACTTGATCAACTTTGGCTCTTTATTCGTGGCCAAAAAGGAAAGTCAGGCATTATTTACTGTAATAGTCGCAGTAAAGTAGAAGAAACCGCAGAGCGACTCAGTAAGCGAGGATTGAGTATTGCAGGTTATCATGCCGGAATGGAGATGACACAGCGAGCTAAAGTACAAGAGGCGTTCCAGCGCGATGATTTGCAAATTGTTGTTGCAACCGTTGCGTTTGGAATGGGGATAAACAAACCTAACGTGCGTTTTGTGGTTCACTTTGATATACCTCGTAATATTGAATCTTATTACCAAGAAACTGGGCGTGCAGGGCGGGATGGATTACCTGCAGAAGCCGTATTATTTTACGATCCCGCTGATATGGCATGGTTACGTCGTTGTTTAGATGAAAAGCCGGAAAGTGACCAAAAAGCGATTGAAATGCATAAGCTCAACGCAATGGGGGCATTTGCTGAAGCACAAACATGCCGACGACTAGTGCTCCTTAATTATTTCGATGAACATCGGCAAAATGCCTGCGGTAACTGTGATATTTGTCTTGATCCTCCTAAGCAATATGATGGGTTGATCGATGCGCAAAAGGCTTTATCCTGCATTTATCGTACGGGGCAACACTTTGGAATTGGTTATATTGTTGAAATATTAAGAGGAGCGAATAATCAACGTATTCGCGATGCAGGACACGATACATTACCTGTTTATGGTATTGGTAAAGCACAAAGTCATGAACATTGGGTGAGTGTGATACGCCAACTTATTCATTTGGGTATGGTGACACAAAATATTGTACACCGCTCTGCATTACAGCTTACTGAGATGGCAAGACCCATCTTACGAGGTGAAGTTCCATTACAATTAGCCGTGCCTAGATTATTAAGTCCAACAAAAAGCCGTAATCAACAAACAAAAAATGCGCATAGACAGTACGATAGAAAATTATTTGCGAAACTACGTAAATTACGTAAATCTATTGCTGATGAAGAAAATATTCCGCCCTTTGTGGTCTTTAATGATGTCACATTGATAGAGATGGCAGAGCAATGTCCTGTTTATCCTGATGAGTTGTTATTAATAAACGGTGTCGGCCAACGAAAATTAGAACGATTTGGACCTGCTTTTATGACACTGATCCGTGACCATATTGAGGGCTTCGAATAACGCCAACAAGGAGAGCCAATGACAACCACTCTTTTTAAACATTCGTGGTTATCTCGTGAAAAGCAGTTTTCTGCTTTTACGAATGGCACTTTATTGGATTTTTGGAACCAGCGTGAAGAAGGTGAATTTACGGGTGTCGATGGAGTAAAGATCCGTTATGTTCATTGGCGTTCACCATCGCACAATAAAGCACTAGTAATTTCTTCAGGCCGTAGTGAAAGCTATGTAAAGTACCCTGAAGTTGCATTTGATTTTTTCCATATTGGCTATGATGTTTTTTTGCTTGATCATCGAGGACAAGGCCTGTCAGACCGACTATTAGAAGACACACAAAAAGGTCATGTAGAAAAATTTAGTGATTATATTGATGACTTCTCAACATTCATTGATACGATAGTGTTGCCTTATCAATACCAACATTATTTTGCATTAGCTCATTCAATGGGCGGTGCTATTTTAACGGGATATCTTCTAAAATATCCTCATGTTTTTAAAGCCGCCGCATTAAGTGCGCCGATGTTTGGTATTAAATTACCGATACCTCGCTGGGTGGCTAATTTTTTAGTCAATCGAGCAGAACAAAGTCAATCTGAAAGAAATAACTACGCAGTATCAACAGGTAAATGGTTTCCATTACCTTTTATTCTTAATGTGTTAACACATAGCCATGAACGATACCGTCGTTATTTACGTTATTACGCTGATTTTCCTGAGCTACGATTAGGTGGCCCTACTTATCATTGGATGGGCGAAAGCCTGAAAACAGGAGATTGGTTAATTGAACATGCGGGAGAGATTGATACCCCTTTATTAGTGCTTGAAGCTGAGCATGACAAGGTGGTCGATAATCAAGAGCTAAGGGCTTTCTGTGAACGTTATAGTCAGTCCAGAACAAGAGAAGAAAAGCAAAAATTGCCACTGGTGATTAAGGGTGCGCATCATGAAATCTTGTTCGAAATAGATAAGCTACGCTCACAAGCATTGAATGAAATCTGTGAGTTTTATGATAAGCATTTATTTTAATCAGGAATGTGTATGTATTCGATAGTCGCTTCAGATCTTGATGGCACGTTGTTATCACCTAATCATGTATTAACTCCCTATACGCAAGAAACACTACACCTACTTATTAATAAAGGGGTGCATTTTGTATTCGCAACAGGCCGCCATCATGTCGATGTTGCTCAAATTCGTGATGGATTAGGCATTAACGCTTATATGATAACGTCTAATGGTGCAAGAGTGCATAACACGCATGGCGACCTTATTTTTAGCCAAGATCTTGAGCCTGAAATCGCTTATGATTTGGCGCTTATGGTTTTTGATCACCCTGAAATTGAAACTAATATTTATGCGGGTGACTACTGGTATGTTAATAAAGAGATGCCGGGGGCTTGTGAGTTTTTTCGAGAATCAGACTTTAGCTATGAATTATATTGTAAAACAGGATTCCCGACCACCAATGTCTGTAAGGTCTTTTTTACCTCTGATGATCATGAGCTATTACTGAAACTAGAGAATGAAATTAATCAGCTTTGGGGTGATAAGGTCAATGTGAGTTTCTCACTACGTAATTGCTTAGAAGTGATGGCAGGGGGCGTATCTAAAGGTGAGGCACTAGAGAAAGTGGCTGAACTGATGCAACACTCTGCGAAAGATGCTATCGCATTTGGTGATGGTATGAATGACAAAGAGATGCTACAGATGGCGGGTAAAGGTTGTATTATGGAAAATGCGCACCAGACATTAAAAGATCTACTACCCAATATGGAAGTCATTGGCGCTAATGCGAATGAAGCAGTTCCTCATTATTTACGTAAGTTATACCAAGTGTGATCCTCTCTAAAGAAAAAGGCGAACAAGATAATAGTGTTCGCCTTCTTTTTATTTTTTTAAATCAGCCTAAACTTTGTTAGTGATATTGCATTGTAAATTGTAATGTCCCATTCGCTTTACCCGCACTCGTTTTATCAGATGTTTGGATATAACCCGCTTCTAAAGGGATAGAATAACTTCCTGCACTGCTGTTTTTTTCACTTACTGTTATTAATTGTCCCAGCTTTATTGGCTGGTTTTGATACTTAACCTGTATGCCATAACCCTTAGCGGTATTGCTGTCTGTTGGATTACTTAAACCAATTGTTCCTGCGGTTTGTTGGCTATCAGCAACACCATCAAATCGAATTTTAATCGGTGAAACAGGATCACAACTTAAATCAATATTGAAATCTTTAATACTCTCTACACTTACAGAGCCCACGCCATTAAAACTGGACTTAGGTACAGCGCCAAGAGGAACATTAATATTATTATTCACCACATCACAACCACTAGAAATAATGGTTAACGGTGAAAGATTAATTCTTGGCTCCGTTTTACCTGTATAGTCACTGGTGATAAAACCATTGTTATAGACAATCAACATTGCAGCCCATATACCCGGAATGGTTTGTGATTTTACATTATCACGTAGCTTATATAGCTTCATTTCTAATGTAACAGAGTAGTTACCGCTGGTGGTGTTAGATGAACAAATAAGCCTGTTACTATAGTTACCATCAATATTTTGCTGTCCATCTACATAAGCAGACCCACTACAACTTCCGCTAATGGTGCCATGTAACGTATAACCAATACCACTGCTATTGAGTTCTCTGACATAAGCCCCATTCACTCTAGGGCTGGAAGCATTAAACGAACCAGGCAAATAAATTCCAGGCCTAACTTCGCCTCCAGAAAGGTTCCACCATGTCCATGCATTCATTGTTCCTAACGGAATTGTGGCGACTTCCGTTAAAATTGGTGCTGAACGCGATACATAAATAGGTGCTGAATAAGTTACTGTCTTAGTCGTGAGATCTGCCCTAAATTCAGCCATAGTGGTTGATGTATACAAAAGAACAGACAGACAACCTAGCGTTATATATTTATTCATTGTTATCACCTATCTGCAATCTAGTTGTAAAAATTGGATCTTTTCTAACGAGAGATCCACATTTAAAGTAGTTTGGCATTGTTCAACGGCGCTGTTACCCCATTTGGCACGTAATTGACTCTGCTCAGGCACACCATTTAAGAAAACCTCACCATCATTGGCAACAATCCCACTTGAAAGCACTTGCCCGTTTTGATAAATCTCGACTTGAGTACCAAATGGCAATGGTGTTCCGTTGTAGTGTAAGTTTGCAAGCACACGAGCCCCTTTTCTTGCTTTGAAATCAGCTAAGACAATTGCTCCTTTGGTTGGTATAACTGTCGTTGATGTTAATTCAACATCGTTATTACCCGTTAAAGAGGCAGGATCGACGGTTACTTTATTGCGCTCATAACGTGAAACATTAGGAATGACCGCGTAGCCTTGATTGTTGGTATAAAGACTCTGTGCACTACTGACCTTTAAGTTATCAACATCTTCTGCTTTAATTAAAATTGCAGAATCATAGATTGTACGAGATGGCGTTATTCCACCTTGATGAATTAAGAGTGCGCCATTTGCTCCCCAATTCATTGATTGATAGCGTTTGTCGTAACTGTAACCCGCACTGATCTCTCCCCCTGAAGCACTGTAGTTGCCATTAACAGAGCCACTGTATTCTTGACGAGAATGATTGTAGTTTTGTGAAATATCATATTGTAGGTTGTTATCTTCCAACTGAGTGCCACTTAAACTTACAGAGCTAATAGAATCACCTTGTTTGCTACTGTTATAGCGATAACTTAACCAATTGTTATTCTGAGCAATATTAAACGGAAGACTAAAATTAATAGATAAAATCTGATCGGTTAATCCACTTTCTTGACGTTTGTTATAGGCATAAGAGACGCTATAACTTAGTGCACGATAATTTGAGTTAAAACTCACATTCACATTGCGATCAACTCTGTCTTGATACCAATAATATTGTTGATAACCATTTAATGAGAGATAACCCATATCACCTAAAGATTGCGATACAGATAACTGAAACTGCTTTTTCTTATGATAAAGATGAGAAAAACGCTCATTAGCTGCTGAGAAATCATAGTAATTTTTTGTTGAATAGCGATAAGATGCCAGTGAAAAACCAGTTTTGGTATCAGGTAAATATTTAGAATATTGAATACGATAAGATTGCCCTTGGGCTTCATCGTCATTGATTAAGGTTGTTTTCGCATGAGTAATATCGGCAGAAACAGCACCTAAATAACCAAGATTAACTCCAGTGCCTAATGCATAAGCTTGGTAATCAGCAGAAATTAATGTGCCACCATAAATAGATAAATTATAAGGGAGCCCATAAATAGCCGAGGTTTGAAAGAAATTAGGTTTTTTCGCCGCTGTATCAGCATGATATTTACCGATATCTATACTGTATTTTAAGCTACCCGCACGTTGCATCATGGGAACCGCTGAAAAGGGTTGTGAAAAGGTACGTGTTGTTCCGTCTGCTTCTTCAATTGTGACTTGTAAGTCGCCGCTGTAAGAAGTGGGATATAAATCTGAAATAGCAAATTCACCCGGTGGAACAGAAGTTTGGTAAATCACGCTGTTATTTTGACGAACAGTAACCACAGCATTGCTTTGAGCAATCCCTCTTACAACAGGGGCAAATCCCCGTTGACTTTGTGGCAACATACTTTCATCAGAGGCAAGTTTAATGCCACGATATGGAATACTCTCTAATACATCATTATCAGAGGCAGTTTCACCGATGGTTAAACGGCTTTTTAAACTACGAATATCTCTCTCAACATAAGTTTGCAAACTATTCCATTGTGAAGAGTTATCACTGTTTTTATTATAGTTACTGTGATTACGTAAACGCCATGAACCCACATTAACACCACTGCGTAACCCTAAAAAAAGAGAGTTGCTATTATGTTGATCATGATACCAATACTTATTTTGTCGATAGGTGTAATTCACAAAGGCAGCATTAATACCGTCATTCCATTGCGTGGGTGAGATATAGCCATGTCCATAATTATATAAAGCAATTTGTGGTATAGAAAATGACAGTCGTGCTCGTGAAAAATCATACTGATATGTTGCATTTGGAATAATGCGAGCAATATCAGTGATCGTTTCATTTTTAATTTGTTGATTAGATTGTGGTATTACAGATCCTTTGACACCCCAATTTAATAAGTCTTGTTTAGTGATCTCTGGTGTAAGTGTCTTTTTTTCTTCGTTAAAAATAAAACGTACTTGGCGGTTATCAATTAATTTGTTATTGAGATAAATATCAACAGAATAGACACCAGGAAGTTGGCCTCCAGCATAAGAAAAATAATCAAGGCTATTAATATCCGCAACTTGACTTTCTATTCCTAAATTGAGTGCATCAGGGTTAAATTGCTCTTCAGCCATTACCTGATAGGGATATAAAATAGTGGCGATCGCTATGGCCAGTAAACCGTGGTGATTGAGATTATTGTTAGGAAATACGAATAATCGTTTTGTTGATAACGCTATTATGGATAAAGTCATCGCCATACACCCTTAGTTTAATACTTTATCTACAGTTGCACCGTAGTCATTAATAAACTGAACTTTAACTTTATGATAAGTGGGTGTTTTTTCTAGCAATATCACTTCTTGATGTGGCTGAATTAAAGGATCGTAAGGGTAGCGTTTGTCATCAATAAAAATATGTTTAATGGTTAAGTGATAAGGCGTGTTGTTCTTAAGCACTAAGCCTTGATTTTGTTTTGATAGTTCGACGTTATTAAAGTTAAGTGGCTCAATATCATGAGCACGTAAAAAAAGTTTAAATTGAGAATTGATTACCAGCTGAAGTTGATTTTCAGGGCTTTTTTCAACGGGAGGGATAGATTTGATATTAAGCCAATAGACAACTTCGGTATTTGAATTTAAGGGTTCTCCTGTATAAGAAATACGTGCTGTACCAGTGCTATCTGGCTCAATACGAAAAAGAGGAGGGGTTGCGATAAAAGGCGCTTTGTCATTACCTTGAAAAGCTGAAACCCAACTTTGGATCAGATAAGGTTTTTCTTTATCGGTATTAAGAATAGGAATGCTTATTTCACGAGCATTATCGTTATAAACAAACCGCGTTCCACCCACACTTATCCCTGCTGCATGGCATACCGTTATGAGAGAAAAACAAAAAAATAATGTGAGAAAAATATTCTTTTTCATATTGGTGCTATAAAGTTAAGAAGAAATAAGAGGGTAATAAGTATTACCCTCATTTTTTATTATTTGTATTGGATGCTATAGACGGCGGAGCCGTTAGCTGGGCCTGGTGTTGCTTGTGCTGTTGCTTTATAACGAGCAACATAATCTAAGTTAATTTCTGTACCTTTAATTTCGACCTCTTTAGAGTCGTCATATAGATTAATTTGAGATACAGCATCTTTCTCAAATAGTGCGATACCGACGTTTGTTGCACCACCTGAGGCTTGGTCGATGGCTAAAATATCGCTATCAATTGCATCACGAGTACCACCGAAGCGTACGGCAACAGTGGTATCAACAGGGCAATCAATCAGTTTAATCGTGAAATCTTTAAGGCCTGCGACTTCGCCTTTAGTGGCTAAGCTTTTTGAAGACACTTTTCCTAAATCTACAGTCAGATTTTTAGAAGAGCTGTCTACTGTACAGGCTTGGTCTGTTATTTCTCCGGTAAAATTAATAGTGCCCGATGCAAAAGTAGCTGGTGCAGAAAGTAGAGAGAAACTTATCCCTAATAAATAGAGAGATTTATTTAATTTGCTCATGATCAGTCCTGTTTAAAAAGTAATTATTTTTACTTTTTAATTTATTTATAAGTATAAATTTAAGTATAGGTTTATTCGCATAGAAGATATGCCAATAAAATATAGCATTACAAAAAATTTAAGTTAATGAAGATTTACATGAGTTTTTTTGTCTTAATATCAAAATGTTTAATGTTTGTTTTTTTAATTAAGGATAATGTTTAATTAGTCATTAATTAAATCACAAGGCGAACTATTTATTGCTAATAATAATTTCTCTATATCTTCTATAGGAAATGAATTTTTATTCAAATAAAGATAAAAACGATATTCTTTATCTTTATTATGTGTATTTAATTGTTTAATCGAATTTTTATTCAATTCTTCCTGAATGGCTGCAAATGGGAGTCGAGAATAGCCAAGGCCATGTTTAACAAGGCTTATCGCTGTTTCTATTGAACCAACATGAATCACTTGATTATGATGGTCTATGTCTATGCTATTACGGGATAATGAAATATATGTATGTTTTTGTAATTCCTTGCATAAGTCATTATTGTTGATATGTTGTAACACGCTCTCAGGATGTGTAACTAATACTGTTTTTATACATTCTAAATCAATGGGTTGTAATGATTTTATGTTATGGTGTGTTATCACTAAATCATGATCTTTTTGCGATAATACATCTGATTGACTCAGTGCGATTTTATGAATATTAATATCATAATGTTTATTCGCTTTAATAAATTGAGAGATTTTATCTAAAAATAAGTCTGAAACATACAAAGGGTCGATAAGCATATTTATTTTTAACTTATTGTTAAATATTAATTTTTTTGCTTCCTTTTCTAGCGAAATGGCCTTTTCAGTGATTTCTCTCGATAACTCAAGTAATAATTTGCCTTCATGCGTAAGTACTGCTCGCCTTTTCTCTAAAGAGAGAATTTCAATGCCCAAAGTTTGCTCTAATTTATTGATTGTATAGCTAATCGATGATTGAGTTCTATGCAGTGCATCTGCAGCCTGGGCAAAGCCGCCATAATCAACGACGGCTTGTAAGGTAATCCACTGATCGAGAGTCGTTCGGGATTTTTCCATGATGGAACCTTCTTATTATTGTTTATTTAATACTCATTAAAAATGAAGCTAGCAATATATCTTAGCATTGTTAATAGGTAGTAATACTCATTTTTTAATCAAGTTTAAAAAATATTAACATTATAATAGATAGTGTTATTGTTTAATAATCAATATACTTTTAATAAAAATATTTATACTTTTTTATTTTCCGTTATTTGAAGTGTTTTTTCATAAAATAGACAAAGTTGGCTTTTTTTGTTTTTTATTATTTCAATTTATATAAATAAGAAGGAGTTTTTAATATGGGTTGAAATGATTTTTAATTATATTAATATTTATTTCTCTTTTTTTATTCATATAATTAATGTTATTTGATTTTATTTATTGATTATTTTTATTTTTTTATTTGTTTTTTCCGTAATGCTCGTTAATCTATATTCTATTTATTATTTGAATTTAAGTTCTTTTATTATTTATTAATTGTGATTTGTTAAAAAATAAAAATATCTCATATTTGGCTTAAGATGGTTTTACTAAAATATAAAAGACTACTTATAATTTTAAATACTACAGTTTAGTCTAAATTAGATGAAATTAGGTTTTATATATTGAAATAATAAAGTATTTCAATATGTAAAACTACCATTATTTTAAATGCTAATATTAAATTTGTTGACCTATAAACAACTTAACTTATTTAACTTAAAAAAGAAAATCTTCCGTTAGAGATATCAACTTGAAAATTAAAATCCCATGAAAGTGTCTTTTCACTCACATTAGGAGTGAGATTAAGTATAAAAACGTAAATGTGTGACTTGGATCAATAATTAGCGGTTGTTTTCCGTTAAATGTTCGATGTTGTTGACAGAGATAAAAAATAATAAAGGTAAGAAAAATATATTTTATATTAAAGTAGATTAAATGCCTTGTCCAAAATGGCACTTTGTTCTTCGGTTAATTGGATACTTTGTTAGAAAAGTATATTGCTTTAAAAATAGTTTTCCCAAGAATTGGCGATCTTTTTATGATGTTCGTTTTATTATCTTCATATTATCATTGATTGAAGAGTAGTTTCTCAATGTTACTATTTATCAATTTTATTAAACAAAAAATTAAAAAATAATCTCTTTTTTTTCTAAAAATAAGACGCTGGGAAGAAAATATGGATTAATTTTATACAATCAATGAGCTATAAGTGAAGCAAAGCAACAGAATAGGCTGATAAAAGCACCAGTAAAGAGGATGAAAAAGGAGAGAAATAAAAGAACATAGCCATTGCCTTTCGTATTTTTCGATAAAACAATGGCTTTATATCAAATTAATTGGAATCAGCGGATTATAATCCCCCAACTTCTCTAGGTGTCGCTCGCATAGAGCTACGAATTGTATTACCCATCATGTCCACTCTTGCTTGGAATGGTGGGAAAGGCAGTGGAATACCATGTTCTGCAAAGGCTAAAAGAATATTTTGATGAATTTCATGTCTGGCGGGCATTCTGTGTCCCATTTCAGCTGCATAAACACGCAATTCAAAAATTTGAATACCCTGTTGTAAATCGACTAAATAAACCTCAGGTGCTGGGTTTTCTAAAATCATTGTAGAGCGTTTTGAGGCTTCTAATAAAACATTTGTGACTTGCTCGCTATTACAGTCTGCTGGAGCAGGAATAGTCATCACAATACGGGTAACAGAGTCCGACAGAGACCAGTTAATAAATTGTTCCGTAATAAAGGCTTTATTAGGTACGATAATTTCTTTTCTATCCCAGTCGGTCAACGTAGTCGCTCGGGTGTTGATCTTAGAAATATTCCCCGTCAAATTACGGATGGTTACGGTATCGCCAATACGGATAGGTTTTTCAAACAAGATCATCAGCCCGGAAATGATATTGGCAAAAATTTCTTGTAAACCAAAGCCTAACCCAACCCCCATTGCAGCGACTAACCATTGTAATTTTGACCATTCAATCCCTAATAAGGAGAAGCCTACAATGCTACCAATTAGAGTGATACTGTATTTAGTCATGGTAGTAATGGCATAGCCTGTACCTGGCGTTAAATCTAAATGTTGTAAAATAGCCAGTTCAAGTAAAGCGGGTAAATTTCTCACCAATTGCGTAGTGATAATAATTACAAGGATCGCCACTAAAATAGAGCCCATGGTAATAGGTTGTATGGTGTTAACTCCATTCACCGATGAGGTTACATCCCAAAGACGAATATTATCGACAAAGGAAAATGCGGTGTTTAATTCAGACCATAATAAGATCATCGACACTAATGCAATCATGGTCAGAATAGAGCGAACTAAGCCAATAGATTGCGCGCTGATTGCATCAAGGTCTATTTCTTGAGCCTCAATTTCAAGCCCTACTGTACTCTCACCGCTACTGCCCACAATGGTATTTTCATCTTCGCCTTTCGCACGTTGGGCAAGAATTTCAGCCCGTTTCTGTTTTGCGCGTTCAAAAGCTAATTTACGACGTTGAATAAGCATCCACCGCTGAATAATGTGATAGATAATCAGTAAAGCAAACCAAATTGCTACTGACATTTCTAAACGGCCAAGCAAGACAATCGAAGTAGAAAGGTAACCTAAAACAGCGGCTAAGCCTGCAATAACAGGGGCAAGAAGTAAGAACCACCATAAGATAGTGTTTATTGCATTATCACCAGACCCATGTTTGTCAAGATAAAGGGGAACATGGGCTTTTTTAAGACTTGAAGTAATAAAGCTTAGGGCTATACAGAGTAGCAAGAAACAGAAGCGACCGACTGTTGGTGCAAATTCTCTATCACTATAATATTCAAAGGTAATTAATGACATCATTAGTGGGACGATGACAAAAATAGAAAGCTGGTAAAAGCGCATTGCTTTTTTGACTCGACTTTCTTTCCATTTAAATTGAGCGATAAATAAACCGTTATGACGTGCGAAGGTCGCACTGATCATAAATAGCCATAACACAGGAGCTGCTGCTGTTACACCATAGCCAATCGCGCCGGCCATTGGATAACGCCATTCAACACTTTGTAAGCCATAACCGACCGCAGACCATAATAGAGGTAACGGAAGTGCAATTAAAATAGACCAAAAAACGGTACGTATTGTCAGTGAAAAATGATCTTGGGTGACTTTACCAATACGGTTACTGACTCTTTCTAGAAAAGCGTTGTAGTGTTTTCGAGTACGAAGGCTAAAACCAACAATTGATAAGGTAACAAACAAGAATAGAAACGTATCTTGGTTTTTAAGCATGCTAACAGCAGCATGGCCTAATTGTGAAAAGGTATCTAATGAAAGTAGCCGAGTGATATCTTTGACTAATAAAACTGGATAATTGAATTTGATAGGGCTGATATCGGCAACCCAGAACATATAGCGGTTTGTCGCGTCTTTTGTTTCTTTTAAAGCATCCGCTAATTGGGTTGTGGCGACTTTGAGTTTTGTTAATTCAAGGATCTGAGAGTCATAGCCTGATAGTAATGAATTTAATAGCTCATGGCGAGCTTGAATAAGGGAATCAAAGATATATTGCTGAGCTTCAGGTAATTTAGAGCCATCCGCCGTTTCAGGTGGCTGGATCTTGCTTAAATTCTCCAGCATATCTTCATAACCTAAACGCTCAACACGTAATTGAATAATATCTCTATCAAGTTCTTGTGAGCGAGGCATTTCAGGTAAACGAGAAAGTTGTGTTCTTAACGCTTCACCTAATGCGGTGGAGCCACTTAGCCACTGTGCTTGTTCGCGGATCGTGGTGAGTGTTTGACGAACTTGCTGTGTTTGTTGTGTAGTAATCCGTTGTTTTTCAGAGAGATCGCTCATTTCCTGTGTCTGTTTATTCAGGATTTGTGAAAGCTCACGGTTGGTTTGGATCTGTTTTGTCAGAAACTCAGGCAATTCACCACCTTGTTCTGCCAACATCTCTGTTTTTTCTAACGCAAGATCAGCCACTTCTTGGCGTTTTATATTCAATAAACTACGTAATTGTTGTAGTTGTACATCAAGGCGTTGATAGCGTTTTTTAAATAACTCTAAGCGAAGGCGTGCGATTTCTTGGCGATTATTAGCTGATAGTTGCGCCATTTCTAGTTCATTAACCATCGCTTTACGTGCTGTTACTTCAGCTTGAGTCAGTTTATTTTGAGCTTCTGTTAACGGGGTTGTTGATGCACTCACAGAGGCTAGTCTTGCTGTTGCGTCACTTAATAAACGACGTGCTTCAGAGAGTTGTTGAGGCAATAAATTTAAAGATTCACTGATTTCACGGCTTTTGTCTTGTTCTTGCTGTTGAAGCCTTGCTTGCTCCATTAATTGGCTACTGACTTGAATAATTTTCTGTTCTAAATCAGGAATGCTAATTTTTTCTGGGATAGTTGGAACTGCGTGACTTTCTTCAAGAAGCTTAGTTCTGAGTTCTTTTGTGATCTCTGGATAATCATCAATGGTTTTTTGATAGTTGTCTGCATTTGTTTGGGCTTTTTCACCATCATTAATCCAGTTGATAGTGCCTTGCAGCGCCTGAACAGTCTCAATATCTTGAGGATTAGTACTTCCTTCAAGTTGTTTAATATCTTGACGTAATTTTTCTACATCTGCTGATATTGCAGACGTACTTAACGAAAAAGTCAAAAAGAGCGAGAAGAAAAGACTGATTATCAGGCGCACAAAGGTTACTCCGAATTACGTATTATTCACTGATGGCGTTAACGTCATTGCCAGCAACATTGATGATGGAACCTAATTGTTCCCCCATTAATGTAACGGAGCCATTCATAAGATCTTTATTCAATTGAACGGTATTTTCAGGGAACAGGTTGATAACTGTTGAACCTAACTTAAATCGGCCCATCTCCTCACCTTTTTTCAAGAATATCGCTCCTGCTTTGTCTGCTTGAGGATAAGTCCAACGCTTAATAATACCTTCACGAGGTGGTGTTACCATGCCACACCAAATCGTTTCAATACTACCAACAATAGTTGCACCTACCAGAATTTGTATCATTGGACCAAACTGCGTTTCAAAAAGACAAATAATGCGTTCATTACGTGCAAATAAGTTTGGTACATTGGCCGCCGTCAATGGATTAACAGAGAAGAGATCACCAGGAACATAAATCATCTCTTTTAATAAACCATCGCAAGGCATGTGAACACGGTGGTAATCGCGAGGCGAAAGATATGTCGTAATAAACTGACCATTACGGAATTTATCTGCCAACATAAAGTTACCCGCGAGTAACGCTTCAAGAGTGTAATGATGTCCTTTAGCTTGCAGAATTTGATCGTCTTGAATAAGACCAAGTTGGCTGACAGCACCGTCTGCAGGTAATGCAAGTTTGTCATTACCTTCAACAATAGGACGTATGCCGTCTTTTAAAGCTCGAATAAAGAACTCATTGAATGTTGAATAAGCTTGGAACTGACTGTCTTTCGCTTCATTCATATCGACTTTGTAGGCTTTTGCGAAGGCTTTGATAACAAACTGGGTGATTGCACCCGCTTTTTTGTTTGCAAACCAACCCGCTAGCTGTGTGAGCCATAATTTAGGCAATAAATACTGTAGTTTAATTTTTAGCTTGTCCAAAATGGCAACCTCTGGGATTAAACGATAAAAAATAGACAAAAGGGGTCTATTGTACCCACCCTTAATCGGGTTGTCAGTGAATCAATTATTAAGAGTCTAAATTAATGTTCTTACGAACTTTCACCTGACTCATACTTTCTAAAATACGATGGTAGTTTTCAAAGCGTGTTTCTGATATTTCACCCTTTTTTACGGCTTCATTGATTAAGCAACCCGGATCGTCTAAATGTTTACAATCGCGGAACTTGCAACCACCAAGGTACGGTCTAAATTCAACAAACCCTTTTGTCACTTGATCCGGCGTTAAATGCCATAAGCCAAATTCACGGACTCCTGGAGAGTCAATCACATCTCCGCCTTGTGGGAAATGGTAAAGACGTGATGCGGTTGTTGTATGTTGCCCTAAACCCGAGTTATCAGAGACCTGATTAACAACAATACTTTCTTCCATCGGTGGTAGTAGCGTGTTAAGCAAGCTTGATTTACCCACACCCGATTGTCCAGCAAAAATAGAAATACGACCGATAAGTTCTTGTGTGAGCGCTTCTAGTCCTTCTTTAGTATAGCTAGAGACTTCAAGGACACGATAACCAATATCTTTATAAGTCTGCATCCATTCGCTTACTGTTTTACGGCTTTGTGTATCTAACATATCGATTTTGTTGAGTACAATCAGTGGCTCAACATTTAACGTTTCACAAGCGACAAGGTAACGGTCGATAATATTTAAAGACAATTCAGGCAAAATAGCGGAGACAATAATAATTTGGTCAATGTTTGCCGCAATAGGTTTAATGCCATCATAATAGTCAGGGCGTGTTAGTACAGAGGTACGCTCATGTACCGCTTCAACAATACCATTCACACGGACATTTTCTTGTGTTTGTAGCGCAGGGCGCCATACAACTTTATCACCCGTCACTAAGGATGAAATTGTGCGTCGGATATTGCATCGAGTAATCGTGCCGTCAGTCGCTTCAATATCTGCATGTTGACCAAAACGGCTGATGACTAAACCTTCGGAAGCTTCGCCTAATTGTGTATCGTCTAATTCAACGTGGTTCTTTTTCTCTTTGCTCTGCAAACGCTTTTTATGATTTTCTTGTACTCGACGTTGCTGGCCTTTAGATAATTTACGTTTTGTCACCGATCCTCACTTGTATTATTCGGTTAGATGTTCTTCTGTCGTGCTTATTGAGTAAACGCGCTATGATAAACGCTAAAATATCATGTCTCACACTTAGAAACAGCTAGGATATATTATGTCAAAAAGCGAGAACAATCTGATCTGGATAGATCTGGAAATGACCGGTCTTGATCCTGAATGTGACCGTATCATCGAAATTGCCACCATTGTGACAGATCCTCAACTTAATATTTTAGCCGAAGGTCCGGTAATTGCTGTACACCAATCTGATGAACAACTGAGTTTAATGGATGAATGGAATACACGCACTCATACGGGTAGTGGTTTAGTTGAACGTGTGAAAACCAGTCAATATGATGATAATTCAGCACAAAAAGCGACAATTGAATTCCTAGAAAAATGGGTACCTAAAGGGGTATCACCTATTTGTGGCAATAGTGTGGGCCAAGACCGACGTTTTCTGTACCGTTATATGCCAGAGCTAGAGCAATACTTTCACTACCGCTATCTTGATGTAAGTACACTAAAAGAGTTAGCGCGTCGTTGGAAGCCTGAAATTTTAGACGGCTTTAAGAAAAAGAATACTCACCAAGCATTAGATGATATTCGTGAATCTATTGCAGAGCTAGACTATTATCGTAAGACCTTTATTAAAGAGTAAAAAATGTGCATTCATGATTGATATTGCATCATTGTGATGATTTTATCGGCACGCAATCAAAAAAACGCATTTTTTTGTTGATAAGGGCTTGCGGTTAAGCATTTTTCTCGTATAATGCGCTTCCCGTACCGATGAAGAATTTTATTTGTACGGGTGTAAGAAAGACGCGGGAATAGCTCAGTTGGTAGAGCACAACCTTGCCAAGGTTGGGGTCGCGAGTTCGAGTCTCGTTTCCCGCTC
>NZ_JBEEWH010000015.1:0-52315 GCF_040140305.1 Proteus sp. fly-1008
GTTGAAGGGCCTAAAACAACAATCCGAGGTCAATCTTATTGCTTATTTAGCTCCAAAGATAAAAAAATGAATGTCCCCTTTTCAGCTTATCTGACATATACCGACGCCAGTGGCTCAAAAGTTAAAAATCGGGCTGCTTGCGATAATGTGCCTATCTCCATTAAAGAAGCACTATGGACCCAGACCGCATGGCCTCATCCTTATCAGTTAGAGGGTTATTTTTATCGTACTGATTTACAACTGACTATTCCAATGAATGAAAGTACCTCACTTTTCTCAATGGAAGGTGAAGACTGGATTGGTGTGGTAGAAGCCCGTGGTTATGTCAATGTATTTGCTGAATGGTCAGGGACTGATATTCACTAACAGTCAGGCTAGTCGATCAGCGGGTATAAATTTAGTGTTTATACCCGTTTTACTTTTGAACCTATATTATGCGATCTAGATTAACGGTATTATAGTGTGGTTTATTACTGATTATTAAAAAGCGAATTAAAGAGATAGAATGAAAAAAATATTAGAATTTATCAGTACATTAGCATTATCAGCACTAACATTTTCAGCCCATGCCCTTTATGTAGGTTCTGAGGTTTTTACTCTTGAATCTGATAAAACTTTTTTCTCTCGCACTTATCTTAATAATACAGACAGAACGAATCTTTATAAAATTCATGTCTATAAAATCGAAAAACCGGGAGGCAAAGAAAAAGATGAAAAACAACTCCCTATAGATGATGGTGAAATACTTTATACACCTTTGCAAAAGGTATTATTACCTAATGAACATGAGTTTTTTAAATTATTTTATAAAGGTGCCAAAGACGATAAAGAGCGTTATTATCGTATTATTATTGAAGAAACTCCTGTTAACTTAGTACCTTATCAAGAAAACAGTAAACAACCTTTAGTCGTTCCGACTGTTGGATTAAACACTGTGATGGTTATTCGTCCTCGTGAAATGAAATTCAGTTATGATCATAATAATGTTGCTGGCACCATCAAAAACACAGGCAATACTTATTTCCGTTTACTGCTAAATGATAAATGCGATTCTGACGAAGAAAATGCCAAGATATTACAGCTATTACCCGGCGAAAGTTACCAACATCCTTGGCTAAAGAAAGAGCATAAACAATTTATTATTGCCTTTGACCGTTATATTGGGTTAAAGAATAATTGTGCTACAAACTAACCTTAATGCTGATAAAAAAAATAAAGGTAGCCTAATAAGCTACCTTTTTTATTGTAAAACGAATCATTCTACCGACACCATTACCTTTCCTATTATTTCCTCTCATTTGAAAGAAAATGTAACTTTGTTAAATATATAATTTTTGTAAATACATAATTAATTAAATTAATTTATATCTTGTCATATTTATCATTTTTAACTTTTGACCAATAATCATAAAAAGACAATAGTAACAACATAGACTATTGATTATTAATAGTTTTACATTATTAACGATAAAGTTATTTTTATTACATTTTATTCCTATTTTTTTATGACGTTTTAAATAAACTATTTTTCAAATTTATACGATAATTTATCTAATGATTCATCTTTTTTGGATGCTCATAATTTTATTTATAAATTCATGAAAAAAACTTTTTAGCCGATATTGCTATTAACGTCGATAATTTTTTAGGAATAAACCATGAAAAAATACCACGTACTACTAAGCTTATTACTGACAGCATTTACCACGACTGCAACTTATGCAAACAACACAACTTCAATACAAACTGTTGCAAATTGGCATGCTACAGCAGTAAAGAAACCACAGAGTGAATTAGGCGTAACCCCTTTAAATGCCCTACATTTTGAAGTGACAGAAAATAACCACTTTAATACACAAAATGGGGCTTTTGATATCACCGTTAAAGATGCCGAAGGGGCAACAGACTTTAAATTGACTTCGAAAATTATTAGTAATGAACTTAAAAATGCGACTGATAATTCTGTATTAACAGTGAAAGCAAACTGGAACGGCAAAACATTATCAAATAATCAAGAAACCGTTATTCTTGATAATCAAAAAGGTATTCATCATGGACTGGTGGCTGAAAATAAAGAGTCAGAGAAAAGTGAGCTGAAAAGCCTTCAAAGTGCTTTTTTATTTAATATTATCAATGGCTCTCAAACTGCCGCATCATTGCCAGAGGGTTTATGGGAAGGCGCTTTACGTATTGAGTTTACCAGTAAGTGGTCAGGCGATTTTGTAACACTCGCTGCAAGATAATTCAATCGATATACCTTAAAAGAAAAAATGCGAAAGAGCGCCTGTATGGCGCTTCTTTGTTATTCAATAGAATTAAATCAAACCTTTGGTTTATAGCTATCTTTATCGAGATCATGTTTTTTCATTCGTAAATACAGCTTTTTACGTGGAATACCTAAATAATCCGCTACATCACTGACTCGACCCGCAAATAAATATAATGCATCCTCAATTAATCGACGCTCATATTCATCGACTAAGTTATCCAAAGGACCTTCTGGTGGAATAATCGCTCTATGTTGTTCACTATCCACCATTTTCACAATACCTACCGCATACAATTCCGCCACATTTCGTAACTCTCGAATATTACCCGGCCAATCATAACGTTTTAAAATATCAAGATAATTACGATCAATCTTCGGTACCGCAATACCAAGTCGCTGTGCACTTTGTCTCAAAAATGCTCTAAATAGCGGAATGATATCAGGACGCCTCGCACTTAACGGAGGCAATGAAAAAGTGATTTGTGAAAAATAGTAATAAAATTCAGGGATTAATCGCCCTTCTGTTACCAATTGCTGTGTATTATTTTCTAAAATCGCAATCGTTCTAAAATGGCGCTTTCCTTGACGTTCGATATCTAACAGATAAGAGCTTAACCAACGTTGTGCTTCTGATGATAAATCATATGGAGAACGCAAAATTAATGTTCCGACTTCATCTGCCTCAATTTGAGCAATAACCTGTTTGATATCAGATAAATTTTGACAATCTACCGTTTGAATAGTTTTATCACGGTGTGGGCTTAACTCATGTAAGAGTTGAGCAAGAAGGTGACGCCCCGTTCCCATCTCACCTTCAATCATTAAGTCTTTATCGATATCGGCAATTTGTTGTACTTGCTCTCTGATCGCTGTGATTTGTGCGCTGTCACCCACTAATCGCTCTTGAGTAGTGCTGATTACCGCATTTCTAAGGGCAAGAATAGACTGTCGTTCTTTATGTGCTTTTGCCACCAACTCTAAGAATAATGGCGGATTAATTGGCTTTTCAATAAAGTCATAAGCACCTTTTTTTACCGCTTCAACGGCCAACGGTATATCGCCATGCCCCGTGATCATAATAACTGGGATACGAGGATCAATATGTTTAATGCGTTCAAGCACCTCCATACCATTCATAGCAGGCATATAAATATCGAGCACAACAGCACCCTGCCACTCTGGAGTTAAAAGGCTAAGTGCTTTTTCAGGCGAGTCAGTCACCCTGGCAACCATACCCGCGAGATTAAGCAAATGACGATAAGATTCAAGAATATCTTCATCATCATCAATTAATAGAACATCAATATCAGGCATGAGTGATTGTGTCATCAGTAAACTCCAAAACAACCATAGCGCCACCGTTTAGCGCCGAGGCCAAATAAATTTCATAGCCAAACCGTTGCATAATAGAACGGCAAATGGATAACCCTAACCCAAGCCCCACATCTTTTGTGGTGGTAAACGGGGTAAAAAGTTTTGGTAAAACAGCAGAATTGAACCCTTTTCCACTATCAGCGATCCCCACCAATTTTCTTTTAGGATCAGTAGATAAGAGATCAACAGTGATCTGACTTTCACCAATACCCGCAATGGCATCCATCGCATTAACAAATAGATTAACCAAGACTTGCTCGATTTGTGTCGGATCGGCACAAATGGTTAATTCATCAGGAATATTATTCGTAATGATGCACTGCTCTCGCTTGGAACGAGACTCTACCAGCACCATTGCACTTTCCACCAGCTCTTTTAATGGTGCTGATACAAAACTAATTTCAGATGATGATTTACGAGAGAAATTACGCAATGCTGTAATAATTCGATTCATTCGCGCACAAAGCTTTTCGATGCGCTCTATAGAATCAGGCAATTGATCGTATTTTTCCATCTGTATGGTTAGTTTTGCACTATACAAATAGGTATTAATTGCAGAAAGAGGTTGATTAAGTTCATGCGCAAGACTTGTCATTGCTTGCCCTACAACCGCCATTTTAGCCGCTTGCACCAACTCTTCTTGCGTTTGAATTAGGTGTTTTTGTGCTTGTTCACGACGCACAATCTCTTCATTTAATTGCTGATTCTTATCTTGTAAATCTTGTGTTTTTAATGCCACCAGCCTTTGAAGTTCTAATCGACTTAACTCTTGGCGCGTAATATCCGTGATAGTAACAATATATTTATGCTCATCTTTATGCGGATACTCTCGAATATTAAATTGTAAAAAATGAGGTTCACCTGCTTTTACCATGCGAATAGTACATTCACTCTGCCCTAAACGATAAAGCTGACTGGTTGAGCTAAATTGCGCTTTAAGCATTGTGCTCGCCTCGCCACTAAACAGTAACCAAAGAGGCTTATTACTTTGCTCTTTTCCTGTTCCTAATAACGTTGCCGCACTTGGATTAACCGTTTCCATCCTGCCATCGTGGTGGCAAGTAATTAAACTTGCATCAGTGTTATTGATAAGATTTAACGCATTACTAGCTTCAACTTCTTTCATTTGACGCCAAAAACGACGAAGTCGCCGACTTAATAAACCAATTTCATCTTGCCCTTCAATCAATACTGGCTCGGTTAAATTACCTTTGGCAACATGCGCTAAGTCATCACTTAGTTTATTCAATCTTGCGATAAGTCTTCTATCAATTAAGATTTTCATCACAATAATACTGAGCAATAAAGAAGCGACAATAATCGCCACAATAACAATTTTTCCCGTTGCCATCAGTTTACGGGTATTGCCATTGAGTTTATTTAACACTTCACTGGTCGCCAAAACATTACCACTTACTGCATTATCAAACTGAGATAACTTTTCATTTAATTCAGGGGTTAATGCTTTAAGCTTTTTTTCGTTTTCTACATCATCAATCAGTGTTTGATAGATATCACCGTCATAACGGGTGATCGCAATAATCTCTTGTAATACTTGGCGGTGAGCAATAGTCGAAGGATAGCTCTTTAGCTTCTGATTTAACGAAATAATTTCATCAATTTTGACACTGATATAGTGAAAGGCAACATCAATATCACGGCTATAACGTTGGTGAGCAATTTCTTCAACTAAACCAATTAATTCATTCTCAGTGGTAAATAATTCTTGTAATAACGTTGATTCTAATAACAATTGTAAGCTATTTTCCTGCACATTTTTTTCATTGAGCATTTGGCTGACATGCCACTCTATTTCATTAAGTAGCGGTTTAATATCTTCACCAACCGCGTCATGCATCCAAGCCAACTGTCCCAATAATTGAGCAAGGCGATTCTCTAACTCACGCCGTTTATCTAGTAATACATCCTGTTGATTAATGAGCTCAGATAGTTCATCAACAAGTTGAGTATAAAAGTCACGTTGCGGTGTTTGTTCAATAGGGAATTCACGTAAACTATCTAATAACTGATGAATTTCCTGCTGTTGTTGCTCTGAAACTGATTTTCTCTGTGTCTGCTCTCGCTCTTTTAATAGCATTTGTAAATTGGTGCTATAACGCTCCATATTATAGCTGGTGGTTAACATCGGTAGAGATTCTCCCACTGATGCATTAATTTGTGTCGCCAGTTTTCCCCACATAAAAAAGATAACCACACCAATCAATAAGGTGAGTAAAGAACTAAAGATAAACGCCATATACAGGCGTCTACCTAGTTTGCCAAATTGTTTAGGCACTAATAATTTCATCCGTAATACCTTTCATAAAAACAGCGCTTCCTGCTGTATATCTGAACCACAAGGCGGTTAGGGTGATTTTGTCTCTTTCAATAAAACCAGTGCTTGCTCGAGCCTTTCAGCTTCTAATGTACGCCATTGGTACAGCACAGCTAATGCTTGATCAGAGTATTCTCGCTGATCTGCTTCCTTCATAAATAATGCTTGTAATGTTGGTGAATTTGCCTCTTTTTCACTAATAAGCACCGAACTTGCTATTTTTCTTGCTTTACTGATCGCAGTAATACGTTCTGGGGTTTTATTTTCCTGTCTTTCTGCTTCATGGATATCATTCCAAACTTGGCGCATTAAAGGAAAATTATGCGTGATCATTTGATCAAATAACGCATTAACGACTTCACTACGACGATAAGCCTCATTGCTGTTTAAAATAAATTCTGTGTTATTAGCAAGTTCATCGTTATTGCGTAAGATCTCTTTACTTAATGGGATCTTTGCCATATCACTTTTATAGATGATCTCTTGTCCTTCATCCGATAAAAGAAAGGCAATAAATTTGGCCGCAGTGTCTCTTTTACTGCTTTCCGCCACAATGGCGACATAAGCAGGTAAAATAATCGATTTATCAAAATAGCTAAACTCAACAAAATCAAAGCGTT
Source organism: Proteus sp. fly-1008 (assembly GCF_040140305.1). Classification (NCBI taxonomy): domain Bacteria; kingdom Pseudomonadati; phylum Pseudomonadota; class Gammaproteobacteria; order Enterobacterales; family Morganellaceae; genus Proteus; species Proteus sp. fly-1008. Next base: position 6,599 of record NZ_JBEEWH010000015.1, read on the forward strand.
TTTGATGGTTAAAAGCATAGTTATCAATAATTGGCCCAGCGCCGACAATACCTCTGGCGATAGCATCACTGACACGTGAACTACGTGCGGAAATGGAAGAAAGATTACCACTCGTTTCCAGTAAGATCTGCCATCCTCGCTCCCAGCCATACTCTTGTAGCACATTTTCCACCATCAATTGCATCGTGCCAGAGTTCGCCGGTGTGGTCATGGTTAAGTGCCCTTGATAAATTGGATCACTTAAATCAATCCAACTTTTCGGTGCAGGAAGCCCCAACTTTTGCAAGTATTGTGTATTGCTCATAATACCAATACCGGAATAGCCAACCGTGGTTATCTTATCGTTTAAGATATCACTATGGCGAGTTAACCATTTTGGCGTTTCATAATTAACAGGTAACCGCGCCAGTAGCCCTTCTCTATCTAGATGATGGAAAAAGTTAGCCGAGGACGACATCACAATATCCACAGGTTGTGTGGGATATTGCTTCATCATACGTGTTGCTATCGCGACACGACGATAAACCACTTGCACTTTGGTATCAGGATAACGTGCGCTAAAAGCTTCAGTGAGTGGTCGCATTGGTGTATCTGAAAGCGTCGTCAATATAACAAGTGGCTGCTCATCACTACGTACCGGAGTGATAAACAGCCAACTAAACAATAAACAGACGAGGCTAAGTGTTATTTTTATTCTCATGACATACCCCTGATTTTGTTTTGAATAAACATAAAAATGTGTCGAACTTCAAACTTCTGATATTTAGCAATATTTATTATTTTTAGCTAATGAGTCCTTAATGACCCATTTACAACAATGATACGACGATATCTTCACTCATTTTTAAACCAACGCCTAATAGCAATGTTACAAATTTGACTCACCGATTCAGCAGAATGTGTCATCGATGACTCAAATTCCGTGTTTTGCGCCAAGATGACCTAAATGAATAGCATCAGCTCTGAAAACCAAAATCAGCTTCAGACATGAATAATATTCGGAGTCATCTCTATGCTAAGTTTCTTTAAAACCAGAAAGGATCTGCCGCTAATAGAAGCGTCAAGTGAAAAGATCCGCGCAATATATAAAAAGCACCAATGGCAGGTCTTCTTTGGTCTTGTTCTTGGTTATGCCATGTTCTATGTGGTTCGTATGGCACTCGGTGTGGTGAAAAAACCTATGCTGGATGCAGGTATCGTAACCACCGCTGAACTGGGTTTAATGGGTTCTGCGTTCTTCTTTACCTATGCATTTGGTAAGTTCTCTAACGGCTTCTTGTCAGATTATGCCAACATTGGACGCTTTATGTCCATCTCGTTGATTGCCTCTTCCTTTGTTTGTATCTTCATGGGAATGTCAACGGCGAGCCTGTTCTTTATCCTGTTATGGGGTATTAACGGCTGGTTCCAATCTGTGGGTTCAGCACCTTCTTGTGTCTCTATCTTCCAATGGTTCTCACCAAAACAACGCGGTACGGTTTATTCCATCTGGGGTGGCTCGCGTAATATCGGTGAAGCAATTACGTGGATCTTGACTGCAACCATAGTGAGCTTCTTCGGCTGGCGTGCAGGTTTTATCGGTGCGGGTATCGCAGGTATTGCGGCAGGTATCATTTTACTGATGATTTTAAAAGACCGTCCTCGTACTTATGGTTTGCCTGATCCAGCAACTGCGTATGGCGAAGAGTCAGAAGCGGTTAAATCAAGTGATCCTAAAGAAACTCGTCGCGCTCAGTTATTCGTATTAAAACAACCAACAGTGTGGATCATTGCAGCAGCATGTGCGGCTATGTATATCTCTCGCTACGCAATCAGTTCATGGGCCGTTCTTTACCTACAAGGTTCAAAAGGTTACTCACTGATTGATGCTGGTTTCGCCATGTCTACTTACCCTATTGCTGGTTTCTTCGGCGCAATCTTAGCGGGTATGGCTTCTGACAAACTGTTTAACGCTAACCGTCATATTCCAACACTCATTTATGGTATCGCCAACATCGCTGGTTTTGCACTGATGTTCTGGGGTCCACAAAGCCGTGTTATGGATGCTGTTGCATTAAGTATGGTTGGTTTTGCAATGGGTGGTCTGGTTGTTTTCTTAGCAGGTTTGACCGCTTGTGACCTGATGCCGAAAAATGCAGTAGGTGCAGTAAAAGGCTTTATCGGACTGTTCGCTTACATTGCAGCATCAGCGCAAGAACTGATTTCAGCATCACTGATCAAAGTCACTCAAGTTGGAGATGTCACTAACTACGACTTCACCACAGTACAGTATTTCTGGATAGGTTCTGCCATCGTTTCCATGATTTTAGCGACGCTAGTCTGGAATGCGAAAAAAGTTACCATGGATTAATGAATTAATTAAGTTGTCATCAAGGGATACCGTTGGGTATCCCTCTTTAAAAAGAGAATGTCATTATGCGTAAGACAAAAATTGTTGCGACTCTTGGCCCAGCTAGCTGTTCAGAACAGATGATTGAAAAGCTGATTATGGCGGGTGCTAACGTATTTCGTTTAAACTTTTCACATGGCACACGCGAACAGCATCAGGCCACTGCCGCAACTATCCGTCAGGTCGCAGAAAAACATCGTGTATTTATCGGGATCTTAGCTGACCTGCAAGGCCCGAAGATCCGCATCGCTAACTTTAAAAATGATTCAATTCAATTAAAACAAGGCGATAGCTTTATTCTAAATGCAGATTTAGACAGCACATTAGGCGACGAGCAACAAGTGGGATTGGATTACCCACAACTTGTTCAGGAAGTCACACCAGGGAATATTCTGTTACTTGATGATGGCAATATTCAATTACAAGTCAGTACCGTAAATAATAATAAAATAGAAACAGTCGTTACTGTTGGTGGAAAATTATCTAACCGTAAAGGGATTAACTTACTCGGTGGTGGTTTATCTGCACCTGCATTAACAGAGAAAGACAAACAAGACATACACACAGCAGCCGCTATTCAAGCAGATTACATTGCCGTTTCATTCCCACGCAATGGTGCGGATATTGAATATGCCCGTAATTTAGTGATCGCAGCAGGAAGTCACGCCAAAATCGTTGCTAAAGTTGAGCGCGCAGAAGTGGTTTCGTGTGAAGAAAATATGGATGACATTATTAAAGCATCTGATGTCATTATGGTAGCACGAGGTGATCTCGCAGTTGAAATAGGTGATGCCAGCTTACCAGGCGCACAAAAACAGCTAATTGCACGTTGTCGCGCATTAGGTTGCCCAGTTATTACTGCAACCCAAATGATGGAATCGATGATTGAAAGCCCTATGCCAACCCGTGCCGAAGTGATGGATATCGCGAATGCCGTTGGTGATGGCACTGATGCTGTGATGCTTTCCGCTGAAACTGCGGCAGGAAAATATCCTGTTGAAGCAGTTAGTGCAATGGCACGTGTTGCTGAAGGAGCCGAACGCTCTTTTGCTGCTAATGCTGAAAACCCATGGCAATCACCGTCTTATTACTCACAAACAGGCCGTTGGATTGCTTTGGCAGCCGCGACAACTGCCTTCCATGATGACAAACATTTAAGTGTTGCCGCACTAACGGAAAATGGTAAATCAGTGACCTTATTGTCACGTTTTATGCCAAATAACAACGTATATGCATTAACAGATAATCCAGCACTTGCTGGTCAATTGACTGTATTACGTGGTGTAACGCCTGTGGCTTATCAACGTAAAAACAACAATGACTGCGATGAAAGCATCATGCAAAAACTGCAAGCAGAGGGATTATTAACAGACATGAATTCACTCTTGATCACTCGTTTATCAACCTTTGAAAAAACCGGTGAAAGCGATTGTTGTCATCTTGTTCCTGTAAAACAAGTTGAAGCAGCAACTGCTTGAGTGTCTTCCATCAAGGGGCTTATGAGAGAGGCAACCTGAAGTAAATAACAAGAAAAAGAGCACACCAAAATCATTTTAGCCACAGGGACTGTGGCTATTTTTCGTTTAGAGACTTCCATCAACATGGCAAGGATAGGCATCTTGTAATGCCAAAATATAAATTAACTCCAACGGCGTTTCTTTTTGTTTTTTCTTCACTTCAGGATTTTTATCTAAATAAGCATCGATGTGCTTAACCATAAAATCGCCATTTTGTTCTACTTTCGGAGGTGGGCAATAAAGAGGACGAAAATCATCGTTATTTTGATTTTCAATTTTTACGGCAACAGCATAAAAATTAAATCCATTCGCAATACCGTTTAGATACGCTTGTGTCACCGATTCTAGTTGTTTATTAGAAGGATGGTCTAAGGCTAATAATCGTTTTACCTCAAGATAACCGCTTAATGTTACTGCCTGTGAATAAAGTGGGAGTAGCAGTAACATCCCTATTAACCCTTTTAATAACATTCCTTTTTTCATGCTAATTTTCTCTTTAGTTCAATAGATATTGATTTCATTCTAGTCGTTTTATTGCTCTAAGAATATGTGCAACGAATATATACATTGAAGATCTTTTAGAAGATCTGATTGTACAAATCAGACTCATCAAATTGTGATCACAAACGCATTTAGGATGGTTTCTAAACTAATTAGTCTTAATATACTTTACAAAGTAAATAAAACGGTGCATAACTATCAAACACAGACGATTTTATATAAAAAAAACATCTTTTAGTTTTGTTTCTAAACAAATGGAGTAGTAACGTGACACCGAACGTACCCAATACATTACGGCAAATGAATGCCTCGCTTGTATTAAATGTCATTCGTCATCAAGGTCCTTTGTCACGGGCTCAGATAGCCAAAATTAGCGGGATTACAAAAGCGACAGTGTCTGAAATTATTAACGATCTCCTTGAAGAAAAAATCGTTTATGAAAGCGGTGTCAGTTCGCCAGCAGGACAAGGCAGAAAAGGTATTTTAGTTAACTTTGATCCTCAACACAGTTTAGGTGTCAGCATTGATTTAGGCGGAACCAAAATCGCCTATGCGGTTTTTAACTTAGATGCCGAATTGTTGTATGAATATCAAGAGCCAACCTTTGATACTGACGATCGTGATCACTTTATTACGCAATTTGCACAAAGTATTGAAAATGTGATCGAAAAAAGCGGCATAGATCGCCAAAAGATCAATGTTATCGGTGTCGCCACACCAGGGATCATCGATATCAAGAATGGTGTTGTACTAGAAGGCTCTCCTAATTTACCTCAATGGGATAATTTGCCTTTAGCACAACAACTTACAGAAAAACTCAATGTACCCGTTGTACTCGAAAATGATATTCGTGCGGCTCTTGTGGGTGAAATGTGGAAAGGCCGATGCCGTCATACGCACAGTTGTGCGCTGATTGGTATCGGTACGGGTTTAGGCTCCGCTTTACTGATGGATGGAAAAGTTATTCGTGGCGCAAACAATGCTGCCGGTGAAATCGGCTATATGATGTTTGCTCGTGAGCACCTCTTTAGAAACTGGCGCAATAAAGGATGCTTTGAGAGTTTCTGTTCTGGCTCAGGTTTAAGTGAACGTATAGCGAGCTTACGAGGAGAAAATCTTAGTGCTATTGAGATTATTCAAGCCTCACAACAAGGTGATCCTCTGGCTCAATCCTTAGTTGAGGAAATGGCAGATTATCTTGCTATTGGCATTATGAACTTAGTCGCCATTGCAAATCTGGAAAAAGTGGTATTAACAGGCGGGATCACTCGCTCTGCTGACACCTTTTTACCGCGTGTTCAGGCAAATCTAGATAGACATTTATTTGCTAACACCAAAGTGAATATCGAGCTGTCTGAATTATGGGAAAAAGGCCCGCTTTATGGCATTGCCATTCTTGCCTTGGCTACGGTTTATCCATCAATTCAATTTATGCCCGAGATCCAACTGAGATAACCCTAATAAAAAAGTACCTAAACGAGATGGGAGCAACTCATGGCAGGAATACATCTTCACCCACATGATATTTTAGACGAAGGCATGTCCGCTATACTTCAACGCCTTGATGGCATGAAGCATATCGAGCATTTATTTGTCGAAATTAATACCATTTTTGAACGTAACCCTTACCCTGTTGGTGATTTACCTCATAACCCTATTCATAATATGGTTATGGGAACAGGTACACTACACATCAACACTCATACCGATTTCCCTCGTCTAAACCAACGTGTTGATCCCACCATTTTAGCGGGTGCCGATCCGCTAATGACAATAAAAAAAGCCACTGATGGTGGAAAATATAAAGTCATTCCATGGGCTAATATTCTTAATGGCGATTTCGCTGGGGATGTAGAAAGTAATCAGGTTGTGGATTTTAAAGGTCGTCCGCAAGCGCATTGGCTCTGCCCTAACGCCCCTGATGTCGCTCAATTATGGCAAAAGACATTCACCGCATTAAAACAAAACTACGGTTACGATACCTTTTTAATTGACCGAATTCGTTTCCCGGATTGGGCAGGTAAAGAAGTGAATCCCGCAGGATTATTTACTTGTTTCTGCCCTCACTGTGAAAAGAAAATGGTACAGCAAGGTTTGCCTATTAATGAAATCAAACATCGCCTCGCAGCTTTAGCTGATTCATTGAAACAAGGGGATTTCGAAACACCTGTTACCGCATTAAAAGAAGAGCCTTTGTTAAAAGCGTGGCAAACATTTCGCCAACAAAGCGTGACTCAATTAGTTGAAAAATTACTGTCTGATGCAAAACAAACTGCGGGTGGTATTACGTTATGGCTTGATCTATGGCCACCAGCTTATAGTTGGATCTTAGGTCAAAATTATCATGAATTAACCCGTTATTCTTCGACACTCAAACATTTCCCTTATCATAAATTAGGGGGAGGTGCAGATGTTCAAGGGTTAATTAATCATTTTGCCCATGATAGCGAAAGCCAAGAACGTGCATTTACTGCGTTCAAACGCTTATTTGAATTACCTTATGATATTTCATACGAAACCTTTAAACAGCAAGGTTTCCCTATTCACTTTGTTGCTGAACAAAATAATAAAGTTCGCCAGCTTTCACAGCCAAATACCTTTATTTATAGTGGTATTCAAATGTGGAATTTACCTGCCTCTCAATTAATCGAAGCCGTTATTGCAGCAGAAGAAAGTGCTTGTGATGACTTACTTTATTATTGCTATGGATGGGCTACTCAAGAATTATTTGATGCAATTGGTAAACACAACACACCTAATAATAACGCCTATAACAACATGATTAAATAATAATACACCGTGGAAAATCAGGATAAAATTATGGCTAAACAACAAAAATGGAAAGTCTTTTTCCTTCTGTTTGTCACGATGTTTTTACTCGGTGGCATTCAAAATACAAAAGGGCTTATTCTCGAACAAGTTCAACATGATATTTCATTAAATATGAGCCAAGTTGGCTCATTAATTACCTTTTTCCAAATCGGTTTTTTAATTGCCAGTTTATTAACGGGTTATTTTACCGATAAGAAAGGGTTAAAAGTCATGATGTTTATTGGCTCACTGATGATGGCTGTTGGTTTAACAGGAACCAGCCTTGCTTTTAATGTGATGCTATTTTTTGGCTTTTATCTGGTTATTGGATTAGGTATTGGCTCAATGCTTGTCTCTATCGTTACCGTTATTCCGACTTTCTATAAAGAGAAAGCGGGCATGATGTTTAACGTCTCCAATGCAATGTTTGGCGTAGGGATGATTGTCACTCCGCTAATTTTACAATATCTATTTTCACACTCTATTTCATGGCGTACTTTTTATGTGGGTGTTGCCGTTATTGTTGCGGTCATTATTCTCGTATTGAGTACATTAAAAATAGAAAACAGCGCACAAGTCGATATGAAATTCAGTGACTTTTTAGAGTTACTGACACAAAAGTCGCTATTATTGGTTATCTTATTTATTACGCTGTATGTTGCTGCTGAAGCCGCTTTCTTAAATTTCTTCCCTATTTTCTATACCTCTATGGATATTGGAAATATGAGTAGCGCGCAAAAAGCAGAAACAGCCGCTTATGTGATTTCCAGTTTTGCATTCTTATTTACTATTGGCCGTTTTATTGGTGGCTTTATTAACCTTGCATTGGGTGATCGTAAAACACTTATTCTATTTTCATTATTTTCTCTGATAGCCATTATTGTAAGCCGTATCTTTGTACAAGATATTGTTTATCTGTTTATGGTATTTGGTTTTGCATTATCAGTGCTGTTTCCAACAGCAGCCGCCGTTGCCACAAAATTAACCAGTAAAAGTGGCTCGGTGATGGGATTGATTTATGTTGCTTCTGGATTGGGTGGTGCGTTAGCAGGTTCATTAATTGGTCAAGTATCAGAAAGCTATAATGTTTCTGTTGGCTTTAACCTGATTATTGTATTTGTCGCCCTCTTCTTTATTATTTCTCTGTTTATTAGAGAACAAAAACAATAACAACAACCGTTATGCCTCTGAAATTTACCCCTCTCTATGAGGGGTTTTTTATTTCTATCGCAGTAAGTTAAGGTACATTTCCCTTTTTATTTTGTTGATTTTTTCACCATCGCCCTAATAATAGTATTTATATTCACTGCAAAAATAGGAGAATATAATGGCGAGTGGATGGGCTAATGATAGTGCTGTTCAAGAGCAAATAGATGCCACCATTGATGATGCAATTGCAAGAGCTCGCAACCAAATGGCACAAGGTGAAAGTGCAGAGTTTTGTGATGAATGTGGTGAACCAATCTCTCCAGCTCGGCAAAAAGCCGTTCCTGGTGTGCGTTATTGTTTAAACTGCCAAGAGGCAATTGATAAAAAAAATAATGCCTTTAGTGGATATAATCGCCGTGGTAGCAAAGATAGCCAACTCAGATAATCTGCAATTATTATCATATAAAATAAAAACTGTACCTTAATATGAGTTTCCTCGATTAAAGTACAGTTTATTTTATTTAATCAGACAATGATTTAATTAGATTTTCGCAACCTTTTTTGAGCTCATATTTTGACTCATTTCGGTTAATATTTTCATAAAATTATCAATATGTGTACGTTCCGTATTTGGATTCATAAATACCGCTTTTTCACCTGGAAGATAAACGTAACGGTTATTTTTCGCATATTTCGAGCAGGCAATAGAATCTACCCAGTTAGTAAATAATCCTTCTCTACCACGTTGTAAGAAAAGTTTTCTATGCCATTGTGTGTTATGAACCATAAAGTCATATGCTTCTTTATCTGTAGAGCACGTTAACTCTAAATCAAAGGCAACATTAGGGTCTTTCACTAAGTTTGGATCATACAGTTTAAAACCAACACTTGGACCTTGGTTTTGAGGAACGATAACTTTTGCATTACCCATCTCTAACAACTGATGGCGCATGTAGTTCGCGTTTTGCAAACAGTGAGCAATGATGGTTTGGTAACCTTCAATTCCCATATAGTGCATTGCAGAATAAGCACCAAAGATACCCACACCACTACGTGTACATTCAATAGTGGATTGTAAGTGAGTCTGCCCTTCTAATTCGTGCTCAAAATAGGTGAAGTTTTCAGGATCGTTTTCCAGTGCCACGAAGTCATTGCCATTTTTCACTAATACTAAACTTGAGGTATAAGGCACATAGCCCCATTTATGGAAGTCGATAGTAATAGAGTCGGCATATTTCAGATGCTTAAATTTCTCTACGTTCTGACGTAAACCTTCTAAGGTGACATCATTAATTGCCAGCGGGTTACTGTTAAAATCATATTCTAAGAAGAAGATAATCGGCCAACCAACAGCAGCATCAACGTGTACGTGAGGCTTAACAGGGATCTCGAACTCTTCACATAAACGGTCACGTAACTCACAAACACCTTTCACATCATCCACACCGAAGGTGTCTGTTGTTCCTGTGGTTAACATGATAGTTGGTACTTTGCATTTAACAGTAAAGCACGCTCTCAATTCACGCTCTAAGTGCTCTAAATTAATGGTGTTATCTTCAGACACTTTAATACGGATGGTTTTGTTATCAACATCAACACCTAACAGCGCAAGGTTAGTCATGTTTGAGTAGTGACCACCTTGAGAGTTAATGATGCGATAATCTTGATCTGCTGCCATACCTAAGTGTTTAGAATTAGGCATAGATTTGCGTAAACCAAATAGATAACCATATAAATTACACATGGTGCCACCTTGAGTGAACACACCAGATGCAACTTCAGGATCGTAACCAACCAATTTAGCGACTTTTTTGATGGTCACTTTTTCTAACGCATCCGCCACACCTGAATATTCGCAATACACCATGTTAGGGTTGCCCATTAACCCCAAGATTGAACCATAAACACCCGGATCACTTGGCATTGCAATAACATTTTCAACAGCTAATGGATTTTCCCAGTTTTTACACAGTGTCGAAACTAACATCAGTAATTCATTAGGATCGTTTTCTGGGTAATTAATATTTTGTTGGATTTGCGTATCCGCCATTAAACGATCGAATAGCTGTTGCCCATTTGAGTAACGTTGTAATTGGTCATTATCATTAGTTGTTGTTTTTCTAAACTGTGTAATCGATTGGATTGTTTTATCCTGAAATATCGGCCAATACTTCGGATCTCGGCTGAAAAAGTGAGCAATAACGTCGTGGTATTTCTTCTCAAATTCCGCATTCAGAATGTTAGCAGAAGATAGACCTAATAAATCTTGATTTTTCACTATATTCTCCAAATAGAAACCGACAAAAATTTAAATTGATTGCATAGCAATACTATACATTTTCTAATTAAATTAGTTAGTGCTTCATGCGATCACATAGCTTCTGTTAGCAACCACATAAAACAAAATATTTTATTTAATATCAATACAATAGAAATCTTCGGAAAGTTAAATTTACAGATATTATTATTTCATTTATATGCTTATGTGACTGACATCACAGTGAAAATAAGGCTATAAACAAAAATAATCACCTGCAATACTATTAACTATTTGAAATATAATCAAAATATAATAATCACATGCTAACCAACTGATATTACTGAATTCTTAATTTAATTAATTGAATTAATCTGTTATTTCTGCAATTAGTGTGGCTAAAATTATATTAAGTTTAATTACTACCGACAAAATCAAACGAAAACACTATGATATTTTTCATAATTAGCAAATTAATTCTAATTTTAACTATTATTAGGTACAAAATATGGGTTAAGGTTAAAATAGAAAGCAGTCACTAATGAAAATATAAAAGAGAAAATAATCACAGATAATAACTCTGCAAATTACAAAAATATCAGTTAAAAACAACATAGTCACCCTGCTAAATAATCAGAATATTTACTCTACATTTTTTGTTTTTTTTGCCGATACTTAAAGTAATAAAGTAGGTAATTAACGGAGAAGACAATATGAAAGCACGTATCGCTGTTGTTGCTGTATTCGTATTATTATCCGCAAGTGTCTATGCTGAAGAATTTACCTGCCAACTTGAAAATGGTAAGTATGTCAGTGTATTTGCCGAACATGGAACCCCTCCGGTGTATCGCTATGGCACTCTTGCCAAAACAGAGATAACACTACCAGTGCCTCAACAACCCAATAATAATGTCTTTTATGGGCATCAGATGTTTGTTGCAGGAGCATCGACTTATATTCGATTTAAGAATGGAAATTACAGCTACGTTGTTTATGACGGTGAAGGTAGAGGATGGAACTTTAATGGCGTGATTGTTTATAAAGACAATAATATTATTAGTAAAAAAGAGTGCAAAGATCCGTTAACACCTAGCCTGAATAATCTAAAAAACTACGCTATTAAAATGGACCCTTATTTAGAAACCTATATTTATGCTCCTTAGTTTCTAATTTAATTAATCAAACATATGGACATAAAAAAACCCAATTTTTAAATTGGGTTTTTAATATTTTTAAGCAACGAGATGTATTGATTAGTCTTCTAATAGCAGAACAGATTCTAATGCAATTTCAATCATTTCGTTAAAGGTAGTTTGGCGCTCTTCTGCTGTAGTCTGTGTACCTTTTTTGATGTGGTCAGATACAGTACAGATAGTCAGCGCTTTTGCACCGTATTCAGCTGCAACGCCGTAAATACCTGCGGCTTCCATTTCAACACCTAGAATGCCGTATTTTTCCATTACATCAAACATTTCTGGATCTGGAGAATAGAACAGATCAGCAGAGAAGATATTACCTACGCGAACTTTAATGTCTTTCGCTTTTGCTGCATCAACAGCATTTTGAACTAATTGGTAATCTGCAATAGCTGCGAAATCTTGGTCTTTGAAACGTAGACGGTTAACTTTAGAGTCTGTACATGCACCCATACCGATAACAACATCACGTAATTCAACATCTGGTAATACGGCACCACATGAACCTACACGAATAATCACTTTTACGCCAAAATCAGTAATTAATTCTTTAGCGTAAATTGAGCAGGAAGGAATACCCATACCGTGGCCCATTACAGAAACTTTACGGCCTTTATACGTACCTGTAAAACCTAACATACCACGAACATTGTTTACTTGACGGACATCTTGTAAAAAAGTTTCAGCGATGTATTTAGCACGAAGCGGGTCGCCCGGCATTAAAACGACATCAGCAAAATCGCCCATTTCTGCGTTAATATGAGGGGTAGCCATAATTCTTCCTTTTAATTGATCTTTTTACTATTCAAATATCATTCGGTAGGCATATTGCTATACCTACCGAAATTAAATTAAAACATTGCTTTACCATAATCGACCGGTGATAAACCGAAGTATTTCACAACAGTTTGGCCGATGTCAGCGAAGGTTTCACGATGACCTAATGAACCCGGTTTAACTTTAGGACCATAAACCAGAACAGGAATGTGCTCACGAGTATGATCAGAACCTGGCCAAGTTGGGTCACAACCGTGGTCTGCTGTTAAGATAAGAATGTCATCTTCTTTTACCAGCTCCATTAATTCAGGTAAGCGACGGTCGAATAATTCCAGTGCTTCACCATAACCAACAACATCACGACGGTGGCCATAAGAGGAGTCGAAGTCAACAAAGTTGGTGAAGACGATTGTGTTATCGCCCGCAAGTTTCATTTCTTCAAGTGTTGCATCAAACAGTGCATCAATACCTGTTGCTTTCACTTTTTTAGTGATACCTACGTTTGCGTAGATGTCAGCAATTTTACCGATAGAAACAACATGGCCTTGTTTTTCATCAACCAGTTTTTTCAACATAGTTGGTGCTGGTGGTTCTACTGCTAAATCATGACGGTTACCTGTACGGGCGAAATTACCTGGTTTATCACCAATAAATGGACGCGCAATAACACGACCAATGTTGTAATCACCTTTGTTTAGTTCATCACGAGCAATTTCACACAGCTCATATAATTCGTCTAAACCGTAAGTTTCTTCATGACATGCAATTTGGAATACAGAGTCAGCAGAAGTATAGAAAATCGGTTTGCCGGTTTTCATGTGTTCTTCGCCAAGCTCATCCAAAATAACCGTACCAGACGCGTGGCAGTTACCTAAGTACCCCGGTAATTTTGCACGTTTAACGATGTTTTCTAGCAGTTCTTGTGGAAATGAATTTTTCAGCTCTTTAAAGTATCCCCAATCAAAAAGCACAGGAACACCCGCAATTTCCCAGTGGCCTGACGGAGTATCTTTACCAGAAGAGATTTCACTCGCGTAGCCATAAGCACCGATGATATCTGCGTTTTTATCTAAACCAATAGGGAATTTACCTGTTGATTCTTCAGCGGCTTTACCTAAACCTAAACGGCAAAGATTTGGCAAATGAAGTGGGCCTTTACGACCTTCTTTATCTGCTTTACCGTCAGCAAACGCTTGTGCGATATGCCCTAAAGTATCTGAGCCTTGATCACCGAATTTCTCTGCATCACCGGCAGCACCGATACCGAAGGAATCTAATACCATGATATGTACACGTTTCATAATTCTCTCTCCTGTGTCATTCTCCGTAGACCACGGATATGTCACTTATAAATCGTAATTGAGTTCTTATTCGCTGATTTGACGGTACACCATTGGTGAGGCTTCACGTTTACTATCACCAATTACCATCGCTTTACGGACTTCAGCCGCAGCTTCTTGCCATGATTTTTCACTGTTAGCATGGATCATCGCTAACGGAGTGTCTGTGTTGATTTCAGCACCAAGCGCTACGATGTCGCTTAATCCCACACTATAATCAATTGCATCAGTGGCTTTACGACGACCACCACCTAATGTCACAACAGACATACCTAATGCACGCGTATCCATTTCTGTGATAAACCCAGTTTTCTCAGCAAATACAGGTTTACTTAATACCGCAGTTGGCAGGTATTTATTGTAGTTTTCAACAAAATCAGATGGGCCTTTCTGTGCTGCAACCATACGACCAAAGACTTCTGCCGCTTTACCGTTATCCAACACATCTTGCAGTTTTTGACGAGCTTGTTGACGTGAGTCCGCTAAACGGCCTGATACTAACATTTCAACACACAACGCCATAGTGACTTCAAATAGACGAGGGTTACGGTATTCACCTGTTAAGAATTGAACTGCTTCACGAACTTCGACGGCATTACCTGCGCTAGAAGCTAGAACTTCATTCATATCCGTTAACAGTGCCGTAGTTTGACAGCCTGCGCCATTTGCTACTTGAACAATAGACTCAGCCAGCTCTTCAGATTTCTGATAAGTTGGCATAAAGGCACCCGATCCCACTTTAACGTCCATCACTAATGCATCTAAGCCTTCGGCTAATTTCTTACCTAAAATAGAGGCTGTGATAAGAGGGATTGAATCAACTGTAGCAGTAATATCACGGGTAGCATAAAAGCGTTTATCAGCAGGTGCTAATGAGTTAGTCTGTCCGATAATAGCAACACCCACGTTACGAATAATATCGCGAAATTTCTCATCATCAGGGAAAATATCGAAACCTGGGATAGCTTCGAGTTTATCTAATGTTCCACCTGTATGACCTAATCCACGACCTGAAATCATAGGAACATAACCGCCACACGCGGCAACCATTGGCCCTAACATCAGTGAAGTGACATCACCCACACCACCTGTTGAATGTTTATCAACAATTGGACCGTTTAAATTTAGGCTTTTCCAGTTCAATACTGTACCGGAATCACGCATGGCTAATGTCAGAGCAACACGCTCAGGCATGGTCATATCGTGGAAATAAATAGTCATTGCTAATGCAGCAATTTGACCTTCAGAAACAGTATTATCTCTGACACCGTTAATGAAAAAACGAATTTCTTCCTCTGTTAAAGGATGACCATCACGTTTTTTACGAATAATCTCTTGGGCAAGAAACACTGCAACCTCCTGGTTTTATAGCATTGATAACGCCCACAATAAAACGTGGGCGTATTACACGAATGGATTAGTAACCACTAGACGATTTTTGCTCGCCATGACCTAAAGTGGCTAGTAAATTACCTAACAAGCTTGATGCACCAAAACGAAAGTGACGGGCATCAACCCAGTTGTCACCCATAATGCGGTTAGCTAATGCTAGATATTGAGCAGCTTCTTCAGCGGTACGAACACCACCTGCAGGTTTAAAACCAACTTCTTTGCCAACACCCATATCGTGGATCACTTGGATCATTAACTCAGCGCTTTCCAGTGTTGCATTTACAGGTACTTTACCTGTGGAAGTTTTAATAAAGTCAGCACCCGCTTTGATTGAAATTTCAGAAGCTTTACGGATAAGAGCCGGATCTTTCAGTTCACCCGTTTCGATGATGACTTTCAATAAAGAACCTGCTTCTGCGCAAGCTTCTTTACATGCTTTAACGATATCAAAACCGATTTGCTCGTTACCTGCCATTAGTGCACGGTAAGGGAAAACTACATCAACCTCATCTGCGCCATAAGCTAATGCCGCATTGGTTTCTGCTAATGCGATATCTAAATCATCATTACCATGAGGGAAGTTAGTTACGGTTGCGATACGGACTTCTGGAGTACCCTGCTCACGTAACACTTTACGTGCTAACGGAATAAAGCGTGGGTAGATACAAATAGCGGCTGTATTGCCTTCTGGGCTTTTAGCCTGATGACATAACGCAGTCACTTTTGCATCAGTGTCATCATCATTTAATGTAGTTAAATCCATCAAAGACAGCGCAAGGCGCGCTGCAGCGGTTAAATCTGTCATAAAACTCTCCAACGATGTTTCTTAAGCCCTTTTGGGCATACGCTTAAGGTTAGCGATTAAATTTGTTGGCGAGCGGACTTGGTTCCTTGAAGATGTTGTTGTAACTAGTGCTACAACGACAGCTGAGCTCCCTCTCACCGCGCTATGCTCACTTCGGCGACCCGTCATTGAGCCTTCGCCATTCCATGAAGTTTCAGCACATCTTATTTGAACACGCTAAGGAACAATTAGATGTGCTTTGCGTCACACTAATCAAATGTAACTTGCAAACAATGACATAAAAGTGTGATAAATGTCACAGTTAGGTCATTTTCTGGTTTAATGTTACTTGAATACCGTTTTTAAGTCGTCTTTATAACGCAAAAAAAGTGTGATACGCATTAAATGACAACCTTTGTGACCATATTCAATACAATATGCGAAATATCTCACACAATAAAAGTAGTTAACATTACAGCAGAAAACAAACATAAAAGAGCAGATAGGTAAAATACCCATCTGCTCTTTACAATTAAATCAATTAAGCGGCAACAACTGCCATTGCCGTTAATGCAAAGAAGAATCCAGCAATTGTTGCACTCATTAAGTTAGAGAGTGTACCCGCTAGTACAGCTTTCATTCCTAAACGAGCCACATCTTTACGACGGTTTGGCGCCATTCCACCTAAACCACCGAGTAGTACGGCAACAGAAGAGAGATTAGCAAAACCACATAATGCAAAGGAGATAATAACCTTCGTTTGAGCAGATAACACCACTAATCCAGAACCTGCGACTAATGCATCTTCTTTTAGGTATTTACTAAATTCAGAGTAAGCATAAAACTCATTGATAACAATTTTTTGTCCAATAAATGAGCCTGCAATGGTTGCTTCACTCCAAGGTACACCAATCAGGAAGGCAATTGGTGCAAACACCCAACCTAGCACGAGTTCTAATGAGAAATTCTCATAGCCAAACCAGCCACCAATACCACCAAGAATACCATTAACTAATGCAATCAAGGCAACAAAAGCCAGCAACATGGCACCTACGTTCAGAGCAAGCTGTAGACCAGAAGATGCGCCCGCAGCTGCGGCATCGATAATATTCGCAGGCTTTTCGTCATCTGCCATTTTATCAAGCGCGTCTTTTTGATCGTCTGGCGTTTCTGTTTCAGGGATCAACAATTTAGCAAAGAGTAAACCACCCGGAGCCGCCATAAAGGATGCTGTGATCAAATACTCTAACGGCACACCCATGCTGGCATATCCAGCAAGTACTGAACCCGCAACAGAGGCTAAACCACCACACATAACAGCAAAGAGTTCAGAGGTTGTCATTCTTGCAATATAAGGACGAACAACCAGTGGGGCTTCTGTTTGTCCAACGAAAATATTTGCAGTGGCAGACATAGATTCTGTTCGTGATGTGCCAAGTACTTTTTGTAAACCACCACCGAGAATTTTAATGACTATTTGCATAATGCCAAGATAATACAGCACTGCAATGAGTGAAGAGAAGAATACGATAACAGGCAGTACGCGCAGGGCGAATACGAAACCGCCACCACCAAACAACTCGAACATTTTATCTGATACTAGGCCTGCAAATAGGAAACTCATCCCGTTATTGCCGTAATCAATTACATTCTTAACACCATCAGAAACCGCAAGAAGTACCTCGCGACCACCGTCGGAATAAAGAACAAATGCACCTAAGCCAATCTGAATAAGGAATGCGCCACCAACTGTACGTAGTCTAATTGCACGTCGATTGCTGGAAAACAGAATGGCTATCAAAATTAATGTTACCATTCCGACCAAGCTCATAATGAGTTGCATTGAAGGATCCCTGTTCATATAAAAATTTAATGGATTATCAATAACGCTCTAGTCAGAGCTTATTGACTCTTTTTGCCGGATAATTATACCTAGTCTAAGAAAAGAACCCTCAACATCCATCACAAATAGGATCTGAAAAAAGTAACAAAAAGGTCACAAATGAGAAGTGGATCACACAAAAAGAGAGAAAAACGCATTTATTGAATAGGCTGAATAAAAGGAAAACATCATATGATTAACAATTCTTGTATTCAATCTTAAACAATAAAGTTAAATAAACACCTTATTTATATAAATAAGATTAAATTGAGATGAATTCAATTCAACAACTAGGCATTATCTTTTAACCGAAATAATTGTAGGCTATTAAGATAGAGTTGCTGTGCAATTACCTCAGAGGGTTCTTGACGTAGCTCACAGAGTTGGGAAAAAACAGATTGAATACGCTCAGGTCGATTAGGCTCACCTTGGAAACCACTCACTGGCATATCGGGAGCATCTGTTTCTAGTAATAGCGATTCGAGTGGCAATGAAGCAATTGCTCGTCGTGTCTTTTGTGCTCGTTCATAAGTAATCGTACCACCAACACCAATAAAATAGCCTTGCTGAATAAAATTTTCAGCTTGTTGTTGGCTTCCAGCAAAACCGTGTACCACCCCTTTACGAGGAACATCATAACGACGTAACAGCGCGCTTAACTTATCGTGAGTTTTACGTGAGTGTAAAATAACGGGTAAATCAAACTTAGCTGCTAATTTAAGTTGTGCAATTAAAAAGTGTTCCTGCTTTTCTGGTTGCGGGTTATCCATATAGTCATCCAGACCAATTTCCCCAACAGCAACACAACGAGGAGCTATTTTTAATTTCTCTTCCAATTCAATAAGATGTTGCTCAGTATGCTCTTCAATATATAAAGGATGTAATCCTAATGCGCTATGTAATTGAGGATATTCATTTGATAACTCAGTCACTACATCAAAATTCCAACGAGCAACGGCAGGAATAATGATTTTTTTAACTTGCGCTTGATTCGCTAAAGATAAGCTATTCGCAATATCATTATAAAAAACAGGAAAATCAAAATGACAGTGAGTATCAATAAATTTATTCATTATTAAACCTGCCTTACATCAGGGTGCACACTTCTTGTTCCTTGTTGAATAATAGAAGCATCCTCCGCTTTGTCTGCCTTTGCTTCTTGCTCAAATAAGCTAAAGATTTTTTTATCATGCTGTTTGAATTTTTTCTTAGAAAAATGCTGACCTATTGTCGCTAAAAAATAGCGTCCACAGCGTCTACCTACATGATAATCATGATTTAATGCATTTAAACGACTACCTAATGCACTCGATTGTAATGTCGTTGGTGGATAGATTTCGATAACCACAACATCTTCTGGAGGCGATTGAATAAATTTAAGTGTTTCGGTATAGGTTTCAATATGAACTTGAGCCATCGCCATAAAACGTTGCAAACGGCTATTTTCGAACCATTTACCCATGCGATCGACCCACTCAGTTGTATATTGATATTCAGAAGGAACCGTGCGCACAACAACAATAGTACGACACCCCCGCCGATAAGCTTCCCTGACTGGAATAGCATCACTTATCCCGCCGTCATGATAGACAACATCATGGAATAAAACACCATTACGATAAAAAGCAGGAATTGCACTAGATGCTTTGATGATATCAAGCCAAGTTGGCTCATCTGGTTGAAAATAATTTGCTTGGAAATTATCAGAACGACTGGCTACCATATAAAATTCACGGCCAGTATCAAAACGCCGTAATGCCGTTGGCATATCAAGAGGCATTTCTTTTGCTGTCGTTTCTATATACCAATCTAAATCTAATAAATTACCACCACGAACAAATCGGATGGGATTAAAAAATTGATTATTAGTTGTATAACGATTAATAATTTTACGTGCATAGCCACGCTGACCACAGGCAAAAGCGGATAAATTTTGTGCACCCGCAGACACCCCAAGCAAAATATCGAAGGGATCGAATTGTGAACGCATAAATTCATCAAGAACACCTGCGGTAAAGATCCCACGTTGACCTCCACCTTCACAGACTAAAGCGACTTTACCTTGTGGTAAAGATGATTGAAATTCGAGTGCTGTAATATTATTTAATGTGACAGGTACATACTTCCCCATAATGTCTCCTTTACACAACTTAACAAAGGATACCCTCACATTTTTTCGGCGTCATTCTTTTTACGTATTCATACAAATAAAAAAAAACAAACTTTAATTTAGGAACGAGTATTTACTGAAAAATCAACACTTTTCACGCCTTCTACTTTTTCAATAATTTGCATAATTTGCGCTTCTTGTTCTTTATTCTTAACAAAGCCTGTCACAGATACATGACCAAATTCTGTACGAATAGAAAGTGATTCACTATCAATGCTTTCGATTGGCAATAATGTATCTTTAATTTTTGTAGAAATAGCCGTATCGCTGATAGCGTAACCTGTATTATTCGTTCCACTATTAATTTCGCTATACCATGATACTTCAGCTGATGCTCCCATACTGACAAAAGCAAGCCCCATGGACATGAATAATGCTAACTTAAACGTTTTATATTGTTTCATTGCTCTCCCCTTAATCACAATAACTGAGTTAGGAAATGTGTGTGTTTTAATATCTTTATTTTTATGAAGCATTACAAAAATTTAACAAATTAAGTTATTACACTAATAAGCTATTAATATTAAATAAAGCAAAAAATAGCAAATAAAGACTAATCCTAATAATTTTATTCTAAAAACAACAAATAAAACTATAAAAAATTTTACATATATTTATGAATAAGTGTAAAAACAGGCGTCATGTTAACAGAAAAAAAAAAGAGTAATTCCGAATGAAGAAGGGTTTTTCGGTAGGATATTAGGGATATGCAAAGGGCATTTAACAAAAAAATTGAGTCTCTTACCGAGCTTTTTTAAGTACAAACACTCAACCAAATAAAGAAACAAAAAAGGCTATATTAAAAATATAGCCTTTTCATTAGATTACATACTCTAAATAGCTTGAAGTATGCCAAGTATTTTTACTCTAAATAATTCAAGTTACAACTAGGCGACAAGTGAATAAGTCGCTAGGAGCATACATAAGTATGTGACTAGCGCGAATGAACGTAGTCAACAACGTTGTAGCTTGAAGTATGACGAGTAAATTAGTGTTCGCGTGTTTGATGGAACTCCACATCAGGATAACGCTCACGCGTTAAGTTCAAGTTCACCATCGTTGGTGCGATATACGTTAAGTTATCGCCACCATCTAGTGCCAAGTTTTGTTCATTTTTACGTTTAAACTCTTCGAGTTTCTTCTCGTTATCACACTCAACCCAGCGTGCCGTTGAAACGTTAACGGATTCATAAATCGCTTCAACGTTATATTCACTCTTAAGTCTTGCAACAACCACATCAAACTGAAGCACACCGACTGCACCGACGATTAAATCGTTATTTGCCAATGGCCTAAAGACTTGTACAGCACCTTCTTCTGATAACTGTACCAATCCTTTAAGTAACTGCTTCTGTTTTAATGGATCACGTAAACGAATACGACGGAATAACTCTGGCGCAAAGTTTGGAATACCCGTAAATTTAAGAATTTCACCTTGAGTAAAAGTATCACCAATCTGAATAGTACCATGGTTATGAAGACCAATAATATCGCCAGGGTAAGCATGTTCAACGTGGGAACGATCGCCTGCCATAAAGGTTAATGCATCTGAAATCACTACATCTTTTTTGATCCGGACTTGATGTAATTTCATACCTTTATCATACATACCAGATACAACACGTAAAAATGCTACACGATCCCGGTGCTTAGGATCCATATTTGCTTGGATTTTAAAAACAAAGCCGGTGAACGTTTCTTCATTTGCTGTAACTTGGCGCATATCTGTTTGGCGAGGCATTGGTGCTGGGGCCCATTTTACAAGGCCATCAAGCATGTGGTTAACACCAAAGTTACCTAATGCTGTACCAAAGAACACTGGCGTTAATTCACCCGCTAAAAAGGCTTCATGATCAAATTCATGAGATGCACCTAGTACTAACTCTAATTCGTCACGTAATTGGCTTGCTAAATCATCACCTATCGCTTCATCAAGCTCTGGATTATCTAATCCTTTAATGACACGAGAATCTTGGATAGTGTGGCCTTGACCTGTTTGATAAAGATAAGTTTCATCTTTGAGAATGTGGTAAACCCCTTTAAAAAGTTTTCCACAACCGATAGGCCAAGTAACCGGACTGCAAGCAATTTTTAGCTCAGTTTCAACTTCGTCCATGACTTCCATTGGGTCACGAATATCACGGTCGAGTTTATTCATAAAAGTTAAAATTGGAGTGTCACGTAAACGTGTTACTTCCATTAACTTACGTGTACGATCTTCGACCCCTTTAGAAGAGTCAATCACCATTAAACAGCAGTCAACAGCCGTTAAAGTACGATAGGTATCTTCAGAGAAGTCTTCATGCCCTGGGGTATCAAGTAAGTTAACTAGACAATCAGCATAAGGGAATTGCATAACTGAAGTTGTAATAGAAATACCACGTTGTTTTTCCATTTCCATCCAGTCAGATTTTGCATGCTGATTTGAACCACGCCCTTTTACGGTTCCTGCACGTTGAATCGCTTGTCCGAATAACAACACTTTTTCAGTGATGGTTGTTTTACCCGCATCGGGGTGCGAGATGATAGCAAAGGTCCTTCGCTTATTGATTTCATTAAGAAAATCTTGGTTTGCCATGTATAAATTCTTTTAGTTTGTACACGGATTTGTACACACTTTTGGAAGTACTCTCTTTTCAGTTCTTCGCTTGTCAAATCCGTCGTGTTAATCGTAATTGGCCGCTATTTTCGCTGATCTTGACTTTATAAACAATCAATGGTTATCTAATCGGTTACCATTTACTCTCAGCGTGCACCAATGCTCAGTTGTAGCTGTTTGCAATCGTTGCTTCTTCAGCTAATGAACAACTGTGGCTAAACCACAAATTCCTTCGCTACCAGAAATCGATGATAGCTTGTCGTACTACACCGATGATGGTGCAGTTGCCGTTGATCGGTATTGCAGGGTATTGCGGGTTCAAAGGTTTTAGATACTTCTGTTCACCATCAATAACCAACTGCTTAAAGGTTGCTTCTTTCGAATCATCCAAACGCGCAACAACCAATGAACCTGAAGAGTAAGGTAACTCAGGATCAACAACGATCACTGCCCCCTCAGGTATGGATTTTTTTCCGCTTGGATTTTCCATACTGTCGCCTTTTACGCGAAGTGCGAAACAACCCTCATGTGCTTTCCCAGTGACTTCACGCCACTCCTCAGCATCTTCATGGGCAAATCCCTCCGCTATTTCAGTCCAATCACCGGCCTGAACCCAGTTAATGAGAGGAATTCTTCCCTTAATATCAGGCCCGACTTCTACATTACCGACCCCCAAGCCAATCTCGCCATCACCTGTGGCGAGCCAATGAGCATTCACGCGAAGCGCCTCCGCGATCTGCATGGTGTAACGAGACCTAGCCGATTTACCAGAGCAAATCTGGCTGATCGACTGCTGTTTGATACCAATGCGACGAGCCAACTCAGACTGAGTTACCCCAGTAAGCTGCAAGGCATGGTTTAGTCGTTCGGATAAAGTTTTCATAAGCCCGCATTCTACAAATAAAACTGTAGTCTTTCAACAATTTTAACTGTTGACTTATCTACAGTTTAAACTGTAACATTCAATCTTGTAACAGTTATTATTGTAATAGGAGACGGTATGGAAGTGTTCAAAACGACACAAAAACATCTCCGCCGTGCCATTGACTTGGTCGGCGGGCAATCAGCATTAGCAAGAGCCATCAACTCAAAACAGCAAAACGTCTGGTTTTGGTTGAATAAATCAGGGCGTGTTCCCGCTGAATTCGTTTTACCCATCGAACAAGCTACGCAAGGACAGGTAACCCGATCTCAGTTAAGACCGGACATCTATCCCGAATGCCCAAGCGAGCTGAAAGCCAGTAACCAGTAGGATTAAGGGCAAGTAATGGTCAGCATTTTACGTAAACACAGAAGCGAGTACCTCCATGCGTGATTATGGCAAGGTCTATACCCGCTTTTGGCTAAAGCAAAACGTTTTGTCCTGGAGTGACTCTGCGAAGTTGCTAGGACTGTATTTGCTTACATGCCCACATTGTAATTTGCTTGGCTGCTTTCGACTGCCGATTGGTTACGTTGCTTCTGACTTGAACTGGGATGAGCAACAGGTTGCCAAGGCGTTAAGTGAGTTAGAACAAGATCAGTTCCTGATTCGTTGCGAGGGATCTGGTTGGACTTTGATTCGAAGCTTTCTGAAGCACAACCCAATCGAAAACCCAAACCAAGGTAAGGCAGCCTTTCGGTTGCTTAAAGATGTACCTGCCGACTTCGTTGGTATGGCATCGCTTTTGAAATCTCTTGCCGCTTTTCAAGCTCGGCTTCCAGAAGAATTTTCATCATTGTTTATGCCTGATGGCAACCCGGTAAGGGACTCTCAACGGTCGGATGACTCTGAGAGAAGCAATAAACCAACAGTTAAAACTGTTGACCAGATACAGTTTGAAGACTTCTGGGATGTACAAATACGCAAAGAAAAAAAAGCGAAAGCCAAAGAAGAATGGCTACGCATGGGCCTCAATGAAGACCATGAACTCGCCTTGGAAGTGCTAACACGCTGGAAAGAGCAACGAGACAACCGATTGCAGTATCAAGATCGGACTAAGACCCCTATGCCACATAACTGGCTTTTAAACCGGCAATGGGAAGACGAGTACGTTCGCATTGATGAAGTACAGCAATCATCGACGAGCCTAAAGGGCAGCAATCACCAATTGAATATTGAAGAAAGCAATCGCCGCATTGCTGAAAGCTGGGCCGGACCAGGTATTCGGGAGGTTCGTTCAAGTGCAGGAGGTTGATAAACGCGAGTTTGCTGAAATTTGGGGAGCAGCTTGGGCCATGTATGGCAAAAGCGTATCACCGCAATTGCTATCCATCGCATTTGAAGCCCTTCGTGCTTATAGCATTGAAGAAGTGCGAATCGGTCTGACTCGGCATATTCAATCACCGGATACTGGGCAATTTTTTCCAAAGCCCGCTGACGTCATCAAGCATATCGACGGCAACTCAGGTTCAAGAGCCATGGTTGCTTGGAACAAAGTTGACAAGGCTGTTCGTCAGGTTGGCGCTTGGACATCCGTGATGTTTGACGATGCGCTTATCCACCGCGTGATTTCAGACATGGGTGGATGGGTTGAACTCTGCAAGGTTGATGACAGGGAATACCCCTTTAAGCAAAAAGAGTTTTTAACACGCTACCAGGCTTACTTGCTGCGGGACGAAGTGGGTGAATACCCAAGGCTATTACAGGGTATTGCAGACCATCAGAACCAGCAAAAAGGATTTGATATGCAAGCGCCGGTTGCCGTAGGCGACTGGTCAAAAGCGGCACAAGTTTATACGAGAGGCATCGCCGACTTTAGCGCAGTGCCATTAAAAAGAATAAGCCCGAAAGCCATTCAGGCGCTTCTCGGAAATCAATTAGAGGACAAAAATGAAAACGATTAAAGCAAAAACCATTGCCCTAGTGATAGCCATGTCCGCAAGCACTTCAGTCTATGCGTTTCCGGGCTATCAGTGGGAAAAAGCAGCACATAGCGTTGGTATTGATCCAGTCATGCTCTACGCCGTTGCCTTGGCTGAGTCGGCCTCACATCGTGGTCTCAACATGACCAGTCCATGGCCATACGCAATTCGCAATGGTTCAAACGCAACCTACGCCAAATCTAAGACAGAAGCAGAGCAACTGTTAAACCAGGCACTGCAAGAGACTGAAAAATATCAGCTCGATATTGGCCTTATGCAAATCAATTTGCATTGGCATGGGCATCGGGTGAGCTCAGCAGCGGAACTGCTAGACCCCATCACCAACCTTACGGTCGGCTCAAGTATTTTGGCCGAAGCAATCAAGTCTTCACCAAATGATTTAGAGCTTGGCATAGGCCGCTATCACAGTTGGAACGAAGAGCGTGCACGCTGGTATGGGCAAAGAGTGCTTTCTATCTATCGCAATATTTTACATGAACTGGAGGTCCGTCAATGACAACCAATCAACAAGACTTCTATCAATTAAATTTGGCGTACCTACACGCAGCACGAGAATTGGCGCGAATTGATCCGCAAGAGGCCGTCTTGCGCTTTGGACTTACACGCGACGTGGTTGATGCTCTGATTAATGCTGGTGTTGACGACCTGCAACGAGTGGCGACCTCATCATTCATGCTGTTTCAACCAAGGGGTAACCAAAGCCAACTGATTGAGATGGTGAAGAGCAAAGGCACAGGTATCCCAAGAATCGCTTATTTATTATCAACCCTAAACAACAAGGGGGATGCATGATTGATAACCTGTCCAAAAGTGAGCTATTTACCCGAGCCTCGCTGCTTATTAAATACGGATTTCGAACAACCATTATCGCGCTCGATACAGGTTTGCCAATCCACATTATCAGAAGGCTCCACAAAGAAGTGACTGGCAAGTCACCTTGTCCTGGTCAATTGCCAGAATCTGATGCCATCGTCAAAAGCAGAAGAGCATTAGTTGAAGGCTCCCTGCTTATGGCGCTTTATGTCAATATTGGTGGTGATAATGTCTACAAGCAATTAAATATCGATGCTTTGATGAAGGCTTACGATGCGTATTTGGTTGCAAGAAAAGAAGCAGATCTTCCAGCTGAGATCCCCTGGAAAAAACTGACCATCAATGAAGGTTGGGTTCTAGCTCGTGATTTAAGATCACAGCTTGCATCCTTACACCGGTGTCGATGCGGCAGTCTGTATTTGACGGTATCACAACAGCGCATTCAGCTTAAATGTCCTGTGTGTGAGATTATGGCCGAGCAAACCACTAGAGCACTTTTTGAGAACTAACATGCAGATGCATGATTTGATTGTGCACCTCCCGTGCACTTTGAGAGTACTAAGAAGATGACAAACTTACTTAAATCTTTACCAGCACGCTGCTGGTTTATATCACTGGGGCTTTTTCTGGCGACTTTGGCTGCGGCTCATTTCTTTCCTTCAGAAATATTAACGGCATCTGCCAAGTTAGCGGCTTTGCCATTTCTGTTCTGCACCGTCGTTTTTTTCAGCTACTTGGGTTTCAAAGCGACCTGTAATCCCATCGGACTTATAGCCATAATCACTATGCTTGTAGCAATCGCATATTGGCAAGCGAGTTGGACAATTGTTGGTTTGGGACTCTCTTTCTTAGCTATTTGTACTGGAATTAGATTCTTGAGTAGCCAAGTTAAAGATTCGGGTAGAACTTTGAGCATTGAAGAAAAATGGTATTGGTATAAGCTCCATTCGTTTTTTGATGGCTTTTATCCAAGGTATCCCAAAAAGCCAAAAAAATAGCCAGCCAACCACAAGCTGGCTACCTTCTATTTTCAGTTCCTTCCTGATGCCTGGTTATAAGCCCTAATATCGATCAAGTTGTTCTGAGCATAATCTCCCGCAAGCGATGCATTTGAGATCACCGCTATCTGCTTATCCACAAATGCTTTATCTTCTTCAGACACACTGTCAGGGATGTAAGCGCCACTCTCATCCTTTTGACGATACTCATTTAGCATTTGCTCCCTTAGACCTAGCATTTCAGGCGACCAACTCGATGAGTCTTCAGAGTTGAATACGCGTCCCGCCAAACCTTCATTGAAAGCTTGAGCGAACACTTGACTTTGAATCGGGGTCAATCCCATTCTCTGCCCTTCGCTGTATGCTTCCTGTTTGAAATCATCGGCATACTGTTCTAAGAACTCACCATATCGATTGTTAACTGCCGCACCAAATGCCCCCGCCAACATGGCTTCAGACTTAGTGCCCCAGTTTACTTCGGAGGCATACTGCGAACTCGATCCACTGTATGCATCATTAAACGCCGTCAATGGATTTTCCAAAGAGGTTCCGGCATCAACGGCGGCTTTTAACCCATCCCAGGTTGATTTGCTGGCCACCGTTGCGTTGTGCAAGAAACCTCGTGAGCCAGGATCTTCAAGCGCTTGTTCTTTGTAACTCTCATAGTCTTCGCCAAAGTGATTCAAGGTATGCAGAGCTGCATCAGTATGCTTGCCACTGAAATCACCAATAGCACTGGCGCTGTTGAAGAACATTTCAGCACCAGAAACTCCGCTATCATCAGCCATAATGCGTGATCGCCACTGAGATCCAGCTTCACTGTTTAGTCCAGATTGATAGGTACTTGTGTCAGTAGCTACGGCCTGCTGAGCTTGCTGCTGATGCGCATTCAACTGTCCATCTATACCAGACAGATTGGTTTGGTAAGCCGATTGAGCTGCGTTGAACTGAGTTTGAACTGTTGCTGCATCCTCGTAGCCGCCCAATACACCCGATTCAACTTGGCTTTGAGTACCACCAAAAGTAGGTGCAGTTGATGACAAGCCTTCATTTGAGCGCGGCTGAATTGATCGTAAATCGGCTCCGGTAGCCATGGCCATAACCGTCATTGCAGCTTGATAATCATTGTCGCGTTCAGCGGGCGTTGAAGAGTTGCTATAGGTTAAAGACTCCATAGCTGCCGCTACATACGCCTGATTATCATCAGGTAGCAAGCGCTGATACATTGGAAGGTTTTCACGTAAACGGTTACCTGCTTCAACATGCTGGTTCATATAGCGACCTAAATAATCCATGACTTCAGGATTGTCCGCCGCTAATCGGGTTAACGTCGCACCATCAGTATTTCTTTGTCCTGATAGACTGTAGCTGGCCTGATCAAGCTCACTAAAGCGATTTGATGCCGTGACAACGTCTTGTGCTGAACTCTGAAGTGACTGATAGTCTTGGTTAGACAACGACATTTCAACGCCAGAACGTCTTGAATCTGAAAGGTCCTTAACCATCGCATCGCGATACTCAGCACGTCGTGAATCACTTAATGCCAAGCTTTGCATCTCCCCAGTGAGCGTATTTGCGGTCGTAGATCGAGAACTGCCTTCTGACGACTCAACTTGGCCACTAAAGTTACCACCTAAATCCAGCCCTGCTCGTACCCTTGATAGTTTTGGTACACGAGATGAGTCTGGCTTATCGACTCCTGGCAAGTTGCCCTGTGGAGAATCATTGCCGCCAGTACCAAGAAGCCTTCCAAGAAAGCCCTTATCAGCAACTTCTTTCTCACCGGGATTAGTAATGGTTCCATCGCCACCGACCCTTAGGCCTCCCGATAGCACGCCCGATACCAAGCCACGTACAGCATCTTTTTTATCGTCTCCAAAACCATACCGAGTTTGCAGGTCATCAGTAACCTGATTAACAACGGCGCTAGATGCGGAGTTAGAAGAACCAATCTGACGTCCAACCGAAGAAAGGTTGTCGTAACTTAGCTTTTCACCAAAGGTTCGACTCATGGTATTGCCAACCTGACGGCTAAAGGCTTGAGTTGCCTGAGTCATGGATTCTTTTGCAGAGCCGACCATTGAACCCACTGCGTTTCCGACAGAGAAACTGCTTAGTAGGTTTGACGCGCCGGTCATAGCAGAACCAGTGAGGGCTGAATTTTGGAACATTGACTGTGATTGCATTACCGGGGCATTTTTCGCGACATCTGGACTTGCCAGCTTTTCATCAATGGCATCACCGTTTTGTAGACGCCCAGCCAAGTGGGTAGCGGTTATTGCTGAGCCATAAACGAGCATGAGCGAAATCGCCGGAACACTCGACGCCAACATGCCGCCAGTAGCTATCCAGGTTTGCAGCACTGAATCCATCTGCATCATCCCAGCAAAAGATGGCACTTCTGTACCTGCAAAGGCATCAAGAGCAGACATTTTCCCTGCAACGGTTAAATGAATATACAGGTTAATGATGGCCATGACAGGCATCCAAAGTTGAATCCAAAGCAGGATTAACAAGTACTTCCCAGCCATTCGCATCCCGATTTGGCCAAGGGCTATCACAAAGGCCATCAATGGGGTGATGGCGTAAATGAACCCCTCAAAAAACGTCATCATCGGACGAACGATACTCTGGAACAGGGTCTGCTCCGCCGCCCATTGCGTATTACGCTGCTCAATCGCTTGGTTAACCATAACGGCTGCGGTGAAAGCTTGATCATCCATATACTTGCCCGTCACGCTTTGCTCATAAATAGGCAAAAGCACTGACGCGGTCATATACTCTTGGGTGTTAACCGAAGCCAAACCAAGGTTATTCAGTGCATTTCGGATCACGTCATCAGTGTCCGTTGCTGACGAAGTCCCCAATGAGGCTGACAGAACCTGTTTAAGCCTTGGAATGAAGGTTGATTCTGTCATGAGTTTCAGTTGGCTATAGGCATCGGTGCAGTCCAGATCGCTACTGCTACCACTGAGCATGATTCGAGTGCCATAAATGCGCGAATCAAACCTAATCGCTGTCATCGGGTTAGGATCACTCAGCACCTGATCGAGGTTCTTTTGGCCGATGTCGATACCAATCAAGGTGCACTCTTTGATGTAGTTAAACCACGATTGCTCGATGTCCGAGCCGCCGACACGATTTGCATCACCCAACCCAGAGCGATCCATCACCTGTTTTCTCACTTTAATCAGTGACTGTAAACTGGATGCAAAGCCGTATTCCGTCATCGCGGGAGTTGAGAAGGCGGTTTCAAACAATCGCGTGATTTGAAAGCCAACAGTCGAAATCGTACTACCTGCGGCAGCAACACCGATGGGCACATTATCAACCACTCGAACTTGTCCGGTGTACGTATCCTCAATGCTCACTCGGGTACTGGGTCCAAACATGGTTGCAAAGACTAGCCATGAGACTAAAACGTGTTGAAAGTTAATCCCACGACCGCCTTGCATTAAGGCCTGGACAGAGACCATCAATACCCCAATGAGCAAGCCAATGCGAACCATTGAAGTAAAATCGCCTGTACCAGTGATCATCGCGACAGCGTTCAGGACCTGCTCTAAAAAAGCCGAATCCCCGATGGAATAGATTTCCCACATGACCTATTCCCCCAGCGCCGTAGATTTAACGGTGTAATAACGCTGTTTGCGAATGGTCTGTATCACCTGGTTAAAATGTGCCAGCAACTCTTGCTCTGAGCCGTATCTTCGCTGCAACGCGGCGTACTCCTCATTGATTTGGCGACGTGCACGTTCAAGGTCTTCCGTTAATAACTTCGCATAGGCATGATCTTCCACACCGGAGGTACTTCTAGCTGCATTGAGCATGTCTTCAACTAATGCTCGGGCCATCTCAACAGCAATAAATGGTGCCGCTCGTGAAGCAAACGACCTAGCGGCCCCTTCATTTAATGCAGAAAGAGTTCGAATCATGCCCCCAATGCTGGCAGGAGCCGAGGTCATAAAAGCCTTTTCGGTGGCGCTAGCAGCCCCTGTATTTCGAGCAAACTTAAAAATAATGCCGTTACTAGAACCTGTACCAAGAAGTAAATTTTCTACCTGAGTTGATAACCCGGTAAGAGTCACGTTAGTGATTATTGGGTTCAGACAACCGTCTTGCGTCACTGTGTCACATCGGTACATAGCGACGTTACCGCCATGAATTAGATGTTCAATAGTCACTTTATTGCCATTCAGTCTGGTCAGTTTCGGGGCTTTACCTTGACCATCAGCCGCATTCGCTAAATCACCAACGATGATCGAGCCCGTCACGGACATAACCGCTTCAAGAAAACGGTCATCCCCCGATGCAAACCAGCTTGATGCCGAATGACGTTTCAGTGCTCGCCAAACCAAATTACCTTTAATCGTTCTGTTTACATCAGATGCCGCGACACTCGAAGCGTTCTCATATGGGTTCTTACCATTGGACTCACTCCAACTGGTAAAAATGTCCCCAGCCCCTTTAAGTGAGCTCAACATGCTGGCTTCTGTTTGCCCCTTTTTACCAAAAGCAGCCAGGGTATCGTTCACGACTCCCTGAGCCATTTGACAGGAATTACCAAAATACTCGTTCAACTGCTGGATTTTCTTTTGCAGTGTCTCCATGTGCTGAGAGCATTTCTCACACATAGCACTGAGCGCCAATTGGAATGCATACCCCTTGGCGTTTGCAGCAACAGAGCGAAGTAATTGAACAAACTGATCCGCGTTAACAAATGACAAACTTCCCGCGAACATATCAATGCCGCCACAACCGGCTTGGAATGACGGTGGCACCATAGAGACGAGGTTCTCGTTCATGATCCTGTTACGAACAACAACGCTTCCTCCAGATATAACGCCACGCCGCTGACTCTCGAATACACCAGGCGCAGTGGTGTTGGTCATTGAACCAAACAACTGGTTCATCTCCTGTTGCAAGCTTGCTTGGCTCATAGATGAAAAACCAATCGCACAGGCGATTAGCGATACTCGGATTACTTTTTTCATTGTTATAACCCTCCTTGTGCACGCAGATAGCGAACAAGGAACTCAGGGTCCTGTAATATCTTTTCGTTAAGCTCTTGGGCTGACATCGCGAGTGACACGCCGGGTTGAACAGGTCTGGTGGCATAGTAAGTTTGATCGTCAATCCAACCGGCTTGATGGGCTGCGAGAATGATTCGATTATTGAGCTCATCAAGGCTCATTGCGCCTTGTCCAATCGGAGTAATAACGTTAGGCGGGTCAACTAAGAACACGGCAGGGACAGTCGTAACGGACAAGGATTGGGCTTGTCCTGAATCGACTTTGTAATTGGGAAACTCTCCACCGGGTAAAGGCAAGCCATCGACAGCAATAGCAAACACCTCGAACCCATAGTTCAAGGCCATAGATTCGATGATAGGCGCTTGAGCATGGCAATAAGGGCAATCCGAACGATAGAAAAAGAACAAACCAGCCCGCTTCGCTACTTCACCTAAAGCTACATCACGTTGAGTGCCAGCTTCTCGATCCATCCGATTGGCAGCATAGGTCGCCAAGGGTCTGCGACTGATTTCATCCAAAACAGGATCGCCCATGACCACCTGCTGACTAACATCAGCAAACTGTGAGCCCTTATCCATCATGACGCGCTGGAGATACAGATAGGCTCTGACGTTCTCATTCGTCGGCTCATCAATTGCCTTGTCCATGAACGACTGCATGTGCTCACGAAACCAGGCAGCACTGAAAGGCTTTAGCCCGTCCTTAGTGGGCTCCACAACACCAGATTTCGGCTTCATTAGGTCTTCAGACTCGGCTGGCTCGGGAATGACCTGATACCAAAACCAACCTTCCTGACCACGCTGATAGAATTGCCCATCACTAGCATAGGCGGGCAAGATGAATAGAAAGAAAATAATGATTGGGATGGTCACCCATAGGATGAACCAAGGTAACAAAGGCGTTCTCATTGTCAGCTCCAGAAATTTCACAGAGCTAACATGCTAAAGATCCCCGTAAGAGCGATTGGCCAGATAGATGAAGGAATCGTGTGTGTTTCTGACTATCTATTAAACACTGTTACTAACGTAAGTGCTTTGGCTGATGGCACCATCACAAAGTGCATACCAGAGCTCCCATGACACCAAAACTCTGCCTGTACGAAATATTTTTTTGCTTTCTTTGAAGCTATACATTCTGGCAATAAAGATTTTGCCAATTCTGTGCTACACAATTTAGCGCACAAAGCCTTCCAAGGATGCTTAGGTACACCGCCTGAAAGCCGTTCCACAAACCTTTCCAGTGCATGACGAGTCACCACGACAGGCCCAATGTTCGGAACGTTGATGACCTCATCGATTTCTCTCACGGTAGCATTATCGACGCTGTATTCTTCGAAGGAATATGAGAGCCAATCTTCCCGTTTCTCTACCGATATCTGTGCTTCCTGGTATCGAGTGAGCAAAAACCTAGTCAGGCTGTAAAGTGAATGCTGAGTTGAGCGTTGTTTCTGTAACTTTTTGATAGCTCCTTTACTGACCCGGATTTGAAGCCCATTACCGCTTCGGTTACTCCCCATCACCTCTTTCACTGACAGTAGGTGATGAATCGCATAGAGCTCAGCTGCAATTGGCTTTTGCTGCTCAGTTAGCTTGTCGTATTGCTCACCTAAATCGACCTTTAGTTCACCACCTCTTCGAAGGCCGGTCTTCCAGTAAACCGTAAACTCACCATCAATCTGCTTTGTTAACAGGGTTAATACCATCATGTTTGTTTCTCCTATTGGTTATCTATTTTTCATTCTCCATGATTTTTCAAATATGCAAGGCGCAAAAAAAGGGCCGAAGCCCCTTAGATCAGATATGAACTTTCGGAAAGCCCATGGCTCCGTAAACATTCAGCACATCATTCCAATCCCAACTTTTCACGCCAAGTGACGTTGGTATCGGAGGGATCAGAACTTGTGTCAGAATGCCTTTTTGCCAGGCTTTTTTCTTGAGTTCATTCGCTGCATTCAGGCCGGTCTCAGAGAGATCGTGATCTGCCCAGATGTACAGCATTTTCACATTACTTGGTGGTTCAAACCTAGCCAGTAGCGTTGCATTCACAACCGACCAACATGTCTGTCCCGTAGCTCTGGTAACCGCTAAAGCTGTTTCGATGCCTTCAGAAACACCTAATACCTCACCAGGCTCACCTATCGGAATGGCACCACCAGTGATTGTTCTGTCACTTGGTATCGGCATCATCTTTTTAGGCTTTTCAACCGGCGCTTTGAATCCATCTTCACTTAGGTAGATCCGATGAAACGTGGCCGAACGCCCTTGCTGAGTAACGATTTTACCTAGCAGCGCTGGGTAGCTATCGATAAACAAGCCATCTTCATCATGGTAAGGCAAGTTTGGATGATACCTCAGCACCGAATCCCATTCAGGACGAAGCCGGGTAACAATGCCACGACGATGCATGTAGTTCCAAACTGGTTGCGCACGAGTATCTGCAAGAGAAAACGTTTCTCCCCAGGTTTGATTCAAGCGATGGATAATCGCTTTGTCCTCGTCCTGCTTTCTAGCCTTCCAATCAACTGCGTTACTCGGTATTGGCCGAATAGGCGCTTGTATTTGTCCGGGTTGAATACCAAGAACCTGGCCGATTGCTTCAATAGACTGAGCAAAGTTCCATCCATTAATCCAAGACAACAGTTCAAAACCATCATGAAAGATACCGCAGGTGTTACAAACGCCACCTCCGGTATATTCAGCATCTTTGAATAGCCTAAAGCCATCACGACCGCCATGAACAGGACAAGCCACATGACGGCCCTTTCGAGCAATGGCGGCATCAAGTTCTGGCACCAATACCGCTAATACTTGAAGCCATTGGCCATTAAGATATGGCCTTACTGTTTCAATTTGTAAAGGTAACGCCATATAACCTCCTTAAGTAAAAAGCCGACTCCTACCACTGGTGGTAAAAGTCAGCTTGGGTCCTGCATTGAGCCGTTTGGTTAATGCAGGAACGTTAGTCAAGCTGGATACCATGTCGTCTTAATAGCCACATGATGGAATCACGAAGCACATCAGGATCGACAACCGCAGCCATCGCGCAAACACGAAAGCAAAATGGCGTTAATTCGTCATTTTGAATCCACGACAACACATCCCTTCGCAATCGAGTACTGACACGACCGTCCAGCAATACACGGATCGCATCCAATAGAATGCCTTCGCGTAACTGCCAGATTTCCGTGTCAGACCAAGTGACTGGGGCATCATCAAACTCAAATAGAAATTCGAGCTGTGATGACGTGTGTTGATAGGACTGCTTTTGTGATGAAGGAGAATGGGCAATGCGCCCATTCATTAAAGATAACCGCGTTCGGCAAGCGAAACGCAGCCCTCGGATGCGACCACGACATGGTCAAGCGTTCGAATATCAACAAGTGACAAGGCGTCACGGAGTCGATGAGTGATGCGTTTATCAGCTTCACTGGGTTCAGGATCACCCGATGGATGGTTATGAACCAGTATCACTGCTGCCGCATTAAGTTCTAGCGCTCGTTTTGTTACTTCCCTTGGATAAACGCTCGCTGCATCTAAAGTGCCTTTGAACAGCTCTTCAAATCGAATAACGCGATGCTTTGTATCAAGAAACAGTACGCCAAAGACTTCGTGCTCATACTCGTGCATCAGTGTTTGCAGGTATGAGAACGCCGACGATGGCTGTTCAATTTTTCGACCTTTACTCAATCGACCACGGGCAAGCTTGAGCGCCATATCTAAGATATCCGCTTCAGTCACTTGCTCAGGAACGATGTAAGTACCGGCTTCTTCGCCAGCTAAGAACTTTCTGTTTTTCATAGGAGTCTCCAAAAAAAACGGAGACGAACCCATGCCCAGGCGGGGACGGAATCGTCCCCGCAGGGTGGTAAAATGGATGTGGTTACTGAATTATCAGTTGTTGTGTTACTTCGAATAACTCACGCTTCAGATCTTTGACGTCGTTAATCACGATGCTTCGAGGAAAGAATTTCTCAACACTGCGTGTTTGAATCCCGATCCCCAGCAGCTCAAAGCCACTGCGTCTGCACCGGTCAACAATGTCATGCGTGGCAGCCCAATCATCTGGGTCACCATCCGTTAGCACTATCATTAGCTTTCGCTTCTGTTTTTGTGCCAACAAACTGTTTGCCGCAAACCACATAGCTTGTGCCATAGGCGTACAACCTCTTGGTTTTTGGTCAAAACAGGCGGCCCGATGTCGAACCGATTGCTTGGGCAATAACGCGATAGAAACTTCCTGATGAATACCAGGAAAATAACTGACCGCAGGTACAACACCCGGTATACCTTCCAATGCCATGGCTAAAGCCAAAGCGGCTTCATTGGCAACATGAAAATACTTGCGATTACCTTCGCCAATGGGCTTACCCATTGAGCCCGATATATCGACAAGCAAGTGCACAGCAGCATTAGGCGCAATGCGGGGCTGCCTTTGAATAAACAATCTCGACTCACCTGCTTGTGAAGCGGCAAGACGATGAGTTGCCACTCGAAGACCGTACCGTTTGGCATGATTCCGATTGTCCTGACTGGACTGAACCATGCCCCTAAGTCGGGCTCGAATTTGAGCCGACTCAGACGCCGATAAGGTCAAGATAGCCTCATCACCCAACATAGCTTGCTCTGCTTGGGGCAAACTGAGTGGAGTGACGCCCTGATGTCCTTCTGCTTGTTCCGACAACACTTCTGCCACTTGTGCAAAGGTATCGGGTTCAAAGTGAGCGGCACTGGCCTCTAAGGCTTGTCGCAAATTATCAGCTTGATCAGAGTTATCTGAATCACTCGTTTCAGCAGCATCCCCTGTTGCAGACGAACTTGTTTCCGGGGTTTGACTGTCACTACTGCTATTGCTGTCATTACTCGCATCTTGTCCAATGTCATCACCGCCATCAGCATCAGACTCATCCTGTGGTGGACGAGATTCTTCTTCCAACATGGCAACGATGGCATCGACAAGTTTCAGCACTTCACCTGTAGATGCCAGGCTAGGCACTGCTGTCAGCATGGCGCTTAACCGGCTCATCGCTGCGGCAGGAAAGAGTTGTCTCACTCTTTCATCAACAGCTTGATACAAAGGCGTCAGCGCTTTCTGGCCCAGAAAATGGCATCTCAAGCGAAACAACAACCAGGCTTGCAAGTTAGATGCAGGCTCAGGCTGTTCAGGTACACACATTTGCTGTGTGTCCACCATGTACTCAATCACTTGCGAAATACTGCGCCGGGTTCCGGGGTAATCCTTTGCCAATTCGTTTTCAATGCGCACATCCTCAATAATATTGAGAAGTGCCTTACGGATCGGCTTAGACGACGCCTTCTTCACCATGTCAAAATTGGTATGCCGAATATGCGCCGCTTCATGAGCCAGATAACCCCAAGCTATTTGTTGATAGTGTGGGTCGTCTGGGTTTGCTGTTGGGATCACAATCCGCTCACCATCGGTAAACGCATCTTGTCCTTGAATAAGCACCTTCACACCAAACTTTTCGCCATAAGCGGCGGCAACGATTGGCAGTGCATTTTTTAATGGATGATTCATGGGAGTCTCCTAATCATTAGGGGGAATACTCCCTCAGCGGGAGCGTTTCCCCGCTGGGAATGTAAGTGTTTAAACCTGTGCTTTTAGCTTAACCAGGTCGTATTTTTGACCTAACCAAGCCACCAATTGAGCGGTACTCTCGTGCTGCTCAAATGACGTTTTAAGCTGGTCTAAACTCAGGATGTCATCCAATGTCAGACCATACTGGTCTTGTAACTGAGTAGACACCTCGTGTTGATATTGCAGCCAGGCCCGCTCATGAGCGGTTTGCTGCAATGCCATGTTTGGAACAAACACCATGGCCGTTACCCAAACACCTTGCCCGTCCGCATCTGCGATCAATACAGGGTTCTTGGGGATCACGACACTATGTGTTGAGTACGATCGTTGTACTAACGTTCGACAACACGCCACTTCTGGTATCGATTCACTTTCAACCGCATCAGTCACACCACGAAAATGCGGTTCAAACTGGTTCAGTTGGCTGGGGTTATGGATGGTTGATTGCATAATTTCCTCTTACATAGTTCAGAGGACATGCGCCCTTAAGGGCAACATGCCCTCAAGGACGTTAGAAATAAAATGAGTTTGGTACAGTCGAACCAAGGTTTGGTCTGACGGTTGGTTGTGGTATTGCACGTAAGTTATCTGCCTGAGCAGATACTGGCTGTGCGGGTTTAGGTTCAGGTTTGGGCATCAGTTGTCTGATATCCAATTGACCTTCACCGTGCATTCTCATCTTGTCTGGATCAGACAAAATTAAAATGGTCGCCATCAGTTCGTGATAGAGATTGTCTGTCACAGGGCCGGTCTTCGGCAGACGAACAAATAAATTGTCCATCGCTTCAACCATCGGCTGAACTCGATGATCCAGGAATGACAAACCATCCAACTTGTCTCTTAATCGCTTGAGAGGATTAAGGGCACGCTGACTGATTTGATTCTTTCCTGCAACGGAACGCTCAAACAGTTCATTAGCATCACGAGCCACCTCCCTAAATAGGGTGTGTCCCATGCCATTGACCTTGTCATCTAAGCCACCAGCTTGTTCAGCCGGTTGCATTCGATAGATGGCATAATCGAACTGAAGCCGTTGTTCCACGTCTTCGATGGGTGACAGCGCACGCCGAATTGCATCTGCAAATTCCGGGTGTTTCGCAACCCAGTCAAACGTCACCTGATCATAGTTGTCCAAGAACAACTGCTTGCACTGCGCAAACTCCTGACCGATCCTGTCAAGCTCTGGAACAATCTGATCAATTCGGTCTTCAGGGACGGCATAGCCACCTAAAAACCGCACACCGACTTGCTCACACAAGCGCTGCGCTTCTTTCTTAAGCCTTTCAAAGTTCGCCAATGCCTCTGGGTCGCAAATTTTTTTACTCCCTAAGCTGGCAACATCCTTCGGTGGAAGTTGGCTGCCATTGGCTAATCTGAAATCTTCAGGCCTTAGCTTTTTTCTACCGCTCCAGATGGAACAGTCGATGTGACAAATCAACAGTTTGTCGAGGGTTTGAATACTCATAGTGCATCCTCATGCGAGATGGGGACGCACCACTCCCAACAGGAGCAATGGCCCCCGTTTGGGTGGTAGTAGTTGACGCGCTAATGGCAATACCACTATCAGAAATAGTAATTTTGCGAATCAGGCGACGATTGGTTGAGATCGATTTTCACAGGCATTAAGTCCAGTGCTTCAGCTATCGGGCGAACCCGCTCTAAATCACTGCCTAGCAACCGCAATACATCTTTTTCCAACTTCAGTTGGTCGGATACTTCTATCCCTTCAGGACTCGCTACTGTGAGCGAACACAGTGGTGGTAATTGACGCTTAAAAGCCAGTAACAGCAACAATGGCCACGGGCCATCATCAGTGTTAACAATGCCAGCGCCTTCACCTGACACCATGCTGATTTGATTGGTACTAGGTAATCCGCTTTTGCAAAACCCTAATGACCATTCTCCAATCCTGACTTGGTTATCATCAATAACAGCCAAGCCATAGGCTTCAAGCAGCTTTGCCATATCGAACAACGCTTTTTTCGCCAGCGATATTTGGCCATTGACGTCCTTGCGAGTACGAAACTCCCAACTGACGTTATTGACGCACGCGACACTATCTAGCGCATTTGAGAGTTCAAATGGCCGCCCTTGATGATCAATGCCGACTTGTCCAACCAATCGATAACCCTTGTTGATTTTCTCATTGATTCGTCGGTCTGCTTCAGCGTTAGGATCAGTCGAATCAATCAATCGCTGCTGCGACAATTGACCGGCTTTTCCAAACCGAACTTCAATCTCCTGGGTATCCGATCCAACGTAAATGGCCCATTCTTTGGCTGTCCCATCAGAATGACGGTAACGGTAAAGAGCAAAGCACTTATCCATCATCAATCCTCCCAATGGTCACCGAAGACATCAGCGGCAATACGGTGAATGGCTTCTCGTTGCTCCAACTCAGCACGAGCCGTCAAAGACCGAACCAGTGCATACTCCACTGCGTTAGGAGCGCCTTTAAAAGCAAGTGTTAACTTTGCCCAGCGCACCAAGGTCCGAGTGGACATAGTGATACTAAGCTCAGCACCACCATCCGCGCCCCCAATAAAGAGACGACGAATGTCACCAGCCACTTTCACCATTTTTTGGCGAAAGACTTCTGGCAAGCCCGGCGCAACGTTCTCCAGAATGGCTTCCTCTACAGAAGGCTCTGCATAGGTCGCTTCGATGATTCTAAAGCGATCAAGAAAAGCCAAATTCTGTTGGAGCACACCTTGATACAAGCCCGTTTGGTCACCGCTGCCCGCACTGTTGCCGGTAGCGATAAAACGAAACTTGGTATGTGGCATGATGATCTCACCGCCATTTTGTGCGATGACCAACGGGGCACCTTCCAAAATGTCATTGAGCCCAGCCAGTTCAGCAGGCTCAGCAAGATCCATTTCATTAATGATCAGCAAATGGCCATGCTTGACAGCCAGTGCCAGCGGCCCATACACAAAGGTCATGTTGCCATTAACCAGTGTGTGGTGACCGATAAGATCGGACAACTCCAATCGACCGTGCGCAGTAATTTGCTGAACAGGCCAATTCAATCGAGAAGCAACTTGGCAAATTAGCGAGGTCTTACCGCATCCAGTGGGGCCTGTAATATACAAACCGTCACCGTCTGGGTGAGACAAGAACGCCAATACGTCACGTAAGTCTTCTTTTCTAAAAACATACTCGTCCTTGCGAACGGGAATGTTTGGATGGGTAGTGTCGGCACTAAATCCTTCCAGAACGAAAGCATCAGGAGCCGGGACATTAAACGCTTGATTCACTTGAACCAAAAATGGGGATTGTTCTGTCATGGTAAACCTCATTAGTTTTAACGAGGCCCCATGCCCCAACAGGGAATGAAGTCCCCGTCGGGTGGTGTGTTGATTGTGGTATGGCTGTGTATGTAAGAGTTCAGCTCGCTCTATCATTCGTACCCAGCATTGGCTACGAGTGAAACTGCTTTCTGATGCACTCGATGTAAGCGCATGAGAAAG
The DNA here is from genome assembly GCF_040140305.1 of Proteus sp. fly-1008. NCBI lineage: Bacteria > Pseudomonadati > Pseudomonadota > Gammaproteobacteria > Enterobacterales > Morganellaceae > Proteus > Proteus sp. fly-1008. The sequence continues at coordinate 48,140 of NZ_JBEEWH010000015.1, forward strand.
GAGCCGAAATCGGCTCCAAGTGAACGTTAAAAGTAAAATGAGCTCGGCGAGTCACCTGGCAGAACCAAGTTATCTTGCTCAAGACTGATTTTGATTGGTGTTTCAACGGGCTGCTCTGGCTTATTGGTGCTAATGCGCAACCGCTCTTGTGGCGCTTTTCGGTAAGCGGCTAAAACCTGTTCATCCAGCTCGCCTAACTTATCGGTGGCCAATTGCTTATAGTCCACCGTGCCCGCCATCATGTAGCGGCTGAGTTTGACCCCAGCATAGTCGGCATGAGCGTAGTTACCCATCATGGCGACCAATTTTGACTGGGCGTCTCGCATTTCCTCTTTCAAAGATTTAATGTGATTTTCCAGTCGGACCACTTCGGCATGTGCTGAGCAATACTGTCGAGACAGCGATGTCCAACGGTATTGGGCTTCACCCTTGGGAACAAAACAATCTTGCTCAGGGCATTTTGACGGCTCTTTTTTGGTCTGTACTAACTCCCAAAACTGAAGCGCTGTTTCTTGCAACTCAGTTAAGAACGCCGCGTCTCGCTGTATTTCAAACTCAATCAGTTGATCCTCAAAATAGAAAACCAACCAACCTCGCGTGCTATTGGCGACCAGTATTTGATGCTGTACTTGCACCCAATACAACTGGTACGCCTCGCTTTGTTCTCGGTGAGCTTGCACATCCTCAAAAACTGACTGGCAAGGACATTTCAGTTCAACGGGTTCGCCCGCATCGTTGATGCCATCAAAGCTGGCTCGAAAGATTGCGTTATGATCGGCTTCTGCACATGACGGCAGAAGAAAGTCATTATGCGCATTCTCAAATGCTCGCCTTGCTTGAGGCTCCAACCTTATACCACGAAGCACATTTGGATTATTCGACAGGTCTTCCGGTAATACGAATCCGGTTTTTTCTGCCCATAATCGCCAAGGTGTTTTGTAGGGTGAACGCCCCATAATAATTGGGGCTTCAGATGCCGTAACCCCTGCAATGCGCCACTGGTGCCATGCAGGAGTACGTTGTGATAGGTCGATAACCTTCATATTGCCTCCTTTGAAGGGAGACTCCCCTGAAGGAGAGAACTCCCCTTCAGGGTTAAGTGGTTACTTTGCAGCTTGTGCTAACGCTGTTTGGTGCTGAACAACACTTGCTTGAACCGAATCAATTGCCGCTTTACCGGCTTGAATCGAACCTAAGACAAGGGCAACAACCAATACCAAGCGAAAAAGTGAGGCTGATTTAGTCATGGAAGATCTCCAAAAAAAAGACGAGACCTTCCCCCTGACGGGAGAATAATCCCGCCAGGGTTAGTAAAATGAATGCGTGGCGCTAAGAAGCTAAAGGCTGTGTGAGCGCTTTGGCTGCTTGTTGCTGAGCATTAAAGATTTCTTGCTTCGCAAACGTCAGCTCAACACCTTGAAAATGTTCATTGGCATATTCCAATGCACTATTCCAAGCGTTTGAAGCTTCCGCCCGCTCGATAAGCTTGTAAACAAGCCCTCGGGTTCGATCATCAACTTGCTCGGGTGGAATCACAGATGGCTCAACAACGTGTGTTGCTTGGCCTTCGATAATTCGCTCCGCTTCGTCTTGATCGAAAATTCCCACAAAGCCAAACGCAATGCGGGAACACTGGATCATGGATTTATGTCTTAGCATTCGCTTAGTGTGCGTCTGCCATGGACCATCTACACGGTAAGGGCCATTTTTGCCATTACCTTCAAAAGGCGGTCGATAGACTTCATCCAGATACTCAGTGATTTTGACTGGGTGCGAACGGTCGCGCCGATAGATGATGCATTCCATCCATTCAGGGCATTCTTTCGCGCCATCCAGTGAGACTTTGTTTTCTGAAGTCTTGAACTCCATGCCATCAAACTGGTCGTGTTGATTGATGATGCGAGACCATCCATCGACACCTACCACTGGGATAATCCCAGCTTGTTTATCAGGGAACGCAAAAATCTCTTTGGTGAAAGGGTTCAAACCGTACTGATCTGCAACCACCAAGAGCGCCATCATCTGCTCATTGGTCGGTGCACTACCGTCACGTTGCTTGAATGCTGTTGCTTTTAGGGTATCGAACAACTTGTTTGGATCGACACTAAAGCGCTCAGCAAAGCGTTGGATTAGCTTTGGTTTTTCCATTATGGACTCCGACAATCAAAGTGGGAGTCTGCCCCTGACGGGAAAGTACTCCCGGCTGGGTTAAAGCGTTATCGCTCGGTTAAAAATCTGGTTCAGGATAAGTTTGTGCCCAATTAGCTTGGGAGCTCGCATCATCCGCCGGTGATGGCTCAGATGCTTTGTTCACACTATCAAGAAGCAGAAACTCATCCGCGTCCACTTCGGTCAATCGATGCTTAATGCCATCTTTCTCCCATGAGCGCGTGCGCTGAGGCCCTTGAACAAAAAGCTTCGCTCCTTTTTGGATCAAATCTTTTGCTCTTAGCCCTAACTTAAATCCACCACGATCTCGAAAAACGACCCGATGCCATTCCGTATGCTCTTTGAGCTCATTGGATTGACGGTCGCGCCATTTCTCAGAAGTGGCCAGTGAAATGCTGGTCACTAAATCACCTGATGGATAGGCTCGCGTCTCTGGCTCAGAGCCAACGTAGCCTATGAGTGTTACTTGGTTTTTCATGATGTTCTCCTCGTCTTAGTTGAACTCTGTGCACACAGTTGCTTCTACCCGACTGGGCAAAGAAGACTGACGACGCAGATAGGTTGGTATTTCGAGTAAAGCCATGTCGTACTGATGTGGCTCTTTGTAAAACGCAGATGTCAAACGGGGCATACCAGGAGCTTTAGGCACTGCCATTGGACGACGTTTTGATGTTGGTGTGAGCAATCGCTTGATTTGAGTAAGTACAAATCGAAACGGGCGCACGGTTTGACGAGCAAGTAATCGCAAAAGCGACCAGCTCAGTTTTGCAAGCAACATAATGCCTGCGATTTGGATAATAAATCCGAAGATATATTCCATTGGTGACTCCTTAATTTGGTTGTGAAGGAGTCACCCCAACTGGGGAAAACTCCCCCAGTTGGGTGGTGAAAAGGCGAACCGTAAGGAACGCATGGTTGCGCATGTAAAAACATGCAGGCTATTTGTTTAAGGAGGCTAGCTACCTCTTAGTACCACTGAGAAAACTCAGCGGCGGGCTTCCTTTGAGCTCATGCTCTCAGGCGCAGATATCACTGAAACAGATCAGCAATATTTGATAGTCAGTGTAACCGTCTTATCCAGACAGGATAGTTAGAAAGATGCTCAATTCTTCCACCTAGCTGAAAGGCCATTACCGCACAGAGGATTAGGCTAGGGACTGATTATTGTCATATCAGGAGCAAACTTATGGCCCAAGCAAGACCCAATTACTCAAAACCCATCTTTGAACAATCATTCACAATTAATAGCTTACAGGCGCAACGTGTCGTTGACCGTGTTTTTAGACGGACGGTCAGTGCGCTTTACGGAATCGATGTCATCCTGCGCATCATCGGCGATGAGAACGAAATTGATGAAGTGGAACAGATCATTAGCCAGTTGATCGAGGATTGCGCTAAGGCGGTAGACAACGAACAAGCTCGTTTAGACAAATTGATGGAGTCCAACGGTATCGATGAAGTACCTGACTACACCGACCCGATTACCTTCAACGCCAAAATAAGCTCGCCTCAGGTTGGCCAGTTTGTCGGCTTAGTGCGCAAACTCGATGCGTTAATGATCTCAATGGACACTCTCTGGTTGTCTAGCGTGCTTAGCAACAAGCAACGCGTTGATGGCAACTACGCATGGCAACAGCGCATTATCAAACTTGCACGACGCATTATTGATATCGAAATTCGAGCACGAAAATCAGCCCAAGCTAAGGGTAAAGAAGCAGAAGTTGAGCAAGCGGTGCCTTCAACCGATGACGATATCACTGAAGAGGAAACAGATAACCCCGCCAACTAGCCAACTAGGCTCCCATCAACCAGCCCCTCTCGAAGGGGCTCTTCATCTTGCTGTATTTTCTATCAAAATCATTAAAATGAATTTAACTGTCATTTTTGGCCAAGCTACATGAATAGAACTAATTTTTTCGTTACTTTCTTTAGGGTAAGCGGATTAAATGGTTGATCTTACCTTTGCATGAGAGTGAGACAGACCGGCATCTCATCGGATTATCTGGT
>NZ_JBEEWH010000016.1:0-29783 GCF_040140305.1 Proteus sp. fly-1008
GTTGTTGCGAGGAGGTGCATTCTACATCTTCCTCATTCAGTGTCAAGCGTTTATTTTCAAGGCTTTTCACTTTTTTTTCTTTGTTCTCTCGGCTAACTCACTTAGCGTGGTTTGCCGTGACAACGAGGACGCATTATAGGGAGTTTTGTGAAGCTGGCAATAGTTTTTTTAAGAAAAAAAATCGTTTGCTTAATTCCACAGCAAAACCCCTACTTATACGCACTTATCAACAATTTTATCCACAGAGTGTCTTTTTACATAAAATTAGCATGTCAAACGCAAACGTTTGCGTTATTATAGCGAACGATTTAGTAAGATTGATTTTGTGTTTAACTTCTGAAATGTTAGTTAGGCAAACACAATTTCACTGTATTAATGTGTTTTAACTTCTCCATTACTACCGTTATATCAAACCCAAGGGATAAAACTCATGCAACATCTTCGTCCTATCCGCCGTGCACTTTTAAGTGTGTCTGATAAAGCAGGTATTTTAGAATTCGCAAAAGCACTTGCTGAAAGGAATGTAGAACTCTTATCAACCGGTGGGACTGCACGTCTATTAGCAGAAGCTGGCTTACCGGTTACTGAAGTATCCGATTATACCGGTTTTCCAGAAATGATGGATGGTAGAGTGAAAACACTGCATCCCAAAGTACATGGTGGAATTTTAGGTCGCCGCGGGCAAGACGATGCAATAATGGAAGAACATGAGATCCGTCCTATCGATATGGTCGTAGTGAACCTTTATCCTTTTGCCAAAACAGTTGCTCTCCCAAATTGCTCATTAGCAGATGCAGTGGAGAATATCGATATTGGTGGACCTACAATGGTTCGCTCAGCAGCAAAAAACCATAAAGATGTTACCATTGTCGTTAATTGTAATGACTATGAAAGAGTGATTGAAGAAATGGATAATCACGAAAATAGTCTTACTTTAGATACACGTTTTGATTTAGCAATTAAAGCCTTTGAGCACACTGCTGCTTACGACGGAATGATTGCAAACTACTTTGGTCAGAAAGTCGCTCCTTATTATGGTGACACTTCACAACCTTCAGGTACATTCCCTCGTACTCTAAATCTGAACTATATAAAGAAACAAGATATGCGTTATGGTGAGAATGCGCATCAACAAGCTGCTTTTTATATAGAAGAGCATATAGAAGAAGCGTCTATTGCGACTGCAACCCAATTACAAGGCAAAGCGCTTTCTTATAACAACATTGCAGATACAGATGCCGCATTAGAATGTGTAAAATCTTTTTCCGATCCAGCATGTGTTATCGTGAAACATGCAAACCCTTGTGGTGTTGCTATTGCGAATACGCTCGCACAAGCATATGACAATGCATTTAAAACCGATCCCACTTCTGCATTTGGCGGTATTATCGCTTTTAATCGTCCACTAGATGTAAAAACCGCAAGTGCAATCATCGAACGACAATTTGTCGAAGTGATAATTGCTCCTTCTATTAATGAAGATGCTTTACCTATTTTAGCAACTAAACCTAATGTTCGGGTATTAGCCTGTGGTCAATGGCAAGAAGCAAAACCTGCTTTTGACTTCAAACGAGTCAACGGTGGGCTTTTAGTACAAGATCGTGATTTAGGCATGGTTAAAGAAGAAAACTTAAGAGTAGTTACTCAACGCCAGCCAAGTGAACGCGAAATGAAAGATGCACTGTTTTGCTGGAAAGTAGCAAAATTCGTAAAATCAAATGCCATTGTTTACGCTAAAAATGATATGACAGTCGGTATTGGCGCAGGACAAATGAGCCGGGTGTATTCTGCAAAAATTGCTGGCATAAAAGCTGCTGATGAAGGTTTAGAAGTTGCTGGTTGCGCGATGGCATCAGATGCATTCTTCCCATTTAGAGATGGCATTGATGCGGCAGCACTTGCCGGCGTAACTTGCGTTATTCAACCTGGTGGTTCAATTCGTGATGATGAAGTGATTGCTGCTGCCAATGAACACAACATCGCAATGATTTTCACCAATATGCGTCACTTCCGTCATTAATAGGGTATTGATATGAAGATTTTGATTATTGGTAATGGTGGTCGTGAACATGCTTTAGCTTGGAAAGTGGTTCAATCGCCACTTTCCACACAGGTCTTTGTTGCACCGGGTAATGCAGGAACGGCACTAGAGCAAGGTGTACAAAATGTAGCAATCAGCGCGACTGATATTCCAGCATTAGTCACTTTTGCGCTTGAGAATAAAATTGATTTAACGATTGTTGGTCCTGAAGCACCACTTGTTATTGGTGTTGTTGATGCTTTTAAAGATGCAGGATTAACCATTTTTGGCCCTACACAAGGCGCTGCACAACTCGAAGGATCTAAAGCCTTTACTAAAGACTTCTTAGCTCGCCATAAAATTCCAACCGCGAATTATCAAAACTTTACTGAAATAGCCCCTGCACTGGAATATTTACATAAGATGGGTGCGCCTATTGTTATTAAAGCTGATGGCTTAGCAGCAGGTAAAGGTGTGATCGTCGCCATGACGCTAGCAGAAGCAGAAGCGGCAATTAGGGATATGCTAGCAGGTAATGTCTTTGGTGATGCAGGACATCGTATTGTTATTGAGGAGTTTCTTGATGGTGAAGAAGCAAGTTTTATTGTCATGGTGGATGGTGAAAATGTTATCCCTATGGCAACAAGCCAAGATCATAAACGTGTTGGCGATGGCGATACGGGGCCTAACACTGGTGGTATGGGCGCGTATTCACCAGCTCCTGTCGTCACCAATGAGATCCACCAGCAAGTGATGGAAAAAATTATTTATCCAACGGTAAAAGGTATGGCTGCTGAAGGGCATCGTTATCAGGGTTTTCTTTATGCTGGATTGATGATTGATAAACAAGGTATTGCAAAAGTTATCGAATTTAACTGTCGCTTTGGTGATCCTGAAACACAACCAATTATGATGCGTATGCAGTCAGATTTAGTTGAACTCTGTTTAGCGGGTGCTAATGGTAATTTAAAAGGGAAAGATTCTGTTTGGGATCCTCGCCCTGCTTTAGGTATCGTCATTGCCGCAGGTGGTTACCCTAATGATTATCATCAAGGTGATGTGATTGAAGGTTTGAGCACAACATCATCAGCAACTGCTAAAGTTTTTCAGGCTGGAACAACTCTGAATAATAAAGGTGAAGTAATTACAGCTGGCGGAAGAGTTTTATGTGCGACGGCATTAGGTGATGATATCGAGCAAGCACAAAAAAATGCTTATGCTTTAGCAGAAGGTATTCATTGGAATGGAAGTTTTTATCGCCATGATATCGGCTATCGTGCGATTGCGCGTTTAAATAAGTAAGTGACTAAATACAGCAGAAGGGAGTGATCACAAGCTCTCTTTTGTTGGCTCCCATTTACAGAAATCATGGTCGGCTACCATAAGCAACTGTTTACCTTCTGGTGAATCAAGCCAAGCAACATAAGAAGGCTTACTTAAATTACGTGTTCTCGTTTTTAACCAGCGTTGCTCTGGATCTTCGAATGAAACACTCACTTTCTCACCAGCACATGTTGTCATTGTATTTTGATACCAAACACCTTGTACTAAGTTTACTTTTCCAATAGTAAGCGCTTCACTGATTTCACGCTCTTTACTTGCAGCAAACACCATTCTTAAACGCTCATCTTCTGTTAATGCTCGTTTTTGCTTCTGGCTTTCCTGTTGCATGAAAATGACTTCATCACGTTTATTTAAACGAAGGTGCCAAGATGAGGGATCATTTTGATTGACCACTTCAGAGCGGACTTGCCAAAGCTTATTTTGGCGATACTCATAGAATGTGATGATTGTTTCTGGCTTTTTATAAAAGCTATAAACGCTCATGATCACTTGAGGCTCTGACATTTTATTATTTAAACGCCAGAGTCGCACAACACCTTCGTCTGCAATATATCCTGTTGCAGAAAATTCTGGGAGTTGTACTGTCGAGGAGCAGGCGCTGAGCAAAAAAGCTGATCCTATTGCTAACAGCCCCTGTCGTTTCAACAAAAGGGGAGTAAATCCCCCTCTATTGTTCATTCCGTTCAAAGGAATTATTTTACTGCGTCTTTCAGTGCTTTACCGGCAGTAAATGCAGGAACATTAGCTGCTGCAATTTTAATTTCTTTACCAGTTTGAGGGTTACGACCAGTACGCTCAGCACGGTGATTTACCTTGAATGTACCGAAACCAACTAACTGTACAGAATCGCCTTCTTTCAGAGCTCCTGTTACTGAGTCGATAAACGCTTCAATAGCAGCTTTTGCCTGAGTTTTTGTCAGATCCGCTTTTTCAGCAACTGATTCGGTTAATTCAGCTTTGTTCATAAAATAGTCCTTAAAGTATGTTTTATCGTTTGAAAAACATCTGGTGAAAAAACTTAACTTATCTTTTTAAGAAGATGAATTAAGTAAAACACCTGAGCCACTTCTTTTCGTACCCAATGTAGAACATACACGGGGGTGATGTGAAGTCTTTAAACGTCGCTTTTCAAGCACTAAATCACGTTTTTCTGATTTAGTGCGTTAATTCTATACCGATATTGCTCATTCCTGCTTCACGAAGGTCTGCACGTAGACCTTTAATCAGCTCGATATCTCTTTCTTCACACTCTACAAGTAGGCGGTAAATTTCCCATTGGATATCGAATTCTTCAATAACAACAGGCAGTGATCTTAGCTCTTCTTCGCTCATTTCTCTTTCTGCTTGTGTCATTTCAAGTGAAGCAACCGTCCCTACTGATAATTTGCTGACTTCAATAGCATGACTTAGCGATTCACCACTTAAACGGGAGTGAACAACTTCACTCAAGGCGACACAGGCATCAATCGCAGGATAGACACCGTAAATATCAAATTGAGATGCGTCAGGAATAGCTTCTTCTAATTTCTCTAATTGAGAATCAAAATTCACTTTTGCATCTTTCACCGTTAAAGTTTCCCAAACCAGATCGAGAATACGGCGATAAAGCGTTGGATCAGCAAATCCTGTTTCGCGACAAAATACCTGATAATTTGGGTACATTCGCTCACACAGGCACGCCATAAACGTCAGGTGTTGCCAAGCTTCTAGCTTTTCTAAACGTAAATGGATTGGGTTCTTCAACATTCGTGATTACTCATTTTCTTAACTTAGGCGCAGTTTACCTGAAAATTAAAAATATCCACATATTTCCCGGTCATTTAGAGCTTATTCTTATTCAACTGCTCAAATAATCGCCTATTTGAAGCAATACCATCAGCCCAACGCGTTGGTTCTGGCAATCGATACCCTTTCATACACAACTCAACCCACTGCAAAGCGCCTTCCATACTCACTTTATGACCCGGGGAAATATACAGGGGTTTGCATTTTTTCTTACTGCGATAAATCCATCCTATTTGCTCATTCTTATCCATTAATGGCTCATGGCTTCCCATCTCTTCATTAACCGCTCGATCAGTACCACATAAACGACTTTTTGCTACGCCAATAGTAGGCGTGTCCACTAATAAACCAAAATGACTGGCAACACCGAGCCTTCTAGGATGAGCAATACCTTGCCCATCGACAAAAATAAGAGAAGGTTTCTGTTTGATTAATTGCCAAGCAGACAGTAACGCTGGGCACTCTCTAAATGAAAGTAAACCTGGGATGTAAGGAAGATTTGTAGGTATTCGCGCGATTTGGTATTCAAGAATTTCAAAAGAAGGGTAATGCATTATCACGATGGCGGCGCGAGTAACTGCGCCACCATCTTCAAAACCAACATCAGCGCCAGCAATATAAGTAGGCATTGTAAATTGGTCTGTCAAAATAATTTGTTGAGCTTTTTCTGTCTGCTCCTGACGCAATTGTGAGGTATTAATCATTATCCTGATGATAAGGCTTCGATAAACGGTGAACCGCATCAATAAATGCACCAGCATGCTCTGGTGGAACATCTTGATGAATACCGTGCCCAAGATTAAAGACATGACCGTTACCTTTACCAAACCCAGCAAGAATAGTTTCGACCTCTTGCTCTATTCTGGCTGGCGGCGCATACAGCATAGAAGGATCCATATTACCTTGTAAGGCGACTTTATCCCCTACTCGACGACGTGCATCTTCGATATCTATCGTCCAATCTAACCCTAATGCATCACAACCTGTTGCTGCCATTGCTTCTAACCAACGACCGCCACCTTTGGTAAATAAGGTTACAGGAACTTTTCTTCCATCGTATTCGCGAATAAGACCATCAACAATCTTATGCATGTAGTGTAATGAAAAAAGTTGGTAATCACGCCCTGTTAGTACACCACCCCATGTATCAAAGATCATGATAGATTGTGCACCCGCTTTAATTTGAGCATTCAGATAAAGGATAACGCTATCTGCGAGTTTATCCAGTAATAGATGTAGTGCTTGAGGCTCTGCATACATCATTTTTTTTATTTTTGTGAAGGCCTTACTACTTCCACCTTCTACCATATAGGTTGCTAACGTCCAAGGACTTCCCGAAAAACCGATTAATGGCACACTGCCTTGCAATGCATGACGAATTGCACGTACTGCATTCATTACATAGCCAAGTTCGTCTTCAGGATCAGGAATTGGTAGCTTTTGAATATCGGTAAGGCTATTTATTGGGGACTTAAAACGAGGTCCTTCACCAGTTTCAAAGTAAAGGCCTAGTCCCATTGCATCAGGAATAGTTAAAATATCAGAAAATAAAATAGCGGCATCTAAAGGGAAGCGTCTTAAAGGCTGCAATGTCACTTCGCATGCCAATTCTGTATTTTTGCACAATGAGATGAAATCCCCCGCCTGTGCCCGTGTTTCCTTATATTCAGGAAGATATCTGCCTGCCTGACGCATCATCCAAACTGGGGTGACATCAACAGGTTGGCGCAACAGCGCACGTAAATAGCGGTCGTTTTTCAACTCACTCATGACTAACTCCATTAACAGTAATAGGGCCGCAAAATAGCATGCATTGTAACATGCTGGAAAAATAACTGTTGGCTGACAACGCCTTTATTTAGTTCTTTTCTTTATCTTGTCTAATATTCGCTATCGTATCTTCTATCAAGCGTCGCGCAATAGTATCTGGAGGTGGGATCTGTGGTAGCTGATCATAACGATACCAAGCCGCACTGGTTAATTCTGAAGGATCATGGCGCAATTCTCCTCCATCATAATCAGCCAAAAAACCCATCATTAAAGAATGAGGGAATGGCCAAGGTTGAGATGATACGTAACGAATATTACGAATACGAATATTGCTTTCTTCAAACACTTCGCGAGCGACGGCTTCTTCTAAGGTTTCACCAACCTCCACAAAACCAGCGAGCACAGTATAAAGAGGGGAATGTTTATGCCTAACATGATGTGCGAGTAAAATCTTATCTTCATGCCGAATACCTACAATAATACAAGGGGCAATTTGTGGGTAATAGCGTTCATGGCAGTTATCGCATAAACAAGCCCATTCGCTCTCACTATGGCGCATTTTAGAACCACAATAACCACAAAAACGATGAGAACGATAAAATTCTGCTAACTGAACACCGCGACCCACGAGTTTAAATAAATTCTCATCTTGTGAGGCGATAAGCCTCGGCGAACACATGTCGTTATCCATTTTTCCATGAATAAGCCAAACAGTTTCACCCTGCCACTCACCAACAATTTTGGCCTGTTGACCAACTAAATCCCAATCCTTTGCAAAACCAAAAGGGAGTTCACCTTTAGGTAACCACACTCGCCCACCAAGGCTGACTGTCCACCAGCCTTTCTCTGATCCCGCTAACGTATATAAATGCATAATGATAAATCTATCCAAAATAATGATATAGAATTAAGGATACTCTCTTTAGTAAGAGCCACTCAATGAATTATATCTATCTTCTATAATTCATTAACATTTAGCCATCATAATTATAAATAAAACTAATAAATAAAGGGCAATGAGATGATAAGTAAAAATAGAGATCAGCTTGCTGTTTTTGATTTGGATGAAACATTATTAGCGGGTGATTCTAGCCGTTTATGGACACGGTATTTGTGGGAAAATAAAAGAGTCACTGATCCTGCTTTTTTACAACTTGATGAGCAAATGATCGCCGACTACTATGCGGGTAAGCTCGATATGAGTCAATATCTTAACCAGCACTTATCCCATTACAAGAAATATAATATAGAAGAGATAAATCAATGGATTATTGATTTTACTAAAACAATAATAAAACCTTTACTCTATCCTCAAGATATCTCGATTATTGCCCAATACCAACAAAAAAATATCCCTGTTATTATTATTTCTGCTACCGTATCTTTTCTTGTTCAAGCTATTGCGAAACAACTTAATGCCGATGTTTCAATGGGTATTGATATGCAAATTAAAGATAACCATTATACAGGGTACATTGAAGGAATACCGACATTTAGAGAAGGGAAAGTCATACGTTTAAACCAATGGAGAACTGAAAATAACATTAAAAATAGTTATATTAACTTCTATACTGACTCTATTAATGATCTCCCCTTATGTTATCAAGCTGATAACGTCATTACAGTTAATGCCGATCAGCAATTAGCGCAAATTTCAGCAGAAAAAGGTTGGAAACAATGCCATTGGGATTTAAATAAATAACCCATATCGGACTTGTAGTTTTTAAAATCTTTCATATACTGGACATCTTCTTGTCGGAGTGCCTAGTGTTTATAAGGCTATTATAAACACAGGCTGAGACCGTTAATTCGGGATCCGCGGAACCTGATCGGGTTAATACCCGCGAAGGGAACAAGAGTGATTCGACCTTTTGATAGCTTCATCCCGTATATTTTTTATACGCCTATCTGTCGATACTCCCTGCGACCTCCAGACAAGCATTTTTCTCAATATTCACCCAACAGGCTACAGCCTGCATGATATTTATTAGGAAATGCTATGTCCCAAAATCAAACATTATCTGTTAAAGATATTTCACCAACGCCCCACAAATCACGTCCACGAAAAGAACAACGTGATGCTGCTCAAGCGTTTATTAGCACAATCCAAGGTGTGAGTTTTCCTAACTCAAAACGTATTTACCTTGAAGGCTCTCGTACCGATATTCAAGTACCAATGCGTGAGATCCAGCTTGATAAAACATTGATAGGCGGATCAAAAGAAAACCCTATTTTTGAAGATAATGAACCTGTTCCGGTATATGACACTTCTGGCCCTTATGGCGACCCAGCTTCTCAACTCGACGTTAATCTTGGATTAAAAAAAATTCGCCAATCATGGATTGATGAGCGTAATGATACCGAAGCACTTTCACTCTTAAGCTCTGATTTCACACAACAACGCCTTTCTGATGCCGGATTAGAGCATCTACGTTTTCCGTTAAAACCCAACCCTAAAAAAGCCCTAAAGAGTAAAAGTGTGACGCAATTGCATTATGCTCGAAAAGGTATTATCACACCTGAAATGGAGTTTATTGCTATTCGTGAAAATATGGGCCGTGAACGTATTCGAAGCAAAGTATTACGCCAACAACATGCAGGCTTTAGCTTTGGTGCTCATCTCCCTGACAATATTACTCCTGAATTTGTACGCCAAGAAGTTGCAGCTGGTCGAGCCATTATTCCCGCCAATATTAACCACCCAGAATCAGAGCCGATGATTATTGGTCGTAATTTCTTAGTGAAAGTGAATGCCAATATCGGAAATTCTTCTGTAACGTCTTCAATTGAAGAAGAAGTTGAAAAGCTAATTTGGTCTACACGTTGGGGGGCAGATACCGTAATGGATCTCTCAACAGGCCGTTACATTCATGAAACGCGTGAGTGGATCATTCGCAATAGCCCTGTTCCTATTGGCACAGTTCCAATCTATCAAGCACTTGAGAAAGTTAACGGTATTGCAGAAGATCTCACTTGGGAAATGTTCCGCGATACTTTACTTGAGCAAGCAGAGCAAGGTGTTGATTACTTTACTATTCATGCAGGTGTATTGTTACGTTATGTTCCGATGACCGCAAAACGCCTAACGGGTATTGTCTCTCGTGGTGGTTCGATAATGGCGAAATGGTGTCTATCACATCACAAAGAAAATTTCCTCTACGAACATTTCCGTGAAATCTGCGAAATTTGTACCGCTTATGATGTTTCCCTTTCATTGGGCGATGGGTTAAGACCTGGCTCTATCCAAGATGCAAACGATGAAGCACAATTTGCTGAGTTACATACTTTAGGTGAACTAACAAAAATCGCATGGGAATATGACGTGCAAGTCATGATTGAAGGCCCCGGTCACGTTCCAATGCAGATGATCCGCCGTAATATGACAGAAGAGCTAGAGCATTGTCATGAAGCTCCCTTTTATACATTAGGCCCTCTCACAACAGATATTGCACCGGGTTACGATCATTTTACTTCAGGTATTGGTGCAGCAATGATTGGCTGGTTTGGTTGTGCTATGCTCTGTTATGTCACCCCGAAAGAACACCTAGGCTTACCAAATAAAGACGATGTAAAACAAGGCTTAATTACTTATAAAATTGCGGCTCATGCTGCCGATTTAGCCAAAGGGCATCCTGGTGCTCAAATCCGTGATAATGCTATGTCAAAAGCGCGTTTTGAATTTAGATGGGAAGATCAATTCAATTTAGCGCTTGATCCTGAAACAGCACGCCAATATCACGATGAAACCCTTCCTCAAGCATCAGGAAAAGTGGCTCACTTTTGCTCAATGTGTGGTCCTAAATTCTGTTCAATGAAGATAACGCAAGAAGTCCGTGACTATGCGGCAGGAATGGAGCAAATGTCACAAGCGTTTAAAGAGCATGGAAGCGAGTTGTACCATAGTGCAGACATTACCAATGTCGAGGTAACTGAAAATGAACAGATCCTCTAACGCCGCCTTTGCACCGACAGAAAAAAAACTGGGACTTTACCCCGTTGTTGATTCTATTGAATGGATAGAACGCCTATTAAAAACAGGCGTTACCACTCTTCAATTGCGTATAAAAGATAAACAGCCAAAAGACGTTGAAAAAGAGATCATCGAAGCAATAAAACTAGGTAAACAATATCACGCAAGACTGTTTATCAATGATTATTGGCAACTCGCCATTAATCATCAGGCTTATGGTGTTCATCTTGGTCAAGAAGATCTTGATGTTGCTGATCTTGGTGCCATTAAACAAGCTGGATTACGGCTGGGTATTTCTACTCACGACGAAGCTGAATTACAAAGAGCAAAGATGTTGCGCCCATCTTACATCGCATTAGGGCATATATTTCCAACCACAACGAAAGATATGCCATCTAAACCACAAGGTTTGAAGGCGCTCAAACATCAAGTAGAACAGACACCTGATTTTCCCACTGTTGCTATTGGTGGGATCTCGCTAGAGAGAGTCTCTGATGTGGTTGCAACAGGCGTAGGGAGTGTTGCTTTAGTCAGTGCAATAACAAAAGCATCTGATTGGCAAAAAGTAACTCGTAAATTATTAGAATTAGTTGAAGGAAAATCGTCATGCTAAATGATAATGATTTTATGCGTTATAGCCGACAAGTGATGTTAGAAGATATTGGTATCGAGGGCCAAAACAAACTTCAACAAGCAAAGGTACTGATTGTCGGGCTTGGTGGGTTAGGCTCTCCAGCATCAATGTATCTCGCGGGGGCAGGTATTGGTGAGCTTATTTTAGTTGATGATGATGAATTACATATTTCTAATCTACAGCGCCAAATTCTTTATCGCACTCAAGATATCCCTGATGCGAAATCAGAGGTTGCAAAGCAGGCTTTGCTTGCCTTAAATCCAGATATAAAAGTGACTTCTTATAAACAACGTATTAATGATGATTCATTACTTAAATTAGTTAAAGAAGTTGATTTAGTTTTAGATTGCACAGATAACATGCTTACACGCCAAGCCATTAATCGTGCGTGTGTTGCACAACAAATTCCACTTATTAGTGGGAGTGCCGTTGGGTTTAGTGGCCAACTTATGGTGTTTGAACCTCCTTTTATTCATGGTTGTTATCACTGTCTTTATCCTGATGAAACTGAACCACAACGAAACTGTAAAACAGCCGGAATTCTAGGCCCTGTTGTGGGTGTTATTGGCACACTTCAGGCACTTGAAGCTATTAAGCTACTCTCTGATTTACCTAGCTCTCTAAGTGGAAAACTACGCCTTTTCGATGGTAGAAAACAAAATTGGAGCACTTTACGCTTAACATCATCAACAACATGTCCTGTTTGTCGAGGGTTAGCATGAACATTACCGTAAATGACGAACAATATTCTCTGGATATGCCTGTCACTATTAGCCAGCTCCTTATTCAGTTAGAACAGCCACCTATAGGTGTGGCACTCGCCATCAATGAAACCATTGTTCCTCGTGAAAATTGGGAAACACATTTTATTAACGATGGCGATACTATTCTTCTCTTTCAAGCAATTGCGGGGGGCTGATATGTTAAAAATTGCTGATACCACATTCACATCTAGACTTTTTACAGGCACAGGAAAATTTGCAACACCAACGCTAATGACAGAAGCCATTAAGGCTTCGGGCAGCCAACTTGTAACAATGGCAATGAAACGAGTCGATTTAAAAAAGGGACATGATGATTTAATCGCGCCACTCAAGTCATTAGGCGTAAAATTATTACCCAACACATCCGGGGCAAAAACAGCACAAGAAGCGATTTTTGCAGCGCGATTAGCTAAAGAGGCTTTTGGTACAAATTGGGTTAAATTAGAAATTCATCCTGATACTAAATATTTATTACCTGATCCTATTGAAACTCTTAAAGCTGCTGACATTCTTGTGAAGGAAGGTTTTGTTGTTTTACCCTACTGCAGTGCTGATCCTGTTTTATGTCGTCGTTTAGAAGACGTTGGTTGCGCTGCAGTAATGCCTTTGGGCTCTCCTATTGGCTCTAATCAAGGCTTACAAACTCGTGATTTTCTACGAATTATCGTCGAACAAGCCTCTATTCCTGTTGTTGTTGATGCAGGTATTGGCGCACCAAGTCATGCTCTTGAAGCTTTAGAGTTAGGTGCAGACGCGGTATTAGTTAATACGGCTATTGCAGTCTCTAAAAATCCAATTTTAATGGCCCAAGCATTTAAAACAGCGCTGGATGCTGGCGAGCTCGCTAGAAACTCAGGATTAGCAACTACCAATACACATGCACAAGCTTCTAGTCCATTAACCCAATATTTAGGGGCGTTCTAATGGACACTTTTTCTGATTATTGGCAACACCTGAATTGGGATGACATTACATTAAGACTCAATAGTAAAACCCATGCAGATGTTGAAGCCGCATTAAATCGTCACACTCTCACGCTTGATGATTTCATGGCACTCATTTCGCCAGCAGGTAGATACTATTTAGAACCAATGGCACAACGTGCTCAACAACTCACGCGACAACGTTTCGGCAATGTTGTGGGGTTGTATGTTCCACTTTACCTTTCTAATTTATGTGCTAATGATTGTACTTATTGTGGTTTTTCAATGAGTAATGCCATTAAACGTAAAACATTAAATGAAAGTGAGATCATTGCCGAATGTAATAGCATCCGCCAATTAGGGTTTGATAGCCTGCTATTAGTAACTGGTGAGCATCAAAGAAAAGTGGGTATGGATTATTTTCGCCAATATATCCCCCTTATTCGAGAAAATTTCAGTTCATTAATGATGGAAGTTCAACCTCTTGCAACAGAAGAATATGCCGAATTAAAAACACTCGGTATTGATGGTGTCATGGTTTATCAAGAAACCTATCATGAACCCACTTATCAGCTTCATCATCTAAAGGGCAAAAAACAGGATTTTCATTGGCGATTACAAACGCCAGATAGATTAGGACAAGCTGGAATTGATAAAATTGGTTTAGGTGCATTGATTGGTCTTTCAAGCCAGTGGCGTAGCGATTGTTATATGGTGGCAGAACATCTCTTATTTTTACAAAAGCGCTATTGGAAAAGCCGCTATTCAATCTCTTTTCCCCGTTTACGCCCTTGTGCTGGTGGACTAAGTCCCGCATCAGTAATGAGTGAAGCGGAATTAGTTCAATTGATCTGTGCTTTTCGTATTTTGGCACCTGATGTTGAGCTTTCACTTTCAACCCGCGAATCTCCGTATTTTCGTGATAATACAGTACCATTAGCGATAAATAATATTAGTGCGGGTTCTAAAACTCAACCTGGTGGGTATTCTGATAGTCATGAAGAATTAGAGCAATTCTCTCCTAATGATAATCGCCATGTTAATGATGTGATTAACGCATTAAAAGAACGAGGATTACAACCCGTATGGAAAGATTGGGATAATTACTTGGGCCGTTAATTAAAATTTAAACAATATAAAACCGCCTTTAGTTTATTTAATTAAAAATAATAAAGGCGATTTTTATTACATAATTCAATAGAAGTGATTTTTAATAAATTCAAAATAACCCAATAAAAATAAAACATTAAAATTAATATATTATAATTCTTTTAATTTAATATTTATAAACAACTTAATTCTTACGCTGCTAATTCTTCAAGTTCTTGAATAGTTAAGCCTGATATTTTCTCAATAAATAAAAGATCAAAATTTTCTTTTAATAAGTTTTGAGCTAATTCTATTTGTACTATTTTTTTACCAATTTCAATACCCTCTGTTTTACCTAACTCAATACCTTCCGTTTTACCTAACTCAATGCCTTCCGTTTTACCTAACTCAATGCCTTTAGCCCAACCTATTTCAATACCTACATTCTTACCTATTTCAATACCTACATTCTTACCTATTTCAATACCTACATTTTTGCCCAGTTCGATCCCCTCATTTTTGCCTATTTCAAACCCTTCACTTACACCTAAATTAAATCCCTTATTTTCTAATCTCCACGCTATATTCATAATCACCTCTTTGTGGTTATCTACTTGTTCAACTATTTTATTTAAAATGAACTCAAAATCTGATGCGTCCATAATTGAGAATAAATATTCTACAACAGCAACCGTGTCTTCATCTCTGCAGTTTTTCTGATTTATTGCTTTTGATAGAAGTATTGCAATCTCATTAATATCATGACAACTATTAACGTGCTTCATTGCAATTTCCATTACTGCTGCTTTTTTATGAGTCAGCAAAATATCATCATCAATTGAAGTCAAATCAATTAAAGAAAAGCTATTAGAATAAAGTTGATTAGCAAGTGAAGTAAGTGGAAAACATGACATCCAATTAACAGGAAAAGGATAAGGTTTTTTCTTGCCATGATAAAACAGAATAGGAACAACGAGGGGTAAAAATTTATAACCTTGCTGTAAATGTTGATTCATAGTGTAAAATGCATAATTCATCATACGCCAACCTATCATTTTATCTGGCCTAGATTGATGTTCTACTAATAAATAAATAGAAATATCACCCTCTTTGGTTTTCACTAAATACAAAATATCAGACATACGAGAACGTAAGTTAATATCGATGAAAGAAGAATTTTGTAATTGCAACGTTGAAAAATCACAATGACTTTTTAAGTCCTCTGGTAAATGGACAAAGAAAAAGTCTTTCGCATTACTGACATTCATCATAAAACGTTTAAATGCAGAATCATAAGAAGATATGGATATAGATTTTTTCATAACTAGCTCCATGCTGAACTTGGATTGCCAGCTTACAGAAAAAAATGAATTTTTATCACTAAAAAATCATCATAATTATCTGAAAAATATAAGTTATTTGTTGATCTTAACTGAGTGAGTAATGGGGAGAAATAAAAAAATACCTTCAATAAATATCAAAGGTATTTTTCTAATATTATAATTTTTATTTATCAACAACGATATTTTTATTCACCACTTCATATTCATCATTACCCACCATCCTCGCAAATTTCTCAATGGGATCTGTACTTAACGCATATAGCCGTTTTAGAGCGAAAGGTGGATCACCTAAACGAACTTTTCCTTGCTGAGTCGTCACCGCCAATGTCATACCCGACGCTTTGACTGCATTGATTGCTCTTTGATTATATCCACCAAAAGGGTATGCAAAAGCATATTGATGTGGGTTTAATAATCGCAAAACACGCTGTGAGTGCTGTAAATCTAATACGATAGTATGAGATTGGCGACTAAATATAATGGGTTTTTTATTATTATCTAAACGATGTAAAAAATGAGAATGTGACTGAATATCAAAAACATCTCGGCTTGATTTCAGTGCCTGCCAACTCATAAATTGTAATGAATTAGGTGCCCATTTAGGTATTTTAGATTTTATACGTGATGAAATAACAAATAATGTTGCTCTTTGGCCATTTTCTTTTAAAAGTGGATAGGCATAGCGATAAACAGATTGTAAACCATCATCAAATGTTAATGCGACGGCTCGTCCCGGCAAATTAATATTTTTATTTAAATAGCCTGCAACTTGGTTTAGTGAAAGCGTTTCATACCCGGCTTCTTTTAAATAATTCATCTGCTCTGTAAAGGCGGTTAATGATGTTGTTGTTGATGTATGACGAAAATTATGATTTTCCGTTGCTTTGAGAATATGGTGATAAGTAAGCACCGGTATCCCTAAATCAGGTTTTACATCCCTTGATGAAATATAACCTAAGCGGTCACCTAAAGAGATCTCAAACCAATTGATTTTACTTCCATTAGCATCTTCTTTTATTGTGCGTGATAGCACAGGATAGCGTAAATTGGATAAGAGTATCGCTATTTGTGGGCTCGCAATATCTTTATCACTATAGATGGGGGTATTTTTTGTTGTGATCAGATACTCATAGATAGGATAATCGGTTTTCTTCGTACTATCTGATAAGAAACGTATTTTCCTATCGACCGAAATAGAAGCAATATCTTCAATGTAACCATCTTCTAAATAACCAGCTTCCAAATAACCTTGGGCATTTCCAAATTGTATTTTATGGTAATTATTTATCGCATCTGAAACATAAAATCCCCGATTAGGATATAGCTCAGCAACAGGTCTTAGTTTATTACCAATAAAAGCATATAAAGTTTTTTGTTGCCGAAGCTGCATCAATGTTGTGATCGAAGTTTCTAAATTCCATTGTGTTTCTGTTGGTATTTCCTTTTCTAAAGGGGTTGCAAAAGCAAGACCAGTAAAAATAAAAAATAGGATAATCAATCCGTTAGTTATTATTCTCATCATTTCGCCTACTTATTGTAGAACAGAAACAAAAAATGCCCTCACAATGGAGGGCATTTCAATCTAATCTAAATTAGATTTTAGTCTTTTAATCCACCAAAACCAGCATTCAGTAATTCTGCTAAGTTAGCAGATGCTTCATCGGCACTGATTGTTGTTTCAGTTTCATCTGCTGGCAATTGTGATTGACGACGCTTCATACGATCTTGGTGATACGCATACCCTGTACCTGCTGGGATCAAGCGACCAACAATAACGTTCTCTTTCAAGCCACGTAATTCGTCACGTTTACCTGCTACCGCTGCTTCAGTCAGAACACGCGTTGTTTCTTGGAATGATGCAGCAGAGATGAAGGATTCAGTTGCCAGAGATGCTTTCGTGATACCTAACAGGTCACGAGCATACGTTGCTGGTACTTTACCATCATCTTCCAGAACACGGTTTGATACTTTAACGCGAGCGTATTCAACCTGTTCACCTTCGAGGAACTCAGAGCTTCCTGCGTTCTCAATGGTAACTTTACGTAGCATCTGACGAACGATAACTTCGATGTGTTTATCGTTAATCTTAACGCCTTGTAAACGGTAAACTTCCTGTACTTCGTTAGTGATATAGCGAGTAACCGCATGAACACCACGTAAGCGCAGAATGTCGTGTGGTGACTCTGGACCATCGGAAATAACATCACCGCGTTCCACAACCTCACCCTCGAATACGTTAAGCTGACGCCATTTAGGGATCATCTCTTCGTATGCATCGCTACCGTCTAATGGAGAAATAACTAGACGACGTTTACCTTTAGTCTCTTTACCGAACGATACAATACCGCTGATTTCAGCAAGGATTGCAGGCTCTTTCGGACGACGTGCTTCAAACAGGTCAGCAACGCGTGGCAGACCACCGGTGATATCTTTAGTACCGCCAGATTCTTGTGGAATACGCGCTAAAGTGTCACCTGCATTAATTGTAATGCCATCGTCTAACTGAACAATTGCTTTACCTGGCAGGAAGTACTGTGCTGGCATATCAGTATTCGGGATCAATACATCTTTGCCTTGTGCATCAGTGATGCGCAGTGCTGGACGTAAATCTTTACCGCTACCTGTACGCTCTGCTGAATCCAGAACAACCAGTGAAGAAAGACCTGTTAATTCATCTGTTTGACGTGTGATGGTTTGACCATCAACCATGTCAGCAAAACGAATGATACCAGATACTTCACTCACAACTGGCATTGTATGTGGATCCCAGTTAGCAACAGTTTCGCCACCATTAACCGCTTCGCCATCACCTTTCGCTAATTGAGCACCGTAAGGCACTTTGTAGCTTTCTTTCGTACGACCGAATTCGTCAATTAAACGTAATTCTGTGTTACGAGAAGTGATAACTAATTTACCCGCAGTATTGGTAATGAACTTCGCATTGAACAGCTTCAGAGTACCTTTATTACGTACTTGAATGCTAGATTCTGCTGCCGCACGAGATGCCGCACCACCGATGTGGAACGTACGCATCGTTAACTGTGTACCTGGTTCACCGATTGACTGTGCCGCGATAACACCGATAGCTTCACCTTTGTTGATGATATGACCACGAGCAAGGTCACGACCATAACATTTAGCACATACACCGAAGTCTGTGTTACAGGTTACAACTGAACGTACTTTCACGCTGTCAACTGAGTTTTCTTCTAACAAGTCACACAGTTTTTCGTTTAACAGGGTGTTACGTGGAACAAGAATATCAGCAGTACCTGGTTTCAGAATATCTTCTGCAGCTACACGACCTAATACACGTTCACGCAGTGGCTCTTTAACATCTCCACCTTCGATAACCGGAGTCATCATAACACCTTCGGTTGTGCCACAGTCGTCTTCTGTGACAACTAAATCTTGCGCAACGTCAACTAAACGACGAGTCAAGTAACCGGAGTTTGCTGTTTTCAGTGCGGTATCCGCAAGACCTTTACGAGCACCGTGGGTTGAGATGAAGTACTGGAGTACGTTCAGACCTTCACGGAAGTTCGCTGTGATTGGTGTCTCGATGATTGAGCCATCTGGCTTAGCCATCAGACCACGCATACCTGCTAACTGACGGATCTGAGCTGCAGAACCACGAGCACCGGAGTCAGCCATCATAAAGATGCTGTTGAAAGATACTTGTTGTTCTTCTTCACCATTACGGTTAATAACGGTTTCAGTAGACAGGTTTTCCATCATCGCTTTCGCTACGCGCTCATTCGCCGCGGCCCAAATATCGATGACTTTGTTGTAACGTTCGCC
This sequence comes from Proteus sp. fly-1008, assembly GCF_040140305.1. Lineage (NCBI taxonomy): Bacteria > Pseudomonadati > Pseudomonadota > Gammaproteobacteria > Enterobacterales > Morganellaceae > Proteus > Proteus sp. fly-1008. The sequence goes on from NZ_JBEEWH010000016.1 coordinate 19,444, forward strand.
CGCTGTTACCAGACCGGATTGGAACTGTTCCTGAATTTCTGCAACTTCAGCTTCTGCTTCTGCAATGATCTCTGCTTTTTTCGCAGGGATAACCATGTCATCGATACCTACTGAAGCACCTGAACGTGCTGCGTAAGCAAAACCGGTATACATGATTTGGTCAGCAAAAATAACTGTTGGCTTCAAGCCCATTACGCGATAACAGGTATTAAGCATTTTAGAGATTGCTTTCTTACCTAATGGTTGGTTAACCAGCGCGTAAGGTAGGCCTTTTGGTACGATCATCCATAAAATAGCTCGGCCGACAGTAGTGTCTTTTAAGCTAGTTTCAGTAGTGATGTTACCTTCGCCATCTTTGATCTCTTCAGTGATACGTACTTTAACACGTGCGTGTAAAGAGGCTAAACCAGCGCGATAAACGCGTTCAGCTTCTTTAGGACCACTTAGCACCATGCCTTCACCTTTGGCATTGATGCAGTCACGAGTCATGTAGTAAAGACCTAATACAACGTCCTGTGAAGGAACGATGATTGGGTCACCACTTGCTGGAGACAGGATGTTATTTGTTGACATCATCAGCGCACGAGCTTCTAGTTGCGCTTCCAATGTCAATGGTACGTGAACCGCCATTTGGTCACCATCGAAGTCGGCGTTGTATGCCGCACAAACGAGTGGGTGTAACTGAATAGCTTTACCTTCGATAAGGATTGGTTCAAATGCCTGAATACCTAAACGGTGAAGTGTTGGTGCACGGTTTAGCATCACTGGGTGTTCGCGGATAACTTCATCTAAGATATCCCAAACAACCGCTTCTTCGCGCTCAACCATTTTTTTAGCGGCTTTAATTGTTGTCGCTAAACCACGGGTTTCCAGTTTTCCGTAAATAAATGGTTTGAATAACTCAAGAGCCATTTTTTTCGGTAGACCACACTGATGCAGACGCAGGTATGGACCAACGGTGATTACAGAACGACCAGAATAGTCAACACGTTTACCTAACAGGTTTTGACGGAAACGACCTTGTTTACCTTTGATCATATCAGCCAAAGATTTCAGAGGACGTTTGTTCGAACCTGTGATCGCACGACCACGACGACCGTTATCTAATAACGCATCCACAGACTCTTGTAACATACGTTTTTCATTACGTACGATGATGTCTGGAGCTGCTAAATCAAGCAGGCGTTTTAAACGGTTGTTACGGTTGATCACACGACGATATAAATCGTTCAGGTCAGATGTCGCAAAACGACCGCCATCAAGTGGAACCAGTGGACGTAAGTCTGGTGGTAACACAGGCAGTACAGTTAAGATCATCCACTCAGGTTTATTGCCTGATTGCATGAACGCTTCAAGTAACTTGATACGTTTAGTCAGTTTCTTACGTTTAGTTTCAGAGTTAGTTTCGTTTAACTCTTCACGTAACGTTTCACACTCTTGTTCCAGATCCATGCTCTGTAAGAGGTTCTGAACAGCTTCTGCACCCATCTTCGCATCAAATTCGTCACCGAATTCTTCTAATGCATCGAGGTATTGCTCTTCTGTTAAGATTTGACCACGTTCAAGGCTAGTCATCCCGCCTTCAACAACAACGTAAGATTCAAAATACAATACACGTTCAATATCGCGCAGTGGCATATCCAGCAGCAAACCGATACGGGACGGTAATGATTTCAAGAACCAAATGTGAGCAACTGGAGAAGCTAATTCGATGTGACCCATGCGTTCACGACGAACTTTAGTTTGTGTAACTTCAACGCCACACTTCTCACAGATAACACCACGGTGTTTTAAACGTTTGTATTTACCACACAAACATTCGTAATCTTTTACTGGTCCGAAAATACGGGCACAGAAAAGACCGTCACGTTCTGGTTTGAACGTACGGTAGTTAATTGTTTCTGGCTTTTTAACTTCACCAAATGACCATGAACGGATCATATCAGGTGATGCCAGAGCAATTTTGATCGCATCAAACTCTTCGGTCTTGGTTTGCGCTTTCAGAAACTTTAATAAGTCTTTCACGAAATGGCTCCTGTCGGAGTTAGACCTGCCAGGCAAATGACCCCTGTCATTCACCCCTTTAAACCAGTGTAGTCACTGTTTGACAGACTGCCATCTCTAGCAGTCTGTCTCTATGGAATCCGTTATTCGTCTTCCAATTCGATGTTGATACCCAGTGAACGGATCTCTTTCAACAATACGTTGAACGACTCTGGCATACCTGGTTCCATCTGATGATTACCATCAACGATGTTTTTGTACATTTTGGTACGACCGTTAACGTCATCCGACTTAACAGTAAGCATTTCTTGAAGAGTATAAGCTGCACCGTATGCTTCCAGTGCCCACACTTCCATCTCCCCGAAACGCTGTCCACCAAACTGAGCTTTACCACCAAGAGGTTGCTGAGTAACTAAGCTGTACGAACCGGTAGAACGGGCGTGCATCTTATCATCAACTAAGTGGTTCAGTTTCAGCATGTACATGTAACCAACAGTTACTGGACGCTCAAATTGCTCACCTGTACGACCATCGAAAAGTGTAATCTGACCAGAAGTTGGAAGATCAGCTAATTTAAGCATCTCTTTAATTTCCATTTCTTCTGCACCATCGAACACTGGTGTTGCGGTTGGCATACCTTTTTTCAGGTTTTCAGCCAGACGTAACACTTCTTCATCGCTGAAGGTGTCCAGATCAACTTTCTGACGAGGTGCCATACCCAGATCGTAAGCTTTCTGGATAAATTCACGTAATTTAGCAACTTCTTGTTGCTGTTTCAGCATCGCGTTGATCTTATCACCGATACCTTTAGCAGCCATACCCAAGTGAGTTTCAAGGATCTGACCGATGTTCATACGTGATGGTACACCCAGTGGGTTCAGTACGAGGTCAACTGGGTTGCCGTTTTCATCGTATGGCATGTCTTCAATAGGGTTAATCTTAGAGATAACACCCTTGTTACCATGACGACCCGCCATCTTATCACCAGGTTGGATCTGACGTTTAACAGCCAGATAAACCTTAACGATTTTCAGCACACCTGGTGCTAAATCATCACCTTGAGTGATTTTACGACGTTTAGCTTCCAGTTTCTTCGCGAACTCAGCTTTCAGTTCATCATACTGTTCTGCTAATTGTTCTAACTGGTTTTGCTTCTCTTCATCCGCAATACCCAGTTCTAACCAACGTTCACGAGGTAATTTATCTAATTTCTCAGCTTCAATACCGCCAGCAATCAGAACACCACGGATACGAGCGAATAGACCAGCTTCAAAGATACGCAGTTCTTCAGTTAAGTCTTTCTTAACTTCACGTAACTGTGATTCTTCAATTTCTAATGCACGTTTATCTTTTTCTACGCCATCACGGGTGAACACTTGTACATCGATAACTGTACCAGACACACCATTAGGAACACGTAGAGAAGAATCTTTAACATCAGATGCTTTTTCACCGAAGATAGCACGCAGCAGTTTCTCTTCTGGAGTCAGTTGAGTTTCACCTTTAGGTGTTACTTTACCAACCAGAATGTCACCGCCTTTCACTTCAGCACCGATATAAACGATACCTGATTCATCCAGTTTAGATAACGCAGCTTCACCAACGTTCGGGATATCAGCTGTGATCTCTTCAGGCCCTAACTTAGTATCACGAGAGACACAAGCCAGTTCTTGAATATGGATAGTTGTGAAACGATCTTCTTGAACAACACGCTCAGATACAAGGATGGAGTCCTCGTAGTTATAACCATTCCATGGCATAAATGCCACGCGCATGTTTTGGCCTAATGCTAACTCACCAAGGTCTGTTGAAGGACCATCAGCTAACACATCACCGCGATCAACAGGTTCACCTAAAGATACGCAAGGTGTTTGGTTAATACATGTGTTCTGGTTAGAACGGGTGTATTTAGTCAAGCTATAGATATCAATGCCCGCTTCACCAGCGTAAGTCTCTTCTTCGTTAACTTTGATAACGATACGAGAAGCATCAACATACTGAACAACACCACCACGTTTAGCAACTGCAGTAACACCGGAGTCAACCGCTACAGCACGTTCCATACCTGTACCTACTAGTGGTTTATCACCACGAAGTGTAGGAACAGCCTGACGTTGCATGTTCGCACCCATCAATGCACGGTTGGCGTCATCGTGTTCAAGGAATGGGATCAGTGAAGCACCGACAGAAACAACCTGTTGGGTTGAAACGTCCATGTACTGAACTTGGTCACGACTAAATAAGCTTGACTCACCTTTATGACGGCAAGTAACTAATTCTTCAACGAAGTGATTGTCATCGTCTAATACGGAGTTAGCCTGAGCAATGATGAAGTTACCTTCTTCAATTGCAGACAGATAATGAATTTCATCTGTTACAGCGTTGTTTTCAACAACACGGTAAGGCGTTTCAAGGAAACCGTACTCATTAGTCTGTGCATAAACAGATAATGAGTTGATAAGACCGATGTTTGGACCTTCAGGCGTTTCGATTGGGCACACACGACCGTAGTGAGTTGGGTGTACGTCTCGAACTTCGAAGCCTGCACGTTCACGGGTCAAACCACCTGGGCCTAATGCAGAAATACGACGTTTATGCGTAATTTCTGATAGCGGGTTATTCTGATCCATAAACTGTGATAACTGGCTAGAGCCAAAGAACTCTTTGACAGCAGCAGAAATCGGTTTTGCATTGATCATATCTTGTGGCATTAATGCATCAAGATCGCCTAAAGACAGACGTTCTTTAACTGCACGCTCAACACGCACCAGACCAACACGGAATTGGTTTTCAGCCATTTCGCCAACAGAACGAATACGACGGTTACCCAAGTGGTCGATATCATCCACTTCACCTTTACCATTACGGATATCAATCAGTTTTTTCATTACTTCGATGATATCTTCTTGGCTCAGGATGCCAGAACCTTCAACTTCGTCACGGCTTAACGAACGGTTGAACTTCATACGACCCACAGCAGAAAGATCATAACGATCTTCAGAGAAGAATAAGTTCTCAAATAAGTTTTCTGCAGCTTCGCGTGTAGGTGGCTCACCAGGACGCATCATGCGATAGATTTCAACTAACGCGCTTAAGCGATCGTTTGTAGGATCGACGCGAACAGTTTCTGAAATATAAGCACCATGATCTAAGTCATTGGTAAACAGAGTTTCAATCGTTTTATGACCAGCTTGACTTAAGCGAGCTAACACATCTAAAGAGATTTCCATGTTAGCAGCACAAATCAGTTCACCTGTTGCTTCATCAATATAATCACGAGCAACCACTTTACCTGCAATATATTCAACAGGTACTTCAATGCGGTCAACTTGTTCTTTTTCTAATTGACGAATATGGCGAGCAGTAATACGACGGCCTTTTTCAACATATACTTTGCCGTTTGCTTCAATATCAAATGAAGCAGTTTCACCACGCAGACGTTCAGGCACTAATGTCATCATCAGCTTGTTGTTGCTGATTTCAAACAATGTTTTTTCGAAGAATAAACCTAAGATTTCTTCAGTGCTGTAGTTCATTGCGCGTAAAATGATAGTCGCAGGTAATTTACGGCGACGGTCAATACGGACAAAAAGGTTATCTTTAGGGTCGAATTCGAAGTCTAACCATGAGCCACGATAAGGGATAATACGTGCGTTATACAGTACCTTACCAGATGAGTGTGTTTTACCTTTGTCACTATCAAAGAACACACCAGGGCTACGGTGTAACTGAGAAACAATAACACGCTCAGTACCATTGATTACAAAGGTACCGTTATCGGTCATTAATGGGATTTCACCCATATAGACTTCTTGTTCTTTAATGTCTTTAACGGTGCCTTCTGGGGCTTCACGTTCATAAATGACCAGACGCAGTTTTACACGCAGAGGTGCAGAATAAGTTACACCGCGGATCTGACATTCTTTAACATCAAAAACAGGCTCGCCTAAGCGGTAGCTGACATACTGTAATTCAGCATTGCCACTATAGCTTTGGATAGGGAATACGGAACGGAAAGCTGCTTCCAGACCGTTTTGACCATCAGGATCTTGCTCGATAAACTTCTGGAACGAGTCAAGTTGGATAGAAAGGAGATAGGGAACATCCAGAACTTGTGGACGTTTACCAAAATCCTTACGAATACGTTTTTTCTCGGTATAGGAGTAAACCATAGGGTTCCTCAGCTCGCTGAAAAGTGACCCACTCTGCCTACCCTTAGTTATTAAGGGCGACACGACATTCTGCTAACACTATTTTTTGTAGGTAGGAAAATGTAATTTTCCATAATACTTATTACTATTACTCTTAAATCATTTCATTGCATTGAGTTCACTACCGAGCTTTTGGACAACGTGGATCGTAGTGAGTAATACAGTATATTAAGTCGTCAATAGCAAAAAATATTGAGGTAGAGAGAAAGCCAAAAAGTGTGAAAAAGCTACTCTTACCTTACAGCGCAAAAAGGCTGGTGACCAAAAAATCACCAGCCATCAGCCGTTAGGCTGCACTCTGGGAAGTTAAATTATTTAACTTCAACCTCAGCGCCTGCTTCTTCCAGAGCTTTCTTCAGAGCTTCAGCATCATCTTTGCTTACGCCTTCTTTCAGAGCTGCTGGTGCAGATTCTACTAAGTCTTTAGCTTCTTTCAGGCCAAGACCGGTAGCGCCACGTACTGCTTTGATTACTGCTACTTTGTTACCGCCGATAGCTTTCAGGATAACGTCAAATTCAGTTTTCTCTTCAGCAGCTTCTGCTGGACCCGCAGCAACAGCAACAGCTGCAGCAGCAGATACACCGAATTTTTCTTCCATCATAGAGATCAGTTCAACAACGTCCATTACAGACATTTCAGCAACTGCGTTTAAGATATCGTCTTTAGAAATAGACATAACAAGTGTTCCTAAAATTCAGAAAAAGTTTATACGTAAATAAAGCAACGAAGAAATTGGCTATTAAGCAGCTTCTTTCTGATCGCGCAGAGCAGCCAGAGTGCGAACCAATTTGCCTGCAGAGGCTTCTTTCATGGTTGCCATCAGGCGTGCGATTGCTTCATCGTAAGTTGGGAGTGTAGCCAGACGATCGATGTTCGAACCTGGGATAAACTCACCTTCAAAGGCAGCCGCTTTAATCTCGAATGCTGGGTTCGCTTTCGCGAAATCTTTGAACAGACGAGCTGCAGCGCCCGGATGTTCAGCAGAAAATGCAATCAAGGTTGGACCAACAAATGCATCTTTCAGTACTTCATAAGAAGTACCTTCAACAGCACGACGCAGAAGTGTGTTACGTACTACACGTACAGTAACGCCAGCTTCACGACATGCTTTACGCAGTTCGGTCATTTTAGCTACAGTAACGCCACGGGAATCCGCAACAACTGCAGAAAGCGCACCTTTGGCAACTTCGCTGACTTCAGCAACAATCGCTTGTTTGTCTTGAAGATTTAGTGCCATTAGCTTCTTGCTCCTGGATTAACCGAGTAAAAACTCGGGACTCACATCACTTATTACCACAATGGTATAAGCGCTAAAACACGGTGAGTAGAATCCAGAATATATAATTCTTTATTGGCTCTCTCACCGTCTACGCAGGAAAATTAAGTAATTACTTACACCTGCGGTCTTGGACGGGGTCTGGATAGGCCAGACTCCAACCGAAATTCAGAGAATTTAGTTATGTAGAATTAAATAAAATACCACATAGCTAAACTCAAGGCGTCAAATTCTATACAAATTTGACGCCAAGGTAAAGTCTTTTATGACTTTAGTCTAATCTAAGATTAAACTGTCGCGCTCAAGCTAGCTTGATCAATAGCAACACCTGCACCCATAGTGGTAGACAGGCTTACTTTCTTGATATAAACGCCTTTCGCTGCAGATGGTTTTGCTTTTTTCAGCGCAACCAACAGAGCTTCTAAGTTTTCTTTCAACTGTTCTTCGTTGAAATCAACTTTACCGATAGTGGTATGGATAATACCATTTTTGTCATTACGGTAACGAACCTGACCAGCTTTAGCATTTTTAACTGCTTCAGCAACGTTAGGAGTTACAGTACCCACTTTCGGGTTTGGCATTAAGCCACGTGGGCCAAGGATTTGACCTAATTGACCTACAACGCGCATTGCATCTGGAGATGCGATAACAACGTCAAAGTCCATTTCGCCAGCTTTAACTTTAGCAGCTAAGTCGTCCATACCGACTAATTCAGCGCCTGCTTCTTTAGCAGCTTCTGCATTTGCACCTTGTGCGAATACAGCAACGCGAACTGAACGGCCAGTACCGTGTGGAAGTACAGTTGCACCACGAACGTTTTGATCTGATTTACGTGCATCGATGCCAAGGTTAACAGCAACGTCAACGCTTTCAACGAATTTAGCAGTAGCCAGTTCTTTCAGTAAAGCAACAGCTTCAGCGATTTCGTACTGTTTAGTTACTTCAACTTTTTCACGGATATTGCGCATGCGCTTGGTTAGTTTAGCCATCAGATTAATCCTCCACTACCAGGCCCATGGAACGAGCAGTACCAGCAATTGAACGCATCATAGCTTCAACGTCAGCACCAGTCAGGTCCGCAGCTTTAGTTTCTGCGATTTCACGAACTTGAGCAGAAGTAATTTTACCTACTTTCTCTTTGTTCGGTTTACCAGAACCTGATTTCACGCCCGCAGCTTTCTTCAGCAGAACTGCTGCTGGAGGAGTTTTGGTAACGAAAGTGAAAGAACGGTCAGCGTAAACTGTAATAACAACAGGAATTGGTAAGCCTTTTTCTACGCTTTCAGTTTTAGCGTTGAATGCTTTACAGAACTCCATGATGTTAACACCTTGTTGACCCAGAGCTGGACCAACTGGTGGACTTGGATTAGCCATACCTGCAGAAACTTGCAGTTTGATATAGGCTTGGACTTTCTTAGCCATTAATTAATTCCTCAATTTGGGTATATCGCCCGGCTAGGGCTCCCCGATTTTACTTTGTTCTGTCTTATGACAAAACAACTCAAAACGAAAGGTGGAAAATTGTAGATAACTTTTCCACCTTTTGCAAGAAAGCAACGTAAAAAGGTTTAACCTTTTTCAACCTGACTAAAGTCTAATTCAACTGGTGTCGCACGACCAAAGATTGAAACAGAAACTTTTAAGCGGCTTTTTTCATAATCAACTTCTTCAACCACACCATTAAAGTCAGCGAATGGACCATCGCTAACACGAACCATTTCACCTGGTTCAAACAGTGTTTTAGGACGTGGCTTATCACCAACTTGTTGTAAGCGATTCATAATCGCATCAACTTCTTTATCACTAATTGGTGCAGGTCTGTCTGAGGTTCCACCAATAAATCCCATAACACGAGGTACATTACGTACTAAGTGCCAAGTTGCATCGTTCATGACCATTTGGACAAGAACATAACCTGGGAAAAATTTACGCTCACTTTTGCGACGTTGACCGCTACGGATCTCAACCACTTCTTCGGTTGGAACCATAACTTCGCCGAATGAGTCTTCCATTTCGTTTAATTTGATATGTTCACGCAGCGACTGTGCAACACGGCCTTCAAAGCCCGAAAATGCCTGAATGACATACCAGCGTTTTTTTGGAGAATCAGTCATGAACACCTCACAGGCCAGTAATAAATGAAACAAAACGAACCAGAATGCCATCCAGTCCCCAAAGAACTAATGACACAATAGCCGTCACTGCAGCAACAATCAGGGTCGTTTGCAATGTTTCTTGACGTGTTGGCCATACTACTTTACGCATTTCAATGCGCGCTTCGCGAGCAAATACTAATGTTGCTTTACCTTGTGTTGTCCACAACGCGATCCCACCCGCTGCTACGAACAAAGCAACAACAGCTAAAGCTCGTAACGCTAGGTTAAATTCACGGTAAAGATAGTTGCCACCCACTGCTACTGCCAGCAATAAAACGGTAATGATCCATTTAGCGATATCACCACCGCGTTTGCTATCTTGAGCTCCGCTATTCGCACTCATAAATTAACCTGTCATATGATGTAAATAAATAGCCAGCTTGCCTCGCAAGAGCAAAACAAATCAGACTAACCATAAAATCAACTATGATTGCATCTGACACAGTGTCATATCTCTATGACATTCGTATCTGCAAGATACTGGACTCGATTCGTTGTATCAGAGCCTATCTCACCAATAATTTACGTCAAACTAGTGATGAGATAGGTTCTTTTTCAAACAACGCATAAAAAGGGCATCAATTGATGCCCTTCTCTAGGAGAATTACGCGAGTAATTAACCTAATACTTTAGCAACAACGCCCGCACCTACTGTACGGCCACCTTCGCGGATAGCGAAACGTAAACCGTCG
>NZ_JBEEWH010000017.1:0-25265 GCF_040140305.1 Proteus sp. fly-1008
ATCGCCGGTCAGTGGATGCGCATTATAGGGAGATCTCGGATTAGCGCAAGTGTTTATTTCAATTTTTTTTCTGTTCGTTCTCTTTTTGAACTTTGCGTCTATTTTTGATACTAAAAACACCTTTTGCGTACAAAAAATATACGCCTTATCTTTTTATTGTCTATTCGGTATATTCTATCAATCATGCTTAATTGCTCTGCTTCTACTTTTATTACCGTATTTTCGATCCCCATAGTAACGAATAGTAGGGATCATTCTCTCGTCAACTCCCCCCATCCACTGCTATGCTTTTCTTATATACAAAGCAAAATCAAGTACGAGGCAAAATTATGGGGAAATCAGCAATTCGGAACTACTTAAACCTTTCACCTTCTATTGGTAAAGATGTTTTTATCGATGAGACCGCAACAGTTATTGGCGATGTACGCATTAATAAAGATGTCAGTATCTGGCCGATGGTGGTTATTCGAGGGGATGTGAATTACATAAGTATTGGTGAAAGATCAAATATCCAAGATGGTTCCGTTCTTCATGTCACTCATATTTCTCACAATGATCCCGAAGGTTTTCCTCTTATTATTGGTGATAATGTTACTGTTGGACATAAAGTAATGTTACACGGATGCACAATAGGTAATCGAGTGTTAGTTGGGATGGGATCTATTTTACTCGATGGTGCAATTATTGAAGATGATGTCATGATTGGTGCTGGTAGTTTAGTTCCACCAGGAAAACGGCTTGAGAGTGGTTTTCTTTACTTAGGAAGCCCAGTTAAAAAGATCCGTCCACTCTCATCAGAAGAGATAGAACACTTTATCTATTCTGCTAATAATTATGTCGGGTGGAAAAATAATTATTTAGATACTTATCAATCAGCCATTGATAAAGAATAAATAGGATGAAGAGTTGATAACTCATATTCGGTGATCAGCTCTTCAAATTCTTCTTCAATGTCCCAACGATTTCGTTTAAATAATAAAATTCCGTCTCCAACACCAAAACGCTCAATAAGCTCTTGCTCGGTGATTTGACAATTAAAAAGCATTCCATTGATCATAACAGGAAACAGAACACTATTACTCTCAGCTAGCCATATTTCGCGATCTGGAAATTGAATAGACTGGTTCATTGATTCAATTTTTCTCTTAATACAGTTAAAACAGGATTAATATCTGGTACATACTCATACCATAGTTCAAATGCATAGGCCGCTTGCCCTACAAGCATACCTAATCCATCAGATAAACGTGTACTTCCATGTTTTAATGCGTTGTATAAAAATGATGTCATTCCTGCTTGATAATAAAGATCGTAGCAAGCTGTTTCAAAACTATACACATCATTAGGGATAGGTGGTAAATCATTAATCATACTAGACGCAGATGCATTTATGATTAAATCATAATGTCTATCAGCAACATTTTCGGGGGCTATCGCTCGAATTGTACCAAATTGACCAAATTCTTTTACCAGTTGCTCAGCTTTGGCGAATGTACGATTGGTCAAGGTAATATCACAATCATAATCAAGTAATGGAAGCAATATTCCTCTTGTTGCACCACCAGCGCCAATCACCAAAACAGATCCAACTTTACCAGGCACAATAAAATCAAGTCTGGCTAAATCCAAAATAAGCCCTTGTCCATCGGTATTATCACCAAGAAGAGTACCATCATCCAGTTTAACAATAGAGTTAACCGCACCACATCCCTTTGCTCTATCTGTCAATTTATCAACAAAACGAAAAGCATCTTCTTTAAAAGGGACGGTAACATTAGCACCCCGTCCCCCATTAGCAAAAAACTGAGACGCTGTTTTATCAAATTCATTCAAAGGAACAAGTAAACGCCCATAGCCATACTCTATTCCAGTTTGTTTTGAAAAAAACTGATGAATGAAAGGTGATTGGCTATGTTCGACAGGATTTCCCATCACTAAATATTTTTCCATCAAAATCACCCTTGTCGATATAGTTCACCCGTTAATGCATCTCGAATTTCAGAAGGATTTTGTCTACCGCCAACATCTCCTTCAACAATAGGAATTATATCCTGAAATTGTTCTCTTACTTCTTCAACCGTACGACATGGTGGCAACCCACTTAAATTAGCGCTAGTCGAAACTAAAGGTTTCCCATAAGTTAAACATAACTCTTTGACAATCGCATGGTCAGTTACTCTCACCGCCAAAGAAGAAAATTTTCCAGTTAACCACTTTGGTGTCGTCGACTTGGCGGGAATGACCCATGTAACCGGCCCAGGCCAAGAGGCAAACATCCTATCTCGTTGAATATGTGTTAATGCACTATCATCAATGTAAGGTTTTAGTTGCTCATAATTATCAGCAATTAAAATTAATCCTTTTTCAATTGAACGTTGTTTTAATGCTAATAAGTCCATAACAGCGTGTTCACTATCAGGATCACAGCCAACCCCGAATACAGCTTCTGTTGGATATGCGATAACTTTATTATTTTGTAGTGCTTCTATAATAGTGTTGTTTACAGGTGATGCTTCGTTATTCATGTTCTTCTCTTTTTGTTTGCGGCTTCCCACATAATTTGCTGGCGCACACTAATCTTACTCCCTGAGAAGACCTTTTTTCCATCAATAATAGATAATGACAATACTCACACTCACCATTAACAGGTTTATTATTTAACACAAATTGACATTCTGGGTATTGGTTACAAGCATAAAATATCTTACCAAACCGAGACTTACGTTGTAACAGTTTTCCTTTTTTACATTGAGGGCAAGGAATGATAGTTTCATCTGGTTTATCAATTTGCTCTATGTGTTCACATTCTGGATAATTACTGCAACCAATAAACATTCCAAATTTACCCTGACGCAACACTAAATCAGCGCCACAACATTGGCAAGGTTGCCCTTCTAGCACTTTTATAATTTGGCCATCACCTTGCGGTTTTAATGTTTTTATATAATGGCATTCAGGATAAGCAGAACATCCTAGAAAAGGGCCATGACCACCATTTTTCATGACCAATTCACTACCACACTCAGGGCATTTTTCCTGTTTAGGTTGCTGTGTAAACGGCATATTTTTTGCCATTGTTTTACCTCATACACTTATTCCAATCGAGTATAGCCACCAGCCACAATAACGATTTTTTCTATAAGCTCAAGTTCTAATAAAAGAGGAGCTAATTCAGATGTTGATAATCCACTTTCATGAGCAATAATATCAATGGGCACTATTTCATTAAAACGTAGAAAAGGTAATATCATATCAATTGATTGTTGTTGATTTGGTGTCAATGGCTCTCTTTGAAGATCCTTTTTTTTATTATCAGGGATCTGTATAAACTTTTCGGTTATCGACTCTTGTGAAGGTTCATAATCATTAGTAAGCCACTGCAATGAACTATTTAAATATTCTAAAATATCATCTGGTGAAGATGCTAAATTTGCACCTTGCTTAATAAGTTGATGATTTCCTTCAAAATGAATATCCCCTAATAATCCAGGTAAAACAAATAATTCCTTGCCTTGTTGCAATGCATAGTTGGCAGTAATCAAAGAACCACTTTTAATCCCTGCTTCAATAATGAGTAATGTAGCACTTAACCCACTAATAATTCGATTACGTTGAGGAAAATGACGAGCTAAAGGCGGAGTCATTGGTAAATATTCAGAAATTAGAAGGCCAGACTCTTTTATTTGTGTTGCAAGGGTACGATGGAATGAGGGGTAAATATGTTCTAAACCACTTCCAAGTACAGCAATAGTGACACCATTATTCTTTAGTGCACTTCGATGCCCTATTCCATCAATACCTTGAGCTAACCCACTCGTAATAGTGAATTCTTTCTTTACTAATTCTTGTGCGAAGTAAGTTGCCCATTTATTGCCGTATGCTGTTGCATTTCTACTACCTATTAATGCAATTTGTGTGCTTATTAAATGTTTTCGATTTCCTGCAACAAAAAGCAAAAGTGGCGGTGATGATATTTGCTTTAATAGAGGCGGGTAATCTGAATCTGTAATAGTTAATAATGATGATTCATTTTTATCTAACCACTTTAATGTATTGTTGACAGCATCTGCATGAAGTCTTAAAAATTGATGACATTGCTGTTCTGACAAGCCACAACTTTTCAATTGTCTATCATTTAGTTGTGTGACTGATTGTAAATACTTTGCAATTTGAATTGCTTTATTAATCGGTAATCTTGAAACAGCATTAAGTCTTATCCATATTTCTCTGGCATCCATGCATTATCCTAATGTTGTTTTTAGCAAACAGGATGAGTGCTAAACACACCAAATACTGTCAATCTAGATAATAAATGTCTAGAATAGACGTTAAATCCTATTCACATTTTAGAAACAGTCCGAATAAATTATGGCAGTGTTACACGTATTACATTATCCAGACGAGCGCCTTCGCACGATTGCAAAGCCAGTCGAAAAAGTTGATGCCGAAATTCAAAGAATCATAGATGATATGTTTGAAACGATGTATTTAGAAGAAGGTATTGGCTTAGCTGCGACACAAGTGGATATCCACCAGCGCATTATCGTCATTGATATCTCTGAAACAAGAGATCAAAGACTGGTATTAATAAACCCTGAACTTCTTGATGCCGAAGGCGATACCGGTATAGAAGAAGGCTGTTTATCTATCCCAGAACAACGCGCTTTTATTCCTCGTGCTGAGCACGTAAAAGTAAAAGCCCTTGATTACAATGGCCAGCCCTTTGAGTTAGAAGCTGATGACTTATTAGCTATCTGCATTCAACATGAAATGGATCATTTAGTTGGTAAACTATTTGTAGATTATTTATCTCCATTAAAACGCCAACGTATCCGTCAAAAAGTTGAGAAACTCGATAAGCTAGATAAAAAAAGAGCTAAAGCAGGACAGTAACAGTTAAATTGAAACAGGAAGAAAACGTGTCTGATTCATTACGTATTATTTTTGCGGGAACACCCGATTTTGCGGCTCGACATTTAGCTGCATTGTTATCAACCCAACATCGTGTGGTGGGAGTTATGACTCCTCCAGATAAACCCGCAGGAAGAGGTAAGAAACTGACTATTAGCCCAGTTAAAGAACTGGCGTTAACTCATGATATTCCTGTTTATCAACCTGCTTCTTTAAAACCAGAAGAGAACCATGAATGGATTGTAGAACAACAAGCTGACATTATGATTGTTGTGGCTTATGGGATGATCTTACCTAAAGCTGTTCTTGAAATCCCTCGTTTAGGTTGTCTAAATGTACATGGTTCTCTCCTTCCTAAATGGCGAGGTGCCGCACCGATTCAACGCTCTTTATGGGCGGGTGATAAAGAAACAGGTGTCACAATTATGCAGATGGATGTTGGCTTAGATACAGGCGATATGCTGTATAAAGCATCATGTCCAATTACAAATGAAGACACCAGTGCGTCACTTTATGAAAAACTAGCAGAACTCGGCCCTAAAGCTCTAACGACTACACTAGATCTGATTACAACTGGTAAAATAAAAGCCGAAAAACAAGATGATAGTTTAGCGAATTACGCACAAAAATTATCTAAAGAAGAAGCAAAAATTGATTGGTCATTATCGGCTGAACAAATAGAGCGCTGTATAAGAGCCTTCAATCCATGGCCAATGAGCTTTTTCATGCTAGACGAACAGCCGGTAAAAGTATGGAAGGCACACGTTATTGCAGATGATACAAATCAACCTGTAGGAACTTTATTAAAAGCAGATAAAACAGGTATTTATATTGCGACAGGTAACGGCATTCTAAATATCACTGAATTACAGCCTTCAGGTAAAAAGCCTATGGCTTCTGCTGATTTACTAAACTCCAAGCGAGATTGGTTCACTCCTGGGAAAATCATTCAATAATAATTCTAAACCCTGATATTTATCCTTATCAGGGTTTTCCTTTTTTCACGCCAATGTAACACCTCTCTGGCGCTCAATATTAAACGTTGACTCATTATGAAAACGTCATACAACTTACGTAGCATTGCAGCAAAAGCAATCAATCAGGTATTAGATCAAGGCTTATCTCTAAGCACCGTCATACCCGAACTTCAAAAAAATATTTCAGATAAAGATAAAGCTTTATTACAAGAAATTTGCTTTGGTGTATTACGCACATTGCCACAATTAGAATGGATTATTCAGCAACTCATGGATAAACCATTAAAAGGTAAACAGCGTATTTTACACTACCTCATTATGGTGGGTTTATATCAGCTTCTTTATACGCGTATTCCTGCCCATGCAGCTCTAGCAGAAACAGTAAATGGTACTGTTGCATTAAAAAAACCACAGTTAAAAGGATTAATTAACGGTGTATTACGTCAGTTTCAACGCCAACAAGATATCCTAAATGAACGTTTTCAAAATAGTGAAAGTCGTTTTCTTCATCCATCATGGTTACTTGCTCGTATCAAGCATGCTTACCCTGAACAATGGATGAGTATTGTTGAAGGCAACAACCAAAAACCACCTATGTGGTTACGTGTTAATCAACAACACCATTCACGAGAAGAGTATTTGGCATTATTGGCAGATAATAATATTTCAGGCATTGCTGATAATAGCCACCCTTTTGCTATCCGTTTAGAGAATCCGTGTAACGTTAACCTTCTTCCCGGATTTGCAGATGGTTGGGTAACAATTCAAGATCGTTCTGCTCAACGTTGCGCTGAATTATTAGCACCAGAAAATAAAGAACAAATTCTCGATCTATGTGCCGCGCCAGGGGGCAAAACAACTCATATTTTAGAAATAGCACCTCAGGCTCAGGTTTTAGCCGTAGATATTGATGAACAACGTTTGAAACGAGTACAAGAGAATCTTACTCGTTTAAAACTCAATGCAATCGTCAAAAGTGGTGATGGACGTTATCCAGAACAATGGTGCGCAGGTATGCAATTTGATCGCATTTTACTTGATGCACCATGCTCAGCAACCGGAGTTATTCGCCGTCATCCTGATATCAAATGGCTTCGTCGTAATGACGATATTGAGCAATTAGCTCAAATTCAAAAAGAAATTCTTCATGCTATTTGGCCATACTTAAAATTTGGTGGCACACTCGTTTATGCTACATGTTCTATTCTTCCAGAAGAGAACATGCAACAAGTTGAAGCATTTTTGACATCAACTAAAGATGCACAATGCCATTACCAACATCAATGCTTACCTGAAAAAGAAGGCGGCGATGGTTTCTTTTATGCATTGATCAGAAAAATATGATCCTGTGATAAAAGATGATATCGGATCTAAAAGACGCTACTATTTCAACGCAAGATCATCAAGATCTTGCGTTTCTTTTCTATTTGTTAATCGAATACTCTGAGAAATTACGATGAAAATTATTATCTTAGGCGCTGGTCAAGTCGGTGGTACTCTCGCTGAAAATCTTGTCGGGGAGAATAATGACATTACTGTCGTTGATACTAATGCAGATCGTTTACGCCAACTTCAAGATAAATTCGATTTACGAGTAGTTAATGGGCATGGCTCTCATCCAAGGATCTTAAGAGAAGCAGGTGCAGAAGATGCTGATATGTTGGTTGCAGTTACCAATTCTGACGAAACCAACATGATAGCGTGCCAAGTGGCCTATACCTTGTTTAATACACCAAATAAAGTTGCACGTATACGTGCTTCAGAATTTGTTCGAGAAGCAGATAAACTATTTTTACCAGAAGCGATTCCCATTGATTATTTAATATCACCAGAACATTTAGTTATTGATTATATTTATAAACTTATTCAATACCCCGGTGCATTACAAGTGGTTAATTTTGCCGAAGGCCAAGTCAGTATCGTTGCCGTCAAAGCCTATTATGGTGGGTCTCTTGTTGGTAATGCTTTATCAACATTACGAGATCATATGCCACATATTGATACTCGTGTTGCTGCAATTTTTCGTCAAGATAGACCTATTCGGCCTCAAGGCTCCACTATCATAGAAGCTGGAGATGAGGTCTTTTTTGTTGTCGCATCTCAGCATATCCGCGCTGTAATGAGTGAATTACAGCGATTAGAAAAACCATATAAACGCATTATGATTGTAGGTGGCGGTAATGTAGGGGCCGGTTTAGCAGCAAGATTGGAAAAAGATTATAGCGTCAAACTTATTGAACATAATCAACAGCGTGCAACAGAACTAGCTGAACTTCTTCATGACACAATTGTTTTTTATGGTGATGCATCAGACCAAGAGCTTCTTGCAGAAGAACACATAGAACAAATCGATGTTTTTATTGCGCTGACTAATGATGATGAAGCTAACATTATGTCTGCTATGTTAGCAAAAAGAATGGGGGCAAAAAAAGCAATGGTCCTCATTCAGCGCAGTGCTTATGTTGATTTAGTTCAAGGTGGTGTTATTGATATTGCAATTTCACCACAGCAAGCAACTATTTCTGCACTTTTAGGTCATGTTCGCAAAGCGGATATTGTCAGTGTTTCATCATTACGCCGCGGTGTTGCTGAAGCAATTGAAGCTGTGGCTCACGGTGATGAAAATACATCAAAAGTCGTTGGTCGTCGTATACAAGATATCAAACTGCCACCAGGTACTATTATTGGGGCAATTGTTAGAAATGAAGATGTCATTATTGCAAATGCAAGCCACTCTATAGAACAGGGCGACCATGTAATTATGTTTATCACAGATAAAAAATATGTCCCTGAAGTTGAAAAACTTTTCCAACCTAGCCCATTTTTCTTATAACAATTACTTAGAAATAAGAATAATAGTGATTGTTACTTATAATGGTCTACTATTATCATGTTAGATACTATATTTTTACATAATAAATCTATACTTAGATAAATAAGGGGTGGATATGTCTTTTTTCAAAGAGTTTCGTGAATTCGCAATGAAAGGCAATGTTGTTGACATGGCTGTCGGTGTCATCATTGGTGCAGCTTTTGGTAAGATTGTTTCATCACTGGTTGCTGATATCATTATGCCACCACTAGGACTATTAATTGGTGGTATTGATTTTAAACAGTTTAGCCTTGTATTAAGAGATGCAAGTGGCGATGTTCCAGCCGTTGTACTAAATTACGGTATGTTTATTCAAACTGTTTTCGACTTTGCTATTGTTGCATTCGCTATTTTCTGTGCGATTAAATTAATTAACAAAACACGCCGCCAAGCAGAAGAAGCTCCGAAAGCACCACCTGCCCCATCAGCCGAAGAAACTCTATTAACAGAGATCCGTGATTTATTAAAAAATCAGCAGAAATAAAAACTAAAAGGCCAGTGATAACAATTGAAAGAATCTTTTGTTATCACTGGCCTCCCAGTTACCCTTCTTGTTATGTTTCGCTTTTCTCATAAAACTACCTTTCCCTTTCTTATTTTTTTCTACACGTTGTCTAAATAAAGGATCGTGAACCAACGCTGCTAAAGCATTATCTTTAATAACACCTTTTTGGTGCTGATATTTGCTAGACATAAAAACCTCTTAAATTGTTAAAGAACATAAAAGCATAATACGGTACAGATATTATTGCTTTGTAGCTCCAGATTCAAGTATTTCTAGAATTGAACAATAAGTACTCTCATGAGCACTACCACAACACGCATTACTCAACATCTTTAATGAATCTCGCATTCGCTCCATTTCTTTCAAGCGAATTTCAACTTCTGCTAGTCTTGCATCAACAATATGCTTTGATTCAACACAAGTATGGTGGGCAGGATCAACACGAATAGAAAGGAGCTCTGTAATAGCATCTAATGTAAAACCCAGCTCTTTTGCATAACGAATAAAACGTAAACGTTGGAGATCTTGCTCTGTATATAGCCGATAACCACCTTCTGTGCGTCTATCATGATCCATTAATCCTTGTTTTTCATAAAACCGGATTGTATCTGTTGTTACATTAGCTAATTTTGCAACCTGCCCAATACGATACATGGATCATCCTCCATTGTTAATTATGAATAAGCATAGCAAATAACAAAAAAATAGAATTGAAATATAGTGCGAAGCTTATATTACAAAATAGCAGTATGATTAAACAGCAGAAAATAAATATGATGTAACACAAAAGAAGGTAAAGAGAAAAGCAAAAATAAAATATAAAAAGAAAAACCTTTATTTCCTGTGAATAGCATTTTCCTATAGATATAAAAAAACCGGATTAAAAAATCCGGTCTTTTTATTCGCTTCACTAAATAATAATTAAATTATTCAGCTGCTGCTTCTGTTTCAGAATCAGCACGGTCAACAAGCTCAATGTAAGCCATTGGAGCGTTGTCACCAGCACGGAAGCCACACTTCAGAATACGAGTGTAACCACCTGCACGGCTCGCAAAACGCGGACCTAATACTGTAAACAGTTTTGCCACGACTTCGTTATCACGAGTACGGGCGAATGCCAGACGACGATTAGCTACGCTGTCGGTCTTGGCAAGAGTAATCAGCGGCTCAACGACGCGACGCAGTTCTTTCGCTTTAGGCAAAGTTGTCTTGATTATCTCATGACGAACTAAAGAACCTGCCATGTTACGAAACATAGCCTGACGATGGCTGCTGTTGCGGTTCAATTGACGACCACTCTTACGATGGCGCATGACCTTATCCTTCTCAGTAAAACCTTAACCTGTGATCTTATTCATCAGCGATACTTGCAGGTGGCCAATTCTCAAGGCGCATGCCCAGAGATAGACCACGCGACGCCAGTACGTCTTTAATCTCAGTAAGAGATTTCTTACCAAGGTTAGGCGTCTTAAGTAATTCAACTTCAGTACGCTGTACCAGATCACCGATGTAGTGGATTGCTTCTGCCTTCAGACAGTTAGCAGAGCGGACAGTCAATTCAAGATCGTCTACTGGGCGCAGTAAGATAGGATCGAATTCTGGCTTCTCTTCTTTAACTTCTGGCTGACGAACATCACGTAAGTCAACAAAAGCTTCAAGCTGTTCAGCCAGGATAGTCGCTGCACGGCGAATCGATTCTTCTGGATCGATAGTACCGTTAGTTTCCATCTCGATTACCAGCTTATCCAAGTCGGTACGCTGTTCAACACGAGCCGCTTCCACATTATAAGCAATACGCTCAACTGGGCTATAGCACGCGTCTACTAAAAGGCGACCGATAGGGCGCTCATCTTCTTCCGAATGAATTCGGGCAGAAGCCGGCACATAACCACGACCACGCTGAACTTTGATACGCATGTTAATAGATGCGTTTTCGTCTGTAAGGTGGCAGATAACGTGCTGCGGCTTGACGATTTCGACATCACCGTCATGGATGATATCGGCTGCAATAACAGGGCCAATGCCAGATTTGCTCAAAGTAAGAATAACTTCATCTTTACCATGAACTTTTACCGCCAACCCCTTAAGGTTGAGCAGTATTTCTAGGATATCTTCCTGAACACCTTCTTTGGTGCTGTACTCATGCAGTACACCATCAATCTCAACCTCTGTTACCGCACAACCCGGCATAGACGAAAGCAGAATACGGCGCAGTGCGTTACCAAGAGTATGGCCGAAGCCTCGCTCTAATGGCTCAAGGGTCACCTTGGCGTGCGTCGAACTGACTTGCTCGATATCAACCAGGCGCGGTTTTAGAAACTCTGTCACAGAACCCTGCATTGTGTCCTCTCTTTGGTGCTAAGCCTTACTTGGAGTAAAGCTCGACGATCAGGTGCTCGTTAATGTCAGCAGACAAGTCAGTACGTTCAGGAATACGTTTGAACACACCTTCCATCTTAGCAGCATCAACTTCCAGCCATGTTGGCTTTTCACGCTGTTCAGCCAGCTCTAAAGCAGCCTTGATACGAGACTGTTTTTTCGATTTTTCACGAACGCTGACTACGTCATTCGGGGAAACCTGATAAGAAGCAATGTTAACCACGCGACCATTTACCATGATTGCTTTATGGCTAACCATCTGACGTGCTTCTGCGCGAGTTGCGCCAAAGCCCATACGATAAACAACGTTATCCAGACGACCTTCCAGCAGAGTCAGCAGGTTTTCACCTGTGTTGCCTTTCAGACGAGTTGCTTCTTTGTAGTAGTTACGGAATTGACGTTCTAGAACACCGTAAATACGACGTACTTTTTGTTTTTCACGTAACTGAACACCGTAATCAGAAAGACGCGGTTTACGTGCGCCGTGCTGACCTGGTGCTTGTTCCAGTTTACACTTGGTGTCAATCGCCCGAACGCCAGATTTTAGAAATAAATCTGTACCTTCACGGCGGCTCAGCTTGAGCTTAGGACCCAAATATCTTGCCATTTTCTTTCTCCAACTTTCCTAAAAACGAAAACGTTATTAAACGCGACGTTTTTTCGGTGGACGACAACCGTTATGAGGAATCGGAGTCACATCAGTAATATTAGTGATGCGGAAACCAGCCGCGTTTAATGCACGGATAGTTGACTCACGACCAGGACCAGGTCCTTTAACCATAACTTCCAAGTTCTTAATTCCGTACTCTTTAACAGCTTCAGCGCAACGTTCTGCTGCAACCTGAGCCGCGAACGGAGTAGATTTACGAGAACCACGGAAACCGGAACCACCGGCAGTAGCCCAACCCAATGCGTTACCTTGACGATCGGTAATAGTAACGATTGTGTTGTTGAAAGAAGCATGGATATGAGCCACACCGTCAGAGACTTGTTTTCTTACACGCTTACGTGCACGAATAGGTGCTTTTGCCATTGTTCAAATACCCCGATTATTTCTTGATCGGCTTACGCGGACCCTTACGGGTACGTGCGTTAGTCTTAGTACGCTGACCGCGAACTGGTAGACCACGACGATGACGTAAACCACGGTAAGTACCAAGATCCATCAGACGTTTGATGCTCAGGGTAACTTCACGACGCAGATCACCTTCTACAACGTATTTGGCAACTTCGTCACGCAGCTTGTCGATTTGCTCTTCAGACAGCTCACTGATCTTAACATTTTCAGCAATACCAGCAGCTACACAGATAGCCTGTGAGCGGGTCTTACCGATACCGTAAATCGAAGTTAATGCGATTACGGTATGTTTATGATCAGGAATGTTAATGCCTGCTATACGGGCCACTATGCACTCCTAGATTAGCAGTTATACAGTACCATTCTGAAAAGCCCGTTTTCAGGATACTCAAACAATACTGTATATATTATAAAAGATTGGGCTGGCTAATTTAGCCAGCTCAACCGAACTTTGCAAGAAAAAAATGCAATAAATTAGCCTTGACGCTGTTTATGCTTAGGCTCGACGCTGCAAATTACACGCACGTGACCGTGACGTCTAACAATTTTGCAGTTACGGCACATTTTCTTGACGGAAGCACGAACTTTCATTTTTACTCTCCGTAACTTCTAAAACAAATCACTTATCAGTAATTAACCTTTAAGATTTGCTTTTTTCAATGCAGACTCATACTGACTTGACATCAGGAGAGTTTGCACTTGAGCCATAAAATCCATGATGACCACAACCACGATTAAGAGGGAAGTACCACCAAAATAGAAAGGTACTTTCATTGCGTCACGCATGAACTCCGGGATGAGACAGATAAAGGTAATATACAAGGCACCGATTAAGGTTAAACGAGTCATTACTTTATCTATATATTTAGCCGTCTGCTCTCCCGGGCGAATTCCTGGTACAAATGCACCGGACTTCTTCAGGTTATCTGCCGTTTCTCTTGGGTTGAAAACCAACGCCGTATAGAAGAAACAGAAGAATATGATTGCAGCAGCGTATAGTAGCACATAAATAGGTTGACCAGGCTGTAGATTTAACGAAATCGTCGTCAGCCAACCCCATCCTGTACCATCGCCAAACCAAGAGGTTATTGTACCAGGAAACAGGATAATACTTGAAGCAAAAATTGCTGGTATAACACCCGCCATATTTACTTTAAGTGGTAGATGTGTACTTTGTGCCGCGTATATTCTACGCCCTTGTTGACGTTTTGCATAGTTAACAACGATACGACGTTGTCCTCTTTCTACAAAAACAACAAAGAAAGTAACCGCGAACACCAATACTGCAACCAACAATAACAGGAGGAAGTGCAGTTCGCCTTGCCGCGCCTGCTCGATGGTTTGACCAATGGCAGGCGGAAGACCTGCAACGATACCTGCAAAGATAATAATTGAGATACCGTTACCAATACCACGTTCAGTGATTTGCTCACCTAACCACATTAGGAACATTGTCCCAGTGACTAAGCTCACAACAGCCGTAATATAGAATGGTAGACCTGGATTAATCACCAGACCTTGCATTCCTGGCATATTCGGTAAGCCTGTTGCGATACCAATTGATTGGAATATCGCCAGCACCAAAGTACCATAACGGGTATATTGGCTGATCTTACGACGACCGGCCTCCCCTTCCTTCTTAATCTCTGCTAACCGAGGGTTAACCACTGATAAGAGTTGGATAATAATCGATGCCGAAATATAAGGCATGATACCCAGCGCAAAGATAGAAGCACGGCTAAGAGCACCACCAGAGAACATGTTAAACATTTCAATGATGGTGCCTTTTTGCTGATCGAGCAATTTGGCAAGCACAGTGGCATCAATACCAGGGATAGGAATAAAAGAGCCAATCCTAAAGACAATTAGTGCACCAAGAACAAACAAAAGTCTGCGTTTTAGTTCACCAACACCACCTTTAGCACTCTGAAAATCTAAACCTGGTTGTTTAGCCATCTGTCACTTATTCCTCAATTTTACCGCCAGCTGATTCGATTGCTGCACGGGCACCTTTGGTAACACGCAGACCACGAATAGTCACTGCACGGTTAACCTCACCAGACAGAATTAATTTTGCAAATTCAATCTGTGGGCCAACAACGTTTGCGGCTTTCAGTGCATTCAGATCGATTACATCGCCTTCAACGTAAGCTAAATCAGACAGACGGATTTCCGCAGTCACGAAAGATTTACGTGAAGTAAAACCAAATTTTGGTAAACGACGATATAAAGGCATCTGGCCGCCTTCAAAACCACGACGTACGCCACCGCCAGAACGAGACTTCTGACCTTTGTGACCACGGCCGCCAGTTTTACCTAAGCCAGAACCGATACCACGACCTACACGTTTAGGCGCATGCTTGGCACCTTCAGCCGGAGACAGAGTATTTAAACGCATCTCTTACTCCTCAACTTTAACCATATAGGAAACCAAGTTGATCATACCGCGAACTGCTGGTGTATCTTCGCGTTCTACAGTGTGACCGATGCGACGCAGACCTAAACCAGTCATAGTTGCCTTATGTTTAGGCAGACGGCCGATTAAGCTGCGTGTTTGAGTAATTTTAATAGTCTTAGCCATGGTCATTACCCCAGAATTTCTTCAACGGATTTACCACGCTTAGCTGCGACCATATCTGGAGACTTCATGCTATCTAAAGCGTCCAGTGTTGCACGAACCACGTTAATCGGGTTAGTGGAACCATAGGTTTTAGCCAGTACGTTACGAACGCCAGCCACTTCTAGAACTGCACGCATTGCACCACCTGCGATGATACCAGTACCTTCATGAGCAGGCTGCATAAATACGCGAGAACCTGTGTGGGTACCTTTAACAGGGTGGAACAGAGTACCGTTGTTTAAAGCGACGGTTTTCATATTGCGACGGGCTTTTTCCATCGCTTTCTGGATTGCTGCCGGAACTTCGCGAGCTTTGCCATATCCAAAACCAACGCGGCCATTACCATCACCAACTACTGTAAGAGCGGTGAAGCTAAAGATACGACCACCTTTAACGGTTTTAGATACGCGGTTTACCGCGATCAGCTTTTCCTGCAGTTCGCCAGCTTGTTTCTCGATGTGAGCCATCTTACACTCCTACCTTAGAACTGAAGGCCAGCTTCACGGGCAGCATCTGCCAGTGCCTGGACTCGACCATGATATTGGAAACCGGAACGGTCAAATGATACTACTTTGATACCTTTTTCCAGAGCGCGTTCAGCAACAATTTTACCAACTACTGCTGCTGCTTCTTTGTTTCCAGTGTTTTTCAGTTGCTCAATGATAGCTTTTTCTGTAGTAGAAGCGGCCACCAAAGTTTCAGAACCGTTTGGTGCAATAACCTGCGCATAAATATGGCGAGGGGTACGGTGTACCACCAGGCGAGTCGCACCCAATTCTTGGAGCTTACGGCGTGCGCGGGTCGCACGACGGATACGAGCTGCTTTCTTATCCATAGTGTTACCTTACTTCTTCTTAGCCTCTTTGATACGCACAACTTCGTCGGCGTAACGAATACCTTTACCTTTATAAGGTTCAGGGCGACGGTAAGCACGCAGTTCAGCTGCTACTTGACCAATCACTTGCTTATCCGCACCTTTCAGTACGATTTCAGTTTGTGTTGGACATTCAGCAGTGATGCCTGCTGGCAGTTGGTGTTCCACTGGATGTGAAAAACCTACTGATAAGTTAACCGCATTGCCTTTAATAGACGCACGATAACCTACACCTACCAGTTGCAGTTTCTTAGTGAAGCCTTCGGTAACACCTACAACCATTGCATTTAACAGAGAACGAGTAGTACCCGCCTGTGCCCATGCATCAGCAAAACCATCGCGAGGTGCGAAAGTTAACTGGTTGTCAGCATGTTGAATTTCAACTGCATTATGGATAGTACGAGTTAGCTCGCCGTTTTTACCCTTAATCGTAATTACCTGACCGTTGAGTTTAACCTCTACGCCGGCAGGAATGACGACGGGTGCTTTTGCCACACGAGACATTCTTTCCTCCCGAATTAAGCTACGTAGCAGATAATCTCGCCACCAAGACCTGCTTGGCGAGCTGCACGATCAGTCATAACACCTTTTGAGGTAGAAACAACAGCGATGCCCAGTCCTGCCATAACTTGTGGCAGCTCATCTTTTCTTTTATAGATGCGCAGACTTGGACGGCTTACGCGCTGAATGCTTTCTACTACAGCCTTACCTTGGAAATATTTTAAAGTGATTTCCAATTCTGGCTTAGTGTCGCCTTCAATTTTAAAATCTTCGATATAACCTTCTTCCTTAAGCACGTTGGCAATCGCCACTTTCAGCTTGGAGGAAGGCATTGTGACCGCAACTTTATTCGCGGCCTGACCGTTACGGATACGGGTCAGCATATCCGCGATGGGATCTTGCATGCTCATCTGTCTTTACTCCCGTGATTCAATTATGGTAATTACCAGCTAGCCTTTCTAAGGCCCGGGATTTCACCGCGCATAGCGGCTTCACGGACTTTAATACGGCTGAGGCCAAATTTCCGCAGGAAACCGTGCGGACGTCCAGTTTGACGGCAGCGGTTACGCTGACGTGAAGGACTTGAATCACGTGGCATAGTTTGCAGTTTCAGAACAGCATTCCAACGATCTTCGTCAGATACGTTCACATCTGAAACGATAGCTTTCAGTTCTGCGCGTTTTGCGAAGAATTTCTCAGCTAAATTCGCACGTTTTACATCACGTGCTTTCATAGATTTCTTAGCCATGAATGCCCTGCCTTACTTGCGGAACGGGAAGTTAAACGCTGCTAACAGTGCGCGACCTTCATCATCTGATTTCGCAGTCGTAGTAATGGTAATATCCAAACCACGAACACGATCCACTTTATCGTAATCGATTTCAGGGAAGATGATTTGCTCACGTACGCCCATGCTGTAGTTACCACGTCCATCAAATGATTTAGCGGACAAACCACGGAAGTCACGGATACGTGGTACAGCAATAGAGATCAGGCGTTCAAAGAACTCCCACATGCGTTCGCCACGCAGGGTCACTTTACAGCCGATCGGATAGCCCTGGCGGATTTTGAAGCCTGCAACAGATTTGCGTGCTTTGGTGATCAAAGGTTTTTGACCTGAGATTGCTGCTAAATCAGCTGCTGCATTGTCCAGCAGTTTTTTATCAACAATCGCTTCACCAACACCCATGTTCAGGGTGATCTTCTCGACCCGAGGGACTTGCATGACAGAATGGTAACCAAACTGAGACATCAGTTTTTGGACTACCTCGTCTTTGTAGTAATCATGCAGTTTCGCCATCGTATACTCCAAATTACTTGATAGTTTCTTTATTAGACTTGAAGAAACGAACTTTTTTGCCGTCTTCGAATCTAAAACCTACACGGTCAGCCTTACCGGTTGCCGCATTGAAGATTGCAACGTTAGAAACTTGGATAGAAGCTTCTTTTTCAACGATGCCACCTGGTTGGTTCAGAGCCGGAACTGGCTTCTGATGTTTTTTAACCAGATTGATACCTTCAACGATAACTTTACCAGAAGA
This sequence comes from Proteus sp. fly-1008, assembly GCF_040140305.1. Classification (NCBI taxonomy): domain Bacteria; kingdom Pseudomonadati; phylum Pseudomonadota; class Gammaproteobacteria; order Enterobacterales; family Morganellaceae; genus Proteus; species Proteus sp. fly-1008. The sequence goes on from NZ_JBEEWH010000017.1 coordinate 18,259, forward strand.
AAGAACCTGTTTTACTTTACCGCGCTTACCTTTATCTTTACCAGTTAGCACGATAACTTCGTCTTCACGACGGATTTTCGCTGCCATTGCCTGCTCCTTAGAGTACTTCAGGTGCCAGAGAGATTATTTTCATAAACTTCTCGTTACGAAGTTCACGAGTAACCGGCCCAAAAATACGCGTACCAATAACTTGCTCGCTGTTGTTGTTTAACAATACACAAGCGTTGCTATCGAAGCGAATGACAGAACCGTCAGGGCGACGAACACCCTTCTTGGTGCGCACCACTACCGCTTTCAGTACATCACCTTTCTTAACTTTACCACGTGGAATTGCTTCCTTGATGGTAATTTTGATGATGTCACCTACATCTGCGTAGCGACGGTGCGAGCCACCTAGAACCTTGATACACATTACGCGACGTGCACCGGAGTTGTCGGCCACGTTCAGCATAGTCTGTTCTTGGATCATTTTAGTGCTCCGCTAAATGTCAACTACTACTGAGCCACTTCCACATTAGAAGAGGCCGTTCAATATCCCATAATACGAGGGAGCGGCATTATAACACCACATTCTCGATATGGACAGAAAAAATAAACGGCTCGTTCAGTTTTGAGCCGTTTATTTCGTACGAAAAGGCTATTTTATTACAGAACAGCTTTTTCTACAACGCGAACTAACGCCCAAGACTTAGTCTTAGACAGTGGACGTGTTTGACGAATTTCTACTACGTCACCAATTCCACATTCGTTGTTCTCGTCATGTACATGCAGTTTGGTCGTACGACGGATAAACTTACCATATAATGGGTGTTTAACCATACGATCGATAGCAACGACAATAGATTTCTCCATTTTGTCACTAACTACACGACCTTGCAGAGTACGGATTTTATCGGTCATTACGCACCCGCCTTCTCAGTCAGTAAAGTCTTAACGCGTGCGATATTACGACGCACTTGTTTCAACAGATGAGACTGTTGTAACTGACCACTTGCTGCCTGCATACGCAGGTTAAACTGCTCACGCAGTAAGTTCAGCAGTTCTGTGTTCAGCTCTTCAACGCTCTTTTCGCGCAGCTCTTTTGCTTTCATTACATCACCGTCTTAGTTACAAAGGTGGTTTTGATAGGCAGTTTTGCTGCCGCCAGCTTGAATGCTTCACGGGCCAGTTCTTCAGGCACACCATCCATTTCATACAGGACTTTACCTGGCTGGATTAAGGCAACCCAATACTCAACGTTACCTTTACCTTTACCCATACGGACTTCGAGCGGCTTTTCAGTGATTGGTTTGTCTGGGAACACACGGATCCAGATTTTACCCTGACGCTTAACTGCACGGGTCATTGCACGACGTGCCGCTTCGATCTGACGTGCAGTCAGACGACCACGGCCCACAGCTTTAAGACCGTAAGTCCCGAAGCTTACATCCGCACCAGCAGCTAAGCCACGGTTGCGGCCTTTGTGCACTTTACGGAATTTTGTACGCTTTGGTTGTAACATCAGCGACTCTCCTTACTTGCGGCCTTTACGCTGCTGCTTTTTAGGTTGAGCAGCCGGTTTTTCCGCCTGTTCAACTGCAGCCATACCACCCAGGATCTCACCTTTGAAGATCCATACCTTAACGCCGAGCACACCATAAGTGGTTTGTGCTTCTGAGGTATTGTAGTCGATATCTGCACGCAGAGTGTGCAGAGGTACACGACCTTCACGATACCATTCAGTACGAGCGATTTCAGCGCCACCTAAGCGACCACTTACTTCCACTTTAATACCTTTAGCGCCTAAACGCATAGCGTTCTGTACCGCACGCTTCATAGCACGACGGAACATAACACGACGTTCCAGCTGTGAAGTGATGCTGTCAGCAACTAATTTTGCGTCCAGTTCAGGTTTACGTACTTCGGCGATATTAATTTGCGCAGGAACGCCAGCGATATCCGCTACGTTTTTGCGCAGTTTTTCAACATCTTCACCTTTTTTACCGATAACGATGCCTGGGCGAGCAGTGTGAATAGTCACACGGATGCTTTTCGCAGGACGTTCGATAACGATACGAGATACAGATGCTTTAGCCAGTTCTTTAGTTAAGTACTGACGTACTTTAAAGTCGCTGTCTAGGTTGTCAGCGAATTCATTGGTACCCGCATACCATGTGGAATTCCAAGGCTTGACAATGCCAAGGCGGATACCATTAGGATGTACTTTTTGACCCATTGCTAGTCTCCAGAGTCTCAGCGATCAGACACAACCACAGTGATGTGGCTGGTGCGCTTCAGAATACGATCTGCACGGCCTTTTGCACGAGGCATAATGCGCTTCATAGAAGGACCTTCGTCAACAAAGATCTTAGCTACTTTCAGATCATCAATGTCAGCGCCATCGTTGTGTTCTGCATTAGCAATAGCAGACTCCAGTACTTTCTTCACTAAACCAGCAGCTTTCTTGTTGGTAAAGGTTAAAATTTCCAGAGCTTGCGACACTTTCTTACCGCGAATCAGGTCAGCTACCAAGCGAACCTTCTGAGCAGAAGAACGAGCGTGGCGATGCATAGCGATAGTTTCCATCTCTTCCTCCTACCTTATTTTTTCTTAGCCTTTTTATCGGCTGCATGACCGCGATAAGTACGGGTCGGCGCGAATTCACCCAGTTTGTGACCAACCATTTCGTCGGAAACGTAAACTGGAACATGCTGACGACCATTATGGACAGCGATGGTCAAACCGATCATGTTAGGAAAGATCGTTGAACGACGGGACCAAGTCTTAACAGGCTTTTTGTCACCGCTTTCCACCGCTTTCTCTACCTTCTTCAGCAAGTGCAGGTCAATGAAAGGACCTTTCTTGAGAGAACGTGGCATGGCTTATCCTCTAATTATTTCTTAGTACGACGATGAACGATGAAATGTTCAGTGCGTTTGTTTTTACGAGTCTTCTTACCTTTGGTTTGAACGCCCCAAGGTGTTACTGGGTGTTTACCAAAGTTACGACCTTCACCACCACCATGTGGGTGATCGACTGGGTTCATCGCAGTACCGCGAACGGTAGGACGAATACCACGCCAGCGACTTGCACCAGCTTTACCCAGAACGCGTAACATGTGCTCAGAGTTGCCAACTTCACCGATAGTTGCACGGCAATCAGAAGGAACTTTACGCATTTCACCAGAGCGCAGACGAATAGTGACATAAGCACCATCACGAGCAACGATCTGAACGTAAGTACCAGCTGAACGAGCTAACTGACCACCTTTACCTGGTTTCATTTCTACGTTATGAACTGTAGAACCAACCGGGATATTACGCATTGGTAAGGTGTTACCCGCTTTGATAGCAGCATCAACGCCAGACTGAACTTTATCACCCGCTTTCAGGCCTTTTGGAGCCAGAATGTAGCGACGTTCACCATCAGCATACAGCACTAAAGCGATGTTAGCTGAACGGTTTGGATCATATTCCAGACGTTCTACTGTTGCAGGGATACCATCTTTGTTGCGTTTGAAGTCAACAATACGGTAAGCCTGTTTGTGACCACCACCGATATGACGGGTAGTGATACGACCATTGTTGTTACGACCACCGGACTTGCTGTTTTTTTCCAGCAATGGCGCATAAGGTTTCCCTTTATGCAGCTCAGGGTTTACCACTTTAACTACGTGGCGACGGCCCGGAGACGTAGGTTTACATTTAACAATTGCCATTGTTCTTTACTCCTCCGACTTACTCAGCGCCGCCGACGAAGTCCAGATTCTGGCCTTCCTTCAGGGTGACGTAAGCTTTTTTCCAGTCGCTACGACGACCAATACGCTGACCGTGACGTTTCACTTTGCCTTTCATCAGCAGAGTGTTAACACTTTCAACTTCGACTTCAAACAGTTTTTGTACAGCTGCTTTAATCTCTGCTTTGGTCGCGTCTTTAGCAACTTTGAGAACGATGGTGTTTGATTTTTCCATCGCGATAGAAGCTTTTTCAGATACATGCGGCGCGCGCAGTACTTTCAGCAGACGTTCTTCACGGATCATGCCAGCATCTCCTCAACTTGCTTCACAGCGTCAGCAGTCATGACGACTTTGTCGAAGGCGATTAAGCTAACAGGGTCGATTGTTGCTGCATCACGTACGTCAACTTTATATAAGTTGCGTGCTGCTAAATACAGATTCTCATCTACATCAGCAGTGATGATCAGAACATCTTCCAGAGCCATATCTTTCAGTTTCTGTGCTAAAAGTTTAGTTTTAGGCGCTTCAACAGAGAACTTCTCTACGACGATCAGACGATCTTGACGTACCAGCTCAGACAGAATGCTCTTCAGAGCACCACGGTACATCTTTTTGTTTACTTTTTGACTGTGGTCCTGTGGTTTAGCTGCGAAGCTAACACCACCAGAGCGCCAAATTGGGCTCTTGATTGAACCTGAACGTGCACGACCTGTACCTTTCTGTCTCCAAGGCTTTTTGCCTGAACCAGAAACTTCAGCACGGGTTTTCTGAGCACGAGTACCTTGACGAGCACCAGCAGCGTATGCAACGACTACTTGATGCACAAGCGCTTCGTTAAAGTCACGCCCGAAGGTAGTTTCGGAAACAGTCAGCGCGCCTTGCGCGTCTTTCATTACCAATTCCATTCCTATCTCCTCGACGTTACGCCTTGACAGCTGGTTTAACGATCAGGTCACTGCCAGTTGCACCTGGAACAGCACCTTTGACCAGCAGCAGGTTGCGCTCAGCGTCAACACGTACTACTTCCAGGCTCTGAACGGTAACTTGTTCGTTACCCAGTTGACCTGCCATTTTCTTGCCTTTGAACACCTTACCCGGAGTCTGGTTCTGACCGATAGAACCCGGAACACGGTGAGACAAGGAGTTACCGTGGGTAGCATCTTGAGTACGGAAGTTCCAGCGCTTTACAGTACCAGCAAAACCTTTACCTTTAGATGTTCCAGTAACGTCGACTTTTTTAACGTCAGCGAAAATTTCTACGCTAATGCTTTGACCTACAGTGTATTCTTCGCCTTCATTCAGACGGAATTCACGTAGTAAGCGGCCAGCTTCGACACCAGCTTTAGCAAAATGACCTGCTTCAGGTTTCAGTACACGGTTAGCTTTTTTGCTACCAGTAGTCACCTGAATGGCACGATAACCGTCTTTCTCCAGATCTCTGACCTGAGTAACACGGTTGTTTTCAATTTCGATAACGGTTACAGGGATTGAAACGCCATCTTCAGTGAAGATACGCGTCATTCCTACTTTCTTACCGACTAAACCAATCATTGTTTCAACCTCTCAATCGCTTGATGACCTGATTAACCTAGGCTGATCTGCACGTCTACGCCGGCAGCCAGATCCAGACGCATCAGAGCATCAACGGTTTTCTCGGTTGGCTCAACGATGTCAACCAGACGTTTGTGAGTGCGAATTTCATACTGATCACGCGCATCTTTATTAACGTGCGGAGAAATCAACACTGTGAAACGCTCTTTGCGAGTCGGCAGTGGGATTGGACCACGAACTTGCGCACCAGTGCGCTTAGCAGTCTCTACGATTTCCGCAGTTGATTGATCAATCAGACGATGATCAAAAGCTTTCAGGCGGATACGGATTCTTTGGTTCTGCATGAGACCAGAGCTCCAACTATTTTTTATAAACGTAAATGATCACTACTCGTACCCATTTCGATTGATGAGAGAGTGTAATCGTTCTGCATATAACTCCCCAATCGGGAGTATTATATTTAATGCAATAAAAAATCTGCATTAGCTGATTAATCAGCCTCACTAAATCAGTGAGCCTGCGCATTATACTTGCCTGAGTGATGAAATCAAGCCAAGAATAAAAAATCATCGATAAAAATATGCTTTATTATTTAAAAAATGAAAAAAGCAAAGGCAATCTTCATTCCCTTTGCTTTAAATAGGTTTGTAAATGTTGTCGATAAGAGAAAATTGACGCCTTTTTTATTGAGGATTATTCTTCAATAATCTGAGCTTGTAGGTAATTTTGAAGTCCTATACGCTCAATTAACTCAAGCTGAGTTTCAATCCAATCAATGTGCCCTTCTTCATCAGTTAAGATTTCTAACATTAAATCTCGGCTCACATAGTCATGAATAGAATCAGCATACGCTATTGCTTCACGTAAATCTTTGGCACCGCCAAGTTCTAATTCAAGATCAGAGCGTAGCATCTCTTCAACATCTTCACCGATATTTAGTTTGCCTAAATCTTGTAAGTTAGGAAGCCCCTCTAGAAATAAAATACGTTCAATATATTTATCAGCATGTTTCATTTCATCGATAGATTCATGGTATTCCATTTCATTGAGACGAGTTAGCCCCCAATTTTTGAACATTCGGGCATGCAGGAAATACTGATTAATCGCAACAAGCTCACCACCTAATAATTTATTAAGGTGGGCTATCATTTTTTTATCACCTTTCATTTTTATGCTCCTTTGCTTCCAGTCTTTTTAGTGTAGACCTTTTATACAAAGTGGAGAGAAAGGAAATTTAAAATTTGTTATGCAACTTCAGAAATTTGAGGATAAAGGAGAGATTGCTCATTTTCAATGATTTGACGAGCTTGACGTACACACTTACCACAACAACTACCAACAGGTAAGATCTTGCGTAATTCATTAATAGTGTGGATTTGATGTTTGTGAACTGTGGATATGATTTTTTTATCACTCACACCATGGCAAAGACAGACGTACATAATAGCAACCTCATTAGCTACTCACATAGCGAATAGTAAATGATAACTATTGTGATTTCAATTTCTATTTAACTTAGATGTTCTAATCTAATACAGAAACTAACATGATAATAAGAGAATAAATTGAGGATTAGATTTAGCTAAGATAAAAAGAACTATTTCTAGATACAAAAAAGGGCATCAATTGATGCCCTTTCTCTATAATTTAAAGCAGGTTAGGGATTAACCTAATACTTTAGCAACAACGCCCGCACCTACTGTACGGCCACCTTCGCGGATAGCGAAACGTAAACCGTCG
>NZ_JBEEWH010000018.1:0-17831 GCF_040140305.1 Proteus sp. fly-1008
ATCGAACCATTTTACTGTACCAGTCATTGTATTAGACATAGAATTTCCTTTAATTTATTTAATTTGCCATAAGGCATGTGCGGTTTGTTTTGTATTTTTACTTATGGGAATTAATTAGAAGGAATTCACAATGAAGAGGTATCGAGGATAACGCTAAACGGGAACAATTTTAAACTTACTAACATAAATAGGTCTGTACTTCCAAACCAGTGACGCTATTAATAGAGAATTTTTTGCATATTAAAAACAGAATGTTTTTATACAAAGCAAGTTAGAAGAAGAACTTCATGAATATATCAAATATTACAATACTGTGCAGATCAAAATAAAATTAAAAGGACTGAGTCCAGTTCAATACCGGACTCAGTCTTTACTTAACTAATTTAAATTGCCCAATAAAATGGGGTTAGTTCAGTTGTTTAACATCCAAGTTTTTATACTGATAATAAATTGCAACTGTTTACCAATATCTGATATTTAATTACTACCCAAATCGTACAAAGATATCGATTTACAGAACATCTTTAATACTTTCAGCAAGTGTAGTTGTTGGTCGTCCTATTAGCTTTCTCATAGTATGGCTATCATCGAACAACCCTCCCTGGGAAGCCCCAACATCAGAATCAGCAATCATAATTGATAACTCATCAGGCAAACCTGCGCTTTTCAGTGCAGCTACAAAGTCTTTCTGACTTAGATTTTGATATACAATATTCTTCCCACTCTGTTTAGTCAGTTCTTTTGCTAGCTGATCTAATGTCCAAGCGTCATCACCAGCGAGTTCGTAAACTTTCCCTATATGTCCATCTTCAATCATCACACGAGCAGCCGCAGCGGCATAGTCTGCTCTAGTCGCTGATGCAATTTTTCCATCACCTGCGGCTCCAATAAAAATACCATGCTCAAGTGCAGCTGGTACGCTAGCTAGATAATTTTCTGTATACCAACCATTGCGCAGTAGAGTGTAATGGATACCTGAATCAGCTAGCATTTTTTCAGTTTCTACATGCTCAACATGCAAATTTAGTGGAGAACAGTCTGCATGTAACAAACTTGTATAAGCAATAAACTTCACGTTAGCTAATTTTGCAGCGCTAATTACATTTCGGTGTTGTGTAACTCGCATACCTATTTCACTTGAAGAAATCAGGAGCAATTTATCGACACCTTGTAAAGCACTTATTAATGATGCTTCATCATTGTAATCTGCCTGACGCACAGAAATCCCTTTCTGACTCAAAGGTGCGCCTTTTACCAAGTTTCGGACAATCGCCACTATCTGGTTGGCAGGAACTATCTGTAAAAGATTTTCAATAACATGTTGGCCCAAAAGACCTGTAGCACCGGTAATCGCAATCATGAGGTAACTCCTTAATGTATCACTTGTGTTTCGTTAAGATAACACCTAAACTTACTTTAAGTAAGTACGAACAAAAAGGTAAGTGTAAAATGGCGAATTTAACAATTTCTCAGCAATTACGCGATGGTAATGTCTTTGCCAAGCAGTGCCCATCTCGTAAGATCCTTAAGCATGTAACAAGCCTTTGGGGGATTTTAATTTTAATTGCTCTACGTGATGGGACTCATCGTTTCAGTGAGTTAAGACGTAAAATTGGTGGGGTGAGTGAGAAAATGTTATCTCAATCCTTACAATTACTAGAACAGGATGGTTTTATTAATCGAGTATCATACCCTGTATTGCCACCTCATGTAGAGTACACGTTAACTGAGCTAGGTGAACAAGTAAGCGAAAAAGTCACCATTCTGGCGGATTGGATAGAAATAAATCTACCTAATATACTGATAAATGATGAAGATAAAGTAGAGTGATGTTTTTTCTATAGCATCAGTCCCACAAGAATATGGCCAATATAGATTAGAAATCACTGTTCTTGGTGATTGGCCTGAATTAGAAATAGATGAATTAACCTATTTTATCACTATAAAGACCTATTTCATTAAGTAACGTCTTCATAAAAAATAAAAAAAGGATGTGCAATGTCGACATTAAGACCAAACCTTTTTGGTAATTCAATGGTGATCGAACAACAACAGGCGCAACCTGTATTGCAGCTTTCCATAATGTAAATTGTCACCAAAAAGTAGCTCTCAGAGTAGGAGATACAACGACTATTTGCCCTAAATGTAAACAAGTAGGAACAGTGATTACTGGTGAAAGTAGAGTTAATAAATTGTAAAAATTAGCACTACTCCCCCCTGACGCCCAAAATCCATTAATATCTAAGCTATTTATCCCCTAAGCAGTGGACTTCTTCCACTTTACGGCCTTCATGTTCAATAATTAATTTAAGTGTATACATAAATTTATTCCTTATTTTAGATAATAAAAAACGGGAACTAATAAGCTCCCGTTAACTATTTATCAAATCAACAATTACATATGTTTGATAATCGCGTCACCAAACTCGCTACATTTCAGCAGTTTAGCGCCTTCTAACTGACGTTCAAAATCATAAGTTACAGTCTTCGCGGCAATTGCGCCTTCCATACCTTTAATGATTAAGTCAGCGGCTTCTGTCCAACCCATGTGGCGTAGCATTATGCATTCCCACTATTATTAAGCATTTGTTTATTAAGGTATATTTACTCTTCACAGACCTAAAAGACGATGTTTATGCCTTTTTATAACCAATTGATTAGCATAATACTTTTATTGGTTTTGATAACTACATATTAGAACCGTAAGCATGATTCAGTAAGTATTCAAAATATTAGCTGGGCAAATAGGAATAACTTCTGAGTTAAAAGATATGGAATGCAAAATCACAAAAGACTAGAAATTTCCCAGAAACATTATGATCGATATGATTATTTAAGAGAAAAATGAGAACGACTTAGTGTAACAAGTGAAGTTGACTATAATTACCGTTTAATTTATTGAAAATAAGAACTATTACCATTAAAATGGCATTCATGTAAAAAGCTGATTATTTAGTAGGATTTGGATATGACTAAAAAATATTATATTAATAATATGTTCTGGGGCTATTTTATGATGTTGGTGATGGTTTATCTTAATTATAACGATCACACTATTGAAGGCTTATTAATGCTAACTTTAAGCATACCTAGTGCAATTTTTTTTCCTTTTTCCAAAATGCTTATCGAAAAATTCGCATTAAAATATACAACAAAAAAATTCTGGAATACTGGATTATTTATAAATACACCAGCTAAACATGGTGGAGTAGCTCTATACCACTTATTTTGTTTTATATTTTCAATTCCATTTAGCATCATATATCTAGCTTTATATTTCACAAAAAATAGGATAACCAATTAAAATTGATTATCCTATTACCCTACATATTAAATACCAATTGCACCGCTGACTTTTTCAACCAAAGCGTCGTCAATCAAGGCACCAACTGTTGCAATGATAAGGGCATACCCTAAAATTCCAACAGGTCCACCAATAATTAAACTAAAGGCAAAAGCTGTCAATGCCACCGTAGCCATACCAGCAGTAATTGCAGTGGCTTTAACAAAAAATGGACGCCAATTTCCCGTTTTAACCGCTTTTTTAAATTCAACAAGTAATTCCACGGCATTAATCGCGTGATTGGTATATCCAAGCCCTTTACTAAATTTACCTAAGTTTGAAGCTAACTGTTTTGCATCAATAGATTCTAATGCTTTTATAATAGCAGCTCGATCTTTGGCATTAATTTTATTATTAATATTCTGCCCATATTTCTCATATGTACGTAAAGCATCTTCTACATTTCTGATTGTTTTTCCTTTAGATTGTTCTGCTAACTCTCTAGATAATTGTGCTGCCTTTTTACCAAATTCCTGTGTTACTTTTTCGTAAAATGAAATTGTAAATTTCACTCCATCCTTGATGTCATTAAACTCTTTTTCCTGCTGAGGACGCGGATCTTTATCCTTAAGTTCAATTGCAGGGAAGCCCGAATAAGCATATAAAGGCGGTAAGTTTGAATTTCTAGGAAATACAATAATTGCATCATTAAATTGATGTGGATATGGCACTTCTATCCTTTTGTTTTCTACCTTATTAGGTAATTCTACTTTTTCTGGATATGAGAATTTTTTATTTTCATTTGAGTAATTTTGAATAACATTTCCTTGTAAACCAAGGCCACTAGAGGAGCTAGTGGGTCTAAGCGAATATTCAATCCCCATATTTTTAATGTCTACATGATAACTATTAGCAGCATAATTAACTTCATATACAGGGACTTTTTTAGTCACTAAGACACCATCAGTTCTAGTTAGCGTTGCAATCACTTTATTGTTGTCTTTAATTACAGCCATTCTTGCATTAACATCAACTGTACCATTGTTTTTTGCAATTTTATTAAGTTCGCCAGACATCAAATCAGAATTGTTAATTAAGTTTTCTGCAGGGATAGTAGACATAAGATCAAATTCATTAAATGAATCATTATCAAACTCACTAAACTCCATAAAATTTACTGAATTCACCTTATTATCATCAATACGATTTTCTTTACTGTATAAATTAATAACAGACTCTATCAATTTATCTTGAACTAAATTAACAGCTTCTTTTGTAAGAAAATATTTCTTTTTAAATGTTTCGAGTTGCTCAATAACAATACCATTAAAATGCATTACACCTTTATTTGTAGCTAATTCTTTATTGTTTGAGCTATTAGTTAGTTTATTATTATTACTAGAAATAATAACGGGCTTTTGCGGTTTATTCACTTTAAATTTAGTATTTGGATTAAAAGGTGATGATCCATCATTACCCATATTAGGAGACTGATATTCTTCTTTATCGCTATCAGCAAAAGTGGGTATTTTTGCCCAATTAAAATTATGATTAGACTTATTAATTGGTACCCCACTTAGCACTGCCAATAGTTTCTCCTCCGCACCATTATCACTTACTTTTCCTCCATCTGTTATCCAACCACCATCACCGTCGGTATTATAAGTCCAGCCATATTGTTTGATATCACGAATAACATCAGCTGGAAGCCAAGGATATTGATCAACGTTAGCTCTTGTTATAATCATATAAATTCCTTTTTATATTTAATAGCACACAACCACTGTATGCAAATACAGTATAATCAATAGTAATCGTAAAACAATCGTCTTATTTCGGCTATATTCGGAATAGTTATCATTACCATTTAATCCTTCCTTGAATTAAATATATTTGATTAATAATCAAATTCTAGTGCGCTATTGGTGTCCTGATTTTCCATCTCTTCTTTTTGTCTACGCTCCTCTTCCACCTTCTGTGCCTCTTCCATCTCACGCATTCTCTCGTTATAGAGTGATTACTCTGGCATTTGCACACGAACAGAGATAAAACGACCGGCTGGGATATCAATTGGGTCACTATCGCTGTAACCATCAATATCATTACGGGCGAATTTAGGCGCATTAGGATGAGTACGGTGATAGGTTTTGACGAGGATAGAAACATCTTCATTAACTTCAGAGTTAACCTAGAAGTGGTCGAGAGCTTATCAAACTTGCTATCAACCATTCGAACTTAATTATCAGCTCTGAGCGAAGAGCGAACATTCACGGTCGGGGAATGAGGACCTTGTTTATCGGGAAGGTTAATCTGATTAACCCAACATAGGCATAAATGATGAAGTTGACCAAAAAACAGGTTATCAATACACTGTCGCTGCCACTTATATTACCCAGCCCCCACCTGATGTTCTCGCTGTTGATAGAGGATTACGAATAATTCTAAGCACCAATAAATGGGGGCTGGCTAAGCTGTTTGGCCGTGAATTACTTCCGATCCTCTTCAAGTACGATAGATTTTAGCAGAAACGGATTCGATGAATAATGCCACAGTGAGTACTGCGACATTATGAGGCTGCTAGTTCTGCCCGTCATTTAAAACAGGGGGGAGGAAAGGAGGCTCATGGGATGTATACTCAAACAAGCTGCTCCTTGCGTCATTCCAAGCCTGAATGATTTCCTCCGAACAATGCATCTTCCTTAATGTGTTTATAATGTGATCATATCCCCTTATTCATTCAAACCGCAGGTTGCGCTCAGACTACAGCTTGAATTACGTTGGGTATATATACCGGATTAAAATATCAACTAAGTAAGGTAACTATTGTATTTTGAATAAATAACTTTTTTAAGATTTGTAGTATTGGAAGGCATATTGAGAATAACGCAACATGCAGAAATTGAAAGGGAAATACGAAGTTTTATCGGTGCCGGTTAAATAACTGGCACCAGGGAAATTAACGCCAGCGTTCTGTCGCCCAGGCGACCTGCTGTTGTGCGTCGTGGAAAGTCCAAGCCACGAAGCGACTGATTTTTTGCCCCTGCGCCATTTCAATGGTACGGACTTCGGCCGCACCCACCAGCTTCAAGGCGTGATAAATCGAAGGCAAGGTAGTGCTTTTAGAAATCAACGAGGTGAACCACAGGCAGTTTTGCGCCAGGCTAACGCTCTCCTCTACCATTTTACGCACAAAGGCTTCTTCACCACCTTCACACCATAGCTCTTTATTTTTGCCGCCAAAGTTCTGTACCGGCGTGTCGGCTACCTCGCCTTTACCCAGCTTGTGCAATTTGCGACGGGTGCTGGCTTGCGCTTCCTGTTCAGAGCTGTGGAACGGTGGATTACACAGTGTGGCATCAAATTTCTCTGCCACGCCGATGATGCCGTTCAAAATACATTCGGGGTGTTTTTGTAAACGCAGGCGCACGCCGTTTCTCAGTGTCGGATTCATCTCCACGATCATTTTGGCCGAATTGAGCGATATCGGATTAATCTCCGAACCGGTAAAACGCCAGCCGTATTCACGCAGGCCAATAATCGGATAAATACAGTTGGCACCAACACCCACATCAAGGATCGCCACGCCTTTACCGCGAGGGAACTCACCGCCGTAGCTGGTCGCCAGCAGGTCGGCCAGATGGTGTAAATAGTCGGCACGCCCAGGGATCGGCGGGCACAGATAATCGGCGGGAATGTCCCAGTGTTCAATGCCATAAAAATGTTGCAGTAATGCACGGTTGAGCATTTTAACCGCCGCAGGATCGGCAAAATCTACTGAGATGTCGCCCCAGGCGTTCGGCTTGACGAACGGCTCCAGTGCAGGGCAACTGGCGATCAGCTCCGGGAAATCATAGCGTGAACGATGACGGTTACGCGGGTGCAAGCCGCTTTTCTGCTGCAGGAAGGTTTTCTTTTTTTCCACCGTGAAGGACTCTCTTAAAGGTATTTCTGACGCGTACGATACCATATACCCTATAGCTTTCAAGTTGCAGCTAACAGCTCGGGATGAAACCGTATTAAGCCTGAATTCAGAGTTTATTCCGGAATGCCCTGCTCTTTATATCCAACGTAATTCAAGATGCAGGAAGGCGGCAAGGGAACATACATCAGTATATGACCCGGCTGGCTGAGTGTGGCCAACAAACCTGCCCACATGTAAAATTCAAATGGCTGTTTTGTGCGAAGAGCGGACATTGCTAACAGCCTTCTGAGTGAATTATCAGGGAGCAGGTCTCGAGACTAAACTCTTAGCTTTGAGTAAAACGATATTTTATCAAAGGTTAGCGACCATTTTCAGCTAGTGTATTAAAACCTAATGCATGATAATTCATAGTAAATGACGTCACTGTATAACTAAGGAAAAAGATGACCACTTATAAGCAACAAGTTAAAGAATTAAGTCGAGAAGAAATATGGAGTCAGGCCATAGATAAACTAACAATAAACAGAAAGCAACAAAAGATAATAAAAACAGAAACGATTAGAAAGTTATGGGACTATTCTTTTAATGAAGCATTACCCCATAAATATTCCAATCCAAATATGAGTGTGCTTCAAGCGTGGGAAGAATTTGCAGATGAGATTTATGGAAGTAGAAAGCCTAGTAATCTAAAAATTGCTTTTTTCTGCGGTCCAGAACCTGAAAATGATTTAAATATACTGACGAAGCTTGGCGTAAGGGTGGAGAACGTTTGGGCAATTGAAATGGATGGGACTACTTATAGGTCAGCATTAGATTCCGCTAAGGAAAAATATCCCACACTAAAAATATTCAATGGGGATATTGTTGACTTGATGCAAATAACCTCATTTAAATTTGATATAATTTATTTGGATTTTACAGCAACATTACTGACAAGAAAGCCTGCTCCAATTCATACAATAAATAGTATTTTTGAAAATAATTCATTAGCAGACTTGGGGGTTCTTATCATTAACAGTGCATTACCCAATGCAACTGAAGATAATATTAACTTCCTTTCAAGTTATTTTGCTTCACATACTTTCCTTGAAAAATCCATTTATTCTGGTTCAGATGAAGATTCATACCATGTCGAAGGGAGATTATCGTATTCATATTTTACAAAGCGTGAGATAGAGGAAAATGAAGATCCAGAAGATAAAGTTTTTGAAACTTTGGTTCGAGATAATTTTAATCAGGCATACGGCGCATTTTCCTCACATTATCCTTATTTGTTTGCGAGCTACCTTGCGCCAATTTTCAAAGTGGCCAGTAACGAACGCTTAAAAAACCTTTTTTTGAATAAAAACGAGGAGGATATAAATCAAGCCATAGAAAAAATCTCTACTCCTAATGAAATTGTTGAAAAATACATGAATAATGAAGAAGAGGAAGAGGAAGATTTTGAAGGCATGGAATTATTTGAAGATGCTGAAAATTATCCATTCTGGAGTTTCGTTGATTATCTAAATGATTATGAAGGCAATGCATGTAAATTTTGGTACAGTGAATTTATCAAAAACAGACATAATAAAACATCATATCTTAAATGTGCTCAATTATATGACCTCCTTAAAAATGGAAGCTATATTTATAAAAAGGTCTTATCACCCACTTTATCCAATTGTATTAGTGAGATTGAAAAATCAATTCCAGACAGACGTAGTCCTTTCTTTTGTGATGTTCCAATGCCACACCTTTGGGTTGAGCTTGCATTAAATCATCTTGGTAATGCCTATCATATTAATACAGATCAACACTGGAGGGCAAGATATAAGGCTAAGAGTCGAGAAATGTATCTTGATATGTTTTCGTTTGATAACTGCCGCCCTCTTTATGACTGGCTTCCTATGTTGGAGTTATATGGTAATGATTTAAAGGCAATGGAACGGCAAGTTATCATCAGAGCTTGCATGGACTTAATTACAAAACAAAGTCATTACTTATCGACCGTAAGTTACTATGGCGCAAATTTAGTTGATGCGCATACAAAAGAGTGGCCTAATTTCTCTGAATTTGAATCGAGAATTAACCTTAACGATTTCCTAAAAGAGAGCGGCGAGTGAAATCCTTTATTTTTAAATTATTAGAAGGTCAAGTTAGATCCAATTTTCACAGTTAAACTTAGCCTTCAAAATATGGGTAATTTGAACGTAAGCATACAGCTCATCTATCATTTAAATGAAGAGGTCGCAAATGTGACCTTTTCAAGGCCTATAAACGAGCTATTTTTATAAAATTGTAACAAAAATTCTTTCGTGAAAAATACTTACCTATCTAAGCTGGCTGCGTTCTCTAGCATCCGCTTTTGGCACTAAGCTATCGTAGGTCAGACCAAAGAACAGCTTTGAGCGAGGAGCTGACGGTCGGACAAAACTCGTTTTGGGGCATAAATGAGTTACAGCTTTCGCTTAATTAGCAGTTAACGAATTAGAAAAGGTATTACAAAACCTCAAATGAAGTGACCAAATTCACTATGCCACTACACTTGGTGGGATCACATACTCCTGAACACCAGCGGCCGTCAACAACGCATAAAAATCTGCAACTTTGGTTCGTTGCCCTCTTTGCTGACAATAGGAAAAAATAGCCCTTTGTTTAGCGCGAGACAATGCTACAAAAAATGTCGATAGTCCTTCCGTATCACCTTGCTTATAGGACCACCAAGCGTTGTCGTCAATCCCCATGAAAATAGTTGTATCGAATTCAAGTCCCTTACTTTTATGAATAGTCATAAGAGGAATATGGTTCGTACCTTCAAACTCATCTAGCAAACCCGCCCAAGAGATCTGAGTATCAACACAGTTTGTAAAAAACTCTTCAAGTGCTGCCAAGTTTATTTCAAGTAAATCTCCTGTAGCGTAACGAGAAAAGGAGCTGCGAAGATCGTCTGAGTTAATAAATTTTATGGTTCGCTCAAATACATCACGACCATTTTCTCGTGTCAGAGGCTGTTGCATTAACACCCGAAGTGTAGAAATAAACTTTGTTAGCTCGCGTTCAACCTGTCGTAGTGCTTTTTCATCTTCCTGGTTCGTATTACGAAGAATCTGTATATCTGATGATAGTTGATTCCACGCTTGTGCATTTCGACGGCCAAGTCCCAGCCTTAGCAGAGTAGAGAACAAAATGGTCAGTTCTTCAGCAAGCAAATCTTGTAATGTAGTTTGACCTATTTTCACACTCTCATTTCGTAAGCTCAGTCCATATTGAGCGAGATAATAAGATAGCTGTTGTTCATAATCTTCTGGTTTTTGACGTACCAGAATAGAATAGTTTCTTGGATTCAGTGACCTACCTAGCAAGTCATTTGCTATCCACTGAGCCAAATGAGCAGCCTCCTGATTTATATTGTAACTACAACAAATCCAGGCGGCATCACCAGAAATTAAATTGATATTACTTGTCTGAACCTCTCTCTCTTCATGGTCAATAGCTTGTGCAATAACATGTTGTATCCTGACCAATTCAGGTGAAGAGCGGTGATTTAGGAGTAGAGAATGTCGATGTGCCGAAAAGTCAGCCTCAAATTGATGAAACACATCACCTTTAGCTCCGGCCCACCCCATTATTCTTTGCTTGTAATCCCCAACTGCTGTTACCTCAGCTTCACTCGACTTAAAAACAGAAGATAGAAAATCATATTGAGCAAACGTGGTATCTTGGAACTCATCCACAAAGACAATAGGGTATGATGCTCTAATAGATCTACGAACATGATCGTTAGTGCGAACGATATATTCAGCAAGTCGATTTAGCGCCAGAAATGACACTCTGGAAATACCGTCAGGGTAGTTTATTTGTTGACTCAACCAAAAAGTTAAAAATTCCTCCTCCAACCATGACAATTTGGGATCTCCTATACGCACACTTCCGATAAACTGATTCATGTTTTGGAGTCTTTGCGTAAAACTATAGATACCCACTGCGTTCCTAAAATTATTTCTGAAACTACTAATAAGCAGCTTCTCTTGGTGAAAAGATAGAAAAGAGATTTCATATCGCTTTGATGGGCGATGATACTCAGGCAAGGCCATACGAAATCGATCCACTAAATTCTTAGTGAATGCGTCAAAAGTCATCGAAATAAATCGATTGCTGAGTTCTTCTGGACAACGCTCTTTCACTCTATCTGCGAGATTTTTTGCGGCATCAGTCTTAAATGAAATGGCCAGAATTTTTTTGTTTGGTGGACATAGGCCAGTCTCAAGCAAATATGCAGCCTTTTGCGCTAAAAACTCTGTTTTTCCGGCTCCTGGGCCAGCGATAATGCTTGTGGACTCTCGTTGCCTTAGTGCTTGCCAAGCATTTGGCTCAAGATCGTCGATCCCTTGGGGCTGCCAGTGGTCAGGTCGGATAAACTTCACTTTGCCCCCTAGTTTTGAAGGGCTGTGTGAATAGACTGAATTAAAGCTCGCAGTTCTTCTGGTGCGTTCTGAGCCAACTGTTCTGGCGGAATAATTCCAAGCACTCGAATGTGCGTGCTAGGCTTACCCCTTCCCAAGAATAGGTACCTGTACCAGCGCAGATTAAGCAGATCGTCAGCGTAAAATTCAGGGTTTCCCTCGTCGCCCATGACGGCATCACCAGGCTCCCCACGACTAGATGGCCCGGTAGAACTTTCGTCGGGAGCAACACAGTATTGTTCCGGAAATGCTTTTAGCATCGAATAATCAATGTCTAATGGACTGGAGAAGTATACGTTAAAATGGGGTTGACGAAGATAGCTAACCCAACGACTCATAAATTCAAAATCATCACACCTGAAAGCATCAAACTCAGCCAGATTTACAGAAACCCCGTCAGCATGCACTCCCCGAGTAAAAATACTTTCAGCAGGTATTCCATACTCTATCAACTTGGCGACTGCGTTCTTAATCCTTCCCCAGCCACCGCCGTGCCGTCCCCAATCCAGATCGAGTAATGTGAGAAAGGGGATCTGTAAATCTGTTAGCAAACGCCACATGTGGTTTACATGGCGGCCCCCTAATGGAACCATGGCGACAAAAGATTTATCTATTGGTATGCCCATAGCTTCTGATATTGCGGGAAGAATTACCTCTTCGGAAGCCCCTTCGCCAAGAACCACGACCTTAGCGAAATACAACTCTGGATAGGCTCTCACCGCTTGCTGAATGTACTTTGCAGCTTCATTCTCTTCATCGGGTAAAGTCAGTTGACGAACAACGGTGGTGTTTGATTCTGTTGCTAACCTGAAGTGCCTTACTTGCGTTGGTTGGATTCTGGCGAGAATGCTCGGCGAATGGCTGGATAGTATGGCTTGTGCTCTTAAACCATGCACCAGGCTGCTGATCTGGCTTATGATTCGAGATAAATAGTATGGGGCTAGGTTATTCTCCGGCTCCTCAAGCGCCAAAATAGTCAACGAGGGCAAGGGCAAGTCTGCACCGAGAAAATCTTCACTCTCTGGCTGAGCTAAGATCTCGGTTTCAACATCGAGAGTAGCTGAAGTCATGGCGATGTGAAACAGCGAACTTTGGCCATCACTTAGCTCATCAATACTCCGATCCCGACTACTTTCATCTGGGTGCAGCAGTACTTCTACCTTACGAACAAATTCTTCAAAGCGTAGGTCGACCAGACGAAACTTCGGTGTACTATCAGTTCCAGCAGAGTGCAGCTCTTGCCAACGCTCTGTGAGCTTTCCGGTAACGGTACTGATCGCATTTTCGCCTTCAAAAGATTCGTTCAGCTCTGTGGCCTTTTGAGTAAAAGATGACCGAACTTGTTCCGACCAGTTAATAGCCTTCCAAAGACGGCTTTTCAGAAAGGCTGATACCTGAGAAACTGCGCATCGTGTGGCTGGGACGTAAATCAATTGGATTCGAGAACGATCTGTTGGGCGCACATTGTGAAAATCAGCCTCTACTGGCTCACCCCATGTCGTAACGGCACGGAACTGGCTCGTAATGTATCCGTCTATTGAGCCATCATCTTCCCATTCCGCGTCCAAGCGCAAACGACACTTCAGTTTTCCACCCTCATCTGTAACGCTCATATGGTGAAAGAAATCTGGTATCACAGAGTGATCTCCGTCTTCATCATCCAGTTCGGGGAAGGCGACAATGGCTTCAAGCATGAGAGTTCGCTTACTGGGTATTTCTTCTTCCAAAGATGGAATATGAAAATCCTGACGGCGAATCATCCGCTGTTCATTGGAGATACCGAACATTCGCTGTAAAGCCTGCATCAAGACCGTTTTCCCTGCACCATTTGCTCCAACCAAGGTGGTTAGATCTGGATCGACAGCTATGCTCTGCCTCTCTGGTCCGAAGCTTCTAAAGTTCTGTAGATTTATTTTCTCAATATGCACAGCAGGTTCCCTCTCCTAAATACCCACAGATTAGATTAGGCTTCTATTGCAAACTTTCAACTAACAAAGCGCGACCATGTGATCGCGTATCGGTTATTCAATCAAAAACGGCACCTTGGTGGTGCCGTAATAAATGCAATTTTGAAGTCGCTTTTAAGCAGTGTTATCAGATGAGTTATGCGCCTGACAGCTGTTTCCAGACTTAACTATAGTCATATCCAGAAATCGAAGCACTGACGTCGTATGCCAGGAGGGAGCAGGCAAAGTCATCACACTAGCTCTTCCTTAATGGCTTTATCTAGAATTGGCGGCATCAACGCTTCTAGTTCAAATGAAGCGAATAGGGGCAGAAAGGAGTAACACCTCAAGGTCCACTATTGGCACAGGGCTGATAAACAGCCCTGATAGATTTATACTTCAATTGACTCAGAAATTTCCAATGCATCATCGACTTCAATGCCAAGGTAACGAACCGTGCTTTCCAGTTTTTTATGTCCAAGTAATAACTGAATAACACGAAGATTCTTTGTTTTCTGGTAGATCAGGTATGGCTTAGTTCTGCGCATAGAATGCGTGCTGTACAGCGAATTATCAAGGCCTAACTATTCAATCCAACCATGAAAAATACGATTGTATTGTCTGGTAGAAATATGTTGAGCAGAACCAACTCGGGATTGGAAAATATAGTCCCCACTATGTAAGTGAGCCATTCTTATCCATGTAGCAACTGAATCTCGAGTTCCCTTAGTCAGCTCAAATTGGACAGGACTACCAGTCTTTTGTTGCAACACAGTTGCTCTGCTGGAGACTGCACTGCCATATGCAATATCTGATACCTTCAATTTAACGAGATCACAGCCCCGAAGCTTACTATCCAAGGCTAAATTGAACAAAGCTAAGTCGCGAATTTTCCCTTCCAACTCGAGTCTAATACAGATCCCCCAGATATGAGATATTTTAAGTGGTCGTTTTTGTCCAATGATACGACCTTTATTCCACGGTGACTTAGACATAATTAAATCTCCTATGATGTAGAGATTTAATTATGACTGTTATCCCGAAAGGAGCGAAGAGCGGTCATTTGAGAATCCCAGGCTATCGCGTTGACTAAAGCTGTTTAGCATTATTTCAATAATTTTGACATCAAATCAAAAAACATAGGCAGGTCGCGGTTGAATGAGAAGGATGCGTTTATAGCCTTGCGCGCGATTAAGCCGTCAATAAAGGCAAAAAGAATAATCGTGACTTCCTCAAGGTTAATATCCCGGCGAAACTCCTCCGCAGCAATACCGTCCGCGATAATCCCTGCAAGACTTTGCCGCATGATGATATCACTGGATATATACGTTTTCTGCAATTCAGGGTTCCGTGCAGACTCCGCCATTATTTCAACCCACAGTTGATGCGTAACGGGATAACCTACATCGCTTATGCACGAAGTAACTTGCGCGCAAAGGCGGTCGAAAAACGAGCCTTTAGATGGAGCATTATGGTTTGCCAAAGCTGAACTCTGCTCTTCAAGAACGATTGCCTTGATGAGATCATCCTTGCTTTTAAAATACGTGTACATCGCCCCCTGACTAATCCCTGCCCGGGTCGAAATTTCACGCACACTTGTCGCACTAAAGCCTTTTTCTGCAAAGCAGGCAGCAGCAGCAGTAATCAGCTTATGGTAGGTTTCGGTTTTCTTTAACATGTTGACTATTATGTTTAATCCAGTACCCAGACTTTAACGCACTTTTATTCCTGGAGCCAGTGTTGAACTCTGACTCCAGAATCTGATATCACTTCATAAGCGGCAACGCACTGAGCATATTCTTCAAATTCAGCATATCCCAGGGTAAATGTTCGGCAATTGTAAGGCCGACAGGCTCCGCTTTTGAGGTTGCTTGAGCGATTACGTTTAGAACATCCTCAATGGATAGTTTACCTTCTGCGACGTCACCAAAGTCATGCTCTCCTCTGCCTGGCTGGGCGAAAAGAACCGAACGGAAAAATGACGGATCGAGAACGTCCAGATCAATGTGTATTGCCAGATGTTCAATATTTTCTCTCTCGATCCACTCCGTCACGTCTTTCGCGTCGTTTTTAACCTTTTCAGGACCTATCGTCTCAATGCCATGACTGGCAAGGTATTCAGCTTCATAAGGCAGTGGATCGTGGATACCTGCAATCATTATTTTTGAAGGGTTAAGTCTGGTTGATACATGAGCAACTAAATCTTTATCACCCGTTCCAATTAGCGCTCCAAGAACATGGGCATGGGCGTTCGGATATTGTCTTGCAGTCTGCACATCAGGATGAGAGTCAATCCAGAGCACACCCAGCTTATCACCGTATTTATTGAGCAGATGGGCAAAAGGAGCCAGTGATACCAGGCAATCGCCACCAAAAACGACAATTGAATCTGGATTATGTTTCTCAACCAGAGTGACTGCATCGTTGAGCTGCCTGATAATTTGAGGTTTAGCGGTAATGCCATCCACTACGGCCTGTAGCTCCGTTGTGGGCTCATCGACCGGAACAGACTCGACAGGGCCATCCGATTCGGGGGAAAGATACGAGAGAAGAAGCGACCCAAGATGATAGGGTGGGTTATTGCCGCCTTGCCATTGGGGAAATAAAAGTCTGAGCGTTTTACTGGTCATAATTTGCCTTTGCTTGTTTTGACAACAGACTGATTGAATGAATCACAATTCATTAGCGAATGAACGTTCATTCATTTTACGTAATTATCGTTCTTTCGCAAGCAGCACGGCACGTTAAGTTAACTAAAGGAAAAAATCACTGTTGCAGACTAGTTTCAACCAAAGTCCGCTTCTGGCACAAAGCCGACCACCAACGAATATATCCTTTTTTAGCGATCTCTCGTACTCAACAACTAAACCAACCATCTAAACTCTTCTATCACCCACCATACTCCCTCACATCAATATAAAAATACTGCTTACCTAGTGAGGTTGTTGACATCTGTCCGGCTACTATCATGGAATGAGGGATAATACGATTACCTCGCCCACAAAGAGTTACTCTAATCGTTTTTCCTCCCATCGAATCCATCATTCCAATATGCCCAATTGTTGTGATTAATACCGCACAAGGAAATCAGGGCGAAAGTGTCTGAACTTTTACCCCGCCCCCACCCTGTATTCATGGTGTTATTGATGCCAATGAGAATTGGGATCGAGTGGAATGCCATCCGCATTACAGCCAATGACTTTGCCACTCTTTTCGATACGTTGTTTGGTTGAGTTATGATGCAGTTCGCATAAACTTTGGAAGTTTTTTGCGTCCCAGAATAAGGCTTGAGCTTTCGCGATACGTTCTTTATCGCCTGATTCAAGTGCTTCTTTAAGACGATGTGGAGTAATGTGGTCAACTACTGTGGCAGCAGTAAGACTAAACTGTAATTCGCTTATCTCTTTTGACATAACATTTACCGATTTATTTTAATTAATAAGGTGCCGACTCACAGCTCTTGTGTGAACGGTATAAGTGGGTGTTGATTCTGTGGTCGGCGTAGACGAAAAGGCTACAAAGTAACCTTATTTAATTTAGGGTTGAATATATTAATGAGAATAATTATCATTACATATGTATCAAATTTGACAGGTCTGATACGAATTAGTACGACATGACTTACATTGCTTCTTGCGTTTATTTTATATGCCGATATGACTCCTAGCGTATCGGCATTTTTTTATTTTGTGTTGGCAATTCTTTCATACCTACAATTTAGATGTATATAATCAGATTCGATCTAATATTACTATGATTTGAGGCTAAATCTAATCAGATAGTCCGCACAGTGCTGTGAGTTCAATCGGTGAACGTCACGCTCTGCGTCAATTTTGGAGCACAGCGGAAAAATTGCCCAACAGCAACACTTTGTTATAAAAACCCTGACCAGAAGCAAAATGGTCACTCAAATCTTTGTTCCCGCTGGTTGTACTCCTCGGTCTCACGCTCTCTATTCTCTCTAATAGACCTATTTAGAAGAGAAAGCTTGGCCTTACCTTTATAGCAAATGCCTGTTGTTCGCTCAAACCAGACTGTAATTTCTAATAATATTCTACCTATGAGCCCCAAGTCTGAGCTAATACAATTTAAAACCCCTGAAAAAAATTAAGGCTACACATTATGTGTAGCCTTAATCTTATTCACATTATCTAATTTAATTAGCTTTTATCTTTATTTTCTATCGCTATTGTTTGTCGTTTTTCTTCTTCGGGTAATTCATACTCAATAGCAAT
>NZ_JBEEWH010000019.1:0-11513 GCF_040140305.1 Proteus sp. fly-1008
AATAGGCCCTAGTGGCCTTTTTTATTGGGTGGAATATGAAAACAGGAAGAATGGTAGCAACCATAAAAATGAAGTGGTGGGTGCCTTATTATGTTGAATGCTTACATTTATTCTCATTGGTATTTCTCGTTGATCCCAACCCATCCATTGTTAGTCAATTTATCGTTAAACACGGCGTGACTATTAATACACGGTTTGAAGAAATTTAAGAGGTAGGCATGAAACAACCACAGGTTATTGACTATATCGAAGTGACAGTGTGTACCGAAGAAGAAATATTCATCGGATACAGCAACGAACAGTATCCATTGAATAATGATCGGAAGTTTCTCACTCTGCATGTGGATCGAAGTGGGTTCAGCACCCTTAATATTAAAGTCAGCGATATTAAGTATTTTATCGTTAACGTTGTGACTAAGGTGTATCGAACTGTTAGCGATACTGGTCGAACAATTCACTGATTTAAGGAATGGATATGGCCGCACCTAAAGGCAATAAGAATGCGGTCGGTAATAAAGGGCAATCATCTACTTACCGACCTGAGTATGCAGAGCAGGCGAGAAAGTTGTGTTTGCTTGGTGCCACGGATAAAGAATTAGCTGATTTCTTCGAGGTAGCAGAGTCCACAGTCAACAACTGGAAGAAAGAGCAAATTGAGTTTTTGGAGTCCATAAAAAAGGGCAAGCAATTAGCTGATGCCGATGTAGCGGAAAGGCTATTTAAAAGAGCATGCGGTTATGTTGCCCCTGATGTCGATATCAAGGTTATTGATAGCCAGATAGTTAAGACTGAGATAGAGAAACATTACCCCCCTGATACGACCGCAGCAATATTCTGGCTAAAGAACAGGCAGCGTGATAAGTGGCGCGACAAACAAGATCACGAAATCACAGGTAAGGATGGCGGAGCTATCCAGTACGCAGATATAACCAACGAAGAATTAGAGGAAAGGTTAAAGGAGTTGGGGCATGGTAGAAACAGGTCGCAGCTCGAAGAGAAACTTGCAGACTCTTGAGGCGTTCAAGCAAAGGCAAATTGAGAGAGCTAAAGATAACCTTTTAGATTTCACTCTATATACAAACCCTATTTATGAAACTGGCTGGTTTAATGAACTTCTCTTTGCTGAGTTAGATCAGTTCCTGAAGGATGCCGAGTTAGGGCTAATGCCTCGTTTGATGATATTCGCTCCACCTCGCTCAGGAAAAAGTGAGGCGGCGTCAAGGCGATTTCCTGCGTATGTTCTGGGTAAGCATCCGAACTGGAATGTTATTGCGTGTTCTTACTCGTCAGACTTGGCTAACAGGATGTCACGTGATACACAGCGAATAATAACATCCCCTCGGTACAATGAGATATTCCCTGAAACCAACCTAACTCTTAGTCGGGCTGGTGCGGGTGGCGCAATACGCACTGCTGAGTTATGGGAAATAATAAACTCCAAAGGTGATATCCAAGGTGGGTCATATCGTGCTGCTGGTGTTAATGGCGGTATCACTGGTCAGGGCATGAATATCGGTATTATCGATGACCCTGCAAAGGACTACAAAACAGCATCATCCCCAACATACCAAGAGGCAGTAATCGACTGGTATGACACTACATTCTTTACTCGTGCCGACCCAAAGATAAACGGGATAATCATTATCCTTACTCGCTGGCATAAAGACGACTTAGCTGGGCAATTACTTAAAAAGGCTGAGGAAGGCGGAGAGCAATGGCGAGTTGTTAGCTTTCCTATGGAGGCCGAAAAACACGAGGTTCACGAACTCAACGGTAAGAAATACAGACTTAGAAAGCCAGGTGAAATCCTATTTCCTGAGCGTATGCCTCAATCATTTGTTGATAAAGCAAAGCAACGCGGCTCGCTAGTGTGGAATGCCTTGTATCAGCAACGACCCACAGCAAAAGGTGGCGGGCTAATTAAATCTGAATGGTTTGGTGAGTATAAAGAGCTTCCACCTCTTAAGTGGCGTGCTGTTTATGGTGATACCGCTCAGAAAACCAAAGAAGTTAATGACTTCTCTGTGTTTGAGCATTGGGGGCTTGGCATGGATGGCTACATGTATTTGATAGATATGATCCGTGGCAAGTGGGAAGCTGACGAGTTGAAGCGTAGAGCTGTCGCTTTTTGGAATTCGTGCAAATCCATAAGGAACGGCTCACTAAGGCATATGGCGGTGGAGGATAAGGCATCAGGTACAGGACTAATTCAAAGTATACGAAAAGATGCCTTATGTCCCATAAAGGCAATTCAGCGAGATAAAGATAAATACACTCGACTAATGGATACGCAAGGGTTCATTGAGTCAGGTTATATAAAATTACCTGCTGACAAACCATTTGTTAGTGATTTCCTTGTGGAGATGGAATCAATAAACCCTGATTTTAATACGCATGATGACCAGTTGGATCCAATGATGGATGCCATCACTGAGATGAAAGTTAATGCTGGCCTTCTGTTTAACATTCCAGACGAGATACTCCGATGAGCAAGAGTAAAAAAACACAACAGCCTGTCGGAAAACAGCCGTTCAGGATTAAAGATATTGATTTAGAAAAAGCTTCCACATCAGGTGAAGATAAGAAATATGCTCACTTCGAGCGATATGAGCCATTGCCGGGTGTAGTTCCTGAATCTAAAAAGGAAGCTGTATTTGCAATGGATGCCACGCCATACGACATGCTTAATACGATGTCGATTGGTGATGAGTATTCAGGGTTTCGTGGATACCCGCAGTTAGCGGCAATGTCTCAGCAAGTTGAATATTCTAACATGCACAGTGTATTCGCTGATGAGATGACTCGTAACTGGATTGAAGTTAAAAGTCGTAAAGAGGGAGATCCTGATATTGAGCTGATGGAAAACGCACTCGTTAAATATGATGTAAAGCGATTAATTCACGATGCGGTTAAGCAAGACTCTCAGTATGGTGTTGCTCATGTTTACATTGATACTGGTGCAAAGACAGATGATGAGTTGGAAAAGCCTTTATTCTTAGACCCACGGAAGATACCAAAAGGATCGCTAAAAGGCCTTAGAGTTGTTGATCCGACTTGGATTTATCCTGCCATGTACAACACGCAGTGGCCGTTAGCTGATGATTTCTATAAACCAAGCGCGTGGTTTGTTATGGGAAAAACAGTTCATGAATCAAGGTTTATGGATATTGTTAGTCGCCCAGTGCCAGATATTCTCAAGCCGTCCTACAACTTTGGCGGGTTATCTCTCACTCAGTTAATGGAGGATTACGTTGTTGATTGGCGTGATGCTAAGAAAAACGTAATTAAGATACTCCGCACATTGAGAATGAGGGCACTTAAAACTGATATGGACGCGCGGTTACAAATGCCAGGCGAGTTCGATAAGCGCATCAAGATGTTTACGCAATATCAGGATAACTTCGGTGTTTGGGTAATAGATACAGGAGAAGATTTAATTCACATGCAAACTTCGCTAAGTGAATTATCCAATCTGCTATCAAACTATCAGGATCAACTATGCATTCCTTCGCGCATCACCAATTTAAAACTCCTAGGGAACGCTCCAGCAGGTTTAAATGCCTCGGGTGAGTCAGAGTTATCTACATGGCATGAAACTGTGTCAGGGTATCAGGACGGAAATCTAAGACGACCTTTAGAGAATATCTTCAAGATTATCCAGCTTTCAGAGTTTGGAGAAATAAAAGAGGATATTTACTTTGAGTTCAGGCCGCTTGATGAGATTAGCGAAAAAGAACGCGCTGAAATCACGAAGATTCGCGTTGATGCTGTGGCGGTTGCTGCTGACAGTATGTTGGTTAGCTCAGAGGAAGCTAGGGATGCTCTCAAGGGTATAGAGGGTGCTGGTTTCGAAAACTTGGACGGTGATTATGAGCCAGAAGACAACGAGACTGAAGCCTATTAACTATAATGCTGGCAATATCAAGTGGTATCAAAGGCAGTTGCTAGCCGAAATTAGAGAAATGAACGACGAGGTTAGACGCGAAATAGTTAACGCCATTCGCAACAATCCTCTTGCTCAAGATGCTAATTTAGCCATGGATGCTAATCCTGTTACTTTTATCAAAAGACTGCTTGATTCTCTAGCAAGAAAATGGGTTGACCGATTCATTAATAAGGCACTTCCAATATCAGATGAGTTAATGGATAAAACGCAAAGCGCAGTCGATAGAGGTTTATTGGCTGCAGCTAGGCGCGAGTCTATGACTATCAATATGCAATGGACTGACGCCATGTTAGAGAAGCGTGAGGCGATCATTGCTGAGAATGTTTCTCTTATCCGCTCTATCCCTGAGAAATACTTTACTGAAGTAGAAGGCATGGTATATCGCGCCGTTGCTCGTGGCGGTGATAGAAAAATGCTTGCTGATGAAATAGAGCGTAAATTTGGCAAACGTCATGGCATTACACGGCGTAGAGCTGAGTTTATCGCTCGTGACCAAACACGCAAGGCAACAAGTGCGTTATCGGCAGCAAGGCAACAAGCTGCTGGTATCGTTGAGGCTGAGTGGGTGCATAGTGGTGGTGGTAATAAACCTCGCCATAGTCACGTTAAAGCAGGTCGAGAAAGAAAGAGATTTAAGCTATCTGAAGGCTGCTTGATTGATGGCGAATATATTATGCCCGGTCAATTGCCTAATTGCGGTTGCGTGTGGCGACCTGTGTTGCCGTTCTAATAACAGATCACTTCGGTGGTCTTTTTTTACGTCTGAATAAAGGTAAGCCATGAAAGATGTGAAATTTGCCTTTGATAAAGCAAGCGTCAGGACTTACGACGAAGATGGGATGATGCACGTTGCATTAACACCGATCAGTAAATCCAATGTCTGCATCTACTATGGCAAGGAAATACCCAACTCCGAAGAGTTAGGTTTAGAACCAAATAAAGCCTATCGACTACTACGTGATCCAGAAGAGCTCAAGAAAGCCGTCAGTACATTCAATAATAAACCTGTGCTCAATAAACACATCGGCGTAACCGTTATTGACCCACCAAAAGACGCGATTGTCGGCTCTACTGGAGAGCGTGCAGAGTTCGATGGTACTTATCTTAAAAACTCAATGGTTATTTGGGATCTGGACTCAATTCTCGGAGTGGAGACGGAGAAGCAAAAAGAAATTTCCTCATCTTATCGTTATCGACTTGATTTGACAGCGGGAGAGTATGAGGGAGAAACATACGATGGCGTAATGCGTGACATCGTTTGTAACCATGTGGCCATAGTGCCAAGTGGTCGGGCAGGCCCCGACGTATTTGTTTATGACTCGAAACCAATAGGAATCAAACTGATGTCAAAATTAGAAAAACTTTGGGCGTATTTGCTACCTAAATTAGCTAGCGATGCAGATCCAGATGAAGTTAAAAAAGAAGTCGGAAATGTCATTAAAGATGAAGCTACACAAGCTGAAAAAGATAATGAGTCCGAAGCAGAGCGCTTAAAGCGTGAAGAAAAAGAACTCAAGGAGCGTGAAGCGCGAGAAAACAAAGATCGCGAAAAAGACCGCAAGGCGGCGGATAACGACAATAGCAAAGATGATAAGTCCAATAAAACCGCTAATGACAACGATGACGACAAAAAAGCCAAAGACAACAAAATGGCTATGGATGCCGCCATTAGCGCCGTAGAGCGTAAATTTATGGAGTTACGTCAAGCTGAGCGTGATGTTCGTCCAGTTGTTGGAGAGCTGGCTTGTGATAGTGCAGAAGATGTTTATCGGACAGCTTTAAAGCAAATGGGATGTGAAGATCACGCATCAATTCCTGCATCAGGACTGCGTTCTGTTTTCAATGCCTACTCAAAAGTGCCTACGATGGCTCAAGACTCCGCACCTATTGCGGCATCCTCTCGCGATAATGTTCGCAAGTTCTTTGATGGAGATAAATAACTATGGCATTTCAATCAAGTGTTCGCCTTTACTCAGGTGTAGGTCAGGAAGGCCAACCAGCATCTAATAGCCCAATTATTGCAGCGGCAGGCGGTGCTGGTGCTTTCAAGGCAGGTGATGACGGCCTTAATATGTGTCGTTTCGCTTGGCGTGACGCGAAAGACCCTAAAAAATTAAACAACAAAGGTGCTGGCAAGCCAGTTGGTTTTGTCTACAACAATGCTAATGCCACCATTGATTACCTACAAAGCAATAGCTTGTTAATCCCGAAAGGCCGTGAAGCATCTCCAATTGTTGGTGGTGATTTTTGGGCTAAATCAGCAACACAAGCGATTGTTGGTCAGAAAGTATTTGCGGTATTAGCAGACGGCACAATCAAAACGGGTGATGCTGGCGCAACTGTTGATGGTGCAATCGAAACCGAATGGTATGTAGCAAGCGCTGCTGCTGTTGGTGATTTATTCGTAATTTCTACATGGAGCAAAGCATAATGCCACAATTAACACAGGCTGATTTCTCAGCATTTAAGAAGGAAGCAGAATCTCGCGGTTTTTACCTACCGCCCTCTGTGACTAAATTCGCCATGGATGCGGAAGTTCAGCCATCCATGCCAGCGAACGGTGGTATTCCTGCTATCGTTTCAACCTTTATTGATCCTGAAATTGTCCGCACTATCTTTGCTAAGCAAAAAGCAACTGACATTTTAAGTGAGAGAAAGAAAGGGTCATGGGCACAAGATACCATGATGATCCAGCGCGTTGAGCAGTCTGGTGACGTGGTCGCGTATGATGATTACAGCGAACAAGGTGCAAACCAAGTTACAAACGCATGGGAAAATCGTCAAGTGTTCCGTTATCAAACAATGGTAACTTACGGTGAGTTAGAGCAAGAGCGATATGGTTTAGCTATGTTGCCTTATGTTGCAGAAAAACAACGTGCCGCAGCTTGGACTATGAATCAGGAGCAGAATAAGTTCTACTTCTATGGTGTTGAAGGTTTGCTTAACTACGGCATTCTGAATGATCCTGCATTACCAGCACCAATCACCCCTGCTACAGTTGATGGGAAAACGCAGTGGAAAGATAAGCAAATTATCGATATCTATAACGATATCCTGTCACTTTATGCAGACCTGATTGCTCGCACTAATGGTGCCGTGGGTGATGGTGTTGATATGGCATCTCCATTAGTTCTTGCAATGAGCCCTAAAGCTTCCGTTTGGTTTAAAAAATCAAATGAAATCTTTGGCAACTCTGTTGAAAAAATGGTTAAAGATACGTTCACTAATCTACGCATTGAAGTCGCGCCACAATACGACACTGATGCTGGTGAGTTGATCCAGATGTTTGTTGAAACAGCCCAAGGTCAAAGTGCTGGTTATTGTGCGTTTAGTGAAAAGCTTCGCGCTCACCCAGTTATCACAATGTCCTCAAGCTGGAAGCAAAAATATTCTGGCGCAACTTACGGTGCGGTAATCACTCAGCCGTTCTTATTCGCTCAAATGCTAGGGGTGTAAAGTGGCTAAAGTTTCAAGTTATGTTATTGGTTGTAAATTACCTAATGGGATCACCTTTAAGCATGAAGGCAAAGATATCACGCTATTGGGTGCCAACTCATCCGCTCTTCTGAATGGGTTTGGCATCACTCGGGGTGTTCCTGCTGATGCTTGGGAATCTTTTGAGAAGTCATTTAAAGACCAGAAAATATTCCTTAATGGCATTGTGTTTGCTGTGACGGATTATAAATCTGCCGAAGATGCCTCAAAAGAGCGCGCCAAACAGAAAACGGGATTAGAGCAAGCCAGTGCTAAATCTGCTGGGGTGGAACCACTAACCGAGGATTGATTATGGCAATCGTGGAACTGAATAAATCTACGTTCCGCGCCATGTTCCCAGAGTTTTCCAATATATCAGACGATTTATTACTTTTCCTTTTCGACCAAGCTACCGATTACCTCGATAACACTGAATTCTCATTGGTCTATCAGGCTGATAAGCGAGAGCGATTGCTCTACTTGCTTATGGCTCATTTGGCATATATGAGATATGGCGATAAAGACGGCAAAGGTGGCTCAGGAATGGTTGGGCGAGTATCGTCTGCAAGTGAGGGAAGCGTGTCTGTATCTTCTGAACTTGGTGCGATTGAGTTTAGAAATGCATGGTACACGCTTAGCCCTTACGGAATGGATTACTGGCAGGCCACAAAAGTTTATCGAATGGCTAACTACTATCCGGGGAGCATTTATGGCTAATGGGCTAGAAAAATACCTAACGGATTTAGCTGCGAGACTGGATGCAACCGAGGTTAAGGCAGGGTTTATTGATGGTACTACCTATCCTGATGGTACGAGTGTAGCTGAGGTTGCTTATAAGAACGAGTATGGGGTTCCTGAAAATAATCAGCCGCCCAGACCATTCTTTAGAAATGCCATTAATAGTAACAAGGAGGAGTGGGTTAGAGGGATATCGAGAGGATTGGCTTCTGGTGTCAGTTCCAGAGATGTTCTTGAGGTAATTGGCGCAAGAATGAAAGGTGATATTCAAACATCAATTTCTGAGTTGGTTGAGCCTCCGCTATCTCCAGCTACTTTAAAAATAAGAAGAATTAGAAAGGTTATGCCTAACTCATCAAATAAACCACTGGTCGATACGCGGGTAATGATTGGTGATGTTAACTACGAGGTGATTGATGATCAAAGTTAGAGCCATTGCCAACTCAGCTATTCAAGTTGTTAACAAAAACTTACCTGCGACCCTAATCGCCAACGAGGGATTTGAAATTATCCCCGGTGGTAAGCAAGTTCCTAAATTCGCCTATTATGAAATAAGCGTCCAAATGCAAAGCTTGAGCACTCAAGACCTTGAACATTTAGGCGTTATCAATCAGCAAGGTGAATTCATCTACTGTTATGCGAGAGGGCAAATCGAAGCCATTCGCAGAGCAAAAGATAAAGGGGCTGACAAGATTAGTTTCGTTGCATACGGTGAATCCGAACCATCTGAATGGCTGGTCACCAAGGTCATAGAATCATACCCATCATGGGTTAAGGTGCTTTTATGGCGACAATAAGCATTACTGAAGATAATCTCTTTCTTGAGCTATGGACTTACTTAACTGATTTATTTGGCTGCCCTGTCGTTCGTGGCTATGAAAATAATGTGCCTGTACCCAAAGACGGTATTGTCATGCACATGCTGTACGAAAGAGATTTGGATTACACTGCAGATTATTGGGAAGCGCCAACGGAAGAGGTAACAGCACAGCGATCAGTAGAGGCCACCTTTCAGTTTGATTTTTACGGAGAAGAAGCTAATAACCGATCAAGAGTTTTAGCAAATCTCTGGAAGTCATCATACACAACCGACCGGCTCAAAAAGTGCAAACCTTTAGACAGCGGAAGTCCAAAGAAAAACGTATTGGTGAATGAGGCAAATCAATACGAAAACCGCATGATGCTAGACGTTACCCTGCAATATAACCCTGAAGTCTCTTATCACACCGATGGTGTCAACCGCGTCTCTATCACTACCACTCAAGTTTAAAAGGTAAAAATATGAATTCTATTCCAGCAAGCGATATCGTCCAGATATTGCCCGGTGTCGTTGGCACTGGTGGTAACCCTCTGGCACTTAACGCGCTGTTTATTACAAAGAAAAAAGCAGAATCAATGCTAGGTGTTCGCTCATTCGGATCTGAAGATGAAGTTGGCGAAGTGTTCGGCATTGACTCTGATGAATATCGAGCGACTCAAATCTATTTCGCTGGTTTTGTTAACTCAACCTCTCGACCTGAATCACTCTATATTGCCTATATGAATGGTGAGGCAGAGCCAGCAAAACTCATTGGTTCTAAAGTTCCTGTTCGCACTGAAAGTGATTTCAGCCCATTACCAAGTGATTTAACTTTAACCATTGATGGTGAAAAAGTTTCCGTAACCATTGATGGTGAAGTAACAAGCTATTCTGCTTTAGCTCAAGCGGCGACTGCTTCACTGGGTGCAAAAGGTCAGTGCGCTTATGATGCGCTATCGCAAACTTTCGTTATCTCTGGTGCTACAAAGGGAGCGAAAGGAAATATCTCGTTTGCTGTTGGTGATTTAGCTGAATTTATGGGCATTACTGAATCATCTGGTGCACAGAAAAATGACGGTATCGATGCTGACTCTATTGAAGAGCTGATGCCTCGTATTACAAAAGAAACACGTAACTTTGTTTCGGTAATGACTTTGGGTGACTTCTCAGTAAGCGAAAAGCTCACAATCTCTCGCTGGGTTTCATTGCAGAACGATCGCTACATTCACGTACTGTACCACTCAAATGATGATGATTTAAAAACCATCTCGGATGCGATTATTGGCGCAGAAGTTGGTGGCACAATGCTGATGTACGGTGATTACACTCACGGTGCTTTCGTGTGTGGCTATCCTGCCTGTCTTAACTTTGATGAATTAAACGGCCGTACAAACCTGTCATTCCGTTACCAAGAAGGTTTAATGCCATCAGTTGATGAGAAATCAAAAGCCGATGAATTAATGAAGTTAGGGTTTAACTTCTACGGTGCATACGGCACAGCCAATGACAGATTTGTCTTTGTTTATCCTGGCTCAATCTCTGGCAAGTTTAAATTCATGGATAGCTACGTTAACCAAGTATTCTTCAACAGCCAATTACAACTAGCACTGGTGACTATGTTGGTGAGCAATAAGAGCGTTCCTTACAATGATGCGGGTCGAGCCATGCACCGCGCAGCAGTAACCGATCCTGCTAATCAAATGCTTAACTTTGGTGGTATTCAGCCGGGTGTTGAATTATCCGAACAACAGAAAAAGCAGATTAACTACGAGGCTGGTTTTGATGCGGTATCGCAACTGAAAACCGCCGGTTGGTGTATTCGCGTTGGTGAAACCCCTGCTCAAACCCGAGGATTGCGTAAATCTATGCCATTAAAACTCTGGTACGCAGATGGCGGTAGTGTCCAGCAAGTTAATTTACCGTCAATTAACGTTCAATAGGAGTAATGAATTATGGGTATGGGCCATAACGAAAGAACAATTACCTCGGCAAACTCAGTCATGATGATCCGCTGTAAAGGTATTTATGATGACTGGGTGCGCATTCAGGGTTTCCAAGCTGATAATGCATGGGAGTTCGGTGACGCAAATATTGGCGAAACACGCATGGGTGTGGATGGCAAACAATCCATTGGTTACACACCACACGAAACGCCATGGACACTGTACTTAGAACCTAACAGCGCATCCATTGATGTGATGGAAACCATCCGCAAAGACTTCAATAGCAATATGGAAGTGCGTCCGATTGAAATCATTATTGAAATGCCGTCAATCGCTAAACGTTACACAGGCAAAGGCGGTTTAACCACCATGAAAGGTGGACCAAGTGGTAAGAAACTGCTCGATGGAACAACTTACAATTTCAACATGGTCACAGAAGGCGCAGAGGAAATCTAATGTCATTAAAAACAAAAACTATCACTATCGAAAAAGGTCGTGATGAAGGTAAAACATTCGTCATTACTGAAATGCCGATCACTAAAGCCGACAACTGGGCCATGCGTGCTTTATTTGCTATTGCTAACGGTGGTATCGATATCGAAGGCATTAACCC
>NZ_JBEEWH010000020.1:0-8801 GCF_040140305.1 Proteus sp. fly-1008
CAATTAAACCGTAACTTAGAGCAACGAACCAATAAGCGCCCCGTTAATGCTGATTTGAGAGAGTCTGGCGTTATTGAGCAGGAAGCAGACGTTATATTCATGATTTATCGTGATGAAAAATATAATCCTCAGTCAGAGCTAAAAGGGATCACTGAAATTATTTGCACTAAATCACGTCACGCTCCCGGTGCAGAAAAAACATATTACTTCACTAACGCTCGTGGTGGTTTAGATCAGGTTGACTTAAATCGAGTAAGGATGGAATCTTATCAAGATGAAATTGAATGCTAGTTAATATGAGAGAAAACCATGATTGTTAAAACTGAAAAAATGACAGATGAACAACTTATTAATTACTTAAAAGATAAATTTTTATTAATCACCAATGAGTTAGCAATTGTAAAAACTGAGTATCCTGATGCACAGGAGAGAATCGATAAGGCTGTTCGGGCATCCGTTAATGCTACGGATGTGATAACGGAACATCAGCGCGAATTCTAATAACTCAGCCTGCAATATGCGGGCTTTTTTGTGCCTGCAACAACGCCGATTCCAAGGTGCCAACGTTTAACACGCAAGAGGATTTTTAGATGAACATTAAACAATTACAGCAACAAATCCATCAACAAAATAAATCTGCTGGATGGTGGGATAACCCACGCGAAAAAGGAACGTTACTCTGCCTTATTCATTCTGAAATTAGCGAGGCGATGGAGGGTGAGCGCAAAGACTTAATGGACGATCACTTGCCACATCGAAAAATGGCAGAGGTTGAACTTGCTGATGCTGTTATTCGTATTTTGGATTATGCCGAAGCTTTTGATTATGACATTGAAAGCGCAATAACTGAAAAGCTCGAATACAACAAACATAGAGCAGATCATCAGCGTGAAAACCGTATCAAGAAGGGCGGAAAACAATTCTAACAGGAGGCATCTAATGCAGGGAAATAATTGGGTTAAGGTGAGTGAGAGATTGCCTGTTGATCGCACTCAAGTAATTCTTTGGGATGGCGTTCTTGGGGAAGTGACTGCTGGTCATTATAGCCACAAAACAGGATTGTTTTATAACTGCGGTCGCACCATTGAAAATGAAATTACACATTGGTGTATATCGCCACTCCCACCAATGCCAGAGGGTGAATGATGGAATCACCACTTGCACGAATGATTAAGCAACAGGTGTTCGATGCCAACGTCGACAGGCTTGTAGCACTCAATGATGAACAATGGGATTTCATACTGAATGACCAGGATAAATGTGCGTGGGCTGGCGGTCATTATTACGGTCACGATTATGACGAATGGGAAATCTACATTGCCTACGATATCAAATATGTGAAAACAGGATTACGGGAGCCATTGTTATGAACGAACTCAAGAAATGCCCGTTTTGCGGCAGTAAAGTTAAATGGTGTGGAGAGAACGAGCCGAACCCAGAAGATAACCACCTTTGTGATCATATCGAATGTACTAATGCTGATTGTGGCGCTGATTTCTCTTTTACCCACAATAACGATATTTACCCTGATGATTCTGATGACATGACACCAAAAGAATTAATGCAAATTGACCGTGATTATTCAGCGCAGCGGTTTAACAGGAGAGCTAACATTGACTAAAAAACAACGCGGAAAATTGAAAATGTTGTTCGGTGGTCGATGTGCTTACTGCGGTTGTGAGTTACCAGAAAAAGGCTGGCATGCAGATCATGTAGAGCCGGTTCTTCGTGGCCCTGATTTTATTGCTAACAATGACACAACTGAAAATCTTTTCCCCGCGTGTGCTCCATGCAACTTATTCAAAAAAACATACTCAATTGAAGATTTTCGACACGAAATAAAACGGCAGGCAGATAGAGCTAGGCTGTATTCAGTAAATTTCAGAACAGCAGAACGTTTCGGAATGATTGAATTAGTCGATAAACCAGTTATTTTCTGGTTTGAACAGTATCAGCAGGAGAATTTAGGAGGTTAACTTGGAAGCAGATTTTCTCTTCCACGAATCAACCAAAAATACCGCATGGCAACACCTCAAAGAAGTTCTAGCAACAAACCAACCGCACCGAATCATTATCCAGCCTTGGAAAAACAAGCGTTCATTATCTCAGAATTCCACTTTTCATTTGTGGTGCACAGAGATAAGCAAATATCTATGCAAGAACAACGCCAATTACACACCTGAAGCCGTTAAGGAGGTGCTAAAGCATACATTCCTAGGCTATGAGGTGGTCGATATGATTGACGTTACTACACAACTTACAGAGCGCGTAAGGACACTTCGAAAAACATCAAAACTTGATACAGGTGAAATGTTCCATTTTATGGAGCAGGTTGAACGCTGGGCGGTAGGTATAAATTGTTTCGTGACGATACCTGATAACTCTCAATATATGGAATTAAAAAGGAAACAAAATGAATAAATGGAATGAGGTTTTTTTATATGTTGATGGGGTTTTAATTTGGAGGGTAAGGGCATCTCAAAGAACTAAGATTGGAGACCGTGCAGGATGGGTGGGAAACAACGGGAGAATTAGTGTGGAATATAAGGGGGAGAGCCATTTAGCGCATAGAGTTATTTGGGAAATGCATCATGGTGATATTCCTCATGGGATGGTTATAGATCACATTAATCACAACCCACAAGATAATCGGCTAGAAAACCTACGGATGGTATCGATTGCTGAAAATGCAAGGAACAGGAAAACGCCAGTAAATAATACGTCTGGGTTTCAGGGAGTTAGTTGGAATAAATTTCGTGGCAAATGGTGCGCCCAGATAAGCGTAAATGGAAAAAAGAAACACATAGGTCTTTTTGATGATATCAGTGATGCCATCTTAGCCAGAAAAAAAGCCAACGAAGAGCATGGGTATCACAAGAACCATGGCTTATAGGGTGGATCTGAATACATGAAATTGAAAAGGAAACAAAATGAGTAAATACGACAGACCATGCAAAGGCGTAACAATCGATGTGTATGACGTTTTAAAAGCATTTGAAGTAACTAACCCAGCATTACAGCATTTAATTAAAAAAGCTCTCTGCGCTGGATTGAGAGGGCATAAAGACAAAGAGCAAGACTTATGTGAAGTGCTGGCATCCGCAAAACGGGCTATTGAGTTGGAGGCTGAGAAATGACTGAAGAACAATACAGGACTTATGCGCGAGTGATAGTTGTTGGTCGTGAGTTTATCTCATTTAATCACAACACCATTTCATCTGTAACAGGATTAACACCCGCAAGGGTTGGAACGATTCTAAGAAAGTTACTTGCATTCCAGTGTGTAGAGCATGTCGAAACAAAGAGCCGTAAACGCACTCGCCCAATCAATAACTACGCAGTAACAGACGATGCAATCACTCGACTGAGAAGTCAGTTTGAAAAAGAGCGATTGGCTAATCTCCCACTCTTCCCTAAAGCAAAGAAAGTTGAAGCAAAGAAACCTATAAAAGTGCTGGATGATTTTATGTGTGGATTGTCATTTGTCGATAAGGCAAACACCGCAGGCATGGGTAATCCGATGTTGATGAAGTTTGATTCATTATTGAGTGGAGTGAGAGTGTGAGTGAAGAACGTAACGGAATTTACCTCCGAATCAATGGGGATCAGTATCGGCATATTTGGGTGGTTGGTGATATTCACGGATGCTTCAATCTATTAAAAAGGAATATGTATCGAATTGATTTTGATAAAGAAAAAGATTTATTAATTTCAGTTGGTGACCTAATTGACCGTGGGGACCAAAACGTCGAATGCCTAGACTTGATTAATGAGAAATGGTTTAGAGCTGTACGTGGCAATCATGAGCAAATGGCTATTGACGCTTTGTTTAATGGGGCGCCTTCACATAACTGGCTCTATAACGGCGGTGATTGGTTTTTCATGCAGGACTACGATAGTGAAGTCTTATCCCACGCCTGCTTAGCCAAAGTAGAGAAACTACCTTTTATTATCGAAGTAAATGCAGATGGGAAAAAGACTGTCATTACACATGCTGATTATCCATCCGATGAATACGAGTTCGGCAAACCAGTAGATGAGCAGTATGTAATTTGGAGTCGTGAGCGTATAGGTGACGATAACGTCCGTGAGATCAAAGGCGCTGACCTGTTTCTATTTGGGCATACACCAATGATTAAAGGTATCGAAAAGCGCGCTAATCAGGAATACATCGATACTGGGGCAGTGTTTGGTTATGGGCTAACTATGAGACAAATCAAATGAACTGCCAATCATGCAATAGACAGCTAACAGATGATGAAATTTATGTGTGTAGCAAGTGTGCTGATGAATACGCTCATTTGGAAGTGATGGATAAAATCAAAGGAGAGGGAGATGCAGAAGCTAAGGCGACGGCGCTGTAAAGTATGCCGAGAATGGTTTATTCCAAGGCAGAGTTTTCAAAATTGGTGTAGCCCGGAGCATGGATTTGAATTATCCGAGCAACGAAGGAATAAAGATAGAGAAAAAGCATTAGCAAAACTTAAAAAGGAGAAACAGAAAAAAGAACGAGAAGAAAAAGACAAACTCAAATCCCGCAAGTTAGCAGTAAAACCCCTCTCATATTTCACCAAGCAAGCACAGACCGCATTCAACGCATTTATCAGAGAAAGAGACAAGGATGAGCCTTGCATCTCGTGTGGTCGTTTTCACGAAGGTCAGTATCACGCAGGGCACTATCGAACCACCGGTGCTAACCCAGAACTTAGGTTCGATGAAGATAACTGCCATAAGCAATGCGCACCATGTAATAACCATCTATCGGGAAATATCGAAAATTACACACCTCGACTAATAGAAAAAATTGGTCAGGAACGTTTCGATCGGCTGATGGGCTCTCATGAATTGCCAAAATGGAAACGCGAGGATTATGAGCGGATACGTGATCACTACCGAGCAAAGTTAAAGGAGCTGAAAGATGAGGCGCGATAAATACAAAAGCCTGCCAGTTGCTATTACCGTGGCAAGAAGGTTGTCCAGAGAATCATTGAAAAGGCAAAGTTTTAGCGTTGTTCAGCTACCTATGGGCATCTTATCAGTATTGGTTACTAGCGACGCAAAGCGTAGGAAGAAATCTATTGTCTACTCAGTAAGTGGCGATGGTCATCACACAGTATTACCGGAGGCGAGATGAGCTATATCGGAGAAAAGGAATTAACAGATGAGCAGTTTCGCTGGCTAGATGGTTGGTTAAATCTGTGGGGTGCTTGGGTATATTCTGGTCGTATCGACATTCGCATGATCAACATGATTTATAAATTCATGCAAACAGTAGAACCAAGTAAAAACCCATCAAGACCTATGTGCAATGATGATGAAGGAATGTTGATTTCTCAGGTCGTAGATTCAGTCATCGCCACTGACACACAGGCTTATGGAATATTACTAAGTTATTACGCTCATGGTTCATCTAAGTTGTCGATTGCATCTTACTATCACCGAGTTGCAAAA
Organism: Proteus sp. fly-1008; assembly: GCF_040140305.1. Classification (NCBI taxonomy): domain Bacteria; kingdom Pseudomonadati; phylum Pseudomonadota; class Gammaproteobacteria; order Enterobacterales; family Morganellaceae; genus Proteus; species Proteus sp. fly-1008. Next base: position 5,452 of record NZ_JBEEWH010000020.1, read on the forward strand.
CCACGCAAAATGCAAACGAGAGGGGGAAATAAATACGGCAAGCCATCTCATAGAACTTGCAGGAGAGAAGTTGACGAAAAACTCAAAGCTGCTCAGTGGTTATTGTACGAACCTCTGCGAAATGCAATGAATAATCGTAAACGTGTAGCTAAAGTAAAGAAAATAACTGAACTTTGCTATTGACATTAAAGGACAAATGGACAACAATTATAAGGTAAGTTGCTTTACGTGACTCTTAAGTTTACTTACCTTGTTAACCGAAAGGTTGATTGACACTACGGAAAGACGTGTAGCCTTGATGGGAAAGGCGTTATGAGAATCTGGGGAGCGTCAGATTTAAACCATCCTTGAACCGCTCGACAATTTCAAGACCTCGCTTCGGCGGGGTTTTTTGCTATCTGCAACCTGTAAGTAATCCTTACAAGTTCAACTCTCCGGAATTTCCGGATAGTTCACATGTTTGGTTATTCCGAACAACTCATTTTAAAGATCGCTTAGGCGGTCTTTTTTCGTATATGCCGACCACAGAACAATTACCCTCGTTATCACGTTCACACAAGAGCTGTGAGTCGGCGTTCTATTAACTTTAATTACGGAACACTCCGCAGGGGGTGAGTATGCGCATGCCTGAAAAAAATACAGAATTCTGGGTGCAAATCTGGGACTGGATAACAATAAATGCGCCACTTATCGCTGGCGTTTTGTTAGCCGGAATGACTGCTTTTACCAGAGAGAAAAGAGAAGGTTCGGGATGGAAGGCATCTTTAGCTGAAGCGGCTATATGTGCCTTTATCAGTATTGGCATCATTACTGCTTTGGAATATGCAAAGTTACCAATCAGCTTGGCTCAGTTTTTTGGTGTGTTTATTGGCTTCCTTGGTACTAAGAAAATCGGTGCAATCGTGGAAGCGGTAATGTCGTTCTTCAAAAACAAATTCGGAGTTAACAAATGACACTCGGTGAGAAACAACGCAAGTTCACTCGTATGATTGCGGACTTAATTATCTTTGCCTACGACAACGGATATGAGCTGACATTCTCGGAAGCATACCGAACGCCAGAGCAGGCACAGTTAAATGCCAAATCAGGTGCGGGTATTAAAAACAGCTTACACACACAACGCCTAGCTGTGGATTTCAACCTATTTAAAGATGGCAAATATCTCACGGCATCAAGTGATCATAAATTGCTTGGTGAATATTGGGAATCTATCGGCGGTACGTGGGGCGGTCGTTTCAATGACGGCAATCACTACTCGTTAGAGCACAATGGCGTTAAGTGATATGAATACGCTAACTAAGGTATTAGCTGGACTACTGGCAATATCTGCATTCTGGCTATGGTGGGTAATAGATGACTACGACAAATTAAGCAAAGATCACAACACAGCAACTAGTCAGTTATCTCGCCAGCAATCCATCACAGAAAATGCCAACCGTACATTCAGGATTATCAATAATGTCTCATCACTTAATAGCGAAGAGCGGAATAGGTCAGCCGTGGATTCTGAAAAAGTTAAAACGGTTATCAAAACTGTTCTTGTCAATAATGATTGCGCCAATACTGCTATTCCTAATGACGCTCTTATCAGGATGCACGACTATTCAGAAAGAATACGTGCCAGTGGAGCACATAGCGATACCGGCACACCTAACCGCTGATTGTCTATTGCCATACATACCCGAACAAATGACATGGGGAGAATCGTTAATGTTAAACATCTCCCTGTTATCGGTTATTGAGCAATGTAACTCAGACAAGAAAGCAATACGGGAAATTGAAAAAGCGAGGATGTCCCCGCTTTAACTAGTTAGCTAATTTGACGGTATTTGTAGCCAGCTTTTTTAATATTCACATCAAGGTATTGACCTTTCGAACTTGCATTCATTAGGCCTTGATGGATCTTTGATGGAACATTTAAGTACTGATAAACACTGCCACTATGGAATGCTACTTCCAAAGTTTGAGTGGCTTGATCATAGCCAACTGATTGAAGGTTTGAAGATGAAACAGGAACGCGATTCAATTTCTAAATCTCCTATTAACGGGAAAAGTCCCGAGGAAATATTAGAACATTTTAAGAAATATAACTTCGTGGATGATCACGGACACAGGTTAGAGTTCTGTCAGGACTTTATTGATCTAGTGACCTTAGCCACAAAGTAAAGAAAATCTTAATTATGCCTCGCAATAGCGGGGCTTTTTAATGGAGAAATATCATGGCAGTAGAAGGTTCAGAGAATCCAGTTAAATTCCGTGAAGAATTGGATAAAAGCATTCCAAAAGAATAAAAAATCCCAGCACGGGAGGCTGGGCAATACTAACAAGATATCAATCAAAGTGTAGCGATAGCTACTTAGTATAGCTTAAGTAAATATATATATCAGCAATTAGATAAGTCGGTTATCCATTAAGGAGAGTGATCATATCTTGACTGCTAGGAACAGACTAGAAGCGACCTGATTAACGTAGTGATACGTGATGATGGTTGCGAACTCTACGCATTTCACTCTGTGCTCCACATGCACGCACATCTAAAAACATCGAACCGTTATTTAGGAATGAGCCTTTGAGGAGATCAGTTATAGCTGATACTGCTTCGATGGGCTGATTTCCTATGTGGCAAGGGTTCATTACTAAGTAAGGACAGTATCATGACAAAATTATCAGTCATCAATAATGCTACATCTGAACAACCAACCATGACTAGTTTAGAAATGGTTGATTACATCAACGCAGATAGAAAGGCAAAGGCTGAGATAGAAGGGTTAAGTTTTCCATGCAAGAAGTATAGAAAATTACAGCATAAAGACTTTTTAAGGAAAGTGCCTAAAGTATTGGGTGAAAATCAATCAGCGAAATTTTACGCCGATTACATCGACAACAAAGGTCGCTCATACCCGTGTTGTAAATTCCCTAAGCGTGAAGCTTGTTTGATGGCTATGAGTTACAGCTACGAGCTTCAAGCGCAAGTGTTCGATCATATGACTGAGCTAGAAGCTGAATCAGGATTTGGATTTACCATCCAGCAATTACAACACATGTTAGCCGTGGCAAGAAAAGCTTCTGATGAAGATTCAAGTGATGCAGGTCGCCGATTACGCAAACGCCAAGATGATTTAGCCATCTTAAACCGCGCTGAAAAGTTAATAGGTGATATTAGCCAGATGGCATTAGGTTTAGTTGGCGGTGGCAAGTTATTAAATCATGAAAAGTAATAAATATTGCACTCCTCAAAATTGAGGAGATTGATTTAATTAACATTTAACGATGAATAGGCCCTAGTGGCCTTTTTTATTGGGTGGAATATGAAAACAGGAAGAATGGTAGCAACCATAAAAATGAAGTGG
>NZ_JBEEWH010000021.1:0-8190 GCF_040140305.1 Proteus sp. fly-1008
TTGATTGTTATAGACACCTAAATCATAGGTGGTGACGGAGGAAAGATTATCAACTGTTGATTTTCCTAACATTTCCGTACGCGCTTTGACTTGCGTGGCAAGACCCGCTTCGCTGACATCCAATGTCATAATGAATGAGTTTAAATCAAACACAAGAGTGGCATCTGGTGAGAGTGTTATTTTCCCTTGTTGTCCAATTTGTGCATCTTTTAGTGATACAAGTGAATTAATAATTTTTTCATTAATAGAAGCAACTTGAGAATCGTCACTCTCATAAGTTGGTGTGATAGAACTTATGATAAGTTGATTATCTTTAAGTACCACAAGCGCATCTGCAATTTTATTACGGCTTTGTTCGTTTAATACAGATTGATTAGAACGCTCGTAACGTAAATAGACTGGGATCGTCATGCCTTCTTCTAATGCTGTGGCAAAGACACTAGGAATAATATAATTACCAATCTTTAAACTGGTTGGTTGGCTATATGTATTCTCGGACAATAGGAACATAGCAATGCCTAGTGCCACTACAGATTTACGCACAAGGAGTCCTTATTAATTAATTTATAATAATAAAATCGTCGTTATGCCAAATACCAACAGTTGCTTTTTTACTTTGAACATCGACTTGCTTTAACTTGACGCCAAGACCTGGCATAACGTAGTAGCGTTCACTACAGCGATTATTTTCATTTTTTGTCACAGCATCTGGCATGCAATCACCTGTAGCGACGGTACGAAACGAGCTATTTCCTGTGTTATAGACAATGCGAGCATTTTTATCGAAACGGTAATCAAATTTTTCTTGGCGAGGAGCAACCACTAAAATGGTGCTTATCATGGCAGACGTCGTTGCCGTTGCGGCTTTTGCATTTTGCGTTGATCCTGTTTCAGTCACCGGATCGTCACGCCAGACTAAGCGATAGTAACGTTCTTGGTTATCACTAGGGCCTTTATAGAAAATTTTAAAACTTTCTTTAGTTTTGCCGGGTAAAATTAAGTTTGCTGGTGAGATCAAAATCTCGTTATTGACTAAAGGGAGCACTTTTCCATCTTCCAAAGGTGATGAAATGCGCTCAATAGATAATCCGACTAAACGAGCCTGATCGACATTATTTTCAATTTCTTTGGCAAGAATAGTTTGGTCAGATGGCATAGTTTCGGTAATGGCACCGACATGAATGGCTGCTGCAAATTGGCTATAAAAAACCAAAGGACTCAAACAGGCTAATATTATTTTTTTCATAGCGAATCCTTGAGGGAGAGCGAAAAATTCGCTCACCCCTTAATTATTAAAAAACTAACTTTATGGCTTATGGAGTTGTTGTGAAGTCGCCTTCCCAAGTTGCAGTAAACTGAACTTTAACATCACCATCCCAGTAACCATCAGCTAAATCAGAGAATTTAGCATCAGCACCAGCAACTTTTGCGGAAGCGATATTGAAGGTGAATTGACTTTGGCCACTTACACGATCTTTACCGTTGTAAGCACCATCTTGGGCTAAGAAATCAAGACCAGCTGTTGTGCCAGCAGCTACGTCAACCATTGTGGTTTCTGTAGAGTTAGTTAATGCAGTGCCATTCCATTTAATACCAACAGTTAATTCACTATCGTCAGATGCACGCGTTAATTTATCGGTGATGATTTTTGATGTTAGTTTGAAGTCAGTTGCTTTTTCTTGACCTTGGATAGTGATGTCAAAAGCACCGTCTTGAGAGTTAAACGCTTTAACACCTTCAGCGTAATTGAATGTTAATGATTTTAATGGTGTAACCACTAACATACTTTTAGTATCTTTGTATGCTTTAGCATCCCATGAAGCAACAGCACTTGCTTTACGAGTATCAGCTTGAGCAAGAGTTGTCGCACCCATAATAGCTACAGCAAGAACAGCCAATGTCAGCTTTTTCATAAAATATCCTTTGATGATTATCTATAATAGATTGCTTTTATCTTTCTATTAATGAAAGAAATTAAATACACTGATACATTCTTCAAATAAAAGAATTTCTCTTTAAATAATTTCAAGAAAATATTTAAAGAATAACTCTTTTATTGATTAGTTTGAGGTGGGATATTCTTGATTTCTTTTGTTAAGTCTCCATAAATAAAAAGTCTTATTTTTTAGGTTTTAAATAAAAATAATCTAGCTTTATTTAATGTGCTTAATTTCTTTCAATTAAGATATAAATATAATTAAACATTATTTAATGGCGTTAATTTAAACAATAGGAGGAAGTAAAGTGATAAGAAAAATCCTATAAGTATTCTTTCTTAATTTCAATTGATAAAAAAATATTACTAATAACATCTATTTTTATCTTTATTTAGTGGTTTTTATGAAAATCTGATTAATTTATTTTATGGTTTTTTGTTTTTCTTTATATTTATTATTTGGAATTTTTAGTTTTTTTTATATAAATGCATTCTATAATAGACTGTGTTAGTTATTTTATACTTAAATATTAGATATAATAGATTATAATCCTGTTCATGGTATTAGGTTTACATATTTACTCACTTTTTGAGTTTGGTGTTTTTTATCTACAAAGTTTTTTATATTTTCTATAAATTAAAATCAATAAACTATCCAATTACGATTTGTATTTTTCATTTAGAATTAAAAATAATTGTTTTATATTTTTCATACCATCAAAAAACTATTATCATTAAAAGAGGTGTTATCTTTTAATGATAATATAAAAAAGATTTAAATTGAAAATTAGTTATATAATAGTGTTAATGAAGGATTAGAAAATAGTAAATTTCTTATTTTAAAATGAAAATAAAAAATGATCTTTATCGGGTGGTTAGTTAATTTTTTACGTTGTATTAAAGATAATCGTGTTATTTCGTGGGTTTACCCGCACATGATTGTGCGGGTTTTTTATATCGTTAATTTAAAATGAGGTTATGATGAGAGCGATTCAATAATCAGCTCACCTTTGTTTATATCTATTTTTAGTTTCTGGGATTCAGTCACTTTTAATAGTGCAGGCCCTAAATTCACTAACATAGGTAAATGCATTTCAGTGGCAATAATGGCGCTGTGAGAACGACTATCTCCTATAGCTAAAGCAATGCCAACTAATGGACTATCAGTTAATTGGATTAAGGTGGAAGGGAAAAGCTCTTTAGCAACCAAAATAGCCGGTTGTGATGGTGTAAATGCAGGGCGTGTTTTATCTTGCAATTGATAGAGGACTTGATTACGCAGATCACGGAGATCAAGTTCACGAGCCCGTAAATAAGGATCAGTGAGTGCACAATAAAGCTGTATTCTCTCTTGCATTTCATCAGACCAGCTTTGTTGTGCGTTAATTTTTTCTTCTTTAATACGATCAACTACAGATGTGATTAATTCATCATCATCTAACATCATGATATGGCCATTAAAAATAGCCCCAATGTGCTCTCCTAAGACTTGATTCGCTTTTTCCGCATACTGTTTTAGAACGTTTAACGTATTTTTGATGGCATGATTAAATTTGATGATTTGAGTATCAATATCTATTGATTCAGACAAATTTTCTACGGGCGACAATTCAGTTTCATGCCAAATAAATGCTGGGGCTTTAATTTGGGCGACAGGGGTTAAAATGCCTTTTAGGGTTGTCGTGTCAGAATCAGAAGGAAGCTCTTCGCCAAAGCCATTTTGAGCGAGTTTAAGGAAGGCTGCGATCGCTTCATCTTCTTGTTCACCAGAAGCAATCAGCGTTATTTCATCACCTTGGCGAATTTGTATTAATGAGAGTTGATTTAAACTCAGCGGATTAATTCGTCTATCACCTTTAACTAATTGATAATCAGCATGATAGGTAGAAAGCACTTCCACTAAAGTAGCCGCAGGTCTTACATGTAAACCATGAGGATTACGCACGACCCAGCTTGCCTCTTTACCTTGAATTTTGACGAGAGCATTAATATCATTTTTAGGCTGGACGAAGTTTTCGCCAAGTTGAATTTTTTTTGGGTATAACGAGTTTGAGGCTTCTTCAATGACTTTCTCTAAAGAAGCACCAGAAGAGGCAGCAACGACTGCTGCAAGTGTACCTTCAACTAATGGTGCAGAGCAGAGTGTTACTTTTTCAGCGAGTTCAGGATCAAGTAATTCAATTGCGGTTTCTGCACTTAATATGGCACTACCTAAATCCATCATGACAACGATAGATTGTGCCTGTGGCGAAAATGATTCAATTGCCGTCATAATTTTAACAGCGTCAGTACCAATCGTATTTTCTTCATCGTTAACACCCGCGGCGACCGCAAGTTGACAGTGAGCAGGATTAATCATCTGACTTGCAAGTTCTGCCACACCATCAGCGAGATGCTTACTATGAGAAACAATAACAATATTTATCATGGTAGACCTTTATGGGTTGCTTGTATTGGTTACTTGGTCAGTTATGCATTAATGCTATTTGCAAGGGCTTGTATCATTAGCACAACAGATGCACTACCAGGATCTTTATGCCCTATACTGCGCTCACCTAAGTAGCTTGCTCGCCCTTTTCGAGCTTGCATTGGAATGGTATTTTCAGCGGCTTTTTCGGCCACAATGTGTGCTTGGGTAATGGCTTCTTTGAGAGAAAGATTTTGCTCATTAGATTGCTTTAATGACTCAACGACAGGCCACCAAACATCACACATGGTTTTGTCATTAGGCTGTGCTTTTCCTCGACTCACAATACCTTCTACACCTTCAGTGATCATTTCAACAAATTGATTGAGTTCTAAATTTTGTAATGAAGCGGTCGGTTTTGCTGCACGAATAAAGAAGGTACCAAAGAGAGGGCCACTTGCACCGCCAATATTTGAGAGTAACGTCATGCCTGTGGTTTTAAGGATCGTACCAATATCTTGGTTTTCAAATTCAGGCAGTTTTTCAAGTACCTTTCTAAAACCACGATTCATATTTAAACCGTGGTCGGCATCACCTATTTCACGATCTAAGTCCGTCAGATAATCACTATTTTGTTCAAAAAGTGATGCGCATTGTTCTAACCAAAGAATGATTTGAGCATGAGTTAAAGCCATTTCGTGTTCCCTTTTCTTGTAATTAAAAACTTATTTCACCATCGCCGGTGTATTAACAGGTGCATCCCATAAGGTAAGTAATTCATCATCAACTTTTAGCAACGTAATTGAGATCCCTGACATATCGAGCGAAGTACAATAAGAACCAATTAAAGAACGTTCGATGGTTAAACCAAATTTTTCACAGCATTGGGTTAAATGGTGATAAACACCATAAAGTTCAGATTGTGGTGTCGCACCTAGATTATTAACTAAAGCAATAATGCGATCGCCTGATTTTAAAGGTTGTTTCTCTTGATTTTCATCGATCCATGTGCCGTTTTCACGATCCCAATGACGGATAACGCGTTGATAGTGACCATTTTCGATTAAGGTCGTAAACATGGCATCAACGGTCTCATTGAGTGAAGTGAATTTACGACGATCAATACCTGGCTCTCCATGGATACCAACACCAAATTCCATTTCATTTTCAGGTAAAGTAAAGGAAGGTTTTCCTGCTGCAGGCACAGTGCAAGCTTCTAAGGCAATCCCGATAGAAAAACCATTATTATTAATGTAATGACCTAATTTAACTAGCTTATCAAGAGAGTCGCCTCTTTCAGCTGCGGCCCCCAGTAGTTTTTCCATTAAAACGGTGTTGGCAACACCACGGCGCCCTGCTGTATATAAGCTATCTTTAACGGCAACATCATCATCCACTAAGACGGTTGCAATTTTTACACCATCGTCATGAAGTAGCTCTGTGGCTGTTTCAAAGTTAAGCACGTCACCCGTGTAGTTTTTTACGATCATTAAAACACCTTCACCGCTATCAATCTCTTTGGCGCAGTCATACATTTTATCTGGCGTTGGCGACGTAAATATTTCACCTGGGCATGCACCATCGAGCATACCTTTACCTACAAAGCCAGCATGCATGGGTTCATGCCCGCTTCCGCCACCGGATAGCAACGCAACTTTGCCTTTTATTGGAGCATCTTTTCGCGTGACATAAAAAGAGGAAGGATGAAGTTTGATTTCAGGATGGGCCTTTGCAAAGCCTTGTAGTTGTTCAGATAACACGTCATCAACTCGATTAATCAGCTTTTTCATCTTAAATGCTCCATTTGAAATTTGTGTTTAGTCTTTAAACCAGAAATCGATTTTATGGTTTATGTGGCTGACAAATTATTAAGTAAAGGATAGGCAAACACGTGGTGTTTGTATTATTTAAAACATAAGAATTATTTTCATTTAGCTTAAAAATAAATCTACATCATTTATCTTTCTATAAGAATAGGTTAGTCAAATAACCTGTCAGAATGGGAGCAAGATCATAAAAAAAAATGAAAAAGGGAGTATCTGATCGTGATGATTACATGCCTTGTAAAAGAGTGAGTGCTCTCTCTCGCTGCTCTGGAGAAAGGTTTTTAATAACATCCAATAACAATGTATCTTTGTTTTTTGCGCTTGGCATAAGAGTATGGCTAAAAGTGAGATTTAAAACAAAGGTATGTCCACATTCAGGATCACGGCAAGCACAATAGAGATCGGATAACTCTTTGTGTTTACGATTACTTTTCTTTATAAGCGCTTTTTCACCACATTCAGGACAAAAAATAGTTAAAACACGCATCTCTTTTTCTCTTTGCTATGGGTTATTTAATACCTTCTATATTAGCTGAAATTTGTATTATAACCAGCCTATTTATTGTTTTTTTATATAAATATTTGTTTTTATATCGTTTAAAGAAGCTTAAAACAAGTTTATTTGTTTTTATTAATGTGAATAGTTCGGTTATTGTCGGTTAAGCATTGATAACCGAAGTTAACCGAACAAACTTACTAGCCTGAAATACAAACTTTGTAGATAATAGCTTCACGTTAAATCATACGGAGATGATCAACATATTGAATTTATTATTTATTTATTTTGTTAGTTTTCAGTATGAGTGAATAAATAGACAAGGATGTCTATTACAAATTAACAAGGAAGTTAGCTGTAATATAACTGAATAGCTTGTTATTTATCGCAAATGGATATTGCGCATAGTTGAAATAAAAGGAACTTTCGTTATCTCAATCAGGATTTATTCAGTTACACAGGGTTGTGGTTGCAGCTAATTCTTTACAGATTATCTGGTGAATATTGGGAGGTGAGGTTTCTTTTTACAGTTAAATAAAGTGTGATCAGAGATGAGGTGTATTCATGGATGAATATGACAACACATTAATATCGTTGGTGATCGTAGGTGCATTTATTGCATTAGGGAAGATGCTCGTTGCGAATGAAACAATGACATTAAGATTGTTCATCGGCAAAATTATTTTAGGCTCTGCAGTTTCAGTTGTTGCTGGTGTGCTGCTTATTTTATGGCCTGGGATTAATTCTGTTGCAGTAATGGGAATAGGCTCTGCGCTCGGTATTGTGGGTTATCAATTAGTCGAAATCTGGTTACGTAAGCGAGGTAATCAATTTTTTTCAGGAAAAGATGATACCAAGTAAAAAGTGCTACGCGTTTTCATCATAATAAAAATCGGTAAAGTCAATTTTGTCTCGAATGACTAAGGAGTTAGGTCATGTCCAACACACTAGCGGTATATGCATGGATTGCACTAATGGCGTTTAGTTTGGGGTGGATTGCTCAAGGATGGCATCGAGACAATATAACGTTAGAACAACGGATGTTAATAACGGCAATTGAAGATCAAGCAAGCATGGATGCTTGCTTTGATCTTCAACTTTTTCCTTATGTATTAGAGGAAATTCATCCCTAATAGGAATAAGAAAACGGTTATTTTACTTAGTGAATATCAGTCCCTGACCATTCAGCAAATACATTGACATAACCACGGGCTTCTACCACGCCAATCCAGTCTTCTCCTTCCATTGAAAAAAGTGAGGTGCTTTCATTCATTGGAATAGTCAGTTGTAAATCAGTACGATAAAAATAACCCTCTAACTGATAAGGATGAGGCCATGTGGTCTGGGTCCAGAGTGCTTCTTTAATGGAGATAGGCACATTATCGCAAGCGGCCCGATTTTTAACTTTTGAGCCACTGGCGTCGGTATACGTCAGATAAGCTGAAAATGGGACATTCATTTTTTTATCTTTGGAGCTAAATAAGCAATAAGATTGACCTCGGATTGTTGTTTTAGGCCCTTCAAC
>NZ_JBEEWH010000022.1:0-5227 GCF_040140305.1 Proteus sp. fly-1008
ATGTGCTGTGTTTCAACAACACTACCTGTGTCCATTGATGAGATTGTGGATTGAACCTCACCGACAACATCAACAAGGTTGCTAACGTTTGATGAGCTAATCTTCGCAATACCCTCATTGAGAACAGCAAGCGTTTTTCGAGCCGTGGTTAGATCCTTAATTTTCTGAACATAACCTGGTAACATTTGAATGCTTGATGTGTTTTTAGTGCATTCAGCAAGATAGCCGAACCCGCCAGTAATGCCTGAGCTGCCTTGTTGCTCAAGCTCTCCATTCAGTAAAACCAAATCAATCTTAGAGCCATTTCTAACAAGGCTCTGCATAGCATTGAATATGGCTTTGTGAGATGACGAAGTGAAATCATCAGCAACTAAACTTTCGATAGCTGAGATAGCAATCTCTTCGGTTTCAGATGTAGCAATCAGTATTCCCCCAATGACAGCCTGCTCTGAGTAATAATCCGTGAATTTATTTTCCATTAAACAATCCCTTTTTTCCGTTCGGTATATTCTCGTTTAGCTTGCTCGTAGGTTTGCGACCATCTTGTCGGTGTTAAGATCCAGTCAAGCGTTAACCACCCCTTGTCTTGCAAGCCAGTGAATAAACTTGATTGAGATATCAGCTTGAAGCAGGTGTCCATGTGTTTCACTTCACGCCACTGCCCCTTGTTGGTTTTGCCATTCCAGACAGCTTCCAAATCTTTGTAAGCAGGTCTGCGTGATGTCCACTCATAAAAATCAATGGCTCTTTCAGGAACGTATTTATTCCAGATTTTAATTAATTCTTCATGAGGGCAATCAACAGGGTTAATGCCGTCTCGATTTTTCCACTTGAGCGCATCTGACAGGTAGCCATCAAAGCGAGTCATTCGACACAAGCTCTGCGGTTTTAAATCTTTTCCATTCTTCCAAGTCTTAACAGCCCATTCCATCACTAGTTTAATTTCATCAGGTGTGTAGCATTCGCCTTTTGCCTTGATGGTGTTCAGCGCTTTTAGGATGGGTTCAGTAGATTGAAATTTAGAATTGGTTAGCTGATTAAAATAATCGAGAATTTCTAGAGCGATATTTTCCCCAGCGGGGGTAAGGGGGATCTTGTCTTTATTGTCTTTTGTATTATTGTCTTTTGTGTTTGACCGTTTCGGTAAAGTGGTTTTTACCGTTTTAGTAAAACTATTCTTTACCGTTTCGGTAAAACTTTTGCTGTTTCGGTAAATGTCAGTTTCCCACTCGGAAATATTTTTATTCATTCCAATTTTTCGACCTTCCTGAATAAAAACTTTCATCCGAACTAATTGATTTTTAGCGGTTGAGCATTTAGTGCTATCAATCTTTGTCATGCTTTCAAGTTGTTCATTGCCAACCCAATCCATTTTTTTATTAAAGCCGTATGTTTTTCTCCATACAGCCATAACCATTAATAATTGGTGTTTGGTTAATCCAGCAAGCATGATTGCATCTAATAACTCATTCGCTATTCTGGTATAGCCGTTATCAAGGTCAGCCACTTTGCTCTCCATGACCTTTGGCTCAGGTCTAAAATCATCAAGATATTTTATTTCCGCTGACATGCTGACCTCCTTGTTGCTTTCTAAACTCTTCGACAAATCGCTTGCCGAAATTCCTGTTTTTTGCCGCTGCGACTAATAGCCCATCAGGGCTATCAGGATGTACTCTTTCTTCTTGATTTTGGTTGATAAATCGGCGTTTCTTTGCCATAATTACCTCATTGAGTTGTTGTTAAATTAAGTCCATTTGTTGAGAAGCCTCAGTTACCGCTGGGGCTTTTCTTTTTGGTGCTTTGACATGTTCAAGCATTTGAATTAATGCTCTAGCTTCATCACCCTGCAATATCACTGTGTCATCTTGTGTCTCATACCCAATAGCAACTAAAAGCCTTGCACAACGTTGTATGAAGCTTAATTGCGTTTTAGATTGTTGAGATTGCCAGCGAGATATTTGTGATTCGTGAATACCCGTTCTTTTCGCTACTTCTCTAGCGCCAGTAACAAGTATCCCTTTCATGATTTTTGATTCGATTTCTCGAAATTTGCGTTCGTTTGATAGTTCCATTTGTTAAATTCCTTCTTAGATTACTTCCCATATTGGGAACAGCAGTAATGATCCGTGGCTCATTCCATATGAGCGGATTGTTGATAATAATTGCCGATTGAGGTCAAAAGGCATGGCGTGAATTTTTAAAGAGCGAGTGAAACTAAGCAACTTTTGGTGGAAATAAATCATCAATAGTGACTTTCACACCTTTTTGATTAAAGAAAACAACGAGCTTTCTACAAACGTCTAAGTCAGCTTTACGTCTACCATTTTCGTAATGGCTGACATTTCCTTTTGTACATCCAAGCTCTTTGGCTAAGTCGTTTTGGGTGATTCCCAATTTTTTTCTGTATCGACTTAAATTGTTCATTAGAACCTCCTTATTACAATTAGATTAGTATACATAAAGTATCCGATAACTCAATATAAAAGTATACATTTTGTGTGTCCACATATATGTATACATAACGTATAATCTTGGTATGAAAATGAAATGGTACGAACTAGCCAAATCCTTGATGAAGGACAAAGGCGTTACTTATGATGATTTAGCTGAGCGCTTTTCGGTATCGAAGGGTGCGGTTGGTCACTGGATGACAGGTAAGAGAGAGCCTTCTCTACATGACATTGCTGGGATACTGGCATTTGTTGGTGTAAATAATGCAGTTATTAATTCAGATGGCTCGATTAGTATCGAAAAAGAAGATATTAGCCATCAGCCGCCAACATACGAATACCCTCTCTTCACTAAGGTACAGGCTGGCGCTTTCTCAACAGAATTTAACTCATACACTCAGAAAGATGCTGTGTCGTGGATTCCTACGGCTAAGAAAGCCAGTGAACGCTCTTTCTGGTTAGAAGTTGAAGGTCAATCAATGACAGCACCACCAGGAGGGAAACCTAGCTTCCCAGAAGGAATGCTTATCTTGGTTGATCCTGATGAAGAAGTGGAATTCGGAGATTTCTGTGTCGCTCGTTTGCTAAATGATGAGTTCACATTCAAACGATTGATTAGAGAAGGTGGAATATCATATTTAGAGCCGTTAAACCCACGCTATGACCTGATCCCTATTAACGGGAACTGCACAATCATAGGTAAGGTAATCAAGTCACAATGGCCTGACGACACGTTTTAATAATCTTATTTTAACCGATAGATGGCTATAAACATAACTACGATAAGTCCAATGCAAATAGCCAATAGGTTTCCATACTGGCTTTGTAATACTGCATTCGCCTTTTCTAATTCAATGATTTTGGCTTCCAAGTTAGGCATAGGAACCTCGATAGTGGATGAAATAGTTAAGTGGATTATTGCAAATACTGAAAGAATTATATCAATCGTTGCAATAATTGCATCATACTTTATTGGTGTTTATTCGAACAGACGCAACGACCGGCGCAAAGAGTTTAATTCAGTTGCAGACCCTATCTACATAAGGCTCATTAAAGCCAAGAAAGATCTAGATTTAGGGTTATGTGTTCACCGTTCTTTAGTTAATGAAAAAGAAATATTAAATCTTTCTATCCATATGAAAGAAAAGGAAAGAGAAAAGCTAATAGTGGCTTATAAGGAGTTTTGTGATGCTGTATCAATGATTAAGTGGGATAAGTATCACAAACCAACTTTAGAAGACGATGTAAGACAGAAGATAGTAGAAAGCCTTAAGCCTCTTATAGACTTAGCAAAACATAGATAACCCTAGCCCTCCCCGCGAGGGCTTTTTTGTACCCCCTCCCCGCCAAAGAAGTGATCTGCATTCCAATCTGAGATTTTTTTGAAAATAAATTATCTGAAAATACAGATAGTTGACTTTTATTTACCTCAAATGTCTACATTTAGTATTTACATGCGTCTACTTATCGTATACATTTAATCACATCAACGGCAAGCAAGATACATCAGCAAGCCATGCTCTTTAAAAATATAGCAGTACGGACAATGACATCTTGTCCAACATTTCACTGAGTGAGTTTTGGGGTGAAGTGACCGATACCAAAAGTAATCATAGATTTTATTCACAGATGAAACATGAATCGGGACTGAGGTTTGCGCAACTGTGACAGAGCAATATCAGCAATCACTACACCACCAAAACTTATTCAGAGGAGGCTACATGACAACTTATATTCAACCGTTAAAAACGTCACCTAAGAAAGTAGGTGAGCGCAAACAAGTAGAAGTTAAGCATGTAAATAGTGATTCATATAAAGCGCGTCAATATGCTAGATATGCATCTTTCAGAGCTAACAAACTGAAAGAAGAAGAAAT
This sequence comes from Proteus sp. fly-1008, assembly GCF_040140305.1. NCBI lineage: Bacteria > Pseudomonadati > Pseudomonadota > Gammaproteobacteria > Enterobacterales > Morganellaceae > Proteus > Proteus sp. fly-1008. The sequence continues at coordinate 4,327 of NZ_JBEEWH010000022.1, forward strand.
TTCTAAAGCTAACTCAGTGAAAGAGAAGAAAGAACGCCCTGTTCTCTCTCTCAAACCAACAAAGCATTATCCAAGTGGAGATAACTGTTGCTTACCTAATGTAGCAGTATTTTCAGGAGTTAAAACAAAACAGCCGAGCAGTGAGTTCGGGGTTACGGCGAGATAAAGCCCACGGATGGGCTTAGTCATGAAAGCCAAGTTTTGTTTTGGTAGCTTCAAGGAATAACTTGGTAGCAATGCTCGCATTAGCAAATGCATAATCAACCATTCTGCTAACAACAGCTTCAGCGCCCTTTTCTTTTACCATATCGAGAAGCGTTTTTTTATCTTCATCAGGTAGGTTAACGGCTCTGATCATTGCTTCTAAGTTTTTAATGGTGCTTTCGTGAATTTTTATGTTAACAACGTTTAATTTGTTACCAAGAGTATCGGCATTAGCGCAATCAACACCATCAGCGGTTAACCCCATTTTTTGAATATTAAAAGAATAGGGTTCATCATCGACAACGCCGATTCTCACAGCACCGTCTTGCACTAACCCTCTTTTTTGCAAGTAGTCCAGCTCTCTTGCTAGTTGGTCTTCTCCGAACTCTTCCAGTAACTCGTTAAATTTATCCTGAGTTATTGGTTTCATTAAGAATTCTCTATTATTTAATGCTTGAATAATCATTTCTTGCCTCTCAGATAGAACGTGCATGTTGTTTTCCTTTTTCATTGGTGGGGTGAACACATTGTAATCAATTTCTTTGGTGGGGACTAGAGAAACCACTGACGCCCTAAGTGGATAAATAAACGGGCACAGTTAACTAATTACAGTCCATTCAGTGGGCTGTGGTGAGTTGATTAATAGATAGGAGATAGAGATGGATAGTAAGCCGATCGAAATTGAAATTATAAAAAC
>NZ_JBEEWH010000023.1:0-4580 GCF_040140305.1 Proteus sp. fly-1008
TAAGCAGAGTTTTTGAAATGTAAGGCCTTTGAATAAGACAAAAGGCTGCCTCATCGCTAACTTTGCAACAGTGCCTTTAAGCGTGCATAATAAGCCCTACACAAATTGGGAGTTAGACATCATGAGCAACGCAAAAACAAAGTTAGGCATCACAAAGTACAGCATCGTGACCAACAGCAACGATTCCGTCACACTGCGCCTCATGACTGAGCATGACCTTGCGATGCTCTATGAGTGGCTAAATCGATCTCATATCGTCGAGTGGTGGGGCGGAGAAGAAGCACGCCCGACACTTGCTGACGTACAGGAACAGTACTTGCCAAGCGTTTTAGCGCAAGAGTCCGTCACTCCATACATTGCAATGCTGAATGGAGAGCCGATTGGGTATGCCCAGTCGTACGTTGCTCTTGGAAGCGGGGACGGACGGTGGGAAGAAGAAACCGATCCAGGAGTACGCGGAATAGACCAGTTACTGGCGAATGCATCACAACTGGGCAAAGGCTTGGGAACCAAGCTGGTTCGAGCTCTGGTTGAGTTGCTGTTCAATGATCCCGAGGTCACCAAGATCCAAACGGACCCGTCGCCGAGCAACTTGCGAGCGATCCGATGCTACGAGAAAGCGGGGTTTGAGAGGCAAGGTACCGTAACCACCCCATATGGTCCAGCCGTGTACATGGTTCAAACACGCCAGGCATTCGAGCGAACACGCAGTGATGCCTAACCCTTCCATCGAGGGGGACGTCCAAGGGCTGGCGCCCTTGGCCGCCCCTCATGTCAAACGTTGGGCGAACCCGGAGCCTCATTAATTGTTAGCCGTTAAAATTAAGCCCTTTACCAAACCAATACTTATTATGAAAAACACAATACATATCAACTTCGCTATTTTTTTAATAATTGCAAATATTATCTACAGCAGCGCCAGTGCATCAACAGATATCTCTACTGTTGCATCTCCATTATTTGAAGGAACTGAAGGTTGTTTTTTACTTTACGATGCATCCACAAACGCTGAAATTGCTCAATTCAATAAAGCAAAGTGTGCAACGCAAATGGCACCAGATTCAACTTTCAAGATCGCATTATCACTTATGGCATTTGATGCGGAAATAATAGATCAGAAAACCATATTCAAATGGGATAAAACCCCCAAAGGAATGGAGATCTGGAACAGCAATCATACACCAAAGACGTGGATGCAATTTTCTGTTGTTTGGGTTTCGCAAGAAATAACCCAAAAAATTGGATTAAATAAAATCAAGAATTATCTCAAAGATTTTGATTATGGAAATCAAGACTTCTCTGGAGATAAAGAAAGAAACAACGGATTAACAGAAGCATGGCTCGAAAGTAGCTTAAAAATTTCACCAGAAGAACAAATTCAATTCCTGCGTAAAATTATTAATCACAATCTCCCAGTTAAAAACTCAGCCATAGAAAACACCATAGAGAACATGTATCTACAAGATCTGGATAATAGTACAAAACTGTATGGGAAAACTGGTGCAGGATTCACAGCAAATAGAACCTTACAAAACGGATGGTTTGAAGGGTTTATTATAAGCAAATCAGGACATAAATATGTTTTTGTGTCCGCACTTACAGGAAACTTGGGGTCGAATTTAACATCAAGCATAAAAGCCAAGAAAAATGCGATCACCATTCTAAACACACTAAATTTATAAAAAATCTAATGGCAAAATCGCCCAACCCTTCAATCAAGTCGGGACGGCCAAAAGCAAGCTTTTGGCTCCCCTCGCTGGCGCTCGGCGCCCCTTATTTCAAACGTTAGACGGCAAAGTCACAGACCGCGGGATCTCTTATGACCAACTACTTTGATAGCCCCTTCAAAGGCAAGCTGCTTTCTGAGCAAGTGAAGAACCCCAATATCAAAGTTGGGCGGTACAGCTATTACTCTGGCTACTATCATGGGCACTCATTCGATGACTGCGCACGGTATCTGTTTCCGGACCGTGATGACGTTGATAAGTTGATCATCGGTAGTTTCTGCTCTATCGGGAGTGGGGCTTCCTTTATCATGGCTGGCAATCAGGGGCATCGGTACGACTGGGCATCATCTTTCCCGTTCTTTTATATGCAGGAAGAACCTGCATTCTCAAGCGCACTCGATGCCTTCCAAAAAGCAGGTAATACTGTCATTGGCAATGACGTTTGGATCGGCTCTGAGGCAATGGTCATGCCCGGAATCAAGATCGGGCACGGTGCGGTGATAGGCAGCCGCTCGTTGGTGACAAAAGATGTGGAGCCTTACGCTATCGTTGGCGGCAATCCCGCTAAGAAGATTAAGAAACGCTTCACCGATGAGGAAATTTCATTGCTTCTGGAGATGGAGTGGTGGAATTGGTCACTGGAGAAGATCAAAGCGGCAATGCCCATGCTGTGCTCGTCTAATATTGTTGGCCTGCACAAGTATTGGCTCGAGTTTGCCGTCTAACAATTCAATCAAGCCGATGCCGCTTCGCGGCACGGCTTATTTCAGGCGTTATGCAGCCAAATCCCAACAATTAAGGGTCTTAAAATGGTAAAAGATTGGATTCCCATCTCTCATGATAATTACAAGCAGGTGCAAGGACCGTTCTATCATGGAACCAAAGCCAATTTGGCGATTGGTGACTTGCTAACCACAGGGTTCATCTCTCATTTCGAGGACGGTCGTATTCTTAAGCACATCTACTTTTCAGCCTTGATGGAGCCAGCAGTTTGGGGAGCTGAACTTGCTATGTCACTGTCTGGCCTCGAGGGTCGCGGCTACATATACATAGTTGAGCCAACAGGACCGTTCGAAGACGATCCGAATCTTACGAACAAAAGATTTCCCGGTAATCCAACACAGTCCTATAGAACCTGCGAACCCTTGAGAATTGTTGGCGTTGTTGAAGACTGGGAGGGGCATCCTGTTGAATTAATAAGGGGAATGTTGGATTCGTTGGAGGACTTAAAGCGCCGTGGTTTACACGTCATTGAAGACTAGTCCTTTGCATAACAAAGCCATCAAACCGGACGCCAGAGATTCCGCGCCTGTTGCGCATGGCTTCGCCATTTTATGCGCAATAGGCGCGCCACCCTGTCGCCGTTTATGGCGGCGTTAGATGCACTAAGCACATAATTGCTCACAGCCAAACTATCAGGTCAAGTCTGCTTTTATTATTTTTAAGCGTGCATAATAAGCCCTACACAAATTGGGAGATATATCATGAAAGGCTGGCTTTTTCTTGTTATCGCAATAGTTGGCGAAGTAATCGCAACATCCGCATTAAAATCTAGCGAGGGCTTTACTAAGCTTGCCCCTTCCGCCGTTGTCATAATCGGTTATGGCATCGCATTTTATTTTCTTTCTCTGGTTCTGAAATCCATCCCTGTCGGTGTTGCTTATGCAGTCTGGTCGGGACTCGGCGTCGTCATAATTACAGCCATTGCCTGGTTGCTTCATGGGCAAAAGCTTGATGCGTGGGGCTTTGTAGGTATGGGGCTCATAATTGCTGCCTTTTTGCTCGCCCGATCCCCATCGTGGAAGTCGCTGCGGAGGCCGACGCCATGGTGACGGTGTTCGGCATTCTGAATCTCACCGAGGACTCCTTCTTCGATGAGAGCCGGCGGCTAGACCCCGCCGGCGCTGTCACCGCGGCGATCGAAATGCTGCGAGTCGGATCAGACGTCGTGGATGTCGGACCGGCCGCCAGCCATCCGGACGCGAGGCCTGTATCGCCGGCCGATGAGATCAGACGTATTGCGCCGCTCTTAGACGCCCTGTCCGATCAGATGCACCGTGTTTCAATCGACAGCTTCCAACCGGAAACCCAGCGCTATGCGCTCAAGCGCGGCGTGGGCTACCTGAACGATATCCAAGGATTTCCTGACCCTGCGCTCTATCCCGATATTGCTGAGGCGGACTGCAGGCTGGTGGTTATGCACTCAGCGCAGTGGGATGGCATCGCCACCCGCACCGGTCACCTTCGACCCGAAGACGCGCTCGACGAGATTGTGCGGTTCTTCGAGGCGCGGGTTTCCGCCTTGCGACGGAGCGGGGTCGCTGCCGACCGGCTCATCCTCGATCCGGGGATGGGATTTTTCTTGAGCCCCGCACCGGAAACATCGCTGCACGTGCTGTCGAACCTTCAAAAGCTGAAGTCGGCGTTGGGGCTTCCGCTATTGGTCTCGGTGTCGCGGAAATCCTTCTTGGGCGCCACCGTTGGCCTTCCTGTAAAGGATCTGGGTCCAGCGAGCCTTGCGGCGGAACTTCACGCGATCGGCAATGGCGCTGACTACGTCCGCACCCACGCGCCTGGAGATCTGCGAAGCGCAATCACCTTCTCGGAAACCCTCGCGAAATTTCGCAGTCGCGACGCCAGAGACCGAGGGTTAGATCATGCCTAGCATTCACCTTCCGGCCGCCCGCTAGCGGACCCTGGTCAGGTTCCGCGAAGGTGGGCGCAGACATGCTGGGCTCGTCAGGATCAAACTGCACTATGAGGCGGCGGTTCATACGGCACTGTTGCAAAGTTAGCGATGAGGCAGCCTTTTGTCTTATTCAAAGGCCTTACATTTCAAAAACTCTGCTTACC
>NZ_JBEEWH010000024.1:0-4514 GCF_040140305.1 Proteus sp. fly-1008
AAACCGTCCCAGAGCCGGACTCTCAAGGGAGACCGGAAAATCCTGCTGAAACGCGCTCACGAAGTCTCAGACCGGGAGCGCCTCATCATGGAGACCTGGACAGGCGCGTTCCCGCAACTGCTGGCCGCCTACGAGCACAAGGAGCGCTTCTACGGCATCTGGGACGCCACCACACGGCTCCAGGCAGAAGCCGCCCTGGACGAGTGGATAGCCACCATCCCGAAGGGCCAAAAGGAAGTCTGGAGCGATCTGGTCAGGGCAGTGGGAAACTGGCGCGAAGAGACCATGACCTACTTCGAGACGGACATGCCCGTCACCAACGCTTACACGGAGTCCATCAACCGACTGGCCAAGGACAAGAACCGTGAAGGGCGCGGTTACTCCTTCGAGGTGATGCGGGCACGAATGCTCTACACCACGAAGCACAAGAAGAAGGCACCGACTGCGAAGGTCTCTCCTTTCTACAAGAAAACCATCGGTTACGGACTGCCGGACTTCGCAGAGGAACTCAACTACGGAGTGGATCTATCAACCATCTGAGGGTGGTATCAGATTGATGGGGTGAAGGTGCCCCATCAACCATTAAATCCGTATACCCAAAATAATAAAAGCAGACTTGACCTGATAGTTTGGCTGTGAGCAATTATGTGCTTAGTGCATCTAACGCCGGAGTTAAGCCGCCGCGCGTAGCGCGGTCGGCTTGAACGAATTGTTAGACATCATTTACCAACTGACTTGATGATCTCGCCTTTCACAAAGCGAATAAATTCTTCCAAGTGATCTGCGCGTGAGGCCAAGTGATCTTCTTTTTGTCCCAGATAAGCTTGCTTAGCTTCAAGTAAGACGGGCTGATACTGGGCAGGTAGGCGTTTTATTGCCCAGTCGGCAGCGACATCCTTCGGCGCGATTTTGCCGGTTATTGCGCTGTACCAAATGCGGGACAACGTAAGCACTACATTTCGCTCATCGCCGGCCCAGTCGGGCTGCGAGTTCCATAGCTTCAAGGTTTCCCTCAGCGCCTCGAATAGATCCTGTTCAGGAACCGGGTCAAAGAATTCCTCCGCTGCCGGACCTACCAAGGCAACGCTATGTTCTCTTGCTTTTGTAAGCAGGATAGCTAGATCAATGTCGATCATGGCTGGCTCGAAGATACCCGCAAGAATGTCATTGCGCTGCCATTCTCCAAATTGCAGCTCGCGCTTAGCCGGATAACGCCACGGGATGATGTCGTCATGCACGACAAGGGTGACTTCTATAGCGCGGAGCGTCTCGCTCTCGCCAGGGAAAGCCGAAGCCTCCATAAGGTCATTGAGCAATGCTCGCCGCGTCGTTTCATCAAGCTTTACGGCCACAGTAACCAACAAATCAATATCGCTGTATGGCTTCAGGCCGCCATCCACTGCGGAGCCGTACAAATGCACGGCCAGCAACGTTGATTCCAGATGGCGCTCAATGACGCTTAGCACCTCTGATAGTTGGTTCGAAATTTCGATGGTCACCGCTACCCTCATGATGTCTAACGCGCTGATCACCGGCGGTTGAAAACCGTCCGGTGGATTCGCAGGTTATGCTCCCTCATTTTCATTTCCGGTTTCCTATAGGGCAACTAGGCTGTCCTTGCCGGCGCTTGGAACACAGACGATGGCATCAAATGCCTCGCTCAATTTCGTTTTTACAGAGGCGCTTTGAGACCGCATTCGCTTTGCTTCCATGGGGGCATCTGTCAATGTCAGACATGAATTCTCCGTACCACAGGCGTCGATGACATACTGTTCCATACTATCCTCACGGATTGCATCGGCAGGCGTGGTCACAACAGAGAATCCAAGAGGACTGTCGGGCGATGGGAAATGCATTTCCGGCACGGTGGGTCCAAGATGGGTGAATGCAATCGCACGGTAATTCACCCTCTCTGCGAGGTGCTGCCCCATGGGAACAGCCGTAAGCTCGCCTGAAAAGGAGACTGGGGTTTTTTGTAAATGATTGTTGTGCGCCAGCAGAATTATCTTCACATCCGGATTCGCTCGAACCATTCCATCTACTACGCCCGCCATATACGAGTCACGTACGGAAGTATCTCCCTCAAGAGAGGTACCATCGAAGAAAGTTTTCATTATACGCAAGGTTTCCAACGTATACTCTATCGATTCTATTCGATCAGAGGCTTTTCGGAACAAATCGCTGTTGACGTGTTTTTTCAGTACAGGGGCAAGCGACGCCAAGCGGAGCTTCAATCTGGTTACCCCTGAGATAGCTTTCTCCTGCCGAGCCGTTTCTAGCTCCCCCCATTTTGCCGATGAAATAACCGCCGACTGGCCATCAATGGACGCCAACAAGTGAGTCAGCATATCAACGTGCGGTTTCATGAGGTGATCGATGAGCTGGATAATTTCGGCCAATTGCGCTAGGTCGTCCCTTGGGTTCAGGGTGTTGGGTAAGTCGATTCCGACTAACTGCAGTTTTCTTCCTGATTCGCGGAGATATGATTTCAGCCAGATCAGCACTGAGCCATACACAGAAAAGGTCAGGGTATCCGAAAATCGCTCAAGTTCATGAGCACCGGCTGTTGAGTTGAGCCATTCAGATAACCGGGATGCCTGAATCGCCCCACATTCCAAACCAATCGCATTAAAATCATGCCTTTCGACCAAATAGCGGATAAGACTTGCTCTAGCCAGTGAAAACTCCGCGACAAAATGAGCGCCCTCGCCAATGCCGACAATTCGGGCGCCCTCAATTACGGAAGTAAGAATCTCAAACTCATTGAAGTCCAGATTTTGAGGCTGTAAAAGTGTTCTGGTCGTTCTCCACGTCATTATTTTACCTTTGCGTTTATTACTTTAATCGCCATACGTTCGCTTCGCCAACAACCCGGGTCACAGCATAACGCCGAGTTCAGCGGCAGTTTTTAAGTTGTGGTTTTATGGAATATTTTTGCGCAGCAAAACCATAAAACCACAACTTAAAAACTGTCCAAGGAGCGGAGCGACTGGTGCTGCAACGACTTGTTAGCCTTTTTTCCAAATTTGATATGTATAATTTATATTAGACACAAAAAACTGTTCAAAAACCAAGTTGAAACCTTCAGGTAATATAGGGAATTTAATATCACCTTCAACCTCAACATGAATAGTAGATAGATGAATTATATCTGCTTTTTCAATAAGGCTTTCATAGATTTGCCCCCCACCCGAAATATATACATGATCTGTAATTTTAGATAGTTCTTGCAAAGCATTTTCTATTGAAGGAAAAACCAAGACGTTTTCATTTGACCCTGAAATTCCATTCTTTGACACTACTGCATATTTGCGATTTGGAAGAACTCCCATAGAGTCAAATGTTTTCCTTCCAACAAGAAGCCACTGATTGTATGTGAGCGCCTTAAAGATTAGCTGCTCACCTTTTGCTGACCACGGAATATCAGGACCACTACCGATTACGCCATTTTCTGACACTGCAGAAATCAATGAAATTTTCAATTTAACTCCCGATATGGCTAACTTTGTTTTAGGGCGACTGCCCTGCTGCGTAACATCGTTGCTGCTCCATAACATCAAACATCGACCCACGGCGTAACGCGCTTGCTGCTTGGATGCCCGAGGCATAGACTGTACAAAAAAACAGTCATAACAAGCCATGAAAACCGCCACTGCGCCGTTACCACCGCTGCGTTCGGTCAAGGTTCTGGACCAGTTGCGTGAGCGCATACGCTACTTGCATTACAGTTTACGAACCGAACAGGCTTATGTCCACTGGGTTCGTGCCTTCATCCGTTTCCACGGTGTGCGTCACCCGGCAACCTTGGGCAGCAGCGAAGTCGAGGCATTTCTGTCCTGGCTGGCGAACGAGCGCAAGGTTTCGGTCTCCACGCATCGTCAGGCATTGGCGGCCTTGCTGTTCTTCTACGGCAAGGTGCTGTGCACGGATCTGCCCTGGCTTCAGGAGATCGGAAGACCTCGGCCGTCGCGGCGCTTGCCGGTGGTGCTGACCCCGGATGAAGTGGTTCGCATCCTCGGTTTTCTGGAAGGCGAGCATCGTTTGTTCGCCCAGCTTCTGTATGGAACGGGCATGCGGATCAGTGAGGGTTTGCAACTGCGGGTCAAGGATCTGGATTTCGATCACGGCACGATCATCGTGCGGGAGGGCAAGGGCTCCAAGGATCGGGCCTTGATGTTACCCGAGAGCTTGGCACCCAGCCTGCGCGAGCAGCTGTCGCGTGCACGGGCATGGTGGCTGAAGGACCAGGCCGAGGGCCGCAGCGGCGTTGCGCTTCCCGACGCCCTTGAGCGGAAGTATCCGCGCGCCGGGCATTCCTGGCCGTGGTTCTGGGTTTTTGCGCAGCACACGCATTCGACCGATCCACGGAGCGGTGTCGTGCGTCGCCATCACATGTATGACCAGACCTTTCAGCGCGCCTTCAAACGTGCCGTAGAAGGCACTGTTGCAAAGTTAGCGATGAGGCAGCCTTTTGTCTTATTCAAAGGCCTTACATTTCAAAAACTCTGCTTACC
>NZ_JBEEWH010000025.1:0-4315 GCF_040140305.1 Proteus sp. fly-1008
GTGGGCTGTGGTGAGTTGATTAATAGATAGGAGATAGAGATGGATAGTAAGCCGATCGAAATTGAAATTATAAAAACAGATGCTGGTCAGTGTTTCATAACCGACTGCACAGCAACCAAGGGATATGACTTTGATTATCATAAAACAATTTTAGATAAGCTTCTGTTTGATGGTATGAGTCCAGTTAAAACATTCCATACCCACTGGTACTCGATTGGAAAATTTCCATCAAAAGTAGAGAGGGTAATTTCAGGTGAGAGAGAAAACAAGAGATATGAATTAAAGACCCCTGAACTGGCAAGCGATAAATTACCAAAGGAAATAGCGATTGGTGACTGTGATAATTATGATGAAGACATTATAGACTCACTTTACTCACTAAATTATGACGTTAAACCTGATTACTTTGTTGAAGTTAACGTTAAATTTAACATCATTTGCGAAGTGGAAAACTTTAAAAAAGCGCCTGAGTTTAATTACCCTGCAATTAAAAGAGTTGGCTTTTCAGATGAGAAGTATTCAGTGACAAATCAAAACGTAAAACACTCCTTAATAGATTGCATCGTCACACCCGAACCTGTTCGCTCAAATAGCCCATGCAAAATATCATCAAAGGAAATGTATGATTTGGTTCGCCAGCATATCATCAATAACATTGACACAAAGATAGCAAGAGTCACAAGTGATTATGACTTCTGCTTTGAAGTTAAAAAAATTATTCCTTTACTTAAACCTCAAACTTATTCGTATAGAGATATATTCGCAAGAACAAAAAAACAAAGAGAGAAGCTGCACTTTAAAACAGCTACAGCTAAAGAAGTTTCTATTTATGAAATGACACACGAACAAGAAAATTACAAAAACTACACGGCAATTAAGTCATTCTCTGCAAGTAACGAGTGGGAATTAAAAGAGATGATTGATAACTACTTATCTGAAGTTATGAGTGTAATCCATGCTCCATTGAGCGTTTGTGAATGCTGTAATGGAACTGGATATCTACAAAGCGAAAGTAAATAGCATCGTGTTTAGTTAATAACGGAGGGAGTATGACAATAACACTGAAGGTATATAAAGACTCGCCAGAGCATAGCGAGTATATGGAAGCTCGATTCCCGAAGGATAGACGTCACCATTCTTGCTCAAATGAAACATTCGAATATGAAGGTCATCGTTGGAAATACCAAGTAACCAGTTTCGATGATAACGGAGACTATGATTTACTTTGGCGTCCAGATAGTAATGATCCTGAATTGATGGCGACTGATGCGACATTACGTGACTATTTCGCTTCTAAATGCATGCCAGCAATCATCAGCACGTTAAATGGACCTGTTGTATTTGAAGAATGCAAAGGAGATTTTGACTTATATGCCAAACAAGCCTATGTCATGGCAGATGCAATGTTAAAGGCTAGGGGGTGATATGGAATTTAAGCACACGCCAGCGCCTTGGAAATACACCATAAGAAATGCCAATGAAATAATGACAACTTTTCACGGCGTGACAATTGGTGATGTTTATTTAGATATCACAACAGCCAATCAGAAAGCAGACTCCCATCTAATCGCATCAGCACCAGAGTTATTAGAGCAGTTAATAAGACTTCGCAATAAAATTGCAAGCTATAAACCAGATGATGACGATAATTTAGACATCGTTGACGCTGTAATCGCAAAAGCCCTCGGTCAGCAGTAACCCACCACTTAATCATTCATATCGCTATTAATAGTGAGGAATACGCACATAAGGAATTAATTATGGGTAACTTCGGATATTGCGAAGGAGACACCTGTTTGCGTAATGGGTGCCAAGGAACCATAGAGCTACATCCAGTGAATAATTGTTCTTGCCATTTAAGTGCTCCTTGCAGTGCATGTACAGCACCTAGCGGATATTGCGATGAGTGCGGATGGGAAGAATCAGAAGATGAAATCATTAATGACTATGTTGTCAGTACAGACAAAGCTACTGGAGCTTATCGCTCATGGGAGCCTAGAAAATTAGACCCGACAAAATTGGATTACTACAGCAAGCCACACTCAAGCTGCTCAATGATTAAAGAAGGTGTTTATCCAGAAGGAATGGATAAAGAAGAAGTTAGGAAAGAAGTCATTGGCACGTTTGGCGGTAGGTTTGAGCACTTTGGAAATGGAAAATTTAAATTTATAGCCTACACGGATTAACGCACATAAGGAACATAGGAAATGGCAATGTTCAAAGTGACTTGCAAATGGAATGGTGAGCCTTGGTCAAAGGATATTGAAGCGGAGGATGAAGGTGATTGCGCCGAACACATGTACTTATGGGCTGTAATTGGAGCAAAAGCCAATATCACGGAATTAGATATCAAGGAAATACCTCAGCAGTAACCCACCCACCAACACCAGAGAAACCAAATAACAATCGCTATCTCAATAGTGAGAATTTCGCATGAACATAGACACTATATTCAGCGCCCTACTTCTATTCGCAGTTATTTCATTAAGTCTAATTATCGCAAGGTAAATTATGAAAATTAACCAAGATATTTTCCGTCTGGCACAAGCTCAGGCGCAGGTAGCTATTCGCCAGAAATGTGAGGATATCTGGTGGTTAGCAATGGAATTACTCAAAGAAAGCTATCAGGAGGGTTTATGCAAATAGCCTTCAAAAATGCTCAAGGAATGAGGGTTAACACGGACGGCAAAACAGTCATGGAATTTGACGAAAGTAGCAAGCTTAGTATTGAGACAGGAAGTTTCGCTGAGCTGGCTAAATTAACGGAAATCGACCCAGTTGAGGCAATGGAATATGTACTCGATTGTGATGATGAATCGCTTGAAAGGATTATCAATGCGATAGGCAAGGAAGCCTTTATTAACAGGATATTGCGAGTTTCTAACCTAAGGAGGGCTGCGTGAATCCTTATCATGAACTTGACGCAATGGAAGAGCGCAGACAAGAAGAGGCGTCATGGATTGACGCAAAGGACGCTGAGTTAAGTGATGTCGCATTTAGCGTGGTTGACGGCTTACCAAAAGACATTACTAGTCAATGGAGTGACAGCGTTTTCGATATGACAATTGATAGTATTTACAAAGAGTTAAAGAATTATCAGGAACGCAGGAGGATGTCGTGACAAATGCAGTTCAAAAAATATATGAGGTTGTAAATCCTCTTAAAAATGAGTTCGAACAAGTGTGTAGTGAGCCAAGCATAGCATTCAAAAGGGAGTCTGAATTTGCCATGCAAATATTCGCGAACAATGATTATCTGGCAAATGTTGCAGTTAATAATCTTGTCTCAGTTCGTAGTGCGATCATGAATGTATCAGCTATCGGAATTAGTTTAAACCCAGCGCAAAAGTTGGCTTACCTAGTTCCTAGAGACAAGAAAGTATGTCTCGATATTAGCTATATGGGCTTGATGCATATTGCTCAACAATCACAGGCTATTAAGTGGTGTCAATCAAGCATTGTTCGACAAAATGATAATTTCCAACTCACATCAATAGATACTGCACCTCGCCACGAATACAACGCCTTTGCCACTCAGGAACAGAGAGGTGAGATTGTCGGAGCTTACACAGTAGTAAAAACAGAAGATGGAGACTATCTAACTCACACAATGGCTATTACTGATATATACGCAATCCGTGAACGTTCATCAGCATGGAAAGCCTGGATAGCAAGGAAAAAATCCTGCCCTTGGGTAACTGATGAAGAACAGATGATCCTAAAAACAGTAGTGAAGCAGGCGGCTAAATACTGGCCACGCAGAGAGCGTCTAGATAAGGCTATTGACTATGTTAATACTGAGGCTGGAGAAGGTATTGATTTTGGAAACGAGCAACAAGAACCAAAGGACATAACGCCAGCAAGTGATGATCAATTAAAGGCTATCACGGACTTAATGCTTAAAGTTAATGGCGAATGGAGTGACGCATTCTTCACATTCATTAGTAAAAAATTCAACCATCAAATATCCCATCCAGAGCAATTAACCGCATTTGAAGCCAATACCATTATCGATATGCTAAGGAAAAAGGCAGAAGGAAAATGATTAGTAATGACATCATTCTAAGCAAAACAGGCATCGATTTAACAAAAGTAGAGCAAGGAAGCGAGGAATGGATGTCTGTCAGGCTCGGAGTTGTAACCGCCTCTGAGGCATGGAAAGTTATCTCTAAGCCAAGGTCAGGAACAAAATGGTCAGACACAAAGAAAACATATTTAAATACCCTTATTGGTGAAGTTTGCACGGGAGTTTACAAGGAGGTATCAGCAAGGACGCTGGAATGGGGTAAAAACTACGAATTAGAAGCAAGGATGAC
>NZ_JBEEWH010000026.1:0-4299 GCF_040140305.1 Proteus sp. fly-1008
CCCATGTGAGAGTAGGGAACTGCCAGGCATTAAATAAGACGAGAAAGCCAACCCAATGGGTTGGCTTTTTTGCGTTTAAGACATTTAAAATACAAATATATTTTCTCTCCTCTAATCACTTATCACTTTGCTATCCTCGACGATGCTTGGCTGTTAAACTAAGCTATCAGCTAAATGAGGTAGACTTTCATGAAAGAATCGGTTTCATTGCAAGCATTTAATACATTTGGTTTGAGAGCAAAAGCTCACCAAATAGAAACTGCAAATAATAAAGATGAGCTTTGTACATATTGGCAAAATGCCCATGAGAAGAGATTACCAACCCTTATTCTAGGTGGCGGTAGTAACGTACTATTTACTGAAGATTTTAATGGTATTGTTATCCGTAACTGTATTGCAGGCATTGAAATTACTGAAGATGCACAATATTGGTCTGTTCATGTTGGCGCTGGCGAGAGTTGGCATGCGCTTATTGAATATCTGTTAGAAAAAAACATCTATGGGTTAGAAAATTTAGCGTTGATCCCAGGCAATGTTGGTTCTGCGCCAATACAAAATATTGGTGCTTATGGTAAAGAGCTGAAAGATGTTTGTGCCTACGTTGACATTGTTGAATTAAGTACAGGTAATATTAGCCGACTAACAAATGAAGAGTGTGAGTTTGGTTATCGCGATAGTATTTTTAAACATCACTATCAGCAAGGCTTTGCTATTATTGCTGTCGGTTTATTACTAAGTAAAAAATGGGAACCTATTCTTACTTATGGTGATTTATCAAAATTATCATTAGAAACTGTTACACCAAAGGATGTGTTCGAATCTGTATGCTTAATGAGAACGAGCAAGCTACCAGATCCAGAAATAACGGGTAATGCTGGAAGTTTTTTTAAAAATCCGATTGTTGATATTCGTATTGCACAACAACTAAAAACAGAATATCCATTTTGTCCTCAATATGTACAGCGAGATGGTGTGAAGCTTGCCGCTGGTTGGTTGATTGATCAATGTGGTCTTAAAGGGCATCAAATTGGTGGTGCGGCAGTCCACACTAAACAAGCGCTGGTACTTATTAATAAAGAAGGCAATGCGACAGGTAAGGATATTGTGAGCTTAGCTGCATATATTCGCCAGAAAGTCTCAGAACGCTTCGGTGTAAAATTAGAGCCAGAAGTTCGCTTTATTGGCCAATATGGTGAAATCAATGCTGTGGATGCTATTTCATGAAAGAAACACCAACCCCTTTATTATTAATTAAAATTCTTGCTGATGGAAATATTCATTCAGGAGAGCAATTAGGCGAAAGTTTAGGAATGACTCGTGCAGGCATTAATAAACATATTCAGACATTGCGTAGCTGGGGTATCGACGTTCAGACGGTTGCAGGAAAAGGTTATCAATTAGATGCGCCAATGAACTTACTGAACGCAGATATTGTGAATCAGAATATTAAAGGTGAGCCGGCTAGCGTTATTCCTGTTATAGATTCTACAAATCAGTATTTGATCCAACGTATTAGCGAATTAAAATCGGGTGATGTCTGTATTGCTGAATATCAGTCTGCTGGACGAGGTAGAAGAGGACGCCAATGGATTTCGCCTTTTGGTAGAAATTTATATTTGAGTATGTATTGGAAACTCGATCAAGGACCTGCGGCAGCAATAGGACTGAGTTTGGTTGTTGGCGTTATTATGGCCGAAGTATTACAAAAACTTGGTGCAGATGGCGTTAAAGTAAAATGGCCTAACGATCTCTATTTAAATGATAAAAAGCTTTCAGGTATTCTTGTTGAATTAACAGGGAAGACGGGTGATGTTGCTCATATTGTAACGGGTATTGGTATCAATATTGCGATGAGTAAAAATCAAAATGAAGTAATTAACCAACAATGGATTAATTTAGAGCAAGTTGGTATTAGGATTGACAGAAATGAACTTGCTTGTGAAATTACTAATGCATTAAGAGAAGCATTTACTCAGTTTGAAAAACAAGGGTTATCTATCTTTATAGAACGTTGGAAAAGTTTAGATAACTTTATGCATAGGCGGGTAAAACTCATTATTGGTGAAAAAGAAATCTTTGGCATTGCTAAGGGTATTAATGATCAAGGAGCTTTACTTTTAGAGCAAGATGGTAAAATTACACCTTATATAGGTGGTGAAATTTCACTAAGAAGTGCATCGTAATGTTTTAAATTGCGTCGAATGTCTGAATTGAAAAAGCTTTCTCTAATGGGAAAGCTTTTTTGTTATTTATATTATTAAATCTATTTAGAGCTAGAAGAAATTAGCAAATAATTGTTCAGTTTTATTTACGTAATCTAACGTTACTAATTGTATGATTATGACCTTTGGTTAAGATCAAACTTGCTCTTTCTCTTGTTGGCAAAATGTTTTGTTTTAAGTTTAATCCATTAATTTCTTGCCAAATGGATGAGGCTATTTCTATAGATTCTTCTCTGCTTAATTTAGAGTAATTATTAAAATACGATTCAGGATCAGTAAATGCACCTTCTCTAAATTTTAAAAAGCGACTGATATACCAGTGTTTTAGTAATTCTTCTTCAGCATCAACATAAATAGAAAAATCTACATAATCTGATACGAAAACATTATGTGGATCATGAGGATAATCTTGATTGCTCTGTAATACATTCAATCCTTCAAGAATTAAGATGTCAGGTTGCTCAATAACCTGTTTCTTATCTGGAATGATGTCATACACTAAATGAGAATAGACAGGAGCTGTCACTTGTTTCTTACCTGATTTTATATCAGAAACGAAAGAGACGAGGCTATGCATATCATAGGATTCAGGAAATCCTTTTTTCTTCATTATCCCACGTTTCTTTAACTCTGCATTAGGTAAAAGAAAACCATCAGTAGTAATTAAATCTACTTTACGATGTTCTGGCCAACGCGTTAAAAGTGCTTGTAGCAAGCGAGCTGTCGTACTTTTACCAACAGCAACACTGCCCGCGATACCAATAATATATGGAATTTTAGCGCTTCTTGTGCCAAGAAATTGCTCTAAGACGGCTTGACGGCGTAAGTTAGAGCTAATGTAAAAATTGAGTAATCTTGAAAGAGGAAGATAAATCTCAATAACATCATCAATGGAAATTTCTTCGTTAATTCCTTTTAAGTCTGCAATTTCTTTCTCTGTTAACGTTAAAGGAACGGAGTCTCTTAACGTTGCCCAGTGCTTTCTGTCAAATTCTAAATAAGGGGTTATAAAGCGTTCTTTGTTATTCATAAGCCAACATCTGCCTAGTCTTCGCAGGTTGGACAGGCTGTTTAAAACACCCGTATCCGATAAAAAATAAACAGCATCATAACGAGTCATGCTTCATTGGCGTAGATATTTTTAAAATTTTTCTACTTTTTTTGACGCGAACTGAATAAATTTGTAAAAAAAGTATAAAAAATAGACATGAAAATTATTTTTTAGCGTAGACTAGTGAGTGCGTAATGAATTTTTTTCTAAAAATTTATTGAGTGCAATAAATTTAAGGGCTTAAAAGATAAATTAGAATTCGAATTTATCCTGAATTGTTGTTGTCATTTTGGCCGTTTTTTTCCTAAAAAATCAACAATTCAATCAAAAGTGAACAAAATCTAAGCAAAAGAACAAATATCGCAATTTTTTTGTTGCATCATGATGAAAGTCCTCCTAGAATGCGCACCACTTAGCCGGCATAGCTCAGTTGGTAGAGCAACTGACTTGTAATCAGTAGGTCCCGAGTTCGACTCTTGGTGCCGGCACCATTAAAATTTAGTTGGTGGGATACCCAAGCGGCCAAAGGGAGCAGACTGTAAATCTGCCGTCACAGACTTCGAAGGTTCGAATCCTTCTCCCACCACCATTAATTCCTTACTTAAGTGTTTTCAAATAGTAAACTCTTGAGTAGAATACAAAGCTGATTTTAAGTCAGGTAGCCGAGTTCTGCGGGCATCGTATAATGGCTATTACCTCAGCCTTCCAAGCTGATGATGCGGGTTCGATTCCCGCTGCCCGCTCCAGATGTGCTGATATAGCTCAGTTGGTAGAGCGCACCCTTGGTAAGGGTGAGGTCGGCAGTTCGAATCTGCCTATCAGCACCACTCCTTCATGTTCTTGCCTCCCTGATTAAAATCTTAACAAGCAATAGCAAATCGCTAATTTACTTACTGCTTGGTTGATGTGGTGTAACCACCGATTCCGTGTCTTAGAGGGACAATTTAAATGTCTAAAGAAAAATTTGAACGTTCAAAACCGCACGTTAACGTTGGTACTATCGGCCACGTTGACCACGGTAAAACT
>NZ_JBEEWH010000027.1:0-4065 GCF_040140305.1 Proteus sp. fly-1008
GTTTTTATAATTTCAATTTCGATCGGCTTACTATCCATCTCTATCTCCTATCTATTAATCAACTCACCACAGCCCACCTTGATGGACTGTAATTAGTTAACTGTGCCTGCTTTTAGCCACGTCAGGCGAGGTGGTTCCTTACTTTCCACAGTCAAGGAAAATTGATATATTGGTTATTCCACAGTCAAAATAAGGAATGTTTTATGTCAGATGAAGTGAACCCAAAAAACTACCCAACATCTGCCGCCTATCAATTAACACTGGAGATGATTAAGGCTGGCTCCTTCACTTGCGAATCACATGGAGGAAAAAGAAAAGCCCTTGATGTTATAGATTTTTTTAATGCCCTTAATGAGAGGTTTGAAAAGTTACAAGATAATTAACTTTCCATCATTTTTATAAAGCCAGTAGCTATGGTTTCAGCCAGATTTGATAGTCTGGCTTTTTGGTCATTTACATATTCGCCATCAACTGCTCCAGCCTCTCTAACAATAATTTGCTTGTATGCATCAAGCGCCGCCTGCCTTACGTCAACTGGTAACTCTTCAAATTTCATCTTACTTCTCCTATTTATCTCGCCGTCACCCCGAACTCACTCGGCTGTTTTGTTTTAAGTGCCTCACGTCGTGCATCTCTGATCTTCATTAATTCTGAATCAGTTGATTTTGCGTGATACTGATTGATATGTGTGAGCGGGATTCTCACGTCAAATTTAACTTTGCATACAGGGCAGGTGATGATGTATTTCATTTGCTACCTCCGATTAAATGACTTATGCAAACATTGATGTTTCATAAATCATCTATTAGTGCATCTCATTGCCGTTCTTACCTGAACCCGCCGAGTGCCCGACGCATGGTTTAAAGTCGCGCCGTTCGACTATCTTTTATCTCTGGTTTCCCTTCGATGTGGTTTAATATAGCTAAAGTTATTATTGATGTAAATAGCCTGAGATATATAAAAGCTATATTTGGCTATATATTTTTGTTTTAAAAGGCTATTTATTTTTTAATTTTTTATTGAAATGTGACGAACGGTGATTTTTAGGTATAAAAAAGCCCTCATGAAGAGGGCTTGGGTGGTGATTCTCTTTTTATATTAACATTACAGACATATTGAAAACTCGGCCTACAACTTTTACGCTTTCAATATCTGCTATTTCGTCAGGGTAATCTACTGAATTGTAACTCCTGATTATCAGTTTGCCGCCAGGCTGCCTTAATAAGACCTTTACTCTAAATAGATCATCTTGCTCTATAAAGTACACTCCTCCATCAACAATTTTCTTATCGTTGCAATTCACGAAAACCGTTGTTCCGTTGGGTATTATTGGCTCCATGCTCTCACCATGAACAGGAAATGCACACACGCCGCTTGGTGATATTCCATATCTTCTTAGTGTTGATCTAGAAAATCTTAATTTAAAGTTATTATGATCTTCGTTATTTGTACAGCCAACCCCCGCAGCTAATTCTATACTTTTAAAATAGGGCACTTCTACCTCATCATCATCTAACGGAGTTGAATTTCCCCACTCAGATACTTCTCGCATTGATAGCTCATCTTTACTAACACCATCCTTTTCTTTTTGTAAGAAATCAGGAATAGCACCACCTCCAGTCGTTAGCCATACAGGGTCGACGTTTAGTGATTTAGCTATCTCTACGGCCTTTCTTGAACTTTGAGCCTTTCCAGACGTGAGTTTCCAGACGCTAGGTTGCGCCATCCCAACTGACTCAGCTAATTCAACCTGAGTCATTCCTCTCATCTTCATGGCTAAGTTTAGCCTTTCTGCAAATGTCGTATTTTTCATAATTTCATTATATAGCCGAGGTTATTTTACAACAAACAGCTAAAGCTATTTACTTCGCGAATAACCTTGGCTATTATTAGCTATATTCCAACAGCCGAGGTTATTTATGAGAAATAAATTAATTGATAAGGCTATTGGCATGGTTGGTAGTCAGCAGAAACTGGCTGAGATATGTAACGTAAAACAACCTTCTGTATGGGCTTGGTTACATGGAAAGAAAAAACCATCTGCCACTAGCGCAAAACGCATTGAACTAGCAACAAACGGAGTAGTTCAAGCGAGCAAGTTAAGACCTGATTTACACGAAATTTTTAGTTAATCAGATCGCAAAGCAGTAACTGAACGGCACAGTATATTGTCGGCCCCGAGGATCTGCCAAAACGGATGGCTAAAAGTCGGATGAGGGAGAAAGAGACACTATCCCGACAATTATCAACAATCCGCTCATATGGAATGAGCCACGGATCATTACTGCTGTTCCCAATATGGGAAGTAATTTAATAAGGAAATTAAACCATGGAATACACAAATACACGCAAACAATTTAATAAATTCATTTCAAATCACTTGATGGCTTCGGCATTACAGGCATTGAGAAATAAAACTCAGTCGGTGGTCGCTAAAACATTAGGTGTTCATGACTCAACTATCCTACGCAGAACTGAAAAATATCCTGAGATATGCGAGACATTAGTTGCATCAGGGATAGTCGATTTTGTGATGGAAGGAGAGAGGAAAATATCAGAGGAAGAATACCGCTTTTTATGGAAACAAATAGGTGAACTGTCACAGATGAGAACAAAAGAAAACGCCCCGATTGTTGGAGCAACCGAGGCGCATTAACAAATGGACTTAACCATTTAGACTAACAAATACACTGTATCAATAACCAGTAATTACGACAAGGGGAATTTAGGTTTCTCTTGTCTGATACAGCTTAGGAATAAGGGAATTATACCATGAAACAACGATTTAATCATAGTGCTGTGCATAAAAACAACGCTAGAAATCGCTTTAACAGATTGGTTACTCAGGACGGTGTTAAGTGTCTAAGAGCAATGCTTGAAGACGCGAAAATACGCACCGAACATCGTCAACAGGTACTAGGAGGTAAGAGCGATGAGAGATAACGTTGCATATGCAGTTTTTGGTAATCAACGACGGCAAGAGAGGCCTAACGTGGCAGATCTTGATAATGGGTATTCAAGGGTAGCAAACGAGATACTAGAAGCCACTATGGCATCAGGATTAAGTGAAACTGAACTCTGTATTATTTTGGCCGTGTGGAGAAAAACATATGGCTATAACAAAAAAATGGATTGGATTAGCAATGAGCAACTTGAGTCGATGATTCTTAAGCATAGTACTCATTGCTCTACAGCAAAAAATCAGTTGATCACAAAGAAAGTCCTTATACAACAAGGAAGAAAAGTAGGAATTAACACTAATCTATCTGAGTGGGAAACTAAAAATAACGGATTCAGTAAAACATTAGCTAAACCTGCTAAGAAAACATTAGCAGAAAGCGCTAAACCAACTAAGCAGAAGGTGCTAAACACAAAAGACAATAATACAAAAGACAATAAAGACAAGATCCCCCTTACCCCCGCAGGGGAAAATATCGCTCTAGAAATTCTCGATTATTTTAATCAGCTAACCCATTCTCAATTTCAATCTACTGAACCCATCCTAAAAGCACTTAACACCATCAAGGCTAAAGGCGAATGCTACACACCTGATGAAATTAAACTTGTGATGGAGTGGGCTGTTAAGACTTGGAGGAATGGAAAAGATTTAAAACCGCAGAGCTTGTGTCGAATGACTCGCTTTGATGGATACCTATCAGACGCTCTCAAGTGGAAAAGCCGAGATGGTATCAACCCTGTCGATTGTCCTCATGAAGAATTAATTAAAATCTGGAACAAATACGTTCCTGAAAGAGCCATTGATTTTCATGAGTGGACATCACGCAGACCTGCTTACAAAGATTTGGAAGCTGTCTGGAATGGAAAAACTAACAAGGGGCAGTGGCGTGAAGTAAAACACATGGACACCTGCTTCAAGTTGATATCTCAATCAAGTTTATTCACTGGCTTACAAGACAAGGGATGGTTAACCCTTGACTGGATCTTAACACCTACAAGATGGTCGCAAACCTACGAACAAGCCAAGCGCGAATATACCGAACGGAAAAAAGGGATTGTTTAATGGAAAATAAATTCACGGATTATTACTCAGAGCAGGCTGTCATT
>NZ_JBEEWH010000028.1:0-4003 GCF_040140305.1 Proteus sp. fly-1008
TATCGCATTAATCTCATCAATAAAATCGGCGAAGAGCGAGTAACTCGTTTAGAGCACGATAACACGGTCCGTAAATTCGACATCGAATATCTCAAGCGAATGAAATCCATATTCACTCGTAGGGCTCGTTGGTATGAGAAAAGGCGAAAGGATCAATATTCGGAGGTGGCTTAATGTTTACTGATATAGACGCAGCCATTGAGGAAGCAAGATATTTAAAATCCAAATCAGGTGGACGGGTTAACTTCTGTGTAATGCAGGTTATGGACTATATGGAAGTAGTCAGCGGGCTGATGGAAGGTGTCAGGGTTTTATATACAACTGCGAATGATGATTATCACACAGTATTACCGGAGGCGAGATGAGTTATATCGGAGAGAAAGAATTAACGGATGAGCAATTTCGCTGGCTAGATGGATGGTTAAATCTGTGGGGGGCGTGGGTATATTCTGGTCGTATCGATATTCGCATGATCAACATGATTTATAAATTCATGCAAACAGTAGAGCCAAGTAAAAACCCATCAAGACCTATGTGCAATGACGATGAAGGAATGTTGATTTCTCAGGTCGTAGATTCAGTCATCGCCACTGACACACAGGCCTATGGAATATTACTAAGTTATTACGCTCACGGCTCATCTAAGTTGTCGATTGCATCTTACTATCACCGAGTTGCAAAACCACGCAAAATGCAAACTAAGGGTGGCAATAGATTTAAAAAGCCATCACTTGGAACTTGCAGAAATGATGTTGATGCAAAACTCAAGGCTGCACAGTGGTTGTTGTACGAACCTCTGCGAAATGCAATGAATAATCGTAAACGTGTAGCTAAAGTGAAGAAAATAACCGAACTTTGCTATTGACTTATAATATCAAATTAGCAATACTAATCAGGTAAGTTGCTTTACGTGACTCTTAAGTTTACTTACCTCATTCAAGACCTCGCTTCGGCGGGGTTTTTTGTTATCTAACATGGCAAAATATATCATTTGTAAGTCCATGCTGGTGCATGAGTAGCGCTACATGCCGTTAGCCCACGAAACGGGCATAATTCTAACCTGTAAGTAATCATTACAAGTTCAACCATCCGGAATTACCGGATAGTTCACATTCAGAAGATCGCTTGGGCGGTCTTTTTTCGTATATGCCGACCACAGAATCAATCACAACACCTCACATTCACACAAGAGCTGTGAGTCGGCGTCCTATTAACTAATTCCTCCAAATAGGGGGTGAGTATGCAAAATATGAAAGAAACCCCTGAGCTTTGGGAGCAGATATTTAATCAACTATCTCAATATAAAGACCAAGGCATATTCGCTGGACTCGCTGGGAGTGTTGCCATACTGCGAGGTTTATATAACGGTGGTGGGTGGAAGAAAACACTCTTAGATGGGGTCTTATGTGCATTGTTTGCATGGTTCGTAAAAGACCTATTAACGCTGTTTGGACTAAACCATGAGCTAGCATATCTGGCTAGTGTATTCATCGGTTATATCGGTGTGGACTCAGTAGGTAAGATCCTTAAAGGTAAGGCGGGGGTGAAAAGTGACTAGGCCAGCACGCGGTGAGCGCAATAACAATCCGGGCAACATTCGACACGGTTCAAAATGGCAAGGGCTATCCGCACAGCAAACAGATCCAAGCTTCTGCCAATTCGTATCACCTGAATATGGTATTAGGGCAATTTATAAATTACTGCAAACATACCAAAAGAAATACGAACTCAACACCGTCGAGTCGATTATCGATCGGTATGCGCCACCAAATGAAAATAACACTACTGGCTACATTAATCGAGCAGCTAAAGATATCGGAGTTAGCGTAAACGAGCCTATTAACGCTTCATCTAAACCGGTTGCTATTGCATTAGCTACGGCAATTGTTGGTGTTGAGTTAGGTTATCAGCCATACAGCCAGAAAGTCTTTGAAGATGCTTGGTTGCTGCTATGAGTAAATTAACATCGTGGGTTCCAATAGTTTTATTTAGCATCATGCTATCTTCTTTATACCTTGTTACTAAATCAGTAATGGAGCTAAAGAAAGAAAACCAATCACTCACTGAACAACTCTCACAACAAGTCGAAATCAACAAAGACTATCAAGCTCGTATCACTCGATTAAATCAACTGGATACAAGACACACTCAGGAGCTTGTTAATGCAAAGAATGAAATTAGTCGCTTGCGTGATATTAGTGAGCGTAATCCTGAGCGGGTGTACATCAAAGCCGAGTGTCCAAAGAGCACCAGTAATTCCACCGCCGAATTGGATGATGCAACCACCGCCCGACCTACTGACACCGCTATCAGAAATTATTGGTTACTCAGAGAGCGAATTGCAGAGTCAGAGCAAGTGATTAAAGGGTTGCAGGATTACATTAGAACGGAGTGTATCAACTAAAAATAACCCTGTGAGTTTGGGCTCCCACAGGGCTTTCACTAGTATGTGTGAAAACGATAGATTACCAATATCCAGTAAGCCAATCTGTTAATAATCAACGTAAGTTTTTAGAAAATAAGCATGACGAAGATTATTTGCTATTGGGACAGTTCTTAGATTAAGAAGTAACAATACACTGTATATTTAAACAGTGCTTTTAAGCGTTCGAGAGTACAAAATGTGGGGCTAGATGGCTCCATCATAAAAACTAAAGGAGTAGTGAATATGTTAGTTATTAAAGATGATGGAAAATATGCACAAGAGTATGTTGAATTAACCTCAGACCAAATTAAGGGGATGGTACGTACTCCGCTTGGAGAATATTACCAAGGTGCTTTACTTATTTCTGTTATTCGACGTTCATTTCCAAAGCCTGTTGGCCCTACTGGTCACTGGCAACAAGATCCTATTTTAGGTCGAGATAATTATTTCGTGGTTTTTTGTTTGGAAAATAAATTATTTTTGTACAGCTTTATTCCTGTTATTAATTCCACACGAGACGATTGGTCAACTGACGATGCTTCAGCATATCCTATGGATGTAGCACAAAATGAAGATTATATGATTAAAATGGTTCAAGGTATTGATTTTCCATACGCCAATGAATTTTAGTTTATAAAATTATACCTATTCAAATAAATACAGCCTCGCAATAGCGGGGCTTTTTTATGGATGCAATTCCGCCAATAGGGGGTGATTCCATCTTGACTGCTAGGAATAGACTAGAAGTGACCTGATTAACGTAGTGATACGTGATGATGGTTGCTAACTCTACGCATTTCACCGCTCATTCACAGGGCAATTCAAAAACGTCGAATCCAATCACTTTGATATGAGCCTTCGAGAAAGTCAGTTATAGCTGGCGAGCTTCGACGGGCTGATTTTCTATGTGAACGAGGGTTCATTTCAAATGAAGGTAATACGTTATGCAATATCCAAGAGTAAGTATTAATGGTGTATCTGTTCGCGTCGATGACAAAGGAAGATATAACCTAAATGATTTACATGCCTCAGCCGTGGCAAATGGCGAAGTCAGAGAGAATCAAAAGCCAAGCCAATTTTTGAGAAGTAAACAGGTTAAGACATTTGTAGAAAAATTAAGCGCAATGCAAAAATGCACTGCGGTCAAAGTCATTAACGGTGGACTTAATCATGGCGTGTGGGCATTAGAATTAGTTGTTATTAGATACGCCGCTTGGTTAAAGCCAGAGTTTGAAATCCTTGTCTACAACACCTTTAAGGATGCTACGAGAAAAGGGTTAGATATCATGGCTAAGTTGAATAAGTTAGATCATGTAATCAATACCGAAACTAAAAATGTCAGTAGCTGCGCTAGAACGATGGCTAATTGGGGCGTTGGTGGTAGAAAACAGTTGCTACTATCTGCAAGGGAACGAGTTGTAAAAGAAGCTCAAATCTATCTTCCAGGTATTGAATAATGACCAAACAAGAAAAAGACTGGTTAGATGTTCTTCATCGTCAATTACAGCAATCACTTGAATACCTAAATTGTGGCAGGGTTGATGATGGGCGGATAGTTGCTGAAATCGTCGAGCGAGA
>NZ_JBEEWH010000029.1:0-3970 GCF_040140305.1 Proteus sp. fly-1008
ACCAGATAATCCGATGAGATGCCGGTCTGTCTCACTCTCATGCAAAGGTAAGATCAACCATTTAATCCGCTTACCCTGAAATGTAAGGCCTTTGAATAAGACAAAAGGCTGCCTCATCGCTAACTTTGCAACAGTGCCCCTGCGTGCGCTGCTGCCATGTCCACTACCTGACGCCGGTGATGGTGATGGCCTCGCCGGAGCGGGAATTTCTTAACCTCGACGAATTTAGACGATCGGCGGGCGAGGGGATGTCGTGGCAAGGTCCGCCTTGCGCTGCTCCGCAAGGGCGACACCAGCGGGTTCGTCGGCGGCCACGCCTAGCGCGACCGCAACCAAGCGTCGAAAAAGTATACGCTCGTCACCCGCCGTCTCCTGTGCTGAGAGTCTCAGGCCGATCGGCCGGCAGGGCTCAATGTCAGCAAACGCGTGATGAGCGGTGGCCTTCAACAGTGATAAGGCGGCACCAGAGAAAAATCACTCAGGGTCAATGCCAGCGCTTCGTTAATACAGATGTAGGTGTTCCACAGGGTAGCCAGCAGCATCCTGCGATGCAGATCCGGAACATAATGGTGCAGGGCGCTGACTTCCGGTGCCAGCAGATATTTTGGCAGTTTGCCTTGGATCAGAGCCATCTGACGCAGGGCTAGTGCAGCCGGATAGTCAATAGCTACCGGCAGCGGTGCGGACTGTTGTAACTCAGAATAAGAAATGAGGCCGCTCATGGCGTTGACTCTCAGTCATAGTATCGTGGTATCACCGGTTGGTTCCACTCTCTGTTGCGGGCAACTTCAGCAGCACGTAGGGGACTTCCGCGTTTCCAGACTTTACGAAACACGGAAACCGAAGACCATTCATGTTGTTGCTCAGGTCGCAGACGTTTTGCAGCAGCAGTCGCTTCACGTTCGCTCGCGTATCGGTGATTCATTCTGCTAACCAGTAAGGCAACCCCGCCAGCCTAGCCGGGTCCTCAACGACAGGAGCACGATCATGCGCACCCGTGGCCAGGACCCAACGCTGCCCGAGATGCGCCGCGTGCGGCTGCTGGAGATGGCGGACGCGATGGATATGTTCTGCCAAGGGTTGGTTTGCGCATTCACAGTTCTCCGCAAGAATTGATTGGCTCCAATTCTTGGAGTGGTGAATCCGTTAGCGAGGTGCCGCCGGCTTCCATTCAGGTCGAGGTGGCCCGGCTCCATGCACCGCGACGCAACGCGGGGAGGCAGACAAGGTATAGGGCGGCGCCTACAATCCATGCCAACCCGTTCCATGTGCTCGCCGAGGCGGCATAAATCGCCGTGAAGATCAGCGGTCCAATGATCGAAGTTAGGCTGGTAAGAGCCGCGAGCGATCCTTGAAGCTGTCCCTGATGGTCGTCATCTACCTGCCTGGACAGCATGGCCTGCAACGCGGGCATCCCGATGCCGCCGGAAGCGAGAAGAATCATAATGGGGAAGGCCATCCAGTCTCGCGTCGCGAACGCCAGCAAGACGTAGCCCAGCGCGTCGGCCGCCATGCCGGCGATAATGGCCTGCTTCTCGCCGAAACGTTTGGTGGCGGGACCAGTGACGAAGGCTTGAGCGAGGGCGTGCAAGATTCCGAATACCGCAAGCGACAGGCCGATCATCGTCGCGCTCCAGCGAAAGCGGTCCTCGCCGAAAATGACCCAGAGCGCTGCCGGCACCTGTCCTACGAGTTGCATGATAAAGAAGACAGTCATAAGTGCGGCGACGATAGTCATGCCCCGCGCCCACCGGAAGGAGCTGACTGGGTTGAAGGCTCTCAAGGGCATCGGTCGACGCTCTCCCTTATGCGACTCCTGCATTAGGAAGCAGCCCAGTAGTAGGTTGAGGCCGTTGAGCACCGCCGCCGCAAGGAATGGTGCATGCAAGGAGATGGCGCCCAACAGTCCCCCGGCCACGGGGCCTGCCACCATACCCACGCCGAAACAAGCGCTCATGAGACCGAAGTGGCGAGCCCGATCTTCCCCATCGGTGATGTCGGCGATATAGGCGCCAGCAACCGCACCTGTGGCGCCGGTGATGCCGGCCACGATGCGTCCGGCGTAGAGGATCCACAGGACGGGTGTGGTCGCCATGATCGCGTAGTCGATAGTGGCTCCAAGTAGCGAAGCGAGCAGGACTGGGCGGCGGCCAAAGCGGTCGGACAGTGCTCCGAGAACGGGTGCGCATAGAAATTGCATCAACGCATATAGCGCTAGCAGCACGCCATAGTGACTGGCGATGCTGTCGGAATGGACGATATCCCGCAAGAGGCCCGGCAGTACCGGCATAACCAAGCCTATGCCTACAGCATCCAGGGTGACGGTGCCGAGGATGACGATGAGCGCATTGTTAGATTTCATACACGGTGCCTGACTGCGTTAGCAATTTAACTGTGATAAACTACCGCATTAAAGCTTATCGATGATAAGCTGTCAAACATGAGAATTCGCGAATGAACAAGCTCCAACGCGAGGCCGTGATCCGAACCGCGCTCGAACTGCTTAACGACGTGGGCATGGAAGGTCTAACGACGCGCCGACTGGCTGAGCGCCTCGGGGTGCAACAGCCAGCGCTCTACTGGCATTTCAAGAACAAGCGTGCGTTGCTCGACGCACTTGCCGAAGCCATGCTGACGATAAATCACACGCATTCGACGCCAAGGGATGACGACGACTGGCGTTCGTTCCTGAAGGGCAATGCATGCAGTTTTCGACGGGCGTTGCTCGCTTATCGCGATGGCGCGCGTATTCATGCCGGGACGCGGCCAGCCGCGCCGCAGATGGAAAAAGCCGACGCGCAGCTTCGCTTCCTTTGCGATGCTGGCTTTTCGGCAGGTGACGCGACCTATGCGTTGATGGCAATCAGCTACTTCACCGTCGGCGCTGTTCTTGAGCAGCAAGCTAGCGAGGCAGACGCCGAGGAGCGGGGCGAAGATCAGTTGACCACCTCAGCGTCTACGATGCCGGCGCGCCTACAGAGCGCGATGAAAATCGTCTACGAAGGCGGTCCGGACGCGGCATTCGAGCGAGGCCTGGCTCTCATCATCGGCGGTCTTGAAAAAATGAGGCTCACTACGAACGACATTGAGGTGCTGAAGAATGTTGACGAATGACAGGGGGCGGCAGGTGCGGAGGGCGCGGTTGCTTCGTCATATGAAGCAAAGTCACCTAGCTGAATTAATGGGTGTGGATCAGGCAACCGTGTCGCGCTGGGAGCGGGGCACCCTTGCATTGTCGGATGGGAGGTGGTCAGCGGTTCTTCAATTGCTTACCGGGCCTTCCGATTCATCGTACGACGCTGCGCTGAAGCGTCTGGTGCAATCCTCCGCCCACAAAGTCCATCTGGTAGCGACCGGACACATTGTTTGCTCGCGGCATCTCCGGCCAGGCAAAGGGAATTGCGGATTGACCTAGCCGAACTCCTTGGTAAATCGCTGCGTGTTTATGCGTCCCCGAGATAGTTGCGGCCGACTCTGCGCTTAATGGGCTCGGTTGGCATGAGGGGCGGCTGGGGTCACTCGAGGTGGATACCGGCCCGAACTGGAGCGAGGAACTTCCATACTGCCAAGGCGAATGCTGTGGGAGCGCATCATGCTCGCTGATGGTAGCCCGGCACTACTTGTTACCACCACAGCTTAATGCGAAGGGTGCTCCTGTTCTTGTGCATATTTTATGCGCTGCTGATTGTGCATCGAACTGATAACCTCAACGGGTCTGCTTTGTAGTTCACCACACCCCTGACGCGCGCGTGCCGGATAAGCAGAACTATGGTGCCGATGGATGTCAGGAACACTCGGCCTGGTTCGTAACTAGGTCGTCCTGCGCGATCCTGCGGCTAGGGCCGGAATCGTGCTCGCCAGTCAGGCGCTGATGAAGCCTATGGGCACTGTTGCAAATAGTCGGTGGTGATAAACTTATCATCCCCTTTTGCTGATGGAGCTGCACATGAACCCATTCAAAGGCCGGCAT
>NZ_JBEEWH010000030.1:0-3808 GCF_040140305.1 Proteus sp. fly-1008
AAAAGACTATCAATAATGTGGTTAAAGCCTTATCTGGTCTATTCACAACTATCTTTGCTTCAACAGGTTTACAGAAGCTAGTCGATGAAACCAGCAAAACCAATGATCAACTCTATTTCCTAAGTAAAAATTTAGGCATGAATGCAACCGACATCAAACGGTGGCAGAACATGGCAGAGATGACAGGCGGTAGCGCTGATGGAATGGCGGCGAGTTTATCAGGATTGAGTCAATCCCTGTGGAATTTAGTAACCACAGGTGATGCATCTATCTTACCTTGGTTTAATGCGCTCAATGTCGATGTGGTTAACTCTGGCGGTCAAATTAGAGATCTTAACGACATCCTGCTCGATGTATCTGACAGCCTGTCGAAAATGTCACGCCCTCAGGCGTATAACATTGCCAAAAATATGGGGTTCGATGACGGCACAATAAATCTGTTGCTTGAAGGTCGTCAGGCTATGCAACAGATGCTAGAAACTCAAAAGAATATCGTTATCTCCAGCGAAGAAGAATTAAAGCTCAGTCGTCAACTTAACCAGCAAAACGCATTAGTCAGCAAGCAGTGGGAAGGTTTAAAAACACTCATTGCGAACTACTTAATGCCTTACTTCCTCCGTTTCTCTGAGAAAGTCTCAGGTTGGCTTGATTACCTCAATAAAAATAGAGAGGTAGCCAAAGACCTGTTTAAGGGAATGGCGGTTGTGCTCACCGTGTTTCTGATCCCTGCACTAATAAAGGGTGCAATCGCAATGGCTGGCATGTTCGCCCCTTTACTTACCGGAACGGGGTTAGTGATTGCATTGGGCGCGGCATTAATACTGTTATATAGGGATTATAAAAGATGGAAAGAAGGAAAGGACTCTTACTTTGATTGGTCTGAATGGTCTAAAACAATCGAGACAGTCCTTGGTTGGTTAGATGGTTTATCTGAGTGGTTTAAGAATACATCAATAGGTAAATGGTTTACCGATCAGGACGGTAAGGTTAATGGATGGAAACTTGCATTAGGTGGATTACTTGCGTTCTTCACTGGTAAGTTTGCACTTGGGTTTGGTAAAACAATATTATCAATTGGCAGTGCATTTGCTGGACTCATGGGGTGGCCTGGAGTAATTATCGCGGCAGTTGCAGGTAGCCTATTATGGTTTAAAGATTTTGTTGATAACTTAGATCTAGGATCACTTGCTCCTGAAATGGCAAACGTCACTATGACAGGAGTTAAAACGGCAGATGCTTTATCTCATGTTTCAAAAGACAAAAGCAATGCTGAAAATGCGAACATTATCTTAAGCTCGCTAGATTGGTTAATGCCGGGTGGAAAGGCTATTGGTCATGCCACGGAAGAGATTGACAAAAAAGGAATTCGTGGCGCTGCAGAGTCATTTGTTAATGATGCAGGCGGGTTTCTAAAAAGAGTCATTAGCGCAAACAAACCAGATAAAGATCAATCTGAAATAACACCAAAATTAGGAAATACTAGAGGAGAAAGAAATAACAATCCTCTTAATATGAACTTTGTTGGTCAGAAAGGCGCTACTTTAGAAGAAGGAAAGAACGCTAGGTTTGCTAAGTTTGAGACTCCTTACGAAGGGCTGGAGAGGACAGTAAAGCAATTAATGCTGTATTTTGATGGTAAATCAAGGGCGGTAGGGAACAGGAAGCTACAAACAGTACAGGATATTGTTAAGGCTTGGGCGCCAAGTGCTGATAATAATGATACTAAAGGGTATGTAAAAAGGGTTTCAGAAAAACTATCAGTGTCACCTACTGAGATAATAAATCTCAATGATCCAGAAATGATGTACGCACTAATGAATGCAATGAGTAAGGAGGAAATAGGGAAGCAATTACCTTATGATAAATCATTAGTTATGGCAGCCATAAAAGGAACCGGTGATCCATCTGTTAATCTTGCCAACAACATTAACTCTCTTAACAAAGCCATTAGTAAGCCACTCGTGTCAAATACAGGCTTTGAGGCTCAAAACTTTTTATCTCAAACTCAGAAATTAAATAGTCAACCATCAACTGTTAATAATAAGACAGATGTAACGATTGGCGACATTAATATTACTAGCACTTCATCAACCATCAAAGGAACAATAAATGATGGCAAGCAAGCAGCAAGGGAATCTCTCTCACAACTTATGCCGACAATGAGTTAATTTGCTGGAAGTTGCACTATGCCAGTGGCAATATTCATAAAGTAAATTTATAAAGGGATATAACAATGCTTAAGAATATTGTTGCTGGCTTGGTTATTTTTTCTAGTTTTTCTTATGGCGCTAGTTTTGATTGCAGTAAAGAGCCAAGTAAGGTAGGGCAGTTAATATGTAACACCCCTGAATTGTCCAAGATGGATGATGAGCTGTACGTTGATTACCTACAAGCAAAATTAGTAACTGGTAACAATGCAGAGTTTAAAAAGTTGGTTAAGCAAAACTGGAAGCTTAGGCAGGATAATTGCGAAACAGTAGAGTGTATTTCTGATTGGTATAAGAGATCTACTATTCTTTATCGTAATATAGCTAACAGTGGCAAGGTTAATAACTCGTCAGAAAATTGCTATGAAGAAGGTCAGAAAATCACTCTATCTGGAATAATAAAGAGAACAGTATTCCCTGGTCCCCCTAATTATGAAAGTGTTGAGCTAGGTGATAAGCCAGAAACTTACTGGGTTCTTAATACAAAAGATCCAATTACATGTGCAAAAGGAAGTGCTGATTGGGGAAGTAAAAATAAGTTTCAACTAGTTCTTAGTGATGACTTGTATAAGAAATATGAAAATAGCTTAAATAACAGCGTGTCAGTTACTGGTAAATTAATGTATTCAATGACTGGACACCATCACACTCCATTAATGATTAATGTTCAGTCAATACAAATAAGAAATGAAAAAGCAATAAATGCAAAAGTAACGTATGACGCATACGGATTGCCTTTACCAAGAAACAAAGAGGCATTTAATAATTTTAATACTGTTGCTACCTCTATAATTAACGACATTGAACGCAGAAAACAAAAAGAAAATGTAATAAATGATAGTGAATTGAAAGGGGTTAGTTCCTCTGTTAGCACAACGCAGTTGTACAAAGAATATAAACAGAATGAATTGGTTGCGAATAATAAGTACAAAGGTAAGAGGATAAGAGTTGTTGGAATAGTTGAAAGTGTAACGGAGGATTTTCTAGGGAACGCTTCTGTTAAATCAACATCTCCTGATTTTATACTTGGTGGAACTATGTTTAATGTAGATAAGGAAGATCCTTATGTGTTGAATATGGTTCCCGGCTCAAAAGTGGACATGGTTTGTATTGGTGGTGGCTTTGTTATGGATAGCCCTATCTTAAAAGATTGTGTATCGACAATAAATTTTTCTAAAACAAATAAAAAAAGCATCCCCGATAATCTAAAGATGGCTCTCCCTTACATCATATATATGGGGGCTGAGGATATAATAGAAAAACAATGCGAAAATATGGGATCATGCGTTAAGTATAAAGAGTTTACCGACTTAGCTATTGCCTCGGATGAAAGCGATGCTCATGTGAATAATGATGATTTGTATGAACTTATGAAAGAAATTGACTTAAGCGAAGATAAAATAAAGCAAACAGAGGATAACATATACAAATTCATGAACAAATATAGCAAAGAATTGAATAATAAATATGAATAAATAATCCTCAACCACAAAGACTAAGCAAGGGCATCCGTGCCCTGTGTTTTTTTCTGAAAGCGTTAACCCCAACCTTGTCCGAAGATAGCTGATTAACTAAAAGAATCTTTACAAGACTTCTCTTGA
>NZ_JBEEWH010000031.1:0-3622 GCF_040140305.1 Proteus sp. fly-1008
GGTAGAAATACTGAAAGCAGGCAAGAATTCGAATATCGCAGATCTGAATCTGTCGCAAAGAACGCAAAAAACACCAACTCAGCCACTTACGGTGCAGTAGCTAATCTAAAAGGTGTTATTGACTGCTATGTTGTTGATAACCCATCAGATGCAACTATTCAGGTAGGTAAAACAAAATATTCTTTAATCAGAAACTCAATCGCTGTTTCAGTAGTGGGCGGGGATAACGAAGAGATTGCACAGCAAATATTAACGAAAGCTGGTACTGGATGCTCGTTCGTAGGTAACACGACGGTTACTTATGAAGATAAAGAAAACTTCCCTTACATGCCACCTAAGTACACAGTGAAATTTATTCGACCAACTGATATCGCTGTTACATTTACGATTACTGTTGAAGATAAAACACAATTAACTCACCAAGCAAAGCAAGCCATCATTAAAGCTATTACCGAGGAATTCACGACTGGTAGAGGAAAAGGTCAAATCGGAAAGAGATTAATTGCGAGTGATTATGTATGCGGTGTAGCTCAAGTAACAACATCAAGATTAATCAATATTCAGATTGGTAGAAAAGGCTCGGCTTTGGCTAGTTACATTGACTTTGGGATAGATGAGTTTCCAGTGTTATCGGTAGATGACATAAGGATAGAGTAATGATTGATATTAGAGAAACATTACTCAGCCAATATGCCAACTCTCCCAACATTCTCGCAATACTAAAATCAGCCAATCAAGCCATCGACCCACGTAGCCATGTAGAGGAATTCTACAATATGGCGGTCAACTTACATTCTGCTGTTGGGTTCGGTCTGGATATATGGGGGAGAATAGTTGGCATTGGTAGAGGGCTTTCAATTCCAGATCCTGATGATAGTTACTTTGGTTTTGAAGGAACGGAAAAATTTAGCCCTTTTGGGCAGGCTCCTTTTTTCGGAGGTAATCCTGGTGATGTAACTTATGAAATGTCTGATGACACTTATCGTGAGGTTATCATCATAAAAGCCTATTCAAACATCCTTTATGCAACAGCACCAAATATTAATGCTTTTCTTAAAGCATCATTCCCAAGAGGAAAAGCCTATTACCTGATCACTGGTCACATGCAGGCAAGATATGTATTTGAGTACCGGTTATCAGAATTCGAAAAAAACTTAATATTTCATCACAACATTTTACCTCGACCATCAGGTGTTGATGTCGGAGTAAATGAGCTTCCTACAAATGAATATTTTGGATTCTACGGCAGTGGATTCCAGCCATTCAACCAAGCGCCTTTCACTAAATAGGTAAGAAATGAAAAATCCAAAATTAATATCTAAGCCTTTCGCACAGAACGGGCAGAAAAACGTCATCCCTGAAAAATACGAAACCAGCATGGAGGGTAACCAAGCGACATGGGATCAGGGTTTTGGTCAGATTACTATGTTGCCAGTAAGCGCAGGTGGGTTGCCTCCTAAAGGGCAGGACTTTAATGGCATACTAAACCAGATGTGTGAAACCATCGTTCATATATCAAAAGGTGGTATTTTTAAATTCTCTGCTGACTATGCCGCAGCTATAAATGGCTACCCAAAAGGGGCTATTCTTCAGTCAGAAGATGAGAAAAAATACTACCAGAGTTTGGTTGACAACAATAAGATCAATTTTAATACCGCAAGCCAAGATCAGATAAAAACATCTTGGAAATTGGTAATGACCGACGACTTACTTGATCAGCTATCAAAAAAGCTAGAATCATCCGCAGTCGTTCAGTCCACAGGCACATCAACAACAAGTGTAATGAGCCAGAAGGCATCTACAGATACATTTCAGCCCAAAGGAAATTATCCAACAATACCGGAGATGAATTCTGAGCTTAATAAAAAGATTGATAAAGCCAGCATCTCACAACAGTTAGCAAATGATGTTAATAAAGTGCCCAGCTTGGATTTGGTGACCAAGGAGCTTGGTAACAAACAACCGAAAGGGAATTACGCGGATAAATCATCAACCGCATATCAAGTTTTTAATGGCCCTATTGATGCAACGAATAACGTTGGAGCTAAAGCGGGTGAGCGCAGAATTCAATTTGAATTAACAGCAGGTAAACCTGAAATAACACACACTGATGGTGTTAATGGGTGGAGAGGTGTTGTATTACCCGATAAAACGGGAACTCTTGCTTTAATTGGAGATAGTTACACTAAGGCTGAAAGTAACAACATCTACCAACCTAAAGGTAGCTATCAACCTGCGGGTAACTATGCATTGGCAGGAGAATCGTATACTACGACAGAGTCTGACGGTAAATACCAACCGAAAGGGAATTACGCGGATAAATCATCAACCGCATATCAAGTTTTTAATGGCCCTATTGATGCAACGAATAACGTTGGAGCTAAAGCGGGTGAGCGCAGAATTCAATTTGAATTAACAGCAGGTAAACCTGAAATAACACACACTGATGGTGTTAATGGGTGGAGAGGTGTTGTATTACCCGATAAAACGGGAACTCTTGCTTTAATTGGAGATAGTTACACTAAGGCTGAAAGTAACAACATCTACCAACCTAAAGGTAATTATTCTCTTTTAAGTCAAGTTATGGGTATTGGACAATCATACTCTGATGTAACAGAGGGCAGAGAAATAAACACTGTTTATAAAAACACATCAGGAAAAGGGATGGTTATAAACATCAATGGCAGGACAGTTGGCAATGCCATATCAACATTTCTTGTGAATGATAAATCTGCAATGACCATATCGGGCAGTGATGTATATGCAATCAACAGGAATATCTCTGTGGTTATCCCTGAAGGGGCTAGTTATGAGCTACGGTCCTCTAACTTCACATTTGTATCTTGGGCGGAATTAGTATGAATTATTATAAAGACAGTAAAAATAAAGTTTATGCATATAGCGACGATCAATTATCAACTGTTAATCACATTAGTGAATTATCAGAATTAATCTCGGAATTGGAGTTAGAATTAAACAGTAAGTTGGCATCGTTAAATGAAGCAAGTGAAGCGTTGGAGTATGCGATAAATAATGAAGATAACATAGAAATTGCTGAACATGATTATAATCTCGCCTTATCAGAATTTAATGATATCGACTCGAAACACCAATCGCTAGTAAATGAATACAACTTGATTCCACCTGTGTTTTTTGAAGTGCAATTAGAGATAAAATCACTGACGAAGATGTCAAAAAAAGAAATTGAATCACACACCAATCCTAAACCAACTAAAGAGCAGTTAGCTATAAAGGCTGAGTCTGAGAAGGCATCACTAATAGCGGAAGCTACAATTAAAATATCACCACTTCAGGATGCTGTTGATATAGGTAATGCAACAGATAGTGAGGTTTCAATGCTCAGATCTTGGAAGGAGTATCGAGTTAATGTAAATAGGGTTGATTCATCACTAGCGCCAGACATTGAATGGCCACAAAAACCTGAGTAATCACTCTGTTTTTAAATACTGTACTGAATTTCCATCAGGCAACTTCTTACTTCTCTTACGATAAAACGCTAATCATTTATTAAAATACTCGCGCAGATGTGCTGGTTGTTGTCGTTCAACTTCGGACGCAACAACTGGCATATTGAGTCGTTCTTTATATGCGACACCACTTG
>NZ_JBEEWH010000032.1:0-3341 GCF_040140305.1 Proteus sp. fly-1008
CGGAAATGTTAGGAAAATCAACAGTTGATAATCTTTCCTCCGTCACCACCTATGATTTAGGTGTCTATAACAATCAAATGAAACAGCAAAAAGATAACACCAATAGCTATTTTTCAATCGATAGCATCTGGAGTTTTGCTGAAAACCATTTAAATCTCAGTGCCACCGCTTATGGCTTGGGTACCGCAGAGCAATCTTTCGATTTTTATCGTGCCATGTTTGAGCGTGATTTTAATGGTCGCCGTTTTGCTTTTGGTCTGTTAAATACGTGGAACTTACAATCTATTGCTTCCATGTCGGCGCTCAATAGCAGTAAAGTTTACGGGATTACTTACGGCAATAATTCCTCATCCAAGGTCAATCATTCTCAGCTCTCTTTAACGCCGATCACCGTCTTTTTACCCAGTGCGGGGGAAGTACGTGTTTATCGTGATGGCAAATTGTTAAGTATTCAAAACTTTCCAATGGGCAGTTTTGAAGTGGACACCGCACCACTCCCTTTTGGTATTTATCAAGTCGAAGTCGAAGTGGTTATTGACGGTAAAGTTCATTCTAAACAAGCCCAAACAGTGAATAAAACCTTCAATATGCGAGGCGCAACATTAAATGAGTTTCGTTGGGAAATATTCTCAGGCTATGTCGATTATAAAAAACGGATTAAAAATAGAGACAATGGATATAAGACATCAAACTCTGATAATACTTGGCTTGTGGGTGGAGCTGGAACGGTCACTTTAGGGGTGTTTTCAGGGTTAAATTTGCAAGCTTCAACCTATGCATTTGATGATTTAGCCGTACTTGAAACCAATGCAAACTTACAATTAAGTGAAAATATATCAACGAGTTGGCAATCTCTTTTGGCTAACGATGGTAGTGATCGCAATATCATTACTGCCTCTTATTCATTGCCCAAGGGGTTTGGCTCACTTTGGGTCAATAAAGAGAAAGGGAATATCAAAGATGATTTCCCGATGTATGACTCAGATAATTACTCTTTTGGTACCACCCTCAATTTGACTCAATTTTGGGAATATGCCGGATCATTTACCTATTCCTATACCAAAGATCTGCGCGATAAAAACAAATCGAATAACTTTGAATATTCTACCACACTCTATAACGGGCGTTACGGTAGCATGAGTTTGCGTACCGGTGTTCAACGTTATCACTACGATAATCAAAGCAGCACGAATGAAAAATACATCACACTGGACTTCTCATTACCGCTGGCAACATGGTTGAGTGCCGGGGTTTCATCCAGTAATGGGAATATGCGGGGTGAATTATCTGCATCGAAAAGCTTTGAAGATTCGGCTATTCGTCACGCAGGTTTATCCGTATCAACCTTATTACATGATAAAGATGGCACTGACAGTGATTTTTCTGTCAGCGGTTACGGCTCGTTTGATACCAAATACAGTACGGGCACGTTAACCATGAGCCGCCCTAATAATGATCGTCTAAATACCACATTAACCGCCCGAGGTTCATTGGCCTATAGTGATATGAACTTCTCTGCCAGTGGTAAACAAGAAACATCTGGGGTGATCGTGAAAACCGGCATTGATGGCGAAGGACAAATTGCCGCCAACGTCAATGGCCAACGTTTTGTCTTATCGGGCAGTAATAACTTTATTCCACTTTCTCCTTACGCGGAATATAAGGTCGAATTACTGAATGATAAAAACAGCGAAGATAGCTTTGATATCGCCTCAGGCCGAGTGAAAAATGTGGTGCTTTATCCAGGTAACGTTGCCGTGCATCAACCTGAATTAAAACAGATGGTGACCGTTTTTGGTCGAATGAAGTCGCCTGATGGCACACTGTTAGCCAGTGCGCAGGTACGTAACCATATTGGTCGTACTCAAACCGATCATCAAGGCCAATTTGCAATGGATGTTGATAAACGCTACCCAGTCATTTCATTACAACAAGATGATAAACAGATTTGTGAGGCTGAATTAGATTTGTCCTCAGCTCGGGGTGTGCTGTGGGTGGGTGATGTGATTTGTGATCCGCAAACGACATTGGTAAACCGGAATTAAAGGAAAGCATATAATGTTCAAACATTATCTCTTATTAATACTCGCCCTTTTTACTACATTCACCAGCAATGCAGTAACTTACACCAATGATATTGTTTTTATCGAAAACAATATTGATAACGAGTATTTTATTACACCTCAAAAAACAGACCCTCGTTTTAGTGGTGCTAACGTTTTTACCAAATACAGTAGTAACCAACTGAGTTTAGGTTACATGGGATATACTGGCGTAGTGCCTATCAATAATTACTTCGATATTTGGTTAGAAAACTCGCCAATTAAAATGCCATTTATTGGTAACCGTTGCTGGCGAACCTATAGAGATTGCCCTTCTGATGGTATACAAAGACCTGAACAGGTTTTAAGTGATGGAATATATCGTGCCTATATGAATACTCATGGTGGTGAAGCGGGTATTCCTAGGGCAATATTCTCTGATTCATTTTATCAATATATGCAAACTTTACCGGTTAGTAGTATAGAAAATTTTAGTTATTTTTTCTGCTATACCAAGGAGAATTACAATCCGGCATTAGGTCAAACATGTCGCTCTGTAAACGGCCGAGTGTCTGAACAAAGTTTTGCGATCACGAAAAAAGGGCATATAAGGCTAAAATCAACCAATGCGTTACAAGAGATTTTTGTCGATAGTGAAGGCAACGCCGTATTAGGTCTTGGCTCTAAATTTTGTGAAATTGTCGGTGATAACGTGGTTTGTAAGATGGTCGATTATGAGCTCAACGGCGAAAGCTTAAATGTTATGAGACTGGCGATGAAAGTAGATACAACGACATTATCATTTACACCAAGTGCGAGTGATATTCTTCTTTCAGCAACGCCGACATCAAGAACCTATTATTATTCTTCACCAACAATTGCCTCTTATTTAGTCACGCCTGGTAATGGCGGCGTTTATGTCCATTTCACAAAAAGTTTTTTCAAAAAATTAATTAGAAATAACGTTGATCTCTCTAAGAGCCAAGATTTATTTACCTTTAGTTTTACCAATACTGCAGTGCCTCAATCAGGCTTTTATGAATTTACCCCTTCTAATACGATAATTATCAAGCCTCGTGATTATGGGATCAGTATTGTCTCTAAAGAATTAGTCAACAATCCTTATAGAGAAGGAAAAGTGGGTGATAAAGAGCCACCATTAACGTTTGACTATATCGTCACGACCAGCGCATTTCGCCAAGCTGATAAAATTACAGCCGCGGTTGAAGGGCCTAAAACAACAATCCGAGGTCAATCTTATTGCTTATTTAGCTCCAAAGATAAAAAAATGAATGTCCC
>NZ_JBEEWH010000033.1:0-3007 GCF_040140305.1 Proteus sp. fly-1008
TGGGGTTCGATGACGGCACAATAAATCTGTTGCTTGAAGGTCGTCAGGCTATGCAACAGATGCTAGAAACTCAAAAGCATATCGTTATCTCCAGCGAAGAAGAATTAAAGCTAAGTCGTCAGCTTAACCAACAAAACGCATTAGTCAGCAAACAGTGGGAAGGTTTAAAAACACTCATTGCGAACTACTTAATGCCTTACTTCCT
Organism: Proteus sp. fly-1008; assembly: GCF_040140305.1. Lineage (NCBI taxonomy): Bacteria > Pseudomonadati > Pseudomonadota > Gammaproteobacteria > Enterobacterales > Morganellaceae > Proteus > Proteus sp. fly-1008. Next base: position 206 of record NZ_JBEEWH010000033.1, read on the forward strand.
CCGCTTCTCTGAGAAAGTCTCAGGTTGGCTTGATTACCTCAATAAAAATAGAGAAGTAGCCAAAGACCTGTTTAAGGGAATGGCAGTTGTACTCACCTTGTTTCTGATCCCTGCGCTAATAAAGGGTGCAATCGCAATGGCTGGTATGTTCGCCCCTCTGTTAACTGGCACTGGTTTAGTGTTGGCTTTAGCTGCTGCAATAGTGTTGTTATATAGGGATTATAAAAGATGGAAAGAAGGCAAGGACTCTTACTTTGATTGGTCTGAATGGTCTAAAACAATCGAGACAGTCCTTGGTTGGTTAGATAGCTTATCTGAGTGGTTTGGTGAAACCTCAATTGGTAAATGGTTTACTGATCAGGATGGAAATGTTGAGGGGTGGAAACTTGCTCTTGGGGGGTTGCTTGCATATTTCACTGGTAAATTTGCTTTAGGGTTTACTGGTACAATAGCATCTATTGGCGGTGCTTTTGCGGGACTTTTGGGCTGGCCAGGTTTAATTATCGCAGCAGTCGCAGGTAGCCTGTTGTGGTTTAAGGATTACGTCGATAACCTAGATCTAGGCTCACTTGCTCCTGAAATGGCAAATGTCACTATGACGGGAGTTAAAACGGCAGATGCCTTATCTCATGTTTCAAAAGATAAGAGCAACGCTGAAAATGCGAACATTATTTTAAGCTCTTTAGATTGGGCGATACCAGGCGGGAAGGCTCTCGGTCATGTTATTGAGGAAATAGATACAAAAGGTTTTAATAATGCGGTTGGTTCAATTGCTACAGGATTTGGTGGATTTGCTAAAAGAGTCTTAACTCCTGTTGTGAAGGCATCTAGCGTTGAGTCTCCATCTCAAAATAAGAGGATTTATAAATCATCGTCTTCAGATCAAGTAAAAGAGGGAGGCTCTAGATCTTGGAGAAATAATAACCCGGGTAATATTGAGTATGGAGATTTTGCAAAAAAATTTGGCGCTTTAGGGACTGATGGTAGGTTTGCTATTTTTCCAGATGAAGAATCAGGAAGAAAAGCAAAGGATAATTTAATATTTGAAAGTGACAGAGCTAAAAGGCTATCAACCAAGGGGGACTATGGAGCGGGTATAGGTTATAAAGATAAGACTTTATCCCAAGCCATTACCTCCTATGCCCCACCAGAAGAAAACCCAACTGATGTGTATATTAAAAGGGTTTTAGATGCTGTCGGCTCTGAAAAAAAGATGAGCGAATATTCTAGAGCCGAAAGAGATATCATCCTTGAAGCTATGAAAAAAGTAGAAGGGTGGAAAGAGGGAAAGTTAAGTATAGTAAACAAACTTGATCAGAAAATTTCCACGCCGCTAGTAAAAGGTGGGGTAAATGAGCCTCAAAATTTCTTATCTCAAACTCAAAAACTAAATAGTAAACCAACCACTGTTAATAATAAGACGGATGTGACTATTGGTGATATTAATATCACAAGTAATGCTCCTACCATAAAAGGAACTATTGATGACGGAAGGAGAGCTGCGAGAGAATCACTATCACAAATAATGCCTACAATGACCTAACTTGCTTCAAATTGCACCAACCCAGTGGCACAATTACTTAAATGTTATTTATTAAGGATGAGAAATGCTAAAGAAAATAGTCATTGGGTTGCTGTTATTTCCATGTATTGCATTTGGAAGTGATCGCTCGATATTGGTAAGTAAGGGTAATGGTGGTCATAATCTACTTATTGATGGTAATTATGAATGTTTTTATAACAATCTCGAAAAAGCAAATCAGGGCGATAATAAATTATCTGGTGCTGAGTTGTATATTGAAAAAATGGATAATGACACCGTTCTGTTTATAGCATCGCTGCCTGGTGATATATCATTTAATCCGCCAGTAGCGGAAAGAAACAAGCAAAAGAAAGACTCAATTTCTTATTACGCTGAAGATGATAACGGAAGCAGTTTTGTTGTTGGGTATATTAAAGATATGGGATTAGCGTCTGCAATTAACATAGACTCAGGATCGGTGAAGGTTAATGTGCTTATATATGATTGCAAACTAATAAGGAATTTAGATAATCCCGTACTAACTAATTAGTGATGAAAATGAGGTGAATCTTGTCAGCATCAAAAGTCATAACGCAAACCTTGGTGGGTGGGATTATTTGTATTGGAGTTCTTTATTACGCTGGCTTTTTTGGAGAAAAAAAAGATCCATACAAGGACGTGATAGCATCATATCCAAGCCAAGAGCGAGAGTTCGTTAACCTGCTTACATCATATATAGTAAAAACCAAAAAAGCAGATAACGATCTTCAAATAGCATCACTGAAGTCAGAAAGAGATAGTCGTATATGCGAAATTATAAAAACAAATAAGAATGCTATCAATTGGAGTGGGGTAATTAGAGACTTAAACTCAAACCAAGATGGTAAAGGTGTTATTTCCGTAGAGATAGCCAAGGGGGTAACTCTAAAAACGTGGAATAACAGTTTCTCAGATACAGGTGATGAAACCTTAATGCCTCAAGAAACCCCATTATTTAAAGAGGCTTTATCATTAAAAATTGGCGACAAGATAAAGTTTTCAGGTGAATTTATCACCAGAAGAAATGAATGCTTTAGAGAAGTGTCAATGACTCAAAATGGGGGAATGAAAGAGCCAGAGTTTATATTTAAATTCTCGAATCTTTCTGAGTTGTAACCCTCCTCAACCACAAAGACTAAGCAAGGGCATCCGTGCCCTGTGTTGTTTTCTGAAAGCGTTAACCCCAACCTTGTCCGAAGATAGCTGATTAACTAAAAGAATCTTTACAAGACTTCTCTTGA
>NZ_JBEEWH010000034.1:0-2852 GCF_040140305.1 Proteus sp. fly-1008
AGGGTAAGCGGATTAAATGGTTGATCTTACCTTTGCATGAGAGTGAGACAGACCGGCATCTCATCGGATTATCTGGTTGATGCTTCACCTACTGCTGGTGCATGTTTCCTTCGCTAATTCCAGCAAGAACCCCACACGCCTCAACTTCCCGGTCATCGTTGCAACTCGCTCTCAGTGAAACGAGTTGTTTCTCAAGCGCTTGCAGAGCGGTTATCTGCGACCGCACATGAGAGATGTGATCATCGAGCAAGGCGTTGACGGCGGTACAAGGCTGATGAGGGTCGTCCTGATAGCTCTGTAGTTCGTGAACCTCAGCCAGTGACAGGCCCAGGATTCTGCAGCGACGGATGAAGGCCAGCCCCTCACCATGCTTCTCGGTATAGACACGGTAACCGTTGTCCTGCCGATCAGGCGGCGGCAACAAGCCCTGCTGTTCATAGAAGCGGATCGTCTGTGTTTCGACCCCTACCAACTGCGCCAACTGACCAATGCGCATCAGCCTCCTCCCCAACGGATTCTTTACTCTATTGACCTTATAGTAGCTTTATAGTTTTAAATGGTACCACAACATTGTTCAAGTGGAGTCGTATCATGAGCAAATCCTGTGGTGGCGCCTGTGGCGGTGATGCAACGTCCGCAGCGGATACCGATATACAGGCCTCCTCCGAGGCGCCAGGGAGATGGGTCAGTGTTTATGCCGTGCCGAAGATGGACTGTCCATCAGAAGAACGAATGATTCGCCTAGCCCTGAACGGCTTTGAGGAGATTCGGGCGCTGTCCTTCGACTTGTCGAACCGCCGGCTGAAGGTCGTGCATGACGGCGAGGTCGAGCCCGTCACCTCGAAACTGAAGACCTTGGGGCTAGGCGCCTCGCTTCAGGAAACCGTCGCTGCAAATCCGGAGACCATCAAGGCCGCCGAGTTTTCGGCAGCTTCTGCTAAGCAAGAATCCGGGACCCTGCGCTGGTTGCTCGGCATCAATGCACTTCTGTTCGTGGTGGAAATTACTGCCGGTCTGATGGCTCAGTCAACTGGCCTCATTGCAGAGTCCCTGGACAATTTTGCTGATGCGGCAGTGTACGGACTCGCTCTTTATGCGGTTGGGCATAGCGTGAAAAGGCAGGTCCGTGTTGCGCACGTTGCTGGTGTGGTCCAACTGGTTTTGGCTGTTGGCGTACTCGTAGAGGTCGTGAGGCGCTTTGTATTCGGTAGTGAGCCTGAATCGCTGGTGATGATGGCTATCGCATTCGTCGCATTGATTGCCAATACCAGTTGTCTGCTGCTCATATCCAAACATCGGGAAGGCGGGGCGCACATGAAGGCAAGCTGGATATTCTCGGCCAACGACGTGGTGATCAACCTGGGGGTCATCACCGCCGGCGCCCTGGTCGCGTGGACCGGGTCCAATTATCCGGATCTGATTATCGGCACCATCGCGGGGGGCATTGTACTTAACGGTGCCAGACGCATTTTGGCGTTGAAGGGTTAAATAATGCTCATTATTGGCAAAAAGCTCTCGCCGTATGCCCTATTGTCCATATCGGGCCTGCTGGCAGCGTCTGATCAGGCTGTAAAGTGGCTGGTGCAGCAATCAATGGCCTATGGCGAGTATGTTTCGGTGACCCCGTTCTTTAACTGGGTGCACCTATGGAACACCGGTGCCGCATTCAGTCTTTTTGCGAATGGTGGAGGCTGGCAGCGCTACTTTTTTATCGGAATCGCGGTAGTGGTCTCGATTTTTCTGATCAAGCTGATCCTTGAAAATCGTCATAAAGGAGAAGCCATCGCTTACAGTCTTATCCTCGGTGGCGCCATGGGCAACCTGATTGACCGGGTCTTTCGCGGCTATGTTGTGGATTCCTTTGATTTCTATTGGCGAGACTGGCATTGGCCGGCCTTCAACCTGGCTGATATTGCAATTGTCCTCGGTGCCTTACTTTTCGTTTCCAGCAGCTTGTTGGGTAAAAAAGCAAACACCAATGCCGAGTCGGATGGATCTGACTGACACCTACGCCTATACAACACCATGACCGAACTTCCCGACAACATCCTTCACCTGCCGCAATACCAAGTACTGGGCTGCAAATCAACCGACGACGAAATGCACTTCCAGGTGGACGTGCCCGATCCCATCGCCTGCGAGGAATGCGGCGTGCAGGGTGAGTTCGTACGGTTCGGCAAGCGTGACGTTCCCTATCGTGATCTGCCCATCCACAGCAAGCGGGTCACTCTCTGGGTGGTCCGCCGCCGATACACCTGCCGGGCCTGCAAGACAACATTCAGGCCCTAGCTACCGGAGATGGTGGACGGATTCCGTATGACACTGCGGCTGCATGAGTACGTGGAGAAGGAATCCTTCAACCACCCCTACACCTTTGTGGCGGCACAGACCGGCCTGGACGAGAAGACGGTGCGCGACATCTTCAACGCCCGCGCCGAGTTCCTGGGGCGCTGGCACCGCTTCGAGACGCCCCGCATCCTGGGCATTGACGAGCTATACCTGAACAAGCGCTACCGCTGCATTCTGACCAACATTGAGGAGCGAACCCTGCTCGACCTGCTGGCCACCCGCCGCCAGGACGTGGTGACCAACTACCTGATGAAGCTGAAAGACCGGCAGAAGGTCGAGATCGTCAGCATGGACATGTGGAACCCCTACCGGGCAGCGGTCAAGGCTGTGCTGCCCCAGGCCCGTATCGTGGTCGATAAGTTCCATGTGGTGCGCATGGCCAACGATGCCCTAGAGAGAGTGCGCAAGGGCCTCAGAAAGGAGCTGAAACCGTCCCAGAGCCGGACTCTCAAGGGAGACCGGAAAATCCTGCTGAAACGCGCTCACGAAGTCTCAGACCGGGA
>NZ_JBEEWH010000035.1:0-2646 GCF_040140305.1 Proteus sp. fly-1008
GAATGGGTTCATGTGCAGCTCCATCAGCAAAAGGGGATGATAAGTTTATCACCACCGACTATTTGCAACAGTGCCGTAATTATTTAGGATATAGCTCTGTGATTTAGTCTTTTTAGGGCGTTTATTTATGTCTTTATGCTGTAATGTCGGTGCTGATTTGGTCTTCAATAAGGCGATTTTTAGCCCGCTTTTTCCGGGGGGATGAAATGTTATTGGATTGCTAAATGATTTCAAAAAAGGGGTAACATAGAGCGGGGATTAGTGTGGCGAGGCGCAGGTTTCCGATGGCAGGCTAAACGCAAAAAATGCGCTTTTTAGCCGGTGATGAGGTGAGGCCGGGAGGGGATGCGTCGCCGATCACAGTTTACAACAGGGTTTGATAACGGGAGGAAAAGTCATGCTGCAGGGATTGAATCATCTGACGCTGGCGGTCAGCGATCTGGCGTCAAGCCTGGCATTTTATCAGCAGTTACCTGGAATGCGCCTGCACGCCAGCTGGGATAGCGGAGCCTATCTCTCCTGTGGGGCGCTGTGGCTGTGCTTGTCGCTGGATGAGCAGCGGCGTAAAACGCCCCCTCAGGAAAGCGACTATACCCACTACGCCTTCAGCGTGGCGGAAGAAGAGTTTGCCGGGGTGGTGGCTCTGCTGGCGCAGGCGGGGGCTGAGGTATGGAAAGATAACCGCAGTGAAGGGGCGTCTTACTATTTTCTCGACCCTGACGGCCATAAGCTGGAGCTGCATGTGGGGAATCTGGCGCAGCGGCTGGCCGCCTGTCGCGAACGCCCCTACAAGGGGATGGTCTTTTTTGATTGACGGGTTAGTTCAGCTTACTGCCGGATTTCAACGTGCAGATCCACAGCGGTGAATTGATAGAGCTGAGCAAGATAGCCTTTTCGTTGAGCTTCTGAGCGTTGAGAAACAGCCCGTCGTGGCTGTCGGACATCTCGCGCATAAAGTAGTCGAAAATCACGTTCGGCGATTCATCAATCGAGGAGGCGCTCGATTCCCACTGATTGATGCGGTAATGACGCTCGGTGGCCGAGATGCGTTTGCTGCTGTAGGTAAACTTCACGTAGCGTTGCAGGTAGAGCCAGCCGGCGGCGGAGTCGGTGTAACCTTCGACCACCATCGAGCCTTTACCCTGCGCGCCAAAATTGAAGTGAATATTGCCGTTAACGTTCTCTTTGTCCATGTTCTCAAAGCGCATGATGCCCTTAGTGGAACAGCTCATGACACCCGCGTTGTCGGCAGGCAGCAGCCGCCAGGCGCTAAACGCGGCGGCGGCAATAAATACCAGAACGCAGAGGGCAAAGAACGGACGCGGCGCGAGTCTCATTACGGCTTCCAGGAGTAGTAAAAGTAGTTATCGCAATAGCTGAACGGGTTATCTTCATGCATGGCGCAGTGGGCAAGGAACACGCGCCCCAGCCCGTTGGTTTCGAGCCGATCGCCGTAGAAGAAAAGAAAACGTTCACCGGGTTTACAGGCAATATTCAGCCGCTGGCGTACCTCATCGAAGTTTTTGCCGTAGGACTCTTCACTGACCGAACGTCGCATTTCATCGCTGGCCAGCAGTTCGCACTGGCTATGGCTGAGGCGGGTCAGCGCGATAGGCTGGGATTCACTGATGCCGACCAGACTGAAGGCAACCAGAAGCAGGGCAATGGTGAGCAAGCAGGCTCCGGCCATGTACCAGCACATCCCGCGAGCATGTGCGGAGCGCGGTGCGTCTGGCGTTGTCGTAACGGGCGGCGGTTCGGCAGGCGTCTGTTGTGGTGAAACCGGCGGCGCGTCGTCCAGCGCTTCGATAATGACCTCGGGATTAAGCTGCAAATAGCCGCGCGAGACGGTGACGATGATGTTATCGACGCCGTAATGGCGAAAGGTCTTCCGCAGCATGCTGAGATACTGATTCAGATTGCTGTTGGATGAGGTTAATCCATTGTCATCCCAGACTTTTTTCAGAACATCTTCCCGGCTGACAATCTCGGTATGGCGCAGAAAATAGTTAAACAGGGCGCTGGCGGTGAGGGATAGCTGGCTGTCCGGTTCATCGCTTTGCGGCAGCGTCAGGGTTCCGTCGGTGGCGTCGTAGATAAAACGGGCATTGATGTTGTAGCGCATCGCGGCCTCAGTCTGTGCTTCACGCGGGAAGCGTCATTTTATTCAGGGAGTCAACCAGCGCGCGACGGTGGTCGGCGCTCATGGTGATCCCTTCCGTCAACTCCGAAAGCCAGATGCCGTCAGCGGCGTAGCGCACCAGCGTGCCGGTTGGGCTGTTATCCAGCTCATCGCCCTGCGCCAGTTTCTCCAGCATCCAGTCGCGCCAGCATTTGCGCAGCACCGGTTCATCGGGCATTGCCAGCGACAAAACCATAAGCTGGCGGCTTTCATGGGTGTCCGTGAGATCCGCCAGATAGTTCAGATAGGCGCGGGTAAACCGGCCATAGCTCACGCCATCCTGTTGCATCAGCGCGGTAATCGCTTCTTCCATGATTGCCAGCAGACGCGCGAACAGGGCGAATATTAGCGCCTGCTTGTTCGGGAAATGGTGGATAAGGCCGCCTTTACGGCACTGTTGCAAAGTTAGCGATGAGGCAGCCTTTTGTCTTATTCAAAGGCCTTACATTTCAAAAACTCTGCTT
>NZ_JBEEWH010000036.1:0-2141 GCF_040140305.1 Proteus sp. fly-1008
CAATTAAACCGTAACTTAGAGCAACGAACCAATAAGCGCCCCGTTAATGCTGATTTGAGAGAGTCTGGCGTTATTGAACAGGAAGCAGACGTTATCTTCATGATTTATCGTGATGAAAAATATAACCCTCAATCAGAGCTAAAAGGGATCACTGAAATTATTTGCACAAAATCACGTCACGCACCTGGTGCAGAAAAAACATATTACTTTACTAACGCTCGTGGTGGTTTAGATCAGGCAGTTTTAAGCAATATAAACAGCGACTACTTAGATGAAGAAATTGAGTGTTAACACGCAAGAGGATTTTTAGATGAGTGCAGATAACAATGTTATTCAATTTAAAGCGCCTAGTGATGCCACTCCCTCAATTGATATAGAGGTTAAGGGAAGAAAGAACAGGCAGCAAACGCAATGTAAGCATAATTCACTGGTTGTTGATGAAGAAAACAGAGTGGTCGAATGCAATGATTGTGGCTGTGTTGTTGATGCTTTCGATGTCTTGCTGGCTAGGGCGAACAATGGCGAGTCAGTAGTTCGACAGATAAGTCAGTTATTAGAACAGCGTGATGAGCTGCGTAAATCAGTTGATGGACTTTTGAGGGAAGAAAAGAACACTAAAGCCAGACTTCGCAGTGCTAGAACTGACCTTTTATTTATTGAAAATAAGAAATTGCAGCATGAGGGTAAGGTTGGATGAAACAAGTAATTAAGAGGGGTTTTTAGTGATGAAAGTAACAACGTTAATAGAGGGAGGCATCTAATGCAGGGAACTAATTGGGTTAAGTGTAGTGATTCACTACCAGACATGGAAACACCAGTATTTGCTGGGTGGTTCAGAGGTGAAGAGTTTGTATACCACGTTTTCATGCGCTCTGATACATGCGGAGAAGGTTGGACATGGTCAATCTCATTCGATAATTACATAAGTTGCGGTGAGGATTTCATCGAGGATGATGACTACTCAATGATAACTCATTGGCGACCAATGCTTAACCCACCAATGCCAGAGGGTGAATGATGGAATCACCACTTGCACGAATGATTAAGCAACAGGTGTTCGACACTAACGTTGCTCGTTTAGTTAAGCTCAACGATGAGCAATGGGATTTCATACTGAATGACCAAGATGAGTGCGCGTGGGCTGGCGGTAACTACTACGGTCACGATTATCATGAGTGGGAAATTCTTATAGCTCACGATATTAAATACGTTCAAACAGGATTGAGAGAGGCGCTGATATGAACGAACTCAAGAAATCCCGTTTTGCGGGGGGTGAAGCTAAATTAGTTGGTTACTTCCTAATGGAAGCCAAATGTAGAAAGTGTAGAGCTTCTTTACCGCCAAAGGAAAGAGAAGAGGCTATATATGCATGGAACAGGAGAGCTAACAGTGAGTGATAAGTTAAAGTGTCGTCGTTGTCGTAAAGTGACTGAACTAAAAGAGCTTAAGAAAATACATAAAAATGACTGCATTGTTTTAGTGTGCCATTACTGTAATTGCAGAAACTTCAACAACGTGTTTCTAAAAAATTGAACAGGAGGCTAACTTGGAGAAAGCCACAAAGTTTCTTCTAAGAAATAAACGAATACGTGAAAACCTAATAGCCACACTAAACGCCTTACCCCTCAACGAAGAATTCCCCCTAGAAGTAAAAATCTCAGAATCCAGCCGAACACTACCGCAGAACGACATGTTCCATGCGCTATGTGGTGATGTGTCAAAGCAAATGACACTCAACAATGAACCGCTGAAATTATGGCAGTGGAAGAATATCTTTGTGTCTGGCCACTGGATGGTTACTACGGGAGCGAAAGAGTCACCGTTAATTAGGGGAATTGAAGGTGAGCTATTAAACATACGAGAGAGTACGTCTCAAATGGGTAAGAAGCGCATGAGCAGCTTAATTGAATACTCGACAGCTTGGGCGGTACAAAGTGGCGTAAAACTGCGTACAACTCGTTATGAATATAACTACTACGGTCACAGGGGGTAATGACTATGACAGACAACGTAAATGACCCACCACACTACGCATCGGGTGATATCGAGTGCATCGATGCCATTAAAGCCAGTATGACCAAGGAGGCGTTTCTAGGCTATCTCAAGGGCAATATCCAAAAGTACGTCTGGCGATACGAAAA
>NZ_JBEEWH010000037.1:0-2130 GCF_040140305.1 Proteus sp. fly-1008
TTTTCTGAAAGCGTTAACCCCAACCTTGTCCGAAGATAGCTGATTAACTAAAAGAATCTTTACAAGACTTCTCTTGAGCTCCACAAAAAACAAGATATACTGTTTTTATATACAGTTATTCTTGTGCGGTCACTTTTATAGTTTGTGTTTATAAAACCAGTGTTTTTATTCACAGATGTATAAATTTAATTTATTTAATAGAATAAGCCAAATTTTCTATATGGATGGAATAAAGATGGCATCTAATGAACAAATTATAAACATAGTCTATGATGGTGAAGCACTAAAAAATCATAAAATGGATATACTTTTCTTTGCTGAAAGTCTACAAGGATTGGGTAATGCCATTTATGAAGCAAATACTATTTTAAATGGTAAAAGTGAATTTCATGTTGATGTTGATGCTGGGCTGATAGCCGGTTCTTTTGGTTTTAAATTGTCAGTAAAAAGAGGCGCTGAAAACGCTAAAGATGTTTTAAAAATCATTGGGCTAAATACAGCTAATTTTATAGTAGGCGATAAAACTGTAATTGATGTACTTCAAAGGCTAAAAGGAAGAAAGGTAGATATTATAGAAAAAAACAGCACTACAGGTGATGTTAAGTTACTTGTTGATGGTGAAGAAATAGAGTGCTCTTCTGATGTGGAAAAAATTGTAAGTTCACCAAGTATTCGCAAAGCTATAGATTCTTTTATCCATAAACCTCTATTACATCCTGGTGTTGATAGTTTTGAAGTGAGTGAAGGAAAAATAAAAAAAACGATCCCTGACTTAAAGATAACTAAAGATGATGCAGGAAACTTTAAATCACCAAAAACTATTTTTGAAACAGAAAGAAGTGAAGAAGATATTGAAACCACTCTTACTTTCGTCTCTGCAAACATTCAAAAAAAATCAGGCTGGAATGTAATAATTAATGAAGAGCCATACCAAGTTAAAATGGATGATGATGAGTTCATTTTAAAATTAACTCAGCCAGATGCTCCTAGTATTTTTGGTGAACTGTTCGTTGTTAATATGAAGAAAATAACAACATCAGACTCGGTGAGTAAAAGATCAAGTTATGTTGTTCAAAAGGTTGGAAGGCAATTAGGTAAGAATTAATTGCGAACTTTAGGAGTTAACCATGCAGGATAGTATTATTGGAATAATAGGAATTGTGTTGATGGCTCCAGCCATACTTTATTCCATCAGGTTGATTCTAAGGATTTTAATTTACTTTATCTTTAGTAAAGAAAAAGTGACGATCACTTATCACACCAAAAATGGTGAAACACTAGAGAGAGTGGTGTACCTAAAAAGGGATGATGAATTTTTTTCTCTTTTAGATAAAATGGCTGACAAGAAAGCCCATGAGGATATAAATCATGGGTGATGAGCAAAATAAGGGAACAGGAAGTAAGGCAGTAGGAATTGCGGGTGGTGGTGGAGCAGGAGCTATTTTAATGCACTTGGCTGACATGATAAATGCTGACTATAGAAATTTATATATAGCTGTCGTTCCTGTTATAGCCGTTATGCTCAGTGAATTATTTACGTTTATATCTGCGTTAGTATCACTGGAACCACAAAGGCTTAGATTTAACATATGGTTATTTTTTAATAAAAGAAGATTAAAAAAAGCAATAAATAATGGAAATTTACCGCCAGAATTATTAGAACAAGCAGAAATTAGGTATGGAATATGTATGGGTATTGAGGCTGGAATATATAAACCGGAAGATTACTGGAAACATGTAGAGAAAACTACTGAAAATATAGATCCCTAAGAACAAGAATCAAACACAACTAAAACCCTATTATAGTGATTATATATTCAATATATCCAACCCACTCCGGTGGGTTTTTTATTGCCCAAATTTCACCATGCCTCTTGATTGAGGCTTTTCACGTTGGAGATAACAATGTTCGGAATGCCAGATATACCAAACTGGAAGGGATTACCTAACGCTGGATTAGATGCAGGTATTAGCCTTGGCGGTGCTGCGTTAATTAATTCCTTATTCGGTAACTACTGGGGAATATTCAATGAATATGGTGTTCCGTTATTGCTCGCTGATAACGTGATATCACTCCAGTATGAAAACAAAAGCCGTGTTGTAAATGCGCCTATCGAAAGAGGCACATTT
>NZ_JBEEWH010000038.1:0-1974 GCF_040140305.1 Proteus sp. fly-1008
GCTGATCTTGACCTTTATCTTGAAAATAATCTTGTGGCCATAACGCCAAAAGGACAACCAAGGAAAATTAAAATCCCCGTTATCTCTCCTGAAACTGGGTTAATTGGCTATCCCACTCCGACAATGATTGGTGTCGATTTTAAGTGTTTCTTTGACCCCTTAATTCGCTTCGGTGGTATTGCCAGAATCAAAAATAGCACTGTTGAGCGTTGTAATGGTGATTGGTTGATTTATGGTTCACGCTCCATTCTGGAAACCGAACAAGAGTCGGCAAGGTGGCATATGGAAATATCAGCACAGAACATAGAGGATAGTAAGAATGTCGCAATCAAAAAATGAGACAGCTTCACTATATGGCCCTAAAGATATGGCTGGTGGTATTGGCACTCAAGAGATGATCATCAACTCATTGATTGGGCGCGTAGCAACTACCACTGTCTGTAAGGTTGTGGCGATTAAACCAAGCGGAACTGACGCGGTTGGATTGTTAGATATCATGCCTCTGGTGCTTCAAGTTGACGGGGCGGGGAATACTTACAAAAACGCAGTTATCCATAACGTTCCTTACTTTCGTTATCAGGGTGGTGCTAATGCGGTAATTATCGACCCTAAAGTAGGCGACTTGGGTATTTGCCTTGTTTGTTCTCGTGATATCTCAAAAGTTAAGCGGATGAAGGATGAAGCGGCGCCAGATAGCAAGCGTCGATATGATTGGGCTGATAGTTTGTATGTCGGGGGTATCCTTAATGGAGCACCTACCCAATTTATCCATTTCCTAGAAAGTGGAATAGATGTTGTATCGACTGGCGTTATTAAAATGAAAGGAACTAAGGTTGTTTTAGATGCTCCAGTAGAAACCACCTCAACATTACAATCAGCAAGCCATATTACTGACAATACTGGTCAGGGCAACACTCAAACAATGGCCTCAATGCGGACCACTTACAACGGTCACACTCACAGAGAAAACGGTCAAGGTTCTGATACGAACCAACCAAACCAGCAGGTATAAAATGAAAACATTATTTCTACTGCCTGATACATGGGATCTGACCCTTGATGTATCGGGAAACCTCGCTATTGCCTCTGAACAGTATGAGACGGCTCAATCAGTTGCTAATAAGTGCCGAGTGTTTATGAAAGACCTTTATTACTCACAAAATGAGGGAATTCCTTATTTGGAGGATATTTTGGGCAAGAATCGCTACTCACTTTCTCTATACCGACAGAATTTAGAAGAGGCTGCGCTTTCTGTTCCTAATGTCGTTACAGCTACTGCTGAATTATCAACGGCAAATGACAGAGTGGTTAGAGGTAGGATTTTATTCACTGACAATAAAGGAAATAAAGGGAGTATTTCATTATGATCCCACCGGTACAAATACTTCCTCAAGGTATCGTCGCACCAACCACTCAGGAAGTGATAGATGGTTTATGGCAGTTAATGAAGGGGTGTTTTGGTGAGAACATCAATACATCAATGGACGCACCACAAGGACAGTTAGTCACCACGTTATCAGCCGTTATTACTGATGAACGAAACTTTATGATTAACCTATTAAACAACTTTGACCCACGCTATGCATCAGGCCAAATGCAGGACGCGCTAGGTTACATCTACTTTATGCAACGAAAACAAGCGACACCTTCTGTGGCTGAATTAACTTTTAACGGGCTGAGTGGTGTTGTGATACCTGAAAATTATCAGGTAAGTGATGATAGAGGGTTATTCTGGGCAACATCTGAAGAGTCAGTAATCAATGAATCTGGTGTTGCAGTAGTTAAGGCTAACTGCCTAACCGCAGGTGCTATCGATGCGCCAGTAGGCGTTATTAATCGACTAACTAAAAGTATTAGTGGACTGGATTCTGTCTCAAACAGAACCGCAGGAATACCGGGTAGAAATACTGAAAGCAGGCAAGAATTCGAATATCGCAGATCTGAATCTGTCGCAAAGAACGCAAAAAACACCAA
>NZ_JBEEWH010000039.1:0-1833 GCF_040140305.1 Proteus sp. fly-1008
TTGAATGGGTTCATGTGCAGCTCCATCAGCAAAAGGGGATGATAAGTTTATCACCACCGACTATTTGCAACAGTGCCGTTCATACCGCGCCAGGGGAGCGAATGGACAGCGAGGAGCCTCCGAACGTTCGGGTCGCCTGCTCGGGTGATATCGACGAGGTTGTGCGGCTGATGCACGACGCTGCGGCGTGGATGTCCGCCAAGGGAACGCCCGCCTGGGACGTCGCGCGGATCGACCGGACATTCGCGGAGACCTTCGTCCTGAGATCCGAGCTCCTAGGGATCGCCTCAGAAAACGGAAAATAAAGCACGCTAAGCCGTAAGTAAGCGTGCTCCTGTGAAAGCCACAGCTAAAACTGCGTAGTACACATAGAGGTATTTTTTTCTAGATTTATATCGAATTTCGTTATCGAATTTCGCTTATTATTGATCAACTCGTTGCAGATCATGAAGGCGAAAGTATGACGAATAACCCTACCGATGACAGCAGACCATGGTCGGTCTTTCTTATTTTTCTGCGGCTTGGATTGACATCTTTTGGCGGCCCCATTGCGCACTTGGGCTACTTCCGCGCCGAATTTGTCACACGGCGGCGCTGGCTCTCCGAACGGAGCTATGCTGACTTGGTCGCGCTTTGTCAGTTCTTGCCAGGGCCTGCAAGCAGCCAGGTCGGCATAGCGGTAGGACTGTCTCGGGCTGGATACAGCGGGGCGCTGGCTGCTTGGGCTGGCTTCACGCTGCCGTCTGCCATAGCCTTGATCCTTTTTGCGCTCGGCATCTCCAGCTATGGCGATTACGTCTCGCAGGGCGCGTTGCATGGCTTAAAAGTGGTGGCTGTGGCCGTGGTCGCTCAAGCAGTATGGGGCATGGCGCGTAACCTATGCACGGATGGGCTGCGAGTCACCATCATGGCAATTGCTACCTGCGTCGTTTTACTTGTGCCGTCCGCGTGGGGACAGGTTGGCGTGATTGCTATCGCAGGCATCGCAGGCCGGTTATTGTTCAAGCCAGCGAAAGTTGTTGAGCATGACCCCCTACCTATCACGGTCAGTCACCGGGCCGGCGTGCTTTGGCTCTCGCTGTTCTTTGTCTTGCTGATTGGCCTGCCGGTGTTGGCCGAACTGATGCCAAGTCAAACCATGGCAATGGTGGATTCCTTCTATCGTGTCGGATCACTGGTGTTCGGCGGTGGTCACGTTGTGCTGCCATTACTGCAAGCCGAAGTGGTGCCCTCCGGCTGGGTCAACAATGAATCCTTTCTCGCGGGGTACGGGGCAGCTCAAGCGGTGCCCGGCCCTTTGTTCACGTTCGCCGCGTTTCTTGGTGCCTCGATGAACACCGCCCCGTCGGGCTGGATCGGCGGCATTGTGTGTCTGCTGGCTATCTTCGCGCCCTCGTTCTTGCTGGTCGTCGGATCAATGCCATTTTGGGAGCGTTTGCGCCGCAATACAGGCATCCAAGCTGCGCTGGCCGGGATCAATGCCGCTGTAGTCGGCTTGCTGCTGGCCGCGCTGTATCAGCCTGTATGGACTAGCGCCATCTTTCAGCCGCAAGACTTCGGCTTGGCATTAGTTGCCCTTGTCGCACTTATGTTCTGGAAGCTCCCGCCGTGGCTGGTTGTCCTCGGTAGCGGTGCAGCTGGGTGGCTGTTGAGCGTCGCTCTGTGAGGCACAAAAAATGACTGACAAAGACCTCTACGGCGGTTTGATCCGCCTGCACATCCTTCACCATGCAGCCGAGGAACCTGTCTTTGGGCTGGCACTGTTGCAAATAGTCGGTGGTGATAAACTTATCATCCCCTTTTGCTGATGGAGCTGCACATGAACCCATTCAA
>NZ_JBEEWH010000041.1:0-1584 GCF_040140305.1 Proteus sp. fly-1008
ATGGGGTGACTGCGTACCTTTTGTATAATGGGTCAGCGACTTATATTCTGTAGCAAGGTTAACCGTATAGGGGAGCCGTAGGGAAACCGAGTCTTAACTGGGCGAATGAGTTGCAGGGTATAGACCCGAAACCCGGTGATCTATCCATGGGCAGGTTGAAGGTTGGGTAACACTAACTGGAGGACCGAACCGACTAATGTTGAAAAATTAGCGGATGACTTGTGGATGGGGGTGAAAGGCCAATCAAACCGGGAGATAGCTGGTTCTCCCCGAAAGCTATTTAGGTAGCGCCTCGTGAACTCATCTTCGGGGGTAGAGCACTGTTTCGACTAGGGGGTCATCCCGACTTACCAACTCGATGCAAACTGCGAATACCGAAGAATGTTATCACGGGAGACACACGGCGGGTGCTAACGTCCGTCGTGAAGAGGGAAACAACCCAGACCGCCAGCTAAGGTCCCAAAGTCATGGTTAAGTGGGAAACGAAGTGGGAAGGCTCAGACAGCCAGGATGTTGGCTTAGAAGCAGCCATCATTTAAAGAAAGCGTAATAGCTCACTGGTCGAGTCGGCCCGCGCGGAAGATGTAACGGGGCTAAACCATGCACCGAAGCTGCGGCAGCGACACTATGTGTTGTTGGGTAGGGGAGCGTTCTGTAAGCCTGCGAAGGTGTACTGTGAGGTATGCTGGAGGTATCAGAAGTGCGAATGCTGACATAAGTAACGATAATGCGGGTGAAAAACCCGCACGCCGGAAGACCAAGGGTTCCTGTCCAACGTTAATCGGGGCAGGGTGAGTCGACCCCTAAGGCGAGGCTGAAAAGCGTAGTCGATGGGAAACGGGTTAATATTCCCGTACTGGTGGTAACTGCGATGGGGGAACGGAGAAGGCTAGGTTGTCCGGGCGACGGTCGTCCCGGTTCAAGCATGTAGGCAGAGTGATTAGGCAAATCCGGTCACTTAATGCTGAGGTGTGATGACGAACCACTAAGGTGGTGAAGCAATTGATGCCCTGCTTCCAGGAAAAGCCTCTAAGCTTCAGGTTACCAACAATCGTACCCCAAACCGACACAGGTGGTCAGGTAGAGAATACTCAGGCGCTTGAGAGAACTCGGGTGAAGGAACTAGGCAAAATGGTGCCGTAACTTCGGGAGAAGGCACGCTGGCGGTAAGTGAAGTCCCTCGCGGACGGAGCCGAAGCCAGTCGAAGATACCAGCTGGCTGCAACTGTTTATTAAAAACACAGCACTGTGCAAACACGAAAGTGGACGTATACGGTGTGACGCCTGCCCGGTGCTGGAAGGTTAATTGATGGGGTTATCCGTAAGGAGAAGCTCTTGATCGAAGCCCCAGTAAACGGCGGCCGTAACTATAACGGTCCTAAGGTAGCGAAATTCCTTGTCGGGTAAGTTCCGACCTGCACGAATGGCGTAATGATGGCCAGGCTGTCTCCACCCGAGACTCAGTGAAATTGAACTCGCTGTGAAGATGCAGTGTACCCGCGGCAAGACGGAAAGACCCCGTGAACCTTTACTATAGCTTGACACTGAACATTGAGCCTTGATGTGTAGGATAGGTGGGAGACT
>NZ_JBEEWH010000042.1:0-1564 GCF_040140305.1 Proteus sp. fly-1008
GCTGATCTTGACCTTTATCTTGAAAATAATCTTGTGGCCATAACGCCAAAAGGACAACCAAGGAAAATTAAAATCCCTGTTATCTCTCCTGAAACAGGGTTAATTGGCTACCCTACTCCTACCATGATTGGTGTCGATTTTAAGTGCTTCTTTGACCCTTTAATTCGCTTTGGTGGTATTGCGAGAATCAAAAATAGCACCGTTGAGCGTTGTAATGGCGATTGGCTGATTTATGGCTCACGTTCAATTCTGGAAACCGAGCAAGAGTCGGCAAGGTGGCATATGGAAATATCAGCACAGAACCTAGAGGATAGTAAGAATGTCGCAATCAAAAAATGAGACAGCTTCACTCTACGGCCCTAAAGATATGGCGGGTGGTATTGGTACTCAAGAGATGATCATTAATTCATTGATTGGGCGCGTAGCAACTACCACTGTCTGTAAGGTTGTGGCGATTAAACCAAGCGGAACTGACGCGGTTGGATTGTTAGATATCATGCCTCTGGTGCTTCAAGTTGACGGAGCGGGGAATACTTACAAAAACGCAGTTGTCCATAACGTTCCTTACTTTCGTTATCAAGGAGGTGCTAACGCAGTAATTATCGACCCTAAAGTGGGTGACTTGGGTGTTTGCCTTGTTTGTTCTCGTGATATCTCAAAAGTTAAACGCACAAAGGATGAAGCTGCGCCAGATAGCAAGCGTCGATATGACTGGGCTGATAGTTTGTATATCGGGGGGATACTTAATGGATCGCCTGCCCAATTTATCCATTTCCTAGAAAGTGGAATAGATGTTGTATCGACTGGCGTTATTAAAATGAAAGGAACTAAGGTTGTTTTAGATGCTCCAGTAGAAACCACTTCAACATTAGAATCAGCCAGCCATATTACTGACAATACTGCGCAGGGCAACACTCAAACAATGGCCTCAATGCGAACCACTTACAACGGTCACACTCACAGAGAAAACGGTCAAGGCTCTAACACGAACCAGCCAAATCAGCAGGTATAAAATGAAAACATTATTTCTACTACCTGATACATGGGATCTGACCCTTGATGTATCAGGAAACCTCGCTATTACCTCTGAACAGTATGAGACGGCTCAATCAGTTGCTAATAAGTGCCGAGTGTTTATGAAAGACCTTTATTACTCACAAAATGAGGGGATCCCTTATTTGGAGGATATTTTAGGTAAGAATCGCTACTCACTTTCTCTATACCGGCAGAATTTAGAAGAGGCTGCGCTTTCTGTTCCTAATGTCGTTACGGCTACGGCTGAATTATCAACGGCAAATGACAGGGTAGTTAGAGGTAGGGTTTTATTCACTGACAACAAAGGAAACAAAGGGAGTATTTCATTATGATCCCACCAGTACAAATACTTCCTCAGGGTATCGTCGCACCAACCACTCAGGAAGTAATAGATGGTTTGTGGCAGTTAATGAAAGGGTGCTTTGGTGAGAACATCAATACATCAATGGACACACCACAAGGACAGTTAGTCACCACGTTATCAGCCGTTATTACTGATGAACGAAACTTTATGATTAACCTATTAAAC
>NZ_JBEEWH010000043.1:0-1524 GCF_040140305.1 Proteus sp. fly-1008
GTAAGCAGAGTTTTTGAAATGTAAGGCCTTTGAATAAGACAAAAGGCTGCCTCATCGCTAACTTTGCAACAGTGCCGCCCCAGCAGCATCTCCAGCTGTGAACGCTGTTCGGCTGACGGTATCAGTGCCAGTTTGTTCCACAGGCGCAACGTCGCCTTTTCCCTTACCTCTGAAATCAACCGGGTCAGCGTAGTGGCTCCGGGGAGAATAATAGTCTATCCCGGCATTGCCAGTCGGGGATATTAAAAAGAGTATAGGTTTTTATTGCGATAAACTAGGTTTCACTTTGGTTCACCATGAAGATGGATTCGCAGTTCTAATGTGTAATGAGGTTCGGATTCATCTATGGGAGGCAAGTGATGAAGGCTGGCGCTCTCGTAGTAATGATTCACCGGTTTGTACAGGTGCGGAG
Source organism: Proteus sp. fly-1008 (assembly GCF_040140305.1). Classification (NCBI taxonomy): domain Bacteria; kingdom Pseudomonadati; phylum Pseudomonadota; class Gammaproteobacteria; order Enterobacterales; family Morganellaceae; genus Proteus; species Proteus sp. fly-1008. The sequence goes on from NZ_JBEEWH010000043.1 coordinate 413, forward strand.
TCGTTTATTGCTGGTACTGCTAGTTGCCGCATTGAAGTAGAGGGAATTGATGAATTATATCAACATATTAAGCCTTTGGGCATTTTGCACCCCAATACATCATTAAAAGATCAGTGGTGGGATGAACGAGACTTTGCAGTAATTGATCCCGACAACAATTTGATTAGCTTTTTTCAACAAATAAAAAGCTAAAATCTATTATTAATCTGTTCAGCAATCGGGCGCGATTGCTGAATAAAAGATACGAGAGACCTCTCTTGTATCTTTTTTATTTTGAGTGGTTTTGTCCGTTACACTAGAAAACCGAAAGACAATAAAAATTTTATTCTTGCTGAGTCTGGCTTTCGGTAAGCTAGACAAAACGGACAAAATAAAAATCTAAATATGCTTGAACAACTTGTAACTTAAATTCATAACTGTATTTTGCCATAAAAAATGACCTCCCATAAGTTAGATTTTTGGTCTAACTTATGGGGGTCAGTTCATTCTACACTTGGGCTGCATGTTTTGATTAATTATCTAATATCTCCGGATCTCCTGTAAAGGAATATAAAACTGCCTGCATGTTTTTCAAATAAAATACGGTGAATTTCCCATCATCAGCGCTATACCAATCTCTCAAAGGCGGATTTGCTTCAAGCATTGCTTCCCTTGCTTCCACGGTATCATCAATTACGGCTTCGCCGGTGAGCCGAATCCATTTTCCTTTTGCCATACCTGAGACTTCCACCTTTGAATTTGCCAATAACTGCTGATAAACTTTTTTCTGATTGGTTGTACCAAGATAGACCTTGCCATTCCTCTCCATGGCTGCATTAAACGGTCTGACCCTTGGCTGGTCTCCTTCAACGGTTGCAAAATAAAAAGTTTTTGCTTCATTTAAAAAATCAACAACTTGACTCATCCTTTTTTACCTCCATAAATAAATTTTTCTTTACTTTTCTTTGACCTAAATTCCACGTGCATTTTTTATTAGCTTAAAAGAACACTATTTCACGAAGAATTTAAACTGATACTCCCACATTGTAACATTATTGGCACTGTTGCAAATAGTCGGTGGTGATAAACTTATCATCCCCTTTTGCTGATGGAGCTGCACATGAACCCATTCA
>NZ_JBEEWH010000044.1:0-1185 GCF_040140305.1 Proteus sp. fly-1008
ATTAACCTAATACTTTAGCAACAACGCCCGCACCTACTGTACGGCCACCTTCGCGGATAGCGAAACGTAAACCGTCGTCCATCGCGATTGGGTGAATCAGTTCAACGATCATGTTGATGTTGTCACCTGGCATTACCATTTCTACGCCTTCTGGTAATTCGATAGTACCAGTTACGTCAGTTGTACGGAAGTAGAACTGTGGACGGTAGCCTTTGAAGAATGGAGTGTGACGACCACCTTCATCTTTGCTCAGAATATAAACTTCTGATTCGAATTTAGTGTGTGGCTTGATTGAACCTGGTTTAGCCAGTACTTGTCCACGTTCGATTTCTTCACGTTTAGTACCACGCAGCAGAACACCAACGTTCTCACCTGCACGACCTTCGTCAAGTAATTTACGGAACATTTCAACGCCAGTACAAGTTGTTTTAACTGTTGGTTTGATACCAACGATTTCAACTTCTTCACCAACTTTAACAACACCACGCTCAACACGACCTGTTACTACTGTACCACGGCCTGAGATCGAGAATACGTCTTCGATTGGTAACAGGAATGGCTTGTCAATTGCACGCTCTGGTTCTGGGATGTATGAATCCAGTGCTTCTGCTAATTCAACAATTTTTGCTTCCCACTCAGCTTCGCCTTCCAGTGCTTTCAGCGCTGAACCACGGATTACTGGAGTGTCATCACCTGGGAAATCGTACTGAGACAGAAGTTCACGAACTTCCATTTCTACTAATTCCAGTAACTCTTCATCATCTACCATGTCACATTTGTTCAGGAATACGATGATGTAAGGAACACCAACCTGACGACCTAACAGGATGTGCTCACGAGTTTGTGGCATTGGGCCATCAGTCGCAGCAACTACCAGGATAGCTCCGTCCATTTGCGCAGCACCAGTGATCATGTTTTTAACATAGTCGGCGTGACCTGGGCAGTCTACGTGTGCGTAGTGACGAGTTGGTGTGTCATATTCTACGTGTGAAGTAGAAATGGTGATACCACGAGCTTTTTCTTCTGGTGCGTTATCGATTTGATCGAATGCACGAGCAGCACCACCGTAAGTTTTAGCTAAAACTGTAGTGATTGCAGCAGTCAGAGTAGTTTTACCGTGGTCAACGTGGCCGATAGTACCAACGTTAACGTGCGGTTTTGAACGTTCAAATTTTTCTTTAGACA
>NZ_JBEEWH010000045.1:0-1183 GCF_040140305.1 Proteus sp. fly-1008
GGTAAGCAGAGTTTTTGAAATGTAAGGCCTTTGAATAAGACAAAAGGCTGCCTCATCGCTAACTTTGCAACAGTGCCAATTTATGAGTAAAGGATTATGTCCACGATAAGCACCTGGGTCGATTCCTGGGAGGCGGCCATGAGGGTAGGGAAGCGCCGTCCCGTCAAGTCAGCGTAATGCTCTGCCAGTGTTACAACCAATTAACCAATTCTGATTAGAAAAACTCATCGAGCATCAAATGAAACTGCAATTTATTCATATCAGGATTATCAATACCATATTTTTGAAAAAGCCGTTTCTGTAATGAAGGAGAAAACTCACCGAGGCAGTTCCATAGGATGGCAAGATCCTGGTATCGGTCTGCGATTCCGACTCGTCCAACATCAATACAACCTATTAATTTCCCCTCGTCAAAAATAAGGTTATCAAGTGAGAAATCACCATGAGTGACGACTGAATCCGGTGAGAATGGCAAAAGCTTATGCATTTCTTTCCAGACTTGTTCAACAGGCCAGCCATTACGCTCGTCATCAAAATCACTCGCATCAACCAAACCGTTATTCATTCGTGATTGCGCCTGAGCGAGACGAAATACGCGATCGCTGTTAAAAGGACAATTACAAACAGGAATCGAATGCAACCGGCGCAGGAACACTGCCAGCGCATCAACAATATTTTCACCTGAATCAGGATATTCTTCTAATACCTGGAATGCTGTTTTCCCGGGGATCGCAGTGGTGAGTAACCATGCATCATCAGGAGTACGGATAAAATGCTTGATGGTCGGAAGAGGCATAAATTCCGTCAGCCAGTTTAGTCTGACCATCTCATCTGTAACATCATTGGCAACGCTACCTTTGCCATGTTTCAGAAACAACTCTGGCGCATCGGGCTTCCCATACAATCGATAGATTGTCGCACCTGATTGCCCGACATTATCGCGAGCCCATTTATACCCATATAAATCAGCATCCATGTTGGAATTTAATCGCGGCCTCGAGCAAGACGTTTCCCGTTGAATATGGCTCATAACACCCCTTGTATTACTGTTTATGTAAGCAGACAGTTTTATTGTTCATGATGATATATTTTTATCGGCACTGTTTCAAATAGTCGGTGGTGATAAACTTATCATCCCCTTTTGCTGATGGAGCTGCACATGAACCCATTCAAAGGCCGGCAT
>NZ_JBEEWH010000046.1:0-1043 GCF_040140305.1 Proteus sp. fly-1008
ATGCCTTATGGCAAATTAAATAAATTAAAGGAAATTCTATGTCTAATACAATGACTGGTACAGTAAAATGGTTCGATGAAGGTAAAGGTTTTGGTTTTATTACTCCAGCTGATGGCAGCAAAGATGTTTTCGTACATTTCTCTGCAATCCAAAGTGATAGCTTCAAAACATTAGCGGAAGGCCAACAAGTTTCATTCACCATGGAAAATGGTATGAAAGGCCCAGCGGCAGGCAACGTGGTGGCTCTCTAAAGGCGCTATTACTATTCGCCTCTATTTTAAATGCCCAAGTTGTAGCGGTTCACAATATAGAACATCACAATTTGATGTCACAGTGAACAATCCACACGGCGCAAAATGTATCTTTTGCAAAAGTGTGATGACAGCTCAAATGAGTTAAGCATTAAATAGTTGAATATACAAAACCTCGCTTCGGCGGGGTTTTTTGCTATCTACAATCCCATATTGGTTAAAGATAAAAAATTTAGATTTTAGGGCTTGAAAAATACTTGCTCGTTCATATTTATATTTTGGGTAAATAAGATACCGCCCATAATTCACTAAATACTGAAGGAGGAGTTATATGCCTAACATTAAACCTTTTTCATTATTCCCAACATTATCTGATAACTTACTTTCAAATCGTTTTGATCAGATAGATCGCCTGTTTAGTCAGTTAACAGGCAGTAAGCCAATAGCATCACCTGTACAGACTTATAACCTGAAACAGATTGATGATAACCATTATGAATTGACAGTAAGTGTACCTGGATATCGAGAAGATGACTTAACGGTTTCATTAAAAGGTAGTCGTTTATTGATTGAAGGGAAAAAAGAAGAAAAATCAGAAGAAGACAATGATAAATGGATCCACCGAGGTATATCTCAAGGGCAATTTACGTTGCAATTTGACCTCGGTAAAAATGTTAAAATAGACAAAGCCGATTTATCAAGTGGACTTCTGACCATTGCTATTGAGTATGAATTACCCGAAGAAGAAAAACGACAAACAATAGCGATAGAAAATAAAGATAAAAGCTAATT
>NZ_JBEEWH010000047.1:0-1037 GCF_040140305.1 Proteus sp. fly-1008
AGTCCGTTTAACGAGTTGAATTTAATGCGCAGTAACTTATCCGCAGTCTCAATCGGTAAGCCGTAAATCTTCACTCTGGCACTAGGTGCAGGAGAGCCATTGCCATAGTTAATTTCAGCGCTCGCTCTCAATCCAATGGCAGACAGGCTATTCTTATTCTCAGTGGAGAATGATTGATTCTCACCCGACAACGTTAATGTTATACGCAAAACTTTTCTATTGAATGCCATCGTTCCACACCAACTTATAACGTGATCCTAACTCTGAATACACTGGATCTGTATTCCCCTCGATATCGACAAATATCAACCACTGGCAAATGTAAGTAAGGTTTCGACAAATGCGATTACACACCAGATATTCACCATCTCGTTTTACTGTGGCAAATAGGTTTTCAAGTCGGGTTTCTAACGTGAGTTCGTAAAGTGTGTTATTGATAGTGAATGAGGTTGATTGGTTTGGCGTGGGTGATAGTTTTATTTCAAAATTCATTTAACCTCCTGATATTTGTCCTTGTGCAAACTTTAGAAAGTTTTCCAGTGAACCTATTGATTTCTGAACTATATTTGAAATATTTTGTATTTCGTTTATTTCATCATCCCAGTCAAATATTCCCTTAGATTCCACCTTTTGAGTCTGATCACCAGTATCTTTCACCTTTGAATCATCTGGTTTGGTGACTTCTTCCTCTGCATAGCTAACTGTGACCTCTCGAATTTCCTCAAGATGTACGTTTACTTTAATAAGTGTCGCCCCATCTTTAGCCTCTCTTGCTAAGTCATACCCGACGATATTTGCAAATTTGTAGACAAACTCAGGCGTGATAACGATAAATCGCAATGTGCTTTTAGATAGGATTTCAAGTTGAGCCAAGAAAGCACCTCGTTCTAAAGCACCACCGCTACCTTTGCTCATTTGTACAGTTGCTTTCCATGGATCGCTTATTTTGTTGTAACTGGTAAATGTGCCTCTTTCGATAGGCGCATTTACAACACGGCTTTTGTTTTCATACTGGAGTGATATCACGTTATCAGCGA
>NZ_JBEEWH010000048.1:0-1010 GCF_040140305.1 Proteus sp. fly-1008
GAAGTGTGGACGCCAGTCTGCATGGAGTCAACCTTGAAATACCACCCTTTAACGTTTGATGTTCTAACCTAGGTCCATAATCTGGATCGGGGACCGTGTCTGGTGGGTAGTTTGACTGGGGCGGTCTCCTCCTAAAGAGTAACGGAGGAGCACGAAGGTTGGCTAAGCATGGTCGGACATCATGCGGTTAGTGCAAAGGCATAAGCCAGCTTGACTGTGAGAGTGACGGCTCGAGCAGGTACGAAAGTAGGTCTTAGTGATCCGGTGGTTCTGAATGGAAGGGCCATCGCTCAACGGATAAAAGGTACTCCGGGGATAACAGGCTGATACCGCCCAAGAGTTCATATCGACGGCGGTGTTTGGCACCTCGATGTCGGCTCATCACATCCTGGGGCTGAAGTAGGTCCCAAGGGTATGGCTGTTCGCCATTTAAAGTGGTACGCGAGCTGGGTTTAGAACGTCGTGAGACAGTTCGGTCCCTATCTGCCGTGGGCGTTGGAAGATTGAGAGGGGTTGCTCCTAGTACGAGAGGACCGGAGTGAACGCACCACTGGTGTTCGGGTTGTCATGCCAATGGCATTGCCCGGTAGCTAAGTGCGGAAGAGATAACCGCTGAAAGCATCTAAGCGGGAAACTTGCCTCGAGATGAGTCTTCCCTGTCACCTTGAGTGACCTAAAGGAACGTTTAAGACTAAGACGTTGATAGGCTGGGTGTGTAAGCGTAGCGATACGTTGAGCTAACCAGTACTAATGAACCGTGAGGCTTAACCTGACAACACCGAAGGTGTTTTGTCTGAGAGACAAAGAGTAGATGAAGTAAGCTTGTTTAAGATTGAGATTACTGGCGACTGACCGAAAGGAAGGAAGCGGGTAATAAACCGAATTTGCTTGGCGGCCATAGCGCAACGGTCCCACCTGATCCCATGCCGAACTCAGAAGTGAAACGTTGTAGCGCCGATGGTAGTGTGGGGTCTCCCCATGTGAGAGTAGGGAACTGCCAGGCATTAAAT
>NZ_JBEEWH010000049.1:0-986 GCF_040140305.1 Proteus sp. fly-1008
TATTGCGACAAATTTTCCATAGCGTAATAAATTGGCATTAAACATTGGTTCAAACTCCTTTTGTGGTTTCTTTGGATGTTTATGTTTGTGTTTATATTTACTGCGATACCTCGCCATCTCCACCTCCATCAACGTTATCAACTAAATGAGCGTATTCATCAGCACACTGAGCACACACATAAATTTCATCATCTGTTAGTGGTCTATTGCATGATTGGCAGTTCATTGAACAACTCCCTTCGGTATCCCTTCATATATTTCATGCAAGTGGCCTCGAATTTGTAACCTACGAAGGGCGCTATACATGTGATCACACTCGGCCTGTTTGTTTGCATTAAATGGTTTTCTGTCATACCAGTATGTATTGGGAGGCCAGCCATGAACCTTGAAAACTCTTTTTCCTTTCGCGTGCAAAAGACCCCACCCATCAGGTAAGTCTTCTGGTTTAATGATATCTGGAGGTGATATGAAAAATCGCCAATCACCCATACCCCTATCAGGATCTACTCGAAAATGTTTTTTCTTATCAGCAAGGAAATCTGAACGACTCACTTTCGCTTCTAATAAACAACTAACACCACATCTAAACCCAATTGCATCTGGTTGCTCGCCAGTTCCATTGCTAGACTGAAACCTGTCACCAAAGGCAACCTTGAATCCATTACTTTGCAGAAATTTGACAGCTATTTCACACAGGTCATCATGAGTTAACTCGCTCACACTCTCACCCCACTCAATAAAGAATCAAACTTCATCAACATCGGATTACCCATACCTGAGACGCTGGCCTTATCAACAAACTTAATTCCGCACTTTGTCTTTGTTGATACTTTAGGCTCCTTGACTGGCGCTAACTTTGGCTTAACGGGCATATTCTCTAAACATTCACGCTCATATTGCTGACGCAATGTTGTAATTGAGTCAGATTTAACTTTGTAAATATTGAACATCCTGGAGTATTCATTTCTCCTTTTCCCTGTAATAGT
>NZ_JBEEWH010000050.1:0-963 GCF_040140305.1 Proteus sp. fly-1008
GTTTTAGCATCGAAATATCACCTAATAACCGTTGATTTTTACCTGTGAAAAAGATGATCGGACTGACATTTGCATTATCAATACTTCGGCTTAACTGAATTCCCATCACCTGATAATCATCATCGTTTGTGCAATGGTATAACGCTAAAACAAGCTGACATTGTTCGGGAGTTCCGCACTCTATTGCCCAGCGGATCAACTCCGAAAAGGTCAATCCGTTCGGTTTCCAGTGTTTTTTATGCCGTGACGCTAACGCCTTAAATTTTTCACGCCCTCGATTGTATTTTTCTGCCCCGATCACCGGATCTTCACAACGAACCCCTTGAACCGGTCGCTTATCAAATGACAATTCCCATAAATTTAATTCTTCGATGTATTCGTAATCTTCTGGCGATGCCAAACGAAATAATTGAGACATAGAGACACCCTCCGATCATGTGTGAACGGAGACAGTATAAGGCTTTCGAGAAATTCCGCTTCCTCGACGTGAAACAAGTTCACGCCTTGCGGCGAGCGTTGCGAATTGAATTTATGAGGTTTACCAAGCTCCAGATGTAACAAAGCCCCGTGACAGCATCACAGGGCTCTGGTACTCTAAATCTTGTGCATTCGTTGCTCAGATTAGACGTCGCAATCCAATCTTAGCAACGTGAGAGGCGCTTGTCACGTTCTCATTAAATACCAGCCAACGACATTAACCCAAATGCACCACTTGATTGACTCGGACTTAGCCCGGTCTCCGAAAGGATAAACAGGCAAATTGTGGTAGTAAAACGTACCGGAAAACGAAATTCCGGCTCTACCTCCGAATCACGCTGCGGTATCGAAAGATTACAGTGCGTACCTGATAAGAGCACCAATCAACGGACTAGGGATTTCTTGGATTGCGAAGTGTCGAAAGAAGCCCAAACTAACCAGACTTAGCTAAATTAAAGAGCTAAGAAGCCATGGCCCAATAACCGA
>NZ_JBEEWH010000051.1:0-810 GCF_040140305.1 Proteus sp. fly-1008
CAAATAGTCGGTGGTGATAAACTTATCATCCCCTTTTGCTGATGGAGCTGCACATGAACCCATTCAAAGGCCGGCATTTTCAGCGTGACATCATTCTGTGGGCCGTACGCTGGTACTGCAAATACGGCATCAGTTACCGTGAGCTGCAGGAGATGCTGGCTGAACGCGGAGTGAATGTCGATCACTCCACGATTTACCGCTGGGTTCAGCGTTATGCGCCTGAAATGGAAAAACGGCTGCGCTGGTACTGGCGTAACCCTTCCGATCTTTGCCCGTGGCACATGGATGAAACCTACGTGAAGGTCAATGGCCGCTGGGCGTATCTGTACCGGGCCGTCGACAGCCGGGGCCGCACTGTCGATTTTTATCTCTCCTCCCGTCGTAACAGCAAAGCTGCATACCGGTTTCTGGGTAAAATCCTCAACAACGTGAAGAAGTGGCAGATCCCGCGATTCATCAACACGGATAAAGCGCCCGCCTATGGTCGCGCGCTTGCTCTGCTCAAACGCGAAGGCCGGTGCCCGTCTGACGTTGAACACCGACAGATTAAGTACCGGAACAACGTGATTGAATGCGATCATGGCAAACTGAAACGGATAATCGGCGCCACGCTGGGATTTAAATCCATGAAGACGGCTTACGCCACCATCAAAGGTATTGAGGTGATGCGTGCACTACGCAAAGGCCAGGCCTCAGCATTTTATTATGGTGATCCCCTGGGCGAAATGCGCCTGGTAAGCAGAGTTTTTGAAATGTAAGGCCTTTGAATAAGACAAAAGGCTGCCTCATCGCTAACTTTGCAACAGTGCC
>NZ_JBEEWH010000052.1:0-761 GCF_040140305.1 Proteus sp. fly-1008
CTTGTTGATGTTGTCGGTGAGGTTCAATCCACAATCTCATCAATGGACACAGGTAGTGTTGTTGAAACACAGCACATCATGGACGGTGTGAATGAGTCGATAAATATTCTTGAATCGATGATCAACGGCGATATCTGGAAATATAAAACTCAGTTTGGCTTACCTGATATTGATAAGGCATTTGGTGGATTTAACAATACTGATTTGATTGTTATTGGTGGCCGTCCGGGTATGGGTAAAACCATGTTCAGTACAGCAATCTCAAAAGCGATTGGATTGAAGCAAAAGAAACCCGTTGTGTTTTATAGTCTTGAAATGCCCTCATGGCAGATATCAGAACGCATTTCATTTCATCACGCAGGGGTTAACAAGCAAGACTTACTTGGTGAAGATAAATCTAAGATCAACATGGACGAGGCTTGGGCTAAGTTATCTCATGCGCTTGCTGACATTCAAGAATCACCGATTTATATCAATGACCGACCATCAATGAGCATTCATGAGATACGTGCTGACGCTAGAAAGATGCACAAAAAAACGGGTGGTTTAGGTGTCATTATCGTTGACTACTTGCAGAAAATGAAAATGACCAACCCTGAAAACATGAATCAGTCAGTTGGTGAGATTGCAACAGGGTTAAAGAATCTCGCAAAAGAGCTTAAATGCCCCGTAGTCGCACTTGCACAATTAAACCGTAACTTAGAGCAACGAACCAATAAGCGCCCCGTTAATGCTGATTTGAGAGAGTCTGGCGTTATTGA
>NZ_JBEEWH010000053.1:0-716 GCF_040140305.1 Proteus sp. fly-1008
GTAAGTAAGGTTTCGACAAATGCGATTACACACCAGATATTCACCATCTCGTTTTACTGTGGCAAATAGGTTTTCAATTCTGGTTTCTAACGTGAGTTCGTAAAGTGTGTTATTGATAGTGAATGAGGTTGATTGGTTTGGCGTGGGCGATAGTTTTATTTCAAATAGCATTTACCCTCCAGATATTTGTCCTTGCGCAAACTTGAGAAATTTTCCCAGTGAATCTATTGATTTTTGACCTATATTCAAAAGGTTTTGTATTTCATTTATCTCATCATCCCAAGCGAATATTCCCTGAGACTCCACCTTTTGAGTCTGATCTCCAGTATCTTTCACCTTTGAATCATCTGGTTTGGTGACTTCTTCCTCTGCATAGCTAACTGTGACCTCTCGAATTTCTTCAAGATGTACGTTTACTTTAATAAGTGTCGCCCCGTCTTTAGCCTCACGCGCTAGGTCATACCCGACGATATTTGCAAACTTGTAGACAAACTCAGGCGTGATAACGATAAATCGCAATGTGCTTTTAGATAGAATTTCAAGTTGAGCCAAAAAAGCACCACGCTCTAAAGCACCACCGCTACCTTTGCTCATTTGTACAGTTGCTTTCCACGGATCACTTATTTTGTTGTAACTGGCAAATGTGCCTCTTTCGATAGGCGCATTTACAACACGGCTTTTGTTTTCATACTGGAGTGATATCACGTTATCAGCGA
>NZ_JBEEWH010000054.1:0-656 GCF_040140305.1 Proteus sp. fly-1008
CTTAATACGGTTCCTTTTGTATTGGTCGTATCATTTTTTAAAATGATCTTTCGTCCTTGAATTGTGCTACGCATTTTTACCATATATTTTAAAATGAAAATTATTACTTAATTAAGGAAAGTAATTTTTTATAGTCTGGTTTTCCATCTCTATTTGAACTCTTTGTACCATCTGGGTAAGAATATATTGTACTTACACCTTCAGTTTTACGCTCTTCTGGATATTCAGAATAAACCACAATATTGGGGTGAATGATTGGTTTCCAAGTAATTTGCTGAGCATCACGAGATTTATAATAAAGATAAAGTTCTTCTCCATATAACCATAGACTAATATTTTTATCATTTTTAAAAGGTATATCAATCCAAGGAAAATAATCAGCGATAATATAAAAATCATCTTTTTTATTAATTGGTTTTTTTCCTACTCGTTGAGGCTGATTATTATCGAAAATAATAATAACTCCAGTTCCTACTACATCAGTAATATCTTTTGAAAAGTGATCATTAATCTTCAATGTCATCCTTAATGTGATATTACTTAATTGCCAATCACATTTTCCACCTCCTCTATAAGGGATTTCTGCACTATATAATGAACTATTATCTTCTTTTTCTAACAAAACCATTTCACTATTAAAACCAGAAACAGTATAT
>NZ_JBEEWH010000055.1:0-639 GCF_040140305.1 Proteus sp. fly-1008
GGCTCCCCTATACGGTTAACCTTGCTACAGAATATAAGTCGCTGACCCATTATACAAAAGGTACGCAGTCACCCCATAAAGAGGCTCCTACTGCTTGTACGTACACGGTTTCAGGTTCTTTTTCACTCCCCTCGCCGGGGTTCTTTTCGCCTTTCCCTCACGGTACTGGTTCACTATCGGTCAATCAGGAGTATTTAGCCTTGGAGGATGGTCCCCCCATATTCAGACAGGATAACACGTGTCCCGCCCTACTCGTCGAGTTCACAATAACAGCATCTTCAGATACGGGGCTATCACCCTTTACTGCCGGACTTTCCAGACCGTTCTCCTGATGCTGCTATTGATTAAGACTCTGGGCTGTTCCCCGTTCGCTCGCCGCTACTAGGGGAATCTCGGTTGATTTCTTTTCCTCGGGGTACTGAGATGTTTCAGTTCTCCCGGTTCGCTTCATGACACTATGTATTCACGTCATGATAATATCCATTGGATATTGGGTTTCCCCATTCGGAAATCGTCGGGTATAACGGTTCATATCACCTTACCGACGCTTATCGCAGATTAGCACGTCCTTCATCGCCTCTGATTGCCTAGGCATCCACCGTGTACGCTTATTCGCTTAACCTCACAACCCGAAGATGT
>NZ_JBEEWH010000056.1:0-606 GCF_040140305.1 Proteus sp. fly-1008
TTGTGATTCATGACTGGGGTGAAGTCGTAACAAGGTAACCGTAGGGGAACCTGCGGTTGGATCACCTCCTTACCTAAGAGATACGTGTTATGTGCAGTGCTCACACAGATTGTCTGATGAAGAACGAGCAGAAATACCGGTATAGGCTTGTAGCTCAGGTGGTTAGAGCGCACCCCTGATAAGGGTGAGGTCGGTGGTTCAAGTCCACTCAGGCCTACCAAATCGTATTGAATACTGCGTTGTGAAATCACTCGTTTACTTAGAGTAAACTTCGTGTTTCCACGCCTTGTCTCACTACGATTGGCTCAATTCTTAATTAAAGGAAGTTATCCGATAAGAAAGAAACCTGAGTAACAAAAACGGTATTAAGAATGCATTATGGGGCTATAGCTCAGCTGGGAGAGCGCCTGCCTTGCACGCAGGAGGTCAGCGGTTCGATCCCGCTTAGCTCCACCATAATCTCTTGAATATAAAATAATAATTCAGAGTATATTAGCAATAGTATACTGCGAATTATTTTGCTCTTTAACAATCTGGAACAAGCTGAAAAATTGAAAACAAATCAATATATCACCGAGGTATATTGATGAGTCTCTCAAAATCTCA
>NZ_JBEEWH010000057.1:0-588 GCF_040140305.1 Proteus sp. fly-1008
CTTTAATGGGGGTGAACGGGTGGTTTTTGCTAACTAACTCGCCCGTTTAACATAAAAGGGATTGTATGATTCAATTTCAGCTAGAGTTTAAGGTTGTTCAAATTAATGTACAATGATTGCACTGTATAAATAACCAGGTGTAGCATGTATGGAAAAGCACTTTATCAATGAAAAGTTTTCACGAGATCAATTTACGGGGAATAGAGTTAAAAATATTGCCTTTTCAAATTGTGATTTTTCAGGGGTTGATTTAACTGATACTGAATTTGTTGATTGTAGTTTTTACGACAGGAATAGCTTGGAAGGGTGTGATTTTAATAGAGCCGAACTAAATTACGTTAGCTTTAAAAGCTGCGATTTATCAATGAGTAATTTTAAAAACATTAGCGCCTTAGGTCTTGAAATTAGTGAGTGTTTAGCTCAAGGAGCTGATTTTCGAGGGGCAAATTTTATGAATATGATAACTCCAAGGTCATGGTTTTGTAGTGCTTATATAACCAAGACAAATCTTAGTTACGCTAATTTTTCTAGAGTCATATTAGAAAAGTGCGAACTGTGGGAAAATCGCTGGAATGGCACTGTGATAAC
>NZ_JBEEWH010000058.1:0-562 GCF_040140305.1 Proteus sp. fly-1008
ACTAAAGCCGACAACTGGGCCATGCGTGCTTTATTTGCTATTGCTAACGGTGGTATCGATATCGAAGGCATTAACCCGAACATGGGTATGCTGGGAATGGCTCAGGTGGCGATTAAGGCGTTATCTGGCATTAAGCCTGATGTTGGTATTCCGTTACTTGACGAGTTGTTAGAGTGCGTCCAAGTTCTTCCTAGTAGCGGTAATGCGCGAGCGTTGATTATCGACTCAGATATTAAAGATTTAAGTACGATGTTCAAACTCCGCAAAGAAGTGTTAGCCATCCATATTGATTTTTTAACTCAAGGCGGTGGGTCAGACTTGAAAGGCTAAAGGCTGGTCTACCGCTAAAGGATGGCGTACTCGCTGAAACCGCTAATGTGTCTAGTGTGGTATCTCAGGTTATTACATCTGGTCACGCCACACTGCATGAACTATCAACGGTATACAGTCTTGAGGACTGCATGAATTTGATAGAGATACATCAGGTCAGCGAGTACAACAAGCAATTAATGAAAGAACTCAGTGAGTCTGAGTAAGTGCCACAAATGTGGCTTTTTTATTG
>NZ_JBEEWH010000059.1:0-562 GCF_040140305.1 Proteus sp. fly-1008
CAATAAAAAAGCCACATTTGTGGCACTTACTCAGACTCACTGAGTTCTTTCATTAATTGCTTGTTGTACTCGCTGACTTGATGTATCTCTATCAAATTCATGCAGTCCTCAAGACTGTATACTGTCGATAGTTCATGCAGTGTGGCGTGACCAGATGTAATAACCTGAGATACTACACTAGACACATTAGCGGTTTCAGCGAGTACGCCATCCTTTAGCGGTAGACCAGCTTTTAGCTTTTCAAGTCTGACCCACCGCCTTGAGTTAAAAAATCAATATGGATGGCTAACACTTCTTTGCGGAGTGTGAACATCGTACTTAAATCTTTAATATCTGAGTCGATAATCAACGCTCGTGCATTACCGCTACTAGGAAGCACTTGGACGCACTCTAACAACTCATCAAGTAAAGGAATACCAACATCAGGCTTAATGCCAGATAGCGCCTTAATTGCCACCTGAGCCATTCCCAGCATACCCATATTAGGGTTAATGCCTTCGATATCGATACCACCGTTAGCAATAGCAAATAAAGCACGCATGGCCCAGTTGTCGGCTTTAGT